>JAILPW010000054.1:0-34224 GCA_024699245.1 Clostridia bacterium | reverse complement strand
GAATACTTTTCTTCTGTACTTTGGAGCGAATACTACATGATATTTACAGTTCCATTTTGTGTGTGCTAGACTTTTTGCGTCGGAATTCTTTTCTGACATTTTTACCTCCTGGTGTAGTTGCGTAACTGGCAGGTCACGCGTTTATTCTACATCAGGAGGTTTTTGTTCACCGCTTAAGCTCTATGGAACCGCGCGACTATCGCGCGGTTTTCGTTTCACAAAAAACTGCACTCCTAAGGAGTGCAGCTCACATAACATTTGCCCAAAGTATTATTCTTTCTAATCGTCAACCGCTTGTGACACATATATTAGATAACATTTTCTTGTCTTTGTATATCAAATTTTTTGTTTTTCTCGAAACGTTTCGCTCTAATTTTTGTTTTTTTCCCTCTTATCGAAAAAGACTGCCCAATCTTTCGAATTGAGCAGTCTCTTTGCGAGTGAATAACATCTATCAGGAGGTCATAGGTTAGTTGTCTTTCTTATTGCTATGGCACGAACCCGCCATGGCGCAACCTGCACAGTTACAGCCGCAGGAACTCTTGTGCTGTTTCTTGTCTTTCCTCATGCTCATCACTATAAGGATGACCACACCCAGAACTACAAGACCAGTCACTATCGTGCCGATGTTATCCTTCAAAAAATCGATCATATTATCAGACCTTTACATTAACGCTGAGCTTTGAAGCTTCCTTGTAAGGACGGAAGAGGAGGTATCCCATAAGGCCAATGATCGCAATGGCAAGGATAAGTCCAATGACGTTTAAGTTGCCGGAGAAGGCATTTCCGATCTGTGTTACGAGGAATGCGATTACATAAGCGAATCCGCACTCATAAGCAACTGCAAATGTTGTCCACTTCCAGTTATTCATCTCTCTCTTGATAGCACCGATAGCTGCAAAGCAAGGAGCGCAGAGGAGGTTGAATACGAGGAAGGAATAACCTGTTACACCGGTAAATACGCTTGCCAGTGTCTGGTAAACTGTCTTGTCTCCGCCGCCGTAGAGGATACCCATTGTACCAACGATGTTTTCCTTAGCAACGAGTCCTGTGATGGAAGCAACAGTTGCCTGCCAGTTGCCCCATCCGAGAGGCTTAAATACCCAAGCAAGGACCGAACCGATGTTCGCGAGGAATGACATGTCGAGCTGATCTTCCTCGAGCATCTTTATGGATCCGTCAACAACACCAAAGTATGTTGTGAACCATACAAAGATCGTTGAAAGGAGGATAACTGTTCCTGCCTTTTTGATGAAGGACCAGCCGCGCTCCCAAGTGGAACGGAGGATATTGCTGATCGTCGGCAGGTGGTAAGCAGGAAGCTCCATAACGAACGGAGCAGGCTCGCCTGCGAACGGCTTTGTCTTTTTAAGGATGATACCCGAGATGATTATCGCTGCCATACCAACGAAGTAAGCAGATACGGATACGATCGACTTTTGTATAGCCGAGCCTCCGAAGATCGCGCCTGCGATCATGGCGATGAACGGAACCTTTGCACCACATGGGATGAAGGTCGTAGTCATGATGGTCATTCTTCGGTCGCGCTCGTTTTCGATAGTACGGGAGGCCATGATACCAGGGATACCGCAACCTGTACCGACGAGCATTGGAATAAATGATTTACCTGAAAGACCGAACTTTCTGAAGATACGGTCGAGGACGAATGCGATTCGAGCCATGTATCCGCATGACTCAAGGAATGCCAGGAAGAAGAACAATACGAGCATCTGCGGAACAAAGCCCAATACTGCGCCGACACCTGCTACGATACCGTCAAGGATAAGACCCTTGAGCCAGTCAGCACATCCTGCTTTGTCGAGAAGAGTCTCGATAGCAGCAGGAATACTCGGGATCCATACTCCGTATTCGGAAGGATCAGGCTCGCTGCCGTATTTATCAAGAGAAGCAGTGATATCTTCATAGGAAGCTTCATCTTCGGTTACTTCCAAGGTCTCTTCATCTTCGAGTTCATATGTGAGAGTTGCATCAGCAGGAACGGCTGCCTTAAGAGTTGCGATCTGATCATCACTTAAGCCGTCTTCACTGTCGAGCGCTTCAGCCATAGAATCGTCACCGTACTCATCGACGACGGAAGCCATGATTGCATTAGTGTCACCGTATTCTTCGGCTGCTTCTTCGTACTTGGATGTACCGATACCAAAGAGGTGGAAACCGTCTCCGAATACGCCGTCGTTAACCCAGTCTGTTGCAGCAGCACCGACTGTTACCATGGAAACGTAGTAGACTACGATCATTATGAGTGCAAAGATCGGGAGACCGAGCCAACGGTTTGTTACGATCCTGTCGATCTTATCAGATGCAGTCATCTTGCCTGCACTCTTTTTCTTATACGAGGACTTCATTGCGTTGGCAATAAAGATATATCTCTCATTTGTGATGATGGATTCTGAATCGTCATCAAGTTCCTTCTCTGCTGCCTTGATGTCTTCTTCGATATGAGCCATCTTATCAGCAGGAATGCTGAGCTGCTCAAGGACTTTATCGTCTCTCTCAAAGATCTTGATGGCATACCATCTCTGCTGCTCTTCAGGAAGATCATGAACTGCTGCTTCTTCGATATGAGCGATAGCATGTTCAACCGGTCCTGAGAATGAATGTGTAGGAATAGTCTTTGTATTATTAGCGGCATCGATAGCAGCTTCAGCAGCTTCCATAATACCTGTACCCTTAAGAGCTGATATCTCGACTACCTTACAACCGAACTGTCTGGAAAGTTCCTTCATGTCGATCCTGTCGCCGTTCTTTTTTACAACATCCATCATGTTGACGGCGATAACAACAGGAATACCGAGTTCCGTCAGTTGTGTTGTGAGATAGAGGTTTCTCTCAAGGTTGGTACCGTCAACGATATTCAAGATCGCATTTGGTCTTTCCTTAATAAGATAATTTCTTGCAACAACTTCCTCCAATGTGTAAGGAGAAAGAGAATAGATACCCGGAAGGTCTGTAATAACAACACCATCGTGCTTTTTAAGCTTACCTTCCTTCTTTTCAACCGTTACTCCAGGCCAGTTACCAACGAACTGGTTGGAACCGGTGAGTGCGTTAAACAATGTAGTCTTACCGCTGTTCGGATTACCTGCCAAGGCAATTCTGAGATCCATAACAATCCACCTTTCTTAATTAGCAATAACTAACCGTTATGTACACCGCATAGTTAGTTATGTCTAACTTTTACTCAAATAAATAATTACTCTACTTCGACCATCTCGGCATCAACCTTACGAAGCGACAATTCATAACCTCTTACGTTGATCTCGATCGGATCTCCGAGAGGAGCAACCTTACGGACAAAGATCTCTACGCCTTTTGTGATACCCATGTCCATGATCCTTCTTTTGACCGGACCTGTTCCCTGGATCTTTACGACCTTCACAGTCTGACCGACCTTTACCTGCTTAAGTGTCATCATCGATACTCTCCTTAAATCATTATTTTTCTGGCCATCTCTTCACTTATGGCAACTCGTGATTCCTTAACATTAACGATCACATTTCCCTGAAGAGTATTGACCACCACAACACTGCCACCGGCTACAAAACCCAGATCCTCCAGGTGTTTTTTAAGTTCCGGGCTGCCACCGACTTTTTTGATTATGTTTTCCTCACCTATGTTCGCAAAACAAAGCGGCATCATTATTCACTCCTTTAGTTAGTAAATGCTAACTATCAAATAAAAAATATATGTTAGTCTACGCTAACCAATACAATAATACAGCATCCGTAATAATTTGCAAGAATAAAAATGTTCATTTTAAAAGTTTATTAGTGATCTCGATTGATACACCATGCACAATTTCCCCATAGAAAAACCGCCTCGATACTTCAAGGCGGTTAGGTGTTTTGTTTGCTTTGTTTACTTATACAGGAGAACTCAATAAACCTTTTTAAGGTTCCGGTAGGAGGCTGGACCCGGATACCAAATATGACTTAAAAAGTTCTGATTCGCTTACCATTGGTACCACCTCTTTCCGTTTGATTTCTTATGTAACTTGATTATAAACGCTTCAAAGATGAATTGTGTTATCAATGTATAAACGAATTGTAAATCAGTGGTTATACCTTGCTTTGAGCCCGTATCCGCCCAGTATCTCGATATGTTTTTCCATTATCGAAGGATCAGGTTCACTTACATCATAGAGCTTATAACGTATGCCGAGTTCTTTCCATTTGTATTCGCCAAGCTTATGGAACGGAAGAAGATCCACGTATTCGATGCACTTATAATCCGACAGGAGTTTACCGAGCGCTTTTGCATCCTCATCGCTATCCGTATAACCCGGAACGATCACATGACGGATCCAGACACGCTTATTAGTCTTCTCGCAGTAATCCAAAGTATCCAGGGAGTTCTTCATCGGAAAACCTGTTATGGTCTCGAAAAGGTCAGATGTCGGAGCCTTCATATCAAGAAGGAGCATGTCCGCCAGGTCGATAAGTTCTGATGACTTCCCGATCTCTATGGAACCTGCGGTATCAAGTGCCGTGTGGATATTGTTTTCGCGAAAAAGAGAAAGGAGTTCTCTGACGAAGTCGTGCTGGAGCATCGGCTCACCGCCTGAGATGGTGACGCCGCCTTTTTTGTAGAAGTTTCGTGTTCGAAGGACGTCTTCAAGGATCTCCCCTGTGGTCTTCTCCATGCCGCCTTCCATCTTCCAAGTGTCAGGGTTGTGGCAGAAGATGCAGCGAAGAGGGCAGCCTTTTAAAAAGAGCACATAACGAGTTCCGGGACCGTCAAGGGTCCCGAAAGTCTCGATCGAATGTACTATTCCCGTCTGCATATCAGATCTTTGTATGGAATGTTCTGGAGATGACCTCTTCCTGCTGTTCTCTCGTGAGCTTGATGAAGTTTACGGCATAACCGGAAACACGGATCGTGAGCTGCGGATACTTTTCAGGATGGTCCATAGCATCGATCAATGTCTCTCTGTTAAGAACGTTGACATTGATGTGATGTCCCTCTTCAAGAATGTAGTTATCAAGAAGTCCGTAGAGGTTCTCTTCTCTGGATCTCTCATCGATACCGAGAGCTGTCGGAACGATGGAGAATGTGTAGGAAATTCCGTCTTCTGCGTACTCATAAGGAAGCTTACTTACGGAGAGCATAGAAGCTATAGAACCGTTAACGTCTCTTCCGTGCATCGGGTTAGCACCTGGTGCGAACGGCTCGCCTGCCTTACGTCCGTCAGGAGTGGATCCTGTCTTCTTACCGTATACGACGTTAGAAGTGATCGTAAGGATCGACATTGTGTGACGAGCATTACGGTATGAAGGAACTTTCTTAAGCTTATTGATGAATCTTCTGGTGATATCAACTGCCAGATCATCTACACGAGGATCGTTGTTACCGAACTTAGGGAAGTCGCCTTCTACGATATAGTCGATAACGAGGTTCTCTTCGTTACGGATAGGCTTAACCTTTGCGTACTTGATAGCGGAGAGCGAGTCAGCAACAACGGAAAGACCTGCGATACCGCATGCCATTGTTCTGTCGATATCATCGTCGTGCAAAGCCATCTGGATCTTCTCGTAGCAATACTTGTCGTGCATGTAGTGAATAACGTTAAGTGTATTTACATACAGAGCAGCGAGCCAGTCGAGGATAACGTCGTACTTACGCATAACGTCTTCGTAGTCGAGATAAGTACCGCGGCATGCCAAAAGCTCAGGTCCGATCTGAAGACCGCTCTTCTCATCACGGCCGCCATTGATAGCATAAAGAAGCGCTTTTGCAAGGTTAGCACGAGCACCGAAGTACTGCATCTGCTTACCGATGACCATAGCTGATACGCAGCAAGCGATACCGTAATCATCACCAAATCTCTTTCTCATGATACGGTCTGACTCGTACTGGATGGAGCATGTCTTGATGGACATCATAGCGCAGTATCTCTTGAAGTTCTCAGGAAGGTGTGTACTCCAAAGGACAGTCATGTTAGGCTCAGGTGCAGGTCCCAAGTTGGTGAGTGTATGAAGGAATCTGTAGCTCATCTTCGTTACCATGTGACGGCCGTCAGCACCGATACCGCCGATTGACTCTGTTACCCAGTTAGGATCACCGGAGAACAGTTCGTCATAAGCAGGTGTACGAAGGAATCTGATGATACGGAGCTTCATGATGAAGTCATCAACGATCTCCTGGATCTCCGATTCCGTATAGCGTCCCTCTTCAAGGTCGCGCTGTGCGTAGATATCAAGGAATGTGCTTACACGTCCGAGAGACATGGCAGCACCGTTCTGCTCCTTAACTGCTGCGAGGTAACCGAAGTATACCCACTGGAAAGCTTCCTTAGTATCTGTAGCAGGCTTGGAGATATCAAATCCGTAGGATTCGCCGAGCCTTTTGAGCTTGCCGAGAGCCTTGATCTGCTCAGCGTGCTCTTCTCTTTGTCTGATATAATCATCGCTCATGTAAGGATGATCGAAGTCATCCTTGGTGTTCATCTTCTCTTCGATGAGCTTATCAACACCATAAAGTGCGATACGTCTGTAGTCACCGATGATACGTCCTCTGCCGTATGCATCAGGAAGTCCTGTGATGATTCCGCTCTTACGGGCTGCTCTCATTGCAGGAGTATATACATCGAAAACACCGTCGTTATGTGTCTTTCTGTACTTGAAGATATCCTCGATCCTCGGATCCATCTCATAGTTATAAGCGTCGAGAGAATTCTTTACCATTCTCATGCCTCCGAAAGGCATTACCGCACGCTTCAAAGGAGCATCTGTCTGAAGACCTACGATTATCTCGTTATCCTTGTCGATATAACCCGGTGCATAAGCATCGATATCGGAGATAGTCTTTGTATCAACATCAAGGACTCCTCCCTTTTCACGCTCCTGATCCATGAGCTTGGAGAGCTTGTCCCAGATCTTGAGTGTTCGCTCCGTAGGTGATGCGAGAAAACTCTCGTCCCCGTCATATGGCGTATAGTTACGCACGATAAAGTCGCGAACGTTAATGTGATTACTCCACTTACCTTCTGCAAATTCCTTCATTTCTGATTCCTCTTTCTACACACTTTATTTTTCTTAACTCTACTTACTCAATTCTCTCAAAATCAGCAGGTCCGTGCTTACATAAAGGACATTCATAATCCTCAGGCAGATCGTCACCTTCATAAACGTAACCGCAGATCTTACATACCCAGCCCTTTTTCTTTTCCTCATAGTTGCCCGGCTTCGGCTTTATGTGATCGAAGTAGTACTGGTACGTTACCGATCTTACATCAGAGAGCACCTTTGCTTCCGTAACCTCGGCAACGAAAACCGTATGTGTCTCATATTCCAATGTATCGATGACCTTGGCGGAGATGACCGCGTTAGTCGCCTTGGAAAAATACGTAAGACCGTTTGCAGTCCTGAATTCTTTCTCGTCGGAAGTGAACTTATCCTGCTCTCTTCCCGATACAAAACCAAACTTCTTGAAGATATCGAAGTTGGCATCTTCAGTCAATACTGAAACGTTGAATATTCCTGTCTCTTTAATGATCTGATTTGAAAGGTTGTTCTTGTTGACCGCGATTGAGATCCTTCCCGGCTGGGAAGTGATCTGTGTTACGGTGTTGATGATACAGCCGTTATCAAATGTCCCCCACTTTGTCGTAAGGACATAAAGACCATAGGAGATCTTGTTGAATGCCTTGTCGTCAACCGAGGCTGTCGGTACCTCAACAGGAGCTTTCTCCTCTGCGAAAGAAACTTCAATATCGGATGTCAGAGCGTCAACGAGTGCATCAACGGATGCCATGTTGTCTTCCTTAAGAGAGGACTTGATCGTTACGCCCTGCTCGATGATCTCGCAGTTCTTGAGCTTACTTAATTCCTCTCTCATGAGCTTGCCTGATGTAGGAGCCCATGAACCGTTCTCCACGATAGCGATCTTACGCTTCTGGAGATTATGAGCAACGATATCGGAGATGCATGCTTCCATCGATACGAAGATGCCTGCGTTATATGTTGTGGATGCAAATACGATGTGACTGTATCTGAAAGCAGCGGATACGATGTCGGATGCAGGCTTAACGGATACATCGAACATCGTTACCGGGATGCCCTTATCGGAGATCTTGCTCGCGATTATCTCAGCCGTGTTCTCCGTATTGCCGTAAACGGATGCATAGACCACCATGACACCCTTGATCTCAGGAGTATAAGAACTCCACAGATCGTACTTCTCGATGAAGTCCGACAGGTGCTTTCTCCATACGAAACCGTGCAGAGGGCAGATCATCTTGATGTCGAGAGCAGATGCCTTCTTAAGAACTGCCTGAACCTGAGGTCCGTACTTACCTACGATATTCGTGTAATATCTTCTGGCTTCGTTCAGGTAATCCTTCTCGAAGTCTACGAAGTCGGCAAAGATGGCGCCGTTAAGTGCGCCGAATGAACCGAAAGCATCTGCAGAGAACAAGATCTTGTCTGTCTTTTCATAGCTCATCATGACCTCAGGCCAGTGGACCATCGGAGCCATGACGAATGTGAGCTCGTGCTTGCCGAGGGATAAGGTATCGCCCTCTTTTACCACGACAGCTCTCGAGTCGATATCGAACTCGAAGAACTGCTTTATCATATTCTTGATCTTGTCATTACATACGATCTTTACGTCAGGATAACGGATCACCAGTTCCTGCATGGTAGCGGAATGGTCAGGCTCCATGTGATGGACTACAAGGTAGTCGAGTTTTCTTCCGTTCAATGCGTGCTCAACGTTTTCGAAAAAGATCCTGGAGACAGCCTTGTCTACCGTATCGAAAACTGCCGTCTTCTCATCGAGAAGTACGTATGAGTTATATGAAACTCCGTCAGGTACAGAGTATACGCCTTCAAACATTGCCAAACGTCTGTCATTAGCGCCTACCCATATGAGGTCCTGTGTTATGCTCTTACAACAATGCATGGTGATCCTCCTAATTTGTAATCATTCTAAATTACATAATACTTCAAGTTAATGATAATTGATACCCTTGTATTATTAAAGAAGGATTTTGTTGGCATATTCACTAATAAAAATCAAAGTTTTTTACTTGCATTTTCCGAATACCGTGCTTGTTATTTTTTTCGAAAAATACGGGCCGCCTCAGAATGCCTGAGACAGCCCGCCGTAAGATCTTAACAATCAACCAAATGTAGCTTTAAACTCCAGATAACAGCCTTCAACTATGTCTTCTGCGTCGATCTTGAGTGACAGTTCGTTAAGTTCGTCATAAGTCAGGGGGTCATTGGTCTTGACGTAATAACTGTCAAATTCCCGTTCGACTATGTGGAATCCGTACTTCTCACCGAGTTCTTCTATGTCCTCATACTCGGTTCCATCTACAGGAACGATGACCATCTTGTTCTTGACATATTCGATGTCCATAGGACTATTCTCGTATTCGTCTTCGTCGCTGACGCCATCTGCCTGTGAACTTGTAGGTACCGGCTCAACTATCGTTTCCTCGGTTGTGCCTTCTTCGGATTCCGAAGTTACTTCAACTTCTATATCTGTTGCTTTGCCTGTTGTTTCTTCTGAAATTACTGTTTCTTCTGTTTTTTTGGTTGTATTCTCCGTTACATAAGTCTCGCCGACCTCGGCATTACCGTTACATGCCGATACGGAGAATAATGTTGCCGCTACGATGAGCGCGCACAAGATCTTACCCGTTTTCATTGTTTGCCGTTAAACTTTGTCAGGACCAGAAGCCTCCTCCTTCGGCTTATTATCCTGAGCCTTTGTTTCCCCTTCCACTTTCTTCTGTTTTTCAGCTTCTATCAAAGCTCTTCTCTGTCTTTCACGTTCTTCTCTCTCAGCCACGTAACGCTCGTTTCTTATGCGTCTTTTCTTGTTGGCTCTCTTAATACTGAACACTATTACAAATACTATTATACCAATAATGAGCAATACCCACCACGATCTTACGAGGAAAAGTATGAGACCCTGAACGAATCCGAGGAAAGAACCCCATGATTCTTTTGCCGTTTTCTTGAATCTTGCAGAGAAGCTGTCATCTTTAGGTTCAGGTGTAGGCTCAGCAACTATCTCTTCTTCGCATACCTTGTGGATGGAGATCGTAATATATGAATAAGCGACATCGCCTTCGATGGTGCTCATCTGAGTCTTGATGTTTGCGATCGTCAAAGCGAGCGAACGAAGTTCCTTCTCGATAGAAAGAGCGATCGCATCATCTTCTGTCTCTTCGTATTTCTCGAGATAGCGTGCGTAGTCAGCTTCATAGATCTCGAGTTCAGACTTTAATGTTCCGTATACTGTTGTTACGTTATCGACAGATGAATTCTTGTTCCTTAAGATTCCCAGACCTTCTGCCGATGTTGTGAATGAATCATAGTATTCGGACGGGATCCTTATTGTAGCTGAATATGTGTAGTCCTTATCTTCTTCGTCCACGACATATTGTCCGGAATAGCCTGCTCCGTCAGACTGAGACTCGTATTCGATAAGTCCCCTGTACTCTTTTACCTTCTGCTTTAACGTGGATACTGCCCCTTCAAAATCCAGCGTATCGATAGTGATATTGCATCGATAGACGAGCATCTCCTTAGCAACATCTGCCTTGGTCCCCGAGTTGGAAAGATCGACACTTCCGCCGTCGCCTTCCATGGAATAATCCATGTCGATATCCCCGTTATACATCTCAGCTATGGCTTCCGTTGTCTCCATTGCATAAGCGTAATCACCATCTCCATCCGCCGTTTCATTACGGACACGGGTGGAAGATCCTGATGACTTGGAGCATCCTGCGAAAAATGTCAATGCGAAAAATGCGGCCAACAAAGCGGCCATAAACTTACGTTTCATGGTAACACCTCCTATGATCTTATGTACCTTACTTCACTATATAAACGATCCTCCGTTTTATTTTGTTGCATCTCGAAAAAACTATCCGGTGTCAACATTTCAATATCGTAAGATTAGACACCCCTCTTGTAATGTAAATCGATAGAACGAAAAGTCCCCGGATTGTATGATGTAGTTACAAACCTCAGGAAGATATGATGAAAACCGGCCAGACCCCCAAGTCCGGCTACACCCTTTGTCAAAACGCCACAAGCAACCCCTTGCGGTGTTTTTATGTCGTTTCCGATTTTTATATTGACACAACTATTCTACGCGTGTAGAATTAAGAAAAAATATGAGAGGAGACCAGGAATGAAAGACAATTCTATCGGCGAGAGCGAATTCAAACTTATGGAACAAATATGGGATCATTCCCCTATATCATCAGGTGAGCTTTCCGATATCTGTGAGCAGATCCACGGATGGAAGAAAACGACCGTATATACAATGATAAAAAGACTGAGCGATAAAGGTTTTATCGCCAACAACAAGTCTATCATCACATATCTGGTAAGACGTGAAGAAGTACAACAGCAGCAGAGCGAGGAGATGGTTACCAAGAATTTCCAGGGTTCTCTCCCGAACTTCGTTAACTCCTTCCTTGGCAACGGCAACAAGAGTCTGAGCAAGGACGATGCCGCGAAGCTTATGGATATGATCGCAAAGCATACGGAAAAGTAAAGTTTTTATGGGCAACGTTTTCTTAAAGATCTTCGAGATGAGCATATCAGGAGGAATCGCGATATTGGCGGTCCTTCTGCTTCGTCTTGTCTTCAGGCGATTCCCGAAGAAGATACTTATATTATTCTGGCTCGCAGTAGCGATAAGACTCATAATTCCATTTAACCTGAGCACGCCTGCCAGCGTTCTTAATATAGGTCAGATCTTTACGAGAAACGAAGCAGCCGTCGAGGAAGTCGACGATCAGACCGGATCCGTGTCAACGGAAAAGAAATCCCTCAATGAAGACCACAGCATCAAGAGGATCGTTCAGTCCAACGTAACCGTCAAGGTGGCAAACAAGGCAACTCCTACCGTATCGGTCAAGGGTGTCCTTGCTTCCGTCTGGCTGAGCGTAGCATTGGGTCTTTTCGTTTTCTTCTTTGTCAGATATTTTAATTTCTATTCAAAAGCAAGATGGTGTTCACGTTCGTACGACGGAAAGTATTTCATGACCGAGATCGAGTCACCGTTCGTTATCGGATTCCTGTCGCCTAAGATATTCGTCCCGGTAATGATGAATGAAGACGAGAGAGAATACATCCTCAATCACGAGTGGACCCACATAAAGAACAAGGACGGTCTTACCAAGCTCATCTGCTATTTCATCCTCTGCATCCACTGGTTCAACCCACTGGTATGGCTCGCATATGTTATGCTTTGCGCAGATATGGAAATGAGAGTAGATGAAGAGACCACCAGTTCCTTTGATGCGGAACTTATAAAGGAATACTGCATGTCCATCGTCCTTCACGCATCCGGAACTCACAAGAGCACCACGTTCATGCAGAATACCGCATTCAGTGGATTCAGCTTAGGCGGAATGGAAGCGAAGCTTCGCGTCAAGAATCTTCTTACCGGCAGAAAGATCTCCAAGGTCCTTCAGGTCATAGTACTCATATTCGCACTTGCTGTCGTATTCCTTCTTTCTACGGCTTCATATGATTTCAACGGCAAGAAGACTAAAGCTTCTTCCAAAAAGAAGACTGTTGCCGAAGAAACTGAAGAAACAGAACCGTCCAAAAGAAAGAAGCTGGACGATGACGAGAGCCGTTTCGTAGATGTAACGACAGAATCTGCTGAACCTACAGAAGCAACTACAGAAGAATCGGAACCTGTTTTCCAGCTCTTCACTTCTGACGGAACATGGAATGAATCACAGAATGCCGCCAGAGAATTAAATTGTAATCTTGTATCCATCGATTCTGAAGAAGACTGGGATAAGGTCACTTCGTTGATCAGACAGTACGGTGTTACCGATTATATTTTCTATGTCGGTGCAACAAGAGGAGATGATGGCAAGTTCTACTGGCTTTCCGGCGAGGAAGTAAGTTCTTCTCACTGGCTCCCGGGTGAGCCTTCAGGCACAGGTCCGACCGATGACGGCAGGATCGTTGATGAGCCTTATGTTGCCATGTTCTATAAGGAATCCGATAATGAATTCTATCTGATGGATGTACCTGATGATATGCTGGATGCCGCTTCCAGTTACAAGGATCACATCGGCTGCATCGTTGAGCAGTAAATCCCGGGACACCTACCCTTCCACATTTGACAATGTTGACATTTGTAATACGCGCGCATAGAATTCCTATAGGCGTTCTGCTTTTTTCGGGGGGAAAATAAAAAGAGATAGGTACTTTATCGGAGGGTTAGTAATGAAGTCAAATAA
This sequence comes from Clostridia bacterium, assembly GCA_024699245.1. Classification (GTDB taxonomy): domain Bacteria; phylum Bacillota; class Clostridia; order Saccharofermentanales; family Saccharofermentanaceae; genus Saccharofermentans. Next base: position 20,972 of record JAILPW010000054.1, on the reverse strand, counting down.
GATGGCGAAGCTCGCCTCGGTATTCCTTTCTGCATCGATAGCTGTTATGACTACTGCCTGTACAGTTGAATTCTCTGGTACTGATGAAACACTCGAGTCAGTCACAGGAATGTTAACAGAAATGCAGGCGGGTTCCAATGATCAGGATCAGGGAACAGAAATATCTGTAGATCCGTCAGATAGTAATACAAATACTGATATCGGCGGTAACACTGTCGAAAGCAACGAGAGCTTAAACGACATCACAGGTAATGAAGATATAGGACAGAATTCCGGAACAGGTAATTCAGGCACTTCGGGTTCTTCCGGAAACTCAGGTGTTATCTATGTAACTGTTACTCCGAACAAGCCTAATATGCCGGATAATAATGGTCAGGTTAATAGTGGTACCAACGGTACTGAAGCCGAGACAAGTTCAGGAAACAGCAATGCAGATGAACCGAAATCATCCGAGAGCAAAAGTACTGTAACCGCTACACCTACCCCTACGCCAAAAGTTACTTCCACTCCGAAGGCAACTCCTACGGCAACTCCGACGGTTAAACCAACTGCCACCCCTGAGGTACAAAGACCTCTTATCAAAGAAAATACATGCATCGTATTCGAGAATGTTTCGGGTCAGAATCAGACCTATACTCTTGACTGCAAGCACGGAAATTTCAAGGTAGAACCGGGAAATAACAACATCCTTATCACTTTCAATGGCAACACCTTTGAACTGCCTATAACATGGAGTTCCAACTTGGGTGTTTGGCCATATGGCCCGGTCTATGTTCAGATAGACGGAAATGAGTATATCTATATCGGAAGTTCTCTCCAGACGACCAGAGGATTCTACCATAACCTCAACATATATAAGATCACCGGAAACGAGGTCACCTATATAGCTTCTACAGACGGATTATCCGTTCTCTCAAAGAACATGAGTGACCCTAAATGTTTCGAAGCTTCGTTGCAGGAATCAGAGGAAAATGGTTTTGATCTCCGCGGATTATATGAGGTAGGTCCTGACGGAATACCTGTATTGATGGATGATGATCAGTGGTTCTTCGATGTCTGTGATGCAGTATCGTTCCCTGAAAAAGTATCCGGTCACCTGGTTATCGACGAGTCAGTAACAGTAGACATTATATCTGTTTCTCCTGATGAATATGTCCGTCTGGTCGGAACAGATGGTATGACATATCTGGATATCGAAACAAAGGCAGGCGTACGAATCCGCCTCGACTGGACATCAATCTTCCAGGCATGCGATTATAGTGATCAGTTCTACGTCGCACATGCAATCGATGCCAATATCGATGACAGGATCCCATGCTACGATTTTTAATCGTTCACACACAAATTAGTTCACCCGGGGAGCTTCAAAGCTCCCTTTTTTTGCTCGAAAACGCCTGCCGCAAAGGAGCTTCAAATCTTTTTCGATAATATTTTCTACAAATGTAGAAAAAAGTGTTGACAAACTAATTCTACGATTGTAGAATTGCCTTGTAAGTCGGAACAAGATGCTTATTCCGGAACAAGCAATAACTTATAAAAGATCAACTTTTACTTTGGAGGGTAATAAAATGAAAGCTAAAAAAATTGCATCACTTCTTCTCGTAGCATCAATCGCTCTGGCATCATCCGCATGCGCTGTTGAGTTCTCTGATCAGAACGGCACAGTCGACAAGGTAGTCAATGCGCTCGCCAGTGACGCTCCTGAAGCTATAGATACACAAGTAAGCGAAGAAAAAGAACAAAAGAGCTCGCTCGATCCTATTACAACAGATTCCGCAGAGGAAACTGACGATACAGATGCAAATGATACTGAAGAAACATCCTCAGCAGATGTTGAGATCGACGATAAGAAGAGCACAGAGGAAACATCTGCCGAGACAACTCCTGAGGTAGAGAGGACCATTATCTTGGAAGATACATGCATCGAATTCGATCGTGTTCCCGATTCGAATCAGGTCTATACTCTTGACTGCAAGCACGGGAATTTCAAGGTAGAACCGGGCGATGACGACATCATCATTACCTTTAACGGAAGGACTTTTGAACTTCCGATCACATGGGACAATAAGCAAGTTTGGCCATATGGCGTAACCTATGTTCAGAGATACGGATTTGAATATATCTATGTCGAATCTTCTCTTGAGACAGACAGAGGATTCTACCATAACCTTAACGTATATAAGATCGACGGAAACGATATCACATATGTAAACTCCACTGACGGATTTTCCGTACTCTCACAGACCATGGATGACCCGGCACATTTCGAAGCTTCATTGATGGAATCAGAAGAAAACGGTTTTGATATCCGCGGTTATTGCGGAGTCGGAGCTACAGGCTTGCCGGTATTGGTCGATGTCAATATGTGGTTCTACGATGTACGTAATGTAGTATCATTCACTGATGAAGTCTCAGGTTACATAATCGTCAATGGTCAATTGACAAGTGACACAGCATCCGTTTCTCCTGATGACTATGTCCGTCTGATCGGAACAGATGGTATGACATATCTGGATATCGAGACAAAGGCAGGCGTACTTATCCGCCTCGACTGGACATCCATCTTTGATGCACGCGATAAGAATGATCAGTTCTACATCGCACATGCTATCGATGCCCGCATCGATGACAGGATTCCAAGCTACGAATTTTAATCGTTCATACACAATCCAATTTCACTTTAAGGGGAGCGTCGGCTCCCCTTTTTCTATGTTCGAAAACGCCTGCCGCAAAGGAGTTTCAAAACTTTTTCGAAAAATTTTCTACAAATGTAGAAAAAACTGTTGACAAACTGATTCTACGATTGTAGAATTGCCTTGTAAGTCAGAACAAGATGCTTATTCCGGAACAAGCAAAAACTTATAAAACATCAGCTTTTACATTGGAGGATAAATAAAATGAAAGCTACAAAAATAGCATCACTTCTTCTTACAGCATCAATCGCATTTACAGCATCTGCCTGCACCATCGAGGTCAAGGATCAGGGAAACACCATCGATAAGGTAGTCGAGGCAGTAGCAAATAAAGGAATCGACGTTAAGGTCAACGACCAGCAGATCGGAACAGCTGCAACAACAACTTCTAATTCTTCTTCAATTAAAAAGATCCAGTTGGGAAATAATGTTCCTTCTTCAACAGAAGCATTGACTGAGACAACTGAGCAGACAGCAGATACAAGCGCTATCGTTTTCGATATCAATGACAAAAAGGATCTCACAACACAGACAAGTGCAACATCAACCGAGATCACAGAAGCAACTACAACAACAGAAACAACAGCTGCTGTTACAGAGGCACCAGTGGTAACCGAAGCACCAAAGGCCACAGAGGAAGTTAAGCAGACTGCAGAGACAACTCCTGAAGTAACACCGGAGCCTACAGCAGAAGTTAAGAAGACTACAGAACTTCCTGATGACTGCGTAATAGATTTCATTAATTATAACTACACAAGCAAATGGACATTAGATTGTGATATGGGTTCATTCTCTTTCGAGAATGGTGACGGATGCGTATTAGCTACATATGATGGAAAAGTTTCAGAACTTCCGATCTCATATAACGATTACCTTGGCGTAGTCACAGCAAATACATATATGATCAGAGTCAACGGCAACACTTTCTTCTGGGTTATAAGCTCGGTAAGTCCTGACAATCATGGTCTCCGTCATGACCTTAACGTATATAAGTTCGAGAACGAACAGTTTATCTATTATGGTTCGATCGAAGGATTAAGCAGAATTCATTTCGGCAACACTTCCCGCTTCACTGCAGTAGAGTGCTTTGACGAAGCAGCAAGCATCAACGTTGTAAGAGAATACTGCGTCGGAACAGACGGTATGCCTGAGCCACTCACCAACTACAGAGAATTCGACTCTCTGACAAACATGGTAACCTTCAACGGCGGATTCTCCGGCTTCATCTATGAGGATGGCGAGAAGACAAACAACATCTTTGTAGGTTTTGAAGACGATTACGTTTTCCTCAAGGCCACAGACGGCGAGACATATCTCGATGTTGAAACTGTAAACGGCTATACCGTAAGGATCGGCATGACAGGTATCTACTCACAGTTTGACCATAATGATCCGTTCTATGTTCATAACGCGATCCTGGCTTGTGTAAAAGATTCCATCTTCTATGTAGATTACTTTAATGCAGTAGGCTGATAATTACAGATAACAAACTGACCCCTGAAGTTAATTAACTTTGTCTCAAACTTCAGGGGTCAACACGTAATGGAGTTATCCGGATTATCTAATTAGAATAAACCCTCGCAAGGAAGGATCCTTGCTTCGATACATCTCTGCTCAAACTCAGCGCTCTTTGCAAATCCCTTTACGACCTCTGCACGATCAGTGCCGTTCTCAAGTTCATTTATCCAGAATGAAAGACCTGTTGAATCAGCATCACGATCCATGAATGTGCTATAAAGTCTCTTTACGAATTCTTCGTTATCAAGGTTATAGCCCTTCATCTCTGCGCTGGTAAAGAACTCGAGACCGATAGTCTCACCTGTGCACTCGTAGTTAGCAAGTCTATTAGCCCAATATGCCTTACCTTCAGGATCAGATTCACGATTCATTGCCTTAGTGTACATTCTCTCAACGAAAGCAAGAGTTGCTTCAGTCGGATCAATGGATTTGGAAGGCTTAACTGTGCTTCCGGAAAGGATTCCGTATTCAGCACATGTATCTGCCCACTCCTGAGAATATACGAAGTTTCTTTCTACTTCTTCTCTTGTCATTGTCTTGTCACTAAGTGCTTTTGTCCAATAAGCAAGTCCGTCATCGTCAGGATCACGATTGAAGAATGCCTTGTAAAGAACAGTTACGAACTGAGTATCATTTTCAACGGAACCAAGGAACTCAGGGCTGAGAACAAACTTCTCTGCAACCTGTGCACCCGACATCCTGAATGAAACGAGCTCGTTTGTCCAATATTTTGCACCATCTTCATCAGCCTCTCTTCCGAGAACGCTCAAATAGAGACGATCTACGAAAGCAGAGATCTGGTCATTAGGTGATGTACTCGTAGCAGTAGTTGTTGTTGCTGTAGGAGCAGTTGTAACTGTCTGTACTGCAGTATCAGTAGCAGTTGTAGTAGGTGCTGCTGTTACTGTTGGTGTAGTTGTTACATTTGAAGCCTTTACATTGATAGTTATCTCGGCATTAGCACCGGCATCAGCTGTGGAAGTCTCCTTATATCTGATATAGTAAGTTCCCGCAGCAAGTCCTGTGATTGAAGATCCGGAAATACTCGTATATGTACCCGGCTTACCGTTAGTAAGAACTGTGTATTCCATCTTATCTGACACATTCAGGATCTTTCCGTCCTTAGCGCCATTAGAGGAACAGTTTATACCTGCAAGACCTGTAGGAGCTTTAGCACCGAAAGCCTTACCTATAGTAGTTGTCTTTGAGCTGCTGATGCTGCCTGTGTACTTACCATCTTTATCAGTTACAACACAGCTGATCTGCTTACCGATATCATTCTCTGTGAGCACATACTCATAAGAGGTTGCACCAGAGATAACTGAGTCGCCTCTCTTCCACTGATACTTGAGGTTTGTTGCATTACTGCCTGATACAGTTGCACTTACCTTATAACCGTAACGGTAGTGGTCAGCGGATAATGATACCGTTCCATTGATCGACTGAGCAGCACCGTCTTTGATGTAAACTTCAGCCATTCCACCTGCATCTGCCGTTGAAGTAGTCTTATATCTTACATAGTATGTTCCGGCTGCAAGTCCCGTAACCGAAGTACCGGAAATACTCTTGAATGTACCAGGGTTACCATTTGTCTGGACTGCATATTCCATCTTGTCAGATACGCCTGTGATCTTTCCGTCTTTTGCTCCCTTAGAAGAACAGTTAACTGCGGAAACACCACTCGGTGGGTTAGGACCAAATGCCTTACCTATAGTAGCTGTCTTTGAACTGCTGATGCTGCCTGTATACTTTCCGTCTTTATCAGTAACTACACAACTGATCTGTTTACCGATATCACTCTCTGTAAGAGTGTATTCTTTTGATGTAGCACCAGAGATAGCCGAGTCGCCCCTCATCCACTGATACTTGAGATTTGTTGCGTTATTACCTGATACAGAAGCCTTAATTTCATAACCATAACGGAAATAATCAGCAGACAATGTTACCGTTCCCTTGATCGCCTGAGCACTGTTCTCTTTGATATAAACTTCTGCCATTCCGCCCGCATCTGCCGTGGATGTAGCCTTATATCTGACGTAGTATGTTCCTGCAGCAAGTCCTGTGACTGTTGTTCCTGAAATACTATTAAATGTACCAGGGGTACCATTTGTCTGGACTGCATATTCCATCTTGTCAGATACGCCTGTGATCTTTCCGTCTTTTGCTCCCTTGGAGGAACAGTTAACTGCGGAAACACCGCTCGGTGGGTTAGGACCAAATGCCTTACCTATGGTAGCTGTCTTTGAACTGCTGATGCTGCCTGTGTACTTACCGTCCTTATCTGTTACTATGCAGCTGATCTGCTTACCGATATCGCTCTCTGTGAGTACATACTCATAAGAGGTTGCACCGCTTATAACAGAGTCGCCTCTCTTCCACTGATACTTGAGGTTTGTTGCATTACTGCCTGATACAGTAGCTCTGACTTTATAACCGTAACGGTAATAGTCAGCGGATAATGTTACCGTTCCTTTGATCGCCTGCGGCTGCTGCTGGCCTGAAGAGATCGTAGCTGTGGTACGGTATGAATAACCCCACTTGCCGCTTCCTTGCGGTGTTTTTGGTTCTCTGGTATCCCAGATCTTGCATCTGACCTTACAACCTGAATCAGCAGAAGTCAGAGTATAAGTACTTGAAGTCGCACCGGAAATAGCGGTAAAAGCTCCCGTCGAGGTGTTCTCTCGATACCACTGATAACCGCGATAGCTCGCTCCGACATTGTAATATGTGTTTAATGATGCTGTCAGTGTGCTTCCGACAGTCGTCGTTCCTGAGATCGTTACCTCACCCCAGACTGCATTTGTCATGATCTCTTCAGCCGGAAGTTCATTAAATTTCAGGTAATACAGATATTCAAAAGTACCGAGTTCAAATACGCAAGCCCATCCGTGCGGACCCCATTCGGAATTGTATTTGTGAAATTTAAATTGAGTACCATTCTTTTCTAAAACACGCTTATCTGTGTTAAAGCAAGTATTAAAGTAAGAATTTTCACCTGCACCACCTGTTAACAAAAAGTGTCCGTCTGTCCTTGACGAGAAGATACAATCTGATGGATCTGTAATCCAACTGGGTGATTCCTCAGAGTAATAGCAGTAAGATGGACTGAATGCGCCGACATTGTAAATTGGAGCAACATCAGCAACTCCATCACCATTAGGATCACCATTCCTAAACAAAGTACCTGTATAAAGGGCTGCTGAAGCACCCATAGAATATCCGGCTACGATGATAGGCTTACTAGTATCTACCTTTTTACCTAAGCCCTCGCCCGACTGGATTTCTTTGATCAATGATGCTAAATTTCCATCTTTTACAAAGCTTTTAAAATCTTCGATTCCCCATGCAGCTGAGTTAAAGATCGAAGGAGTTATTACTACCATAGGGTCGCAATATCCCATATCGATCCACTTGTTCATGTCGTTCATCAATCTTTCCGGCAGATTTGCCAAATCTGAACCATTGACTTGATCTGATGCACCATGGAAATAAATCATTGCTTGATACTTACCGTCAGCTGCAGGTTCAAAGTATTTGCCTTTGTTTACAACATTATGAGTTTCGCGCGTGTAAGGTGTGATCGTACCGTTATAAGTCTTCGGTGCTGCCTTTACATCATTCGCGAAAATCATAGAAGTCGCGATTATAGGTACAACAACAACGGCAGACAGAATTCTCAATAGTCTTCCTTTCATAAAAAAGTCTCCCAAATACTAACTATAAAATTGTAACTTGATAACAAACCAAATAACCCGTGTCACTTAGTTTCTCAGATGTACGCCCGGTCATACAAACCCAAAATGCCCGGAAACGTTCACAATATAAAATTGTACAGTGAAAAATACTAAATAACTCTAGTTACTCAGTTTCTCATTTCTTCCCGTCTCCAACCACCCAAACTCGTAAATGATTGTCGACGTTTGTAGTATAGTTTTTACATCTTTAAATGTCAATTCTGTTTGAATAAAAAAATCGCCGCATTTTTGATGCGACGACTTTAAAAATGATAAAGGCTATTATCAATAAGGAAGTATTCTTTCTGTTATACATCTGCCGACAAATTCTTCGCTTCTCGTAAAGCCCAGGACAACGGATTTTCTTGAAGCTCCGTCCGCCAGGCTCTTAAGCCAGAATGTCTTGCCGTCAGGCTCTGCATCACGGTCCATAAACGTCTTATAAAGACGGTCAACGAACTCTTCGTCCGAGATATTGAGATCCTCCATCTCCTTGCTCAGGAAGAACTGTACGCCCAGTTCCTCACCCGTGCATCTGTAGTTGGAAAGCTCATTAGCCCAAAACTCTTTACCGCCCTCATCGGAAGCTCTTCCGAGAGCAGTTACATACATTCTCTCTACGAATGCATATGTCGAATCTGAAGGAGTGATATTAACCTTGGCTTTGATGCTTCCACCGCATCTTATGCCGTATGTGGCACAGGTGTCAGCCCACTCCTGTGAGTATACGAAATTATTGGCGACTGCCTTACGGTCAAGAGTTCCATTAGACAGTGAGTCGAGCCAGAACTTCATGCCGCTGTCATCAGGATCACGGTCGAAGAAAGCCTTATATAAAACCTTCACATAATCCTCATCAGAGAGATTACGGTCTCTGAATTCTTTACTGTTAATGAATCCCAATGCTACTTCGTCACCGGAACATTTGAAGTTCCACAACTCGTTAAACCAGAACTCGGCACCTTCCGGTTCGGCATCTCGGCCGAGAACACTGGTATAGATATTATCTACAAACTTGGAGATATCCTCCTTGGATGATGCACCTCTGCTTCCGCCAGGTGTAGGAACATTACCGCTTCCTGAAGAAGCACCGCCTGTAGGCTTTGTCGTTACAGTCGGGCTGGTAGTTATAGTAGGTACCGCACTCGGAGCACTTACCTCAACTTTTTCGGTAAAGAAATAACCTTTGTAAACGCCATCTTTATCGGTAAGCTTGCATCTTATCTTCGCTCCTGCATCTGCACTGCTAAGGGTATAGGTCTTTGATGTAGCGCCGCTGATCGGCTCGTTATTTCGGAGCCACTGGTAATTGAAATTACTGGCATTACTTGCCGAAGTATATGCGGTAAGTGTGTTACCCGGAACAGGAGTTCCTTTTATGTAGGCAATACCATATAATCCTGTATTTGCTCCGTTACATGCTGTGTCGATCATCTCGTTAGTCGGCAGACAGTCATTTCTCATATAGAAAAGGAACTCGAAAGTGCCTCTCATGAAGACTTTCCATCCGTGTCCTCCGTAACTTGAGTCATAAGCACAAAACTTGAATAGGCCGTCCCTGTTTTCTTTGTTTCCTTCTATATAACCTTTATATCTCTCAACATTCTTAGCGAACTGTTCTTCCTCGCCCTTACCGTAGGTCATAATATAATGTCCTTCCGGATCCTGATTGAAAACAAGTTCCGAAGAAGAATTGAGATATGACTGCGCACTTCCGTTATAACAGCACCATGACGGGCTGATAGAAGCAACATTATAGAAAGTATCAGGATCATGGGCACCTGCATATAGAGCAACTGCACCACCCATTGAATAACCGGCGATGGCGATAGGCTTACTGGTATCCACCTTGTCGGATATGTTGCCTGCCTTGATCTCTTCGACAAGCTCTTCAAGATAGCCGTTGGAAACAAACTCACCGAAATCGGTGATGCCCCAATTCTTTTCTTTGATCTGTTCGATCCTTGGACAAAATACGACAAAAGGTTCGCAGTACCCGTTAAATATCCACTGATTCATCAGATTCAGAAGACCTGAAGGCATACTGCCCTGTCCGCAGCCGCCGTAATCACCTGAGCCGTGAACATAGATAAGGATCTGATATTTGCCGTCTTCTGAAGGCTCGAAATATTTTCCGTAGTTATAAGTTTCCTCGATCTTGTAATCCTTTACTGTGCCGTCATACGTATAGCTGAATGCAGCTTCTACATCTTGCGCAAAAACAAAAGACGCCGTTGTGATAACAACAGCGATAAAAGCAGAAAGGAGTCTTAATAATCTTTTTCCCATAAAGATTTTCCCCGAATTCTAGTATTAAATTATTAACTGAGAAAAATACCGGGAACACTAGCCGCCCAGTTTTCTCATATCTCCCTGCTCCCGAACATACAAACTCAAAATGCTCAGAAACATATGTAGTATAAAATTTAGAAGTATAAATGTCAATTTATATTGTTTATTAAATAACAATACAAGCGACATTTATCGACAAAATCGACAAAACAACCCGTCATTTGTACCACTTCAGGAACGGTACATTTTACGGGAATTTCCGCGCTTTTACCGTCATTTGTACCGTTCCATAGGACGGTACAAATAACGGGAATTTTAAAGGTGGCAATAAAAAACCGACTTCCCGGAATGGGAAATCGGTCTTAAGTATTAAGTTAGGTGATGATCAGAGGAGGGTGATACCCTTAGCCTCGAACTCTTTGTACATGTCTTCTGTCCAAACGGATGCCTGAACTTCGCCGATGTGAGCTTTTTCGAGAAGGAACATGCAAAGACGTGACTGGCCGATACCGCCGCCGATCGTAAGAGGCATAGTGCCTTCTGCGATGAGCTTATGGAACTCAAACTTCATGCGGTCCTCTGCGTTTGCGGCCTTGAGCTGGGATGCGAGAGACTTGGAGTCAACACGGATACCCATGGATGAGATCTCGAGAGCGTGTCCGAGGACTTCGTTCCATACCATCAGGTCGCCGTTGAGGGACCAGTCGTCGTAGTCAGGAGCTCTTCCGTCATGCGGCTCGCCGTTACTGAGAGGTGCGCCGATACCCATGATGAATACGGTGCCGTGCTCTTTGACGATAGCGTCCTCACGAGCCTTTGTGTCGAGATCAGGATACTTGTCGAGAAGTTCCTGAGTCGTAATGAAGAATACGTCCTCGTTGATCGGGTTCTTGATCTGAGGATAACGGAGCGTAACCTGACGCTTTGTATAAACGATAGCCTTAACGATGTTTCTGACCGTGTCCTTGAGGAACTCGATGTTGCGGTCTTCAGCTGTGATGACTTTCTCCCAGTCCCACTGATCTACGAAGATGCTGTGGATGTTGTCTACGTTATCGTCGCGGCGGATGGCGTTCATGTCAGTGTAGATGCCTTCACCCGGCTTATAACCGTAACGGTAGAGAGCCATACGCTTCCACTTAGCAAGGGACTGAACGACCTCTGCATTAGTCTCGATCTCCTTGATGGAGAACTCGACCTTACGCTCAACGCCGTTAAGGTCGTCATTGATACCGCTGTCCTTAGGAACGATCAAAGGTGCTGTTACACGGTCAAGTGTGAGAGCAAATGACAAGGACTGTTGGAAAGTGTCTTTGATCTGCTTTATAGCATGCTGTGTCTCACGAAGGGAAAGATGTGACTTGTAGCCCTCCGGAATGTTTACTGATCTGGACATATTTGTTACCTCGTAGATTATCGGATGTTGTTAACAGTTCTTGGGTAGAGCACTACATCTCTGATGTTCGCCATACCTGTTACGTACATGATCAGACGCTCGAAGCCGAGGCCGAATCCGCCGTGCGGAACGGAACCGTACTTACGAAGGTCAAGATAATCAGCATATGGATCCAAAGGCATGTTACGAACCTTCATAGCCTCGAGGAGCTTGTCGTAGTCAGCTTCACGCTCGGAGCCTCCGATGATCTCACCGACACCCGGAACAAGAAGGTCAACCGCTGCAACCGTCTTGCCGTCATCGTTCTGCTTCATGTAGAAGGACTTGATCTCCTTAGGATAGTTAGTAACGAATACTGCCTTATTGAAGATCTTCTCGGAGATATATCTCTCATGCTCTGTCTGGAGGTCGCAGCCCCACTCAACAGGATACTGGAAGTCAACATCTGCCTTCTTCAAAAGTTCGATAGCTTCTGTATAAGTGATAGTTCCGAAGTCTTCGCTGATGAGCTTTGTGAGGCGGTCGATAAGACCGTTCTCCATGAACTTGTCGAAGAACTCCATCTCCTTAGGGCACTTCTCGAGGACACGTCCGATAACGAACTTGACCATCTCTTCTGCAAGTGCGATAACATCAGGAAGTTCAGCAAAAGCCACCTCAGGCTCAACGTGCCAGAACTCTGCAAGATGCTTAGGTGTGTTACTGTTCTCAGCTCTGAAGGAAGGTCCGAATGTGTAGATCTTACCCATAGCAAGAGCTGCTGTCTCGCCCTCGAGCTGCGCGGAAACGGAAAGACCAGCTTTCTTACCGAAGAAGTCGTCAGCATAGTAATCTTCCGCACTCTCGTACTTGCCGTTCTGGTAACCTATAGTGGTTACCTGGAACATCTCACCTGCTCCCTCGCAGTCGCTGCCCGTAATGAGCGGCGGGTTAACGTATACGAAGTTCTTGCTCTGGAAGAACTCATGGATAGATGCTGCCATAACGGAACGTACTCTGAATACTGCGTTAAAGGTATTTGTACGAAGACGAAGATGAGGCATAGTCCTTAAGAACTCGAGTGTGTGCCTCTTCTTCTGGAGCGGATAATCTGCAGGCGCAGTTCCCAGTACCTCGATACTTGATGCATTTATCTCGACGATATTATTGGCTGAAGGAACAAGCTTGCCTTCAACCTTAAGGGCAGTTCCGAGCTTGAGGCACTGCTCGAGCTCGATGCCGGAATCCTTTTCAATTACGATCTGTAGGTGTTTCAAGCTTGTTCCATCATTTAATTCGATAAATGCAACATTCTTCGAATCTCTTGCTGTTCTGACCCAACCGCATACGGTCACATTATTATTGAGCAGCCCCTGATTCTCAAAAATCTCTTTGATGTCAATGTGTTGCATAATGATCTCCTTTCATGCATAGAACTTTACTTATAACAATAAGTACCAAGATATTATAATATCAGTTCCAGAATATGCCTATAAGAAAACCGTATTTTTTTCTTATCGAAAACTGTTGCCCGAATGTGCAGATTTACTATTTCCTCCCCTTTGGTAGAGTTTATCCCCTATTTATTTAAAACCATTGAATTATAATGATCATGAGAAAACTTTTGGCACTGATTCATATATTTGTGGGAGGATAATATGAATTTCAGACGATCATTGGCCGCCGTTCTGGCAGTCTCCGTTTTGGTTCCCGTTTTTTGCAGCTGCAAAGGTTCCCGTACCCTGTCCGAAGAAGTCATCGTAAAAGAAGATGATCTCTGGTACGACTCTGTAAGGTTTGAAGTCGATATCCCCGGTGATCTTCATCCGAATCAGTCAGACGATTGTCTTAATATCTCATACAAAGACGGAAAGATCTATGCTCCGTTCATCGTGGATTGGGAAGATGACGATGGGCGATATGTCGAGACCAGGCTCAACATATATGATATGGAGGGTAATTGCGACTCCAAGATAATTGATTATCCGGAAGATAACCCGGACATGTGGCTCGACACCATGTTCCTTATGCCAAACGAGGACGGCAAAACGGCTACAGCCGTTATTTGGAGAGGCCTTACAAGTGTAGTGGATTTTACTTACTACTTCTCCACCGTCGACCTTGAGACCGGCAAGGCAGGAGAATTCCACAAGATAGAAGAAGTCAGCAGAGATGGTGTTTTTCTCAGTGAGGTTTTAGCGGTTGGAAACTATTTTTGTTTCAGATGCGGGGACGAAGTCGGAAATCCCATATTGATCTTTTTCGAAGGGGACAGATTTTGTTCCAGGATCGACGTAAAGGATATGATCGGCGGAGAGATCGCTTTCGGCATAGATGCGATCTACCCTAAGGAAGGAACCGATTCCGTTTACGTCAGTTTCTTAAGTGAGACAGGCAAGATACAGATGCTGATCGATCCGGAGACCGGCGCAGTGCTCGAAAACCAAAAGGAGACAATGGAAGATATCCGCAACAGTTCCTCCGGAATAGACACCACAGATATGTCCGCCTTAAACCGAACGAACGAAGGCGAACTGATGTGCTGCGATCACATAGGAAATATATACAGCTACAACGAAACTGATGATTCGCTTGAACTTGCCATAGACTGCAACCAGTATTCGCCATATCTCTATGACTATTCGGATGAAAGCAGCATCGAAGACATCAGTATCCTGTCACATACAGACGATCACGCAATACTGTCATTCATCGCTTACGGCGATATGCTCGGATATGAACATTATCAGTACATTACCGTGCTCAAAAAGATACCGAATCCTCATGTCGGGAAAAAAGTGATCGATCTTACATTCCGTGAAGACTGCTCCGATTATATGTCGTCAGCGATCTATAACTTCAACAAGACCGATGATGAGTATCTGATAAGGATCTGGAAGGATGAAGAGGATCTCTCCATCATATCAGCCGGCAGTCTGTACACGAGATATTCTGAGGACAGTTCCGAGATCATGATAAATGAGCTCAATAAAGAGAAGGATGATATCGCTTCCTATGAACAGAAGCTCATAGAAGATCTTAAGGGAACGGATGTGCCTGATATCATATTGGATCTTCAGAACACCAGAGCTTATAACAGTGGCTGTCTTGAAGATCTTTCTGACTATCTTGAAGCAGATGTTAAGGAGATGCTTTTCGAGAATGTCATAGAGGCAACAAAATACGATGACAGATCTTATTTTCTTCCTGTGACCATAAGCATCAACGGAATAGTATGTCCCGAGGATCAACTCAAAGAAGGAAACAACGGTTTTACTTTTGATGATTATTCCGCATTCGTCCACGGTCCGAGTAACGGAATAGAGCCATTCGCCGAATACTACAACAGCAGGGAAAGAACTACTTTCCTTCTGGCATGTACGGATATAAATTCCATGATAACCGATGATAAAGTCGACTTCGGAACTGAACAGTTCAGGGCCGCAGCCGAATATGCCAAGAACGATTTTATAACCACTTATACAGGAGAAATACTATCAGATCTGGATTACCTTGACCTTCCGGCTCCGATCGCCAGATACACGAATATAAGCTCATATAATGACTTCATAGCAGCGTACGCCAAAGTCACTGAACCTTACATCATTGCAGGAGCTCCTTCTGTCGATGCCAAAGGACCGAGCTTTGATGTAACGGAATCGATATCCGTAGCAGCCGCTTCCGAGGTCAAGGACGGAGCAAAGCGTTTCATAAATTATCTGTTCAGGGGCGGATTCAAGGATGGTGAGATCTTCACATCCATTCCGATAAATAAAGATGTACTGGCTTACGATCTTCCGTTATTGAACCAGCTATGTCTTAAGTATTACAGCCTCTTAGTATCCCACTATCACTATGTATCGGAGATTACCGAGGTGGGATACAGAGTTACGACGGATCTTATGATCGAACAGTTCATGAAGTCTTTATCGGGACTTTCGTACTATTCTCACGAGGATCCGGAACTTACCCTGATGCTGATAGAAGAAACCGACCAATACTTCAACGGCGATAAGCCGCTGGATGAAGTTATCGTTGTTATCAATGACAAGGCCCAAAAGATCATAAACGAGAGGAACTGATCACTCCTTCTCGTGGTCTGCCTCTTTTGTCTTTGCTTCGTAAGCGGCATTCGAATATACAGGTCTTACGGATGCAGTATTAGATTTCTGGAGGAATCCGTTAACAGCCTGAGTCTCAGGATTCTCATCCTCTGACTTCTTCTTTTTGAACGGGATAAACTCCTTAAGGAGATCTTCGTTATATGTGCCCTTTATCTTCAGATAGATCAATCTTCCAACGATAAGGATCGCCAGAAGGATAATGAAGTATTTCAAAAATCCAAGTATGATCGAACCTGCGGTCGGGCCGTTACCGTCATCCCTGTTACCCATGATAGCGCCCAGCTTCGTAGGCGGTTTGGTCGGAATGTGATCAGGGTCTTCTGTTTCCTCGGTTGTCTCTTCGATAACTTCCGCTACAGTCTCTTCAACTACCGGTTTCGGTGTAGGTGTAGGAGTTTTCGTTGGTGTTGGAGTAGGAGTCTCCGTCGGAGTCGGAGTCGGCGTTGATGTAGGTGTAGGTGTCGGTGTAGAAGTTACTTCCGTCTCCTCTGTCTCAGCCGGAACTGCCGTCGGTTCAGGAGTTGATGTCGGAACAGGCGTAGCTGTAGGAGCCGGAGTATTTGCTGTCGGCTTAGGAGTATCAGTTACCTTAGGTGTTGGTGTCGCTGTAGCCGTAGGCTTTGGCGTAGGAGTTGCCGTGGATGTAGGAGTATTTGTCGGTGGCTCTGTCGGTGGCTCTGTCGGAGGTTGCGTAGGTGTGGAGATATCCTCCGAATAATACTGGATACCTACGCGGTTCAGATCGATAGCGTAATCTTTACTGGCTGATACTCCGACATAGATCTCCAGTCCCGAGAGCGGAGATCCGTCCTTGGACTTGACGGTAACATATACGGTGGAACCGCTGAGGCTGTATGATACATCCGCTTTGCCGTTCAACTCATAAGCCCATGCGGAATATACTTCAAAGCCGTCGGAATCCGAATAGCTCGATGCTCTTACAGTACATGAGAAACTGGCGCAGTTATTGGTGCCGTCTCCATCAACAGCATATGTGGTATCAGCAAAGACCTTTTTATTTCCAAAGAACAAAACAACGCTCAGCGCCATCACCAGACACAGAAACGCCGCTAATGATCTGTTAATCCGTCTTGAAACCAAAGGTTCCTCCTCCTAGACAAAACTAACCCTTCCCTACTCGGATTATAGCCCATATCGTCTCTTATCAAAATACGTTTATATTATTTTTGTGTTAAGAAATCAGCCGCCCCATCGGAACGGCTGATATCATGCTTTTTAACTTCAGTAGTATCTTAATCGTCGAAAACCTCTTCATAAGCCGCGATCATCGGCTCGGAATTCGTCACGTCATACGGATCCGAGAATCCTTCATCAGAGATAAACGACAGAGTAGCAAATTGATATCCGGTGCCGGAGGAGACATAGTCAACCTCGATCAGTCTGTTACCGCTCTGGTAAAAGCCGATCACGACATTCAATTCTCCCAGGTATTCTTTGTATAATTCCAAATCCTCTTCAGAAATATCTTCTTCGCCGAACAAGATCCTCAACAGATCCTCAAACTCAATGCGGAATACCAGATATCCCTCTGAACCGTTATTCATGTATTCTTGTTCATTCAGGATCACATCTCCGACAGCCTCTGTCTTAAAAGTCTCGAGAGCCTTATTCGCTGCAGCCTCATCTTCATACTCGAAAATTGACAAGGACTCATGATAATAGTCAATGTCGGTCTCGTTCTCCTTAACATAACTGATCACCGACTTGCAATCATAAACTTCCATATCCTCGGCGATATCGTCAGGAATAAGCGTACTTCCAAGATAGAACATGTGATCCATCATATGTTCCATCTCTTCTCCCTCAGCGTAAGCGAGAATACCATCCAGGAGCAGTGACTCAACGTTGATAGACGAATAATAATCCCCCGGAGTTACCGAATAAGCTCCGGTAAGTTCCTTCAGTTCTTCATAGTCGGCATTACCGTCACTTTCCTCATTTACGAATGATGATTCTGTTGTCTCCTCAGATTCTTCCGTCTCTTCAGATGTCTCCGTTTCCTCGGTTTCTTCGGAAGTCTCTGTTTCTTCTGACTTCTCGGTTTCCTCAGTTACATCCTCATCGTCCTCATCTTCATCCTCGTCTTCATCTTCTTCCTTTTCAGTCTTCTTGTCAGACTTGCTCTTCTTACTCTTTGAAGATGACGAACATGAGACCATTCCGAAAAGCATCGCAAAAGCGATGATCAATGCCAATACTTTTCTAGCATCTTTCATCTTTTTCCCTCTCTTTCCAATCCCCTTTAGTGAATTCACACTAAAATATAGTGCTACTTTATCAAAAAAACACGACATAAAAAAGAGGCCTTTAAAAAGCCTCTCTTCCAGTTCATTTTCAATACGCGGATCAACCCAGACTGTCCAGATAGGATTGGACTTTGGTATTGATCGATGAGATTACCGTGTCAATGTCCTCGTTTCCGTCAAGATATCCGCGTGATTCTTCGATGATTATGTAAACGACAGTCATGTCGTATACCGCGGCACATTCGAAGTCATCCGTAAACGAATCGACCTGTTTCTGTGTATCCTTGAGCGGAGCATAGTAATTATCGTCTCTGTCCTGAGCTTCCGATTGGAGCTTGGCAAGATTGTCCTTGAATTCCCTGGCGTCTTTCTGGTAATTGGTGCTCTGAAGTATGCTCATCGCATTTTTGTTGACAGAGATACGTACATTATTCAACTGGATCTCAGTACTCAGGAGATATTTTATAAAATCGACACAGCCGTCCAATACTCCCGTATTGGCGCAAACGGATGCGGAAGATACGATCTGAGCAACAGGTCCTGTCCTCTCATATGATGGGATACCGCATAGTTCCAGGTCCGGATCACCTATCAATTCCGATGTATAGGAACTGAAATTTGCGTCGTACAGGAAGTTATACGCCGGAGACTTTTTCGGTGAAGGGTACGGATGAATATACTCGGTGAAATATCCCCGGTCATCTTCATATTCAGTTGCAGGAACAAAATCTTTTACGTAGCTTAATAACGCACGGAATTCCTCAGTATCGAAATCGACCTTTCCATCCTTAAGCCAGGAATCTCCCATAGCATTCAAGAGGACCTCCAGATATCTTTTTCGAGTATGGGAATATGTGATAGGATCGACACCATCACAGCAGGTAGAAACAAACTCTTTATACTCATCGTAAGTGAAACCGTGTTGACCTTTTTCCAGGTATTCTGACGGCACCATAGAACCGGTAACAAGGAATCCTGACGGGATCAGATAATGCTTTCCGTCTGTAGCGGTAAGATCATAGATCTCGGAGTAATAATTCTCGTCATCAAACTTGATATCTTTGCTCAGGTCCAGGAAGTAACCTTCATTAATGAAACTGGATAAAACGTGTGCGTTTAGGACCAGATCAGGTCCGTTATCAGACTTGATCTCCTCAGCCAGGGAATCATAATACTGCTGCAAAACATCGGATGTACAAAGTGAATTCTCGGATATGGCTTTTACGACCGGTCTTATGAAATACTTATTATCAGCTCTGTTATATCGAAGGATCGCTTCATACTGTTCGTTCTTGAGTACTGTGGCAGCCAGAGCATTGATGACCATCTTACCTGCATTCGGATTCCTGTTCTGTTTCTCGAGAGCAATTATCCTGTATCCTTCCATCAGATCATCAAAATAATCATAATCGGAAATGAGTATTCTGTCTTCTTCAACACCTAAAAGATCCATGTCGAGCGCGTCAGTAAGATTAATGTCACAATCCGCAAATGAGAGATAAAGTTCGTCATCACAATAGATACCGTCTCTCTTTGCGTAATAGAACCTTCCGTCAAAACCCCGGACCTTATTGCCGATGCCTTCGGAATAGTAACTGCTTATTTCTTCGAAAGTACGGGATGTCTTATCAAATACGATCCTTACCTTCTCACCGGAATAATAATCGATATAGTTCCAGTTCTCACAATCGATAATGATCTTGCCGTCTTTCTCATAGACATCATTTACATAGATATAGTCACACTCGGTGTCAGAGAGTTCCAGACGGCCCAAAAGCTCTGTTCCCTCGTATATATTTAAGGCCATATCCATAGTGTCGGAGGAAAGAATATCAGTATAAGAATAGTCAGTCATGACCAGGATATCGTCACACCTTTTAGCCTGCATCAGATATTCACCCTGGAAATCCAGATTCATTTGAACAGGCTCACCTAATGTATTGCTGTCCGTGTCCCATCTGACTGAAAAAATACGCGACTCGAGATCATTATCTGTAACGCCCGAAAACATGATATCCAGTTCATCTCCGTCAGCCTTAACCCCGATGAAAGTATCATCTTCAAATTCGAATGCTCTTTCCAACAGATATTGGCAGATAAAATTTCCTTCCAGATCGAAAAGACCATACATCTGCGCATATGCATAATCGTTCAGGTTTTCATAATAATAGCTGCCTGATTTCGAGATAAAAAGTTTATCTCCGACAATAGCCGAATAATAAGATGCATTCATGATCTCATTATATGGATCGATTATCTCGAATGGTTTATAGATATTCGCGTTATACCAGGGATCGGATTCCTGAATAATATAGTTGCTCTCCCTTGGTTTGTTGTTTTTCTTACATGCCGAAAAGTTCAGTGCCATTCCGAGCACCGCAGAAGAGATCAGGATCAGTGAGACCATCTTTTTGAAATTCATATATATATCATCCTCTTATTCTCATTTCACACTTCACACAGCAAAGCGTTTTCTTCCAAAAGATATATTACGATTAACGAGGAGAAAAAACTATCCGTTTTTTGCAATTCGGGGCCAATTCTTACAATGATGTAATCAATAACCCGCCAGAAACGCCTTGGTCCTCTCGTTCTTCGGATCATTAATGAGTTCCTTGGCAGGACCCTGTTCGATTATGACTCCGCCGTCCATGAATATGATACGGTCTGCAACATCCCTCGCAAAGCTCATCTCGTGTGTAACGATTACCATGGTCATCTTTTCCTCAGCAAGGTCTCTTATAACCTTGAGGATGCCCGCCGTAAGTTCAGGATCCAATGCCGATGTAGGCTCATCGAAAAAGATTATGTCAGGGTTCGTCGCGAGTGCTCTCGCGATTCCGACTCTCTGCTGCTGACCACCCGAGAGGTTGCAAGGATAAGCATCTGCTTTATCAAGCATGCCCATCTTTGTAAGAAGCTGGTCGCAGATCTTGTCCGCTTCCTCTTTGCTCTTTTTATGCACATGG
>JAILPW010000023.1:0-23636 GCA_024699245.1 Clostridia bacterium | reverse complement strand
GATCTCAAGAGTTTCCCTGATATATACGAGATATACATCAAGACGGAAGCCGAGGAAGGATATGTATGCGACAGTATCGATATATATGTCAACGGCGAATGTATTGAATCAAGATCCGAGATGAAAGGGGTCTACCGGTTTAATGTAAATGATGAATGGGTCTGCTGTGAGATAAGACCTCAGTTTATCCGTATCGGCGGAAACTATACGGTTAAATATGCAAGGGAAGAGGATTCCTCTGAGCTCATATTTAACGGAATAACACCTGATCAGCCAGTAGTATATTACATGGGCGATGAGATCGTTATCGACACCTTGACCGGTGATGTATACAAGGCATACGCTGTATGCGGTGATTTAGCACCGATCGAGCTTACAAAGAGTGGCAGCACATACAGATTCACTCCATCTCAGGAGGGTGATTATGATATTATCTTCTACCTTTCCGAAGATGAATACGTTTTCGAGAATGTTGAAGGAACTAACTTCGTATATGTTAATGTAGTAGACATGACAAGTGAGGCCGGTACAGTAAGCTGTGCGGATTCGACTGCTTTTGCTATATATAACGGATGCGTGAAGTTTGCAGTTACCGGAACAGAGGTTGTGATCGATATCTGTCCATCCAATAATTATTGGTTTGAGGTCGATCTTAACGATTCAGGTGCAACTCTTATAAACAACCAGTTGACTGTTTCAACATCAGCAACAACATATCCAATCATTACTTTCTTCTCTATACCTGATTTCGGATTTGACTATGACAACATCGAAAGAGACATTACTTCTGACGCAGGTACTGAAGTAACGATGCATGCTAAAATGCTGGATACAGGTGTGACAGGACTTAATTATATATGGTTCAAGTCTTCAGATGGTGAAAACTACACTGTTATTGAAGGAGCCACAAGTGATACATATACAGACGCACCTATCAGAGACGCATACTATATTTGTGAAGTTGGTGATGCATATGACAGAGCGCTTCGTATCGAATTCACTGTTACGGTTACTCTCCCTGAGATATCCGATAACAGAACCGATGCTCAGAAGAACTATTCTGTAGTATATGGTGACGATGTAGAGATCGATGCAGAACAGGGCGTTCAGGTAACAGGTCCTAAGTTTGCCTGGTATGTAAAAGATGGAACAGAATTTACTCTTCTTAACGGAGAGACAGGTTCGAAGCTTTCATTGACTAATGTCACAGCATCCGGTGTTTATAAGTGCGTAATAACTGATGCAGTTGAGCAGACATTGGAACTCGAGTACAACGTAAATGTTACTTATGTCCTCGGTGATACAACTGATCCTGCTTCTTTGGCAGTAACAGTTGTAGAGAATAACAGCACAACTCTTACAGTATCCGTAGATACAAGTAAGACAGACGGTACTGTTCAGTATGCATGGGCTTCGTCAGCAGACGGTGAGACATATGCAGCTATTGACGGAACAACGGCTTCCATAACAGTTACTCCTACAGCGGATACTTATTATAAGTGTACAGTTTCCGATGGTAAGAGCGAATCTCTCGAGATCGTCTTTACAGTAACTGTTATTCCGGAATTGCTCGATACAAGAGAGACTGGTGCTGATGCAGTTGCTGTGGATCTTGGCGGCTCAGTTACTCTTGATGCTAAGACGAACGCAGTTGAACCAGGTTATACCTGGTCCGAGTCTTCTGACGGAGAAAACTTTACACCTATAGCAGGTGCTTCCGGAAAGACATTCACCTTTGAACCTACTGGCAATACAGTTGTACGTTGTACGGTAACTGATAAATACGAAAGAGAGATCGTTCTTGATTTTGCCGTGACAGTTAATTATGTCCTTACTGACAATACTACTGATGAAGCAAAGTCAGTAACGATCACAAAGACTGAATCAGCTACTCTTGCTCCGGATATCGATGCAAGCAAGACAACAGATGTTACATACAGCTGGAGCTGCTCGACAGATGATACATTCACATCTGTTGAGTCTTCCGTTACTGTAATTCCTGATGCATCAACAACATACACATGTACTGTAAGTGATGCTCATGGTAACTCTTGTGTGGTTACATATACCGTTACAGTAAACTATGTTCTTACTGACAATACTACTGATGAAGCAAAGTCAGTAACGATCACAAAGACTGAATCAGCTACTCTTGCTCCGGATATCGATGCTAGCAAGACAACAGATGTTACATATAGCTGGAACTGCTCGACAGATGATACATTCACATCTTCTGAGGCTTCCGTTACTGTAACTCCTGAAGCATCAACAACATACACATGTACGGTAACTGATACTCACGGTAACTCTTGTGTGGTTACATTTACTGTTACAGTTAATGATCTTCCTGAGATCTCTGATCTGAGATCCGATTCGGAGAAGTCTTTTACAGTTGAGTACAATGATTCTGTTACTCTTGATGCTAAGACTGATGCGGTCGAGCCTACTTATGAATGGGCTGAAGATTTGGACGGAACAGGCTTTATGTCTATACCGGGTGCTGCAGGTGAGACATTCACATTTACAGCTGATTCTAATAAGACCTTACGTTGTACGGTAACAGATAAGTACGGAACGACAAAAGATCTCGAATTTGCTGTTACAGTTAACTATGTTCTTACTGACAACACTACTGCTTCTGCTAAGTCAGTAACGATCATCAAGACTGAATCAACGACTCTTGCTCCTGTCATCGACTCCAGCAAGACATCCGGAGTTACATATGCATGGTTCACATCACAGGACGGAACAACTTATTCCGATTCTTCTTTCTCAACTGCAGACTCCGTAACAGTAGTTCCATCTGAAACTGTATATTACAAGTGCGTTGTAGCTGATGAGCATAATAACAGCGTAACCATCATCTTTACGGTAAACGTAACAGTCCCTGAAATAGTAGATCAGAGAACTTCTTCCGAGAAGAGCCTGACACTTACTTATGGTGAGTCCAAGACTCTTACGGCTAAGACCAATGCTATTGAGCCTACATACTCATGGCTGAGATCTACTGACGGTTCAAGCTTTACGACTATCAGCGGTGAGACAGGCAGCACACTCAGCATCAAGCCGGATGCTGACTACACTTACCGTTGCAGCATTACTGATAAGTATGGTACGAAGATCAAACTCGATTACAGCGTAAAGGTTAACTTCAAGCTTACAGATAATACGGCTTCTTCAGCTAAGTCCGTAACTATCACAAAACTTGATTCAACAACTCTCGAAGCTAAGGTAAGCGAGAATACAACAACAGGCGTAACTTACACTTGGTACAGCTCAACTGACGGAAAGAACTTCACTAAGATGAGCGACACAACTAAGTCCGTAAAGGTTACTCCGAATGAGACAACAACTTACAAGTGTGAAGTTAAGGATGCTCACGGAAATACAGTTAACGTGGTCTTCAAGGTAACAGTTAATGTTCCTGTTCTTAAGGATCTTACAAGTGCTTCTGCTAAGACGGTTACAACCGATAAGGACAAGGACGTTACATTGGAAGTTAAGGTTAACGACACTGAGACAACAGGTATCAAGTACAAGTGGTACAAGTCCACTAACGGAACAAGCTTCAATATCGTGACAGGCGAGAAGTCAAGCAAGATCACATTCAAGGCTGATTCCAACGTAACTTATTCCTGTACTGTAACAGATAAGTACGGTAACTCCATTGAAGTCGTATTTAAGGTAACTGTTAATGAGCCTGCTACACCTACACCTGATCCTGATTCCGAGTCATTCGGCGGATTTGTAGAGAGACTTTATAACGTAGCTTTGGGTCGTGAATCAGAGCCTGAAGGAAAAGAATTCTGGGTCAAGAACGTTGAGGCTGGAAACCTCACCGGTGCTGACGCAGCAAGAGAGTTCCTCAACAGTAAGGAATTCAAGGACAAGGGTCTTACTGATGAACAGTTCCTGGCAGTTCTTTACGAGACATTCTTCAACAGAAACTATAAGGATGATCCGAACGGATTCAACTTCTGGATGAACAGCCTTAAGTCTGTCGGAAGAGATAAGGTAGTTGACGGATTTATCAATTCCGAGGAGTGGTGCAACATCTGTGCCGAGTACGGAATCAGATCCGGTGCGACAACTGCTAAGGCAACAAAGGCTTCCAAGAATGCGATCGCATTTGCTGAAAGACTTTACACATGCTGTCTCGGAAGAGAAGCAGAGACAGACGGACTTAACTTCTGGTCATTGTCTCTCACGAACCTTGAGGTATCAGGTTCCGAAGCAGCAAGACAGTTCTTCACATCTGCTGAGTTCAAGGGATTCAATACTTCTAACGAAGAGTACATCAAGAGACTTTATACAACCTTTATGGGTCGTGAATACGACGAGGGCGGTCTCAATTACTGGCTCGGTGAGATGAAGAACGGAATGAGCCGTGAACAGGTATTCGATAACTTCGCAAGTTCCAAGGAGTTTACAGATATCTGTAACAGCTACGGTATTCAGAGGTAAGTTTTCACAGATTGTCTGAAACTATTTGCAGCCCCGCAAGGGGCTGCTTTTTATTGTCATAAATATTTAACTTGAATGAACGGGACAAAAATGCGAACATTGAAAAAAGAAGATATATGTTACATTGCGGAAGGATTTTTCGATGAACACAAAGAAGAAGATATTTTTTTCCGTCATGAGCTTGGGACTTTTGATCTCAGTTATCATGGCAGTAATTACGCGCGGCGATGTTTGGTGGGAACAGATTTTCCAGCATGATAAGACCGATGTCTTTATGGATTTTTTCCACAGCATGACAGATTCGGCAAATGAGAACCCGTACTCTTACGGTGTGCTCTATCCGCCTATCACGTATGTTTTCTACCGCTTTATGTCGTTCTTTATTCCTGAGAACGTCGTTAAGGTCGGAGGCAGGATCCTTCGAGAGAACTATGCGTCACTGATGGTTTTCTTCTTCTATACGGTATTCACGATCCTCGCTTTTGCGGAGATCATCCGAGGCCTTTATAAGGATAAGAAGACACAGGCGCTCCTTATCGTGCTGCTTATAATGTCCGGTCCGTTCCTCTTTATGGCAGAGCGCGGCAACAGCGTTATCGTGGCATTCATCTTCGCAGGCATCTTCTTCCTGTGGAAAGATTCCGACAACAAGGTCAAGAAAGAGATCGCCCTCATCGCTTTGGGATTCTCATTCGGCATCAAGATCTATCCTGCAGTCTTCGGACTCATTCTCTTAAAAGATAAGAAATACAAAGAAGCGATCCGCTGCATCATTTACGCGCTGATCATCTTCTTCGCACCGTTCCTTCTTATCGGCGGCATCGGCGCCGTCGGCCAGTTCTTTAACGGCATCACACACAACATGGACAAGGAAGGATCCGTTCAGGCGGGTATCGGCTACAAGATCAGCTTCCAGAGCACATACATCGCCCTAAGCGCCATCTTCCTTCGCATACAGAACACGGAAGCTTTCATGGGCCTTACATCATGGTTCGGTCACTTTACGGCAGGCCTTACGCTTCTTTGCGCCGTCCTCTCGAAAAAGAGATGGCAGACAGTAGCGCTTCTTTGCTGCTTCATGCTCGGCTGGCCGGGATTCTCTTATCAGTACATGCTGATCTTCATGGCTATCCCGCTTACCATGTTCCTCCAGGAAGAAAAAAAGTTCGACCTTCTCGACCTCTGCTACACGGTATTGTTTATCTTCCAGTTCGTACTCTTTACGATCAACATCATCACGGTAGCATATCTTGCAGGCGGCGTTTGTCTCATGAAGTTCCTTAATCTTGTCGAAAACTGCGGCCTCATGGGAATGACATGGCTTCTCATCCTTGAAGTTTTCGTGAGATTTTTCAAGGAAGGCTATGTGAAAAAGCCTGTTAAGACATTGAAAAAGGCCTGATATCAGCACTTTCCGACACTTTATACTTTCTTAAATAATTGTAGAACTTTTCTTAAGATTATCGAGAAGTTTAATTAAACATCGCCATTTATCATAAAACCATAAAAGAACGGCGGGGGCCGTGTGGAGGTTTATGAAAAATGGCAGTAAAGATAAGTAATCAACAAAAATGGAGACCGTGGAAAGGAATAGTCCTTTTCTTTGTAGCAGCAGCATGGATCATCGGCGGATCAATCTTCGCTGGAAAAGTCGGTATCGCCGGTAATTTCGTAACTCAGGCGGGACTTCTTATAACCGCTATCGCAACTTGTTTTTTCAACAAAACACCGCTTAAGGAAGTATTCCCGATCAAGAAGATTACCGTTAGGGATTTCTTCGGAGCACTTTTTATGTGGATCGGCGGCCTCGGCTTCGGTATGGCAAGCATCTATATAGCGGGCATGATCTTCCCTGAAATGTATGAAGCAGTGACAGGCGGTCTCGGTGGCATAATCTCCGGTACAACGGTAATCCTGGCATTCCTTCTTATGGTCGTATGTCCTCCTATCTGTGAAGAGGCTATCTGCAGAGGAGCTATCCTCAGCACCTTCAGAGGCATTAAGAAAGACTGGGTCATCATCCTCATTGTCGGTGTCATGTTTGGCGCACTACACATGGATCCGATCAGATTCGTTAACACAGCTATCCTCGGATCTGTCTGCGCATATCTGGTAGTCAAGAGAAACAACTTCATCCTTGCAACTATCGTTCACCTTTGCAACAACTTCATTACAGGTGGAATAACGATCCTCTTATCTGCGATCAATCCTGAGACTTTAAGTGCATCTTCCGATACGGCAAATGCAGCAGCACAGATGCCTGCCGCCGCAACCCTCGGATCTATAATGACAACATTCTTCTTCGCTCCGATGGCTCTAGTGATCGGTATGCACCTTATCAAGAGACAGAAGGAGATCTCCGAAGGATCAGAGAAAAAGTCCAGACTTGCTCCTAAGCTCATTGTTGCTGCGATCATCTCTGTATTGATCCTTGCAGGCGGATTTGCGTTGAACATTATGTACAATCCATTAACCAAGGAAGCTTTGGAGAGCCTTTCTCAGACAGCTATCCTGGCAAGATAATTAAGACAATCTACTTACATTTTTATACCCAAACCCGATGGAAAGGACTGTTCGCTTATCGAACGGTCCTTTTCGATATGTATAGATTGCAAAGTATTTACCTGATGTTGTATACTTGTATGGAAGATATTGTATTTGAGATGGCACTTGTAATCAGGCGCAGGCAGTATACGGAGATGTGAGATATGTCTTCAAACGATTCCTCCCGGGATAACAAAAACATAGAGTCTTCAGGTGACGATATCATAGTCAGACAGGTTGTTACGCCTCCGCTTCGGCCGAGAAAAGATCAGCCGACGGGATTTCACGGCAACAAACCTTCTCTTTTCCTTCGAAGTGTAAACCACGATTATCTGTATTACCCGATGGAGTGGGTCGATAAAGAGACCGGCAAGCTCTACAAGAAGGGTTATTACGACGAGAACGGCGAATACTATGAAAGCGTAGTCATCCAGAAGGATAAGCACTACGAGACGACTGTCGCCTGCAGTTTCTGCGGAACGGAGATAAGATTATCATGGGAAGAAGGAGACCTTCCTTCGTGTCCTAATTGCGGCGCGGCACTTCATGATACGTTCGGCAAAGCTCTCTATGAAGATGAGATCGAAGATACGATCAAAAAGGTGAGGATACCGAAGCCGAATCCCGACAAGAAGGCAAGGCCGAAGCCGCCATCCGAAGAGGATTCAAGCCCGATCTTCCGGGAAACGGAAAAATACCACCCGATACTCGAGAAGACCAAGCCTGCTCTGGGGATAATCCTCCCGATCATTGCAGTCGCATTGTTCTTTGTAGTCATATTCGTGATCGATTCAGCGGTCAACAAAAAGGATAACGGATATATTGAAAGAAGTACGTGGGACGTGAGTTATGATTATACTCCGAAGCCTACCCCGATCCCCGGTTATTGCACCAAGTTCTATACAAAAGATGACCTCAATGAAAGCTATTATGTCAGAACGTTGGGAAGGATGTGCTATCTGGATGAGTTCGGCCGTTATTATGACGAAGAAACAGGATGCTATTTCTGGTATGATCCCGAGCAGGATCCGCCTTCAGTCGTATACGAATTTGACGGGATCTCAAATGAATTCGGCAGTTACGGACTCATGAAATATGACTACGATGAAGGGCGTTGGTATATCGAGGCCAGCTATGATAACTGGATCCACCTGCCGGATAAGTATGATGAGTCTGCTTTATGGCATCTGCCAAAGCCGAACGAGGGAAAATACAATGGAAAGAGCTCGGTTTATGTATATGCGATCGGAAGAGAATGTAATTACATAGAATCCGAGAAGAACTACTATGATCCCGAGACAAAATGCCATTTCTACTATAACGATCTGTTCGGTAATAAGTTCTGGGTATACTGGTTCGAGGATTTCTACGAAGAAGAGGGCATAGGCTGGCTCAGATACAGTAAGAGCGAAGATGCCTGGTATACGGAAAACCAGACCCGATGGTTCAAACTAAAAGACGGCACCTATGATTTCTCGAAGTACTGCTGGCATATGGACGGCAATCCTGTTTAAATCAGTTACGATAAGGTCTTAAGCCTTATCGGATGATATTCCTGTGCAAAAAAGTTGATTTTCTGTGCTGTACGCACAGGAAAATCGCATTTATGCACAGCCCTGTGCAAAATCGGCCAAATCTTGTGTTTTCTGCACAGGAATCTGCTGTTTTCACGAACGATAAAAAAATTCCGTACTTCCTTGACACATGTGGGGATCATAGGTATAATTTCACCGTTGACACTTTACTAATTTACTACGTTAAAGCGTTAAAGTGGTAAAGCAAAACCAAATGTAACCTGCCTGTGATGAAGCAGGCCGCCGAATATTATAAACTTTAAGTTGGACTAGTATAGTTAGGAGAATAAAAAATGGGTAACAACAGATTTTACACACCGGACGGCTTCAGTGACGTTTTGCCGGGGATCTGCGAGTTCAAGAAGGAAGCTGAATCCAAGCTTAGAAGCCTGTTCAGCCTTAACGGCTACAGCGAGATCGAGACTCCGGGCATAGAGTATACGGATATCTACATGGACAATGAGTATGTTCCCGCACAGAACCTTTACAAGCTGTGCGACCAGAAGGGAAGGCTCATCACGATCCGTTATGACGGCACCATCCCTGCATCGAGATTTGCGGCAACGATCTTCAAGGACGAGGAGCCGCCTCTCCGTCTTTGTTATATCGAAAACATGTATCGCTACGAGCAGGTAGGCGGAGGTAAGCAGTCCGAGTTTACCCAGGCAGGCGTTGAGCTCATGGGCTCTTCCGGATCTGCGGCGGATGCCGAAGTCATCGCACTTGCCATCGAATCGGCTCTTGAGATCGGCATCAAAGACCTTCAGATATCCATCGGCCAGACTAAGCTTTTCGAAGGATTCATGAAGGGACTTAATATAGATAAGGATGCTTCCGATAAGATAAGAAACGCGATCAACCAGAAGGATGTTGTCACGCTCGAGAAGACTGCTGACGACATAGGACTTACGGACGAAGACAAAGAGACGCTTCTTATGTTCTCGGAATCGCAGGGAACTTACGACGTTATCGAAGCCATGAGAGGCAGGATAGATAACGAGACTGCGGTAGCAGCTCTCGATAACCTTAAGGAGATCCTCGATTTCCTTGATGACTACGGATACCTTAAATATGTAAGTATCGATCTCGGACTTCTCGGAAGTGATTATTATACGGGAGTGATCTTCAAGGGATTTACTTATGAGGTAGGCTTCCCGATCCTGGGCGGCGGAAGATACGATAATGTTGTGGGTACCTTCGGAAGAGATATGGAGGCCGTAGGATTCTCACTTGGTCTTTCTCTCGCGATAATCGCACTTATTAGACAGGGTATGGAGCCGCAGGCAAGTAAGCCTGAGGTCATCATCGGTTACGATATCGATGTTGAAGGCACACGTAAGGCAGCGATCGCTCTTAAGCAGCAGATGGTTGCAGAAGGAACGAAGGTGGTCCTTGATACCCAGGGATACACAAGGGACGCATTGGAAAAATACGCAGATGACATGGGAATCGACACATGCATCTTCTTAGACGAAGCAAAGGAGGAGGCTTGATCTATGTTGACCATCGCATTATCCAAGGGCCGCCTCGCAGAGCAGGCCATCGAATTACTGGAAAAGGCAGGCTACGACTGTACGGCTGCCAAGGAAAAATCAAGAAAGCTCATATTGGAGGACGAGAAGCAGGGCTTAAGGTTCATCTTAGCTAAGCCTGCAGACGTTCCGACATATGTTGAATACGGAGCTGCGGACATTGGTGTCGTCGGGAAAGACACTCTTCTTGAAGAAGGAAGACAGCTCTACGAAGTCATCGACCTGGGATTCGGCAAATGCAGGATGTGCGTTTGCGGTCCGAAGGAGCTTAAGGGGAAACTCGATACCATCCCGAACAAACGCGTAAGCACGAAGTATCCTAACATCACGAGGGCATACTTCGAGGACTATAAGCGTGAGAGTGTCGAGATAATCAAGCTTCATGGCAGCATTGAGCTCGCGCCGCTCATCGGATTGTCGGACGT
Source organism: Clostridia bacterium (assembly GCA_024699245.1). Classification (GTDB taxonomy): domain Bacteria; phylum Bacillota; class Clostridia; order Saccharofermentanales; family Saccharofermentanaceae; genus Saccharofermentans. Next base: position 13,097 of record JAILPW010000023.1, on the reverse strand, counting down.
TATCGTCGACATCGTCGAGACGGGAAGGACGCTGTTCGAGAACGGACTTGATGTTCTGGACACTGTTGCCGAGATCTCCGCCAGAGTGGTCGTAAACAAAGTATCCATGAAGATGAAGGCTTCTGAGATAAAGCCGATGATAGAGGCTTTGAAGAAGCAAGTAGAGATAATGAACGAAGAAAAGAAAGAGGCATAATAATGAAATGCAAATATCTGGAGGGAACAAGTTCCAATCTTAAAGAGGTGTGTGAGCTCCTCGGTCTTCGCGGCAAGATGGATCTGGGCCCGGTGATCGAGACCGTAAGTGCCGTTATAGACGACATCAGAGAGAACGGTGATGCTGCAGTCTCCAAATATACAAAGAAGTTCGACGGATGTGATATCGACAGCTCGAACATCCTTGTTACCAAGGAAGAGATCGATCAGGCTATGAAAGAAGTCGAGCCTGAACTTCTCGAGATCATCAAGAAGGCGGCAAGCAACATCAGAGCCTTCCACGAGAAGCAGAAGGAAGAAGGCTTCATGATGGATGTTGCCAAGGGAAGTAAGATCGGCGTACGCGTTCGTCCTTTAAGGATCGCAGGTATCTACGTTCCGGGCGGCACGGCTCCGCTTCCTTCAACGGTCCTTATGGATGTTATCCCTGCATCGGTAGCAGGAGTAGAGAGAGTTGTTTTCTGTACCCCTCCTCGAAAAGACGGAACGATCGCACCTGTGATCCTTGCGGCAGCTACGATCGCAGGCGCCAACGAGATATATAAGGTTGGCGGCGCCCAGGCAATCGCGGCTATGGCATACGGAACAGAGACGATCCCGAGAGTCGACAAGATCTGCGGCCCGGGCAATATCTACGTCAATACGGCGAAAAGGCTGGTATTCGGTCAGGTCGATATCGACATGTTCGCAGGTCCTTCGGAGATCCTCATAATCGCTGATGAGACGGCTGTTCCGGAGTTCGTGGCAGCGGATATGCTCTCACAGGCCGAGCACGACAAGATCGCTTCCGCGATAGTACTTACGACTTCAAAGGAACTGGCTGACAAGGTCTACGAAGCCGTTGACAGAAGATCCGAGAAGAGCCTTCGTAAGGATATCCTGGAAAAGTCTCTGAGCACTTACTGTGCGATCATCAACTGTGACAGCCTTGATACGGCTATCGCATTTAGTGAGGAGCTCGCTCCTGAGCACTTGGAACTCTGCGTTAAGGATGCGGAGAAGGTAGTCGACAGGATCGATAACGCAGGTGCGGTATTCCTCGGTAATTACACACCGGAGCCGCTGGGCGACTATTTTGCCGGACCTAACCACACGCTTCCGACAAGCGGTACGGCAAGATTCTTCTCGCCGCTTAATACGGGCGACTTCTATAAGAAGATGAGCGTACTTAACTATAATGAGGAATCTCTTAAGGAGTGCTACAATGACGTAGCCAAATTCGCGGACAGCGAGGGACTGGAGTGTCACGCTTCTGCCGTAAGAGTAAGATTTGAGGAATAAAGATGAGTAAGTTTTGGAACAAAAAGACAAATGAGCTTTTGCCGTATGTCGCAGGCGAGCAGCCGAAGGACGGCGTTAAGGTCATTAAGCTTAATACAAACGAGAATCCGTATCCGCCGTCACCGAAGTGCCGCGGAGTGCTGGATGATATCGATATCGCGGAGCTCAGACTGTACCCGAATACCGACTCTCAGATCGTAAGAGAGAGCGTCGCGAGAAAATTCGGCGAGTATGGTATAAAGCCTGAGAACGTGTTCGTCGGAAACGGGTCCGATGAAGTGCTCGCGATAAGCTGGCAGAGCTTTTTCGAAGAAAAAGGCAATACGGATAAGAAGGTTCTGGTGCCTTCGATCTCGTATAGTTTCTATCCTGTGTATTCGCAGCTTTATGATGTGGAGACGGAGAAGATCCCGCTTAAGGATGATTTTACGATCGATGCGGGCGATTATATCGGCAGGGACAACTGCGGTATCGCGATCGCGAATCCGAATGCGCCGACGAGTATCGCGCTGGACCTTACGGATATCGAGAGGATCGTTAAGGGTAATCCCGATAGCGTCGTTTTGATCGACGAGGCTTATGCGGCGTTCAAGAACGAATATGAGACTGCGGTCACGCTCGTTAATAAGTACCCGAACCTCATCGTTGTAAAGACTTTGTCAAAGGCGTACGGCCTCGCGGGAATACGCGTGGGCTATGCCATCGGTTCCAAAGAACTCATCGACGGCATGATGAGAGTCCGCGATTCTTTCAATTCGTATCCTGTGGACAGGATCGCGCAGAAGATCGCGGCTGCAGCTATCGATGATGATGCATACTATCAGGAATGCAGGATGAAGATCATAAAGACCAGAGAGTGGACCGTAGAAGAGCTTGAGCAGCTGGGCTTTACCGTGTGTAAGTCTTCGGCTAACTTCGTTTTCGCGAAGCCGTCGTGGATAAAGGCGGGTGAGCTTTATGCTAAACTCAAGGAAAGAGGAATACTCGTAAGGTTTTTTGATAAGCCGGTGATCGGGGATTACTTAAGGATCACCATAGGAACAGACGAGGAGATGAACGGCCTCATCAGTGCCATCAAGGAGGAAAGAGCATGAACAGAGTAGCAGGCATCGGACGCGTTACCAAGGAGACGGATATCTATCTGGAGATCGATCTCGACGGCAAGGGAAATGCCGATATCGACACGGGCGTGGGATTTTTCGATCACATGCTGAACGGATTCGCGAGACACGGCGGATTTGACCTGACGGTCAAGTGCAGCGGCGATCTCGAGGTCGATGCACATCATACCGTTGAGGATATCGGGATCGCCCTGGGCCAGGCTATCAGCAAGGCGCTCGGCGAGAAGAAGGGCATCACGAGATTCGGATTTGCTTCTATCCCGATGGACGAAGCTCTTGCTCAGTGCTCCATCGATATCTCCGGAAGAGGATTCCTGGTATTTAAGTGTGATTTCGCGGCACCTATGTGCGGCACAATGGATACGCAGCTTGCTGAAGAGTTCTTTAGAGCAGCTGCAAATAACGCAGGCATCACATTGCACTTAGACTGCCCATACGGCGCGAACGATCACCACAAGATGGAGGCTCTGTTCAAGGCGTTCGGAAGAGCCCTCAGGCAGGCAGTCAGCATCGATCCGAGAAACGAGGATCAGGTGCCTTCCACCAAGGGTGTTTTGTAAAATATTGATTAATTAACACAGAAATCACAGAAAACCGCACAGTATCCGTTATAAAATGTAGGGGTATTTTGTGTGAGAGGAAGTTTATTAATGTTTCGAAAAATAGCACTCGGTGCAGCTTCAGCGATGATCGCGGTATCGGTCCTGGTACCGTCTGCGACTATCTTTGCAGATATGAAAGATCCGGTAGACGTCGGAAGCGGACTATTCTTTTTCGAGGAAAAGAAAGATGACGAAGAAGAAGGTGCGAAGGGATTCGTATCAAGGATCTATACGATCGCTCTCGGACGTGATCCTGAGGAGGAGGGCCTTAATTATTGGACGGGACTTCTCATGGGACAGAAGAACACGGGCCTCGAGATCTTCAAGAGCATCACGAACTGCCCTGAGTTCACGGACAAGAACCTAAACAACGAAGAATATCTGAAGGTGCTTTATAAGGTTTTCTTCGACAGAGAGCCTGAGAGTGCGGGTTTTGAATTCTGGTATAACGACCTGGAGGACGGCCTCCTTAGTAAGGATGACGTCCTCTGGGAATTCGCGGGATCGGACGAGTGGCACAAGATCTGCGACGGCTACGGAATATTGCCGGGCGGTCCTACAAAGGTCACCACATCCTACGATTCCGGCATAGAAGGATTTGTAAAAAGGCTATACGACGGCTGTCTGGGAAGACCTGCAGACGAGGATGGCCTCAAGTTCTGGGTCAACGACTTAAGTCAGAAGAACGTAACGGGCAAGAAGGCCGCTTACGGATTTTTCACGAGCGACGAGTTCAAGACGGCTGCCAAGGATATGACGCCTGAAGAGCTCGTAAGAAGATACTACAATGTCTTCCTCAACAGAGAGCCTGAGTCATCGGGCGAAGCGTTCTGGGTAGAGACTGTGTCAAAGTCCGTCAACCCTGTAGCTGAGCTCTTTAACGGATTTTCCGATTCACAGGAGTTCACCGACCTTTGTGTAGCTAACGGCATCGAGCCCGGCGAATCCGTAAGGATCAACATCGTGGCTCCGGACCCTGCATATGACAGGTTCAAGGACTACTACCTCTACGACGGTGTAACGAAGCTGGATCTTGTAACTAACCTCCAGCCGAAGACCACCTACAAGTTCTGTAACGTTCAGGGTTCAGAGCGCGTATGGGAGGAAAGGACCATCCCTGAGGCAGATATCAAGGCGATCAACAACTTCGCTGCGACATATTTCGATCCGTCATGGACCAACGGCGAGAAGGCCTCGTTCCTTCTTTACTGGGTACACAACAATATGGTCTATAGCGGCGGTACATCGAACTTCGCGGTCTCCGCTCTGGAGGACAAGAACGGTCAGTGCGCACAGTATAACGGCGTAATGGTCGAGTTCCTGTGCCTTCTCGGTTATGATGCGGTCCTTATCCAGGGTTCTCGCGGAAGGAGTGCTCCGGGCGCCCAGCACTACTGGTGCGAGGTCTATATCGACGGCGAGCCTTACGTGGTCGAGGTCGGAAATACCAAAGACGGTAACTGGAACTACTTTGTGGAGCCTTATTGTTACACCAGTAAGTTCATCGTCTGCGGTCAGGTCATGGGTTAACTTTTTTCTTATCGAAAAAACTCTGCCTTAGATGTATAATCAAGGTTCAGTTTTAATATAAATAATAAAACGGAGGGTATGAATATGCTTATCAAGGATACGGATTTTATCGATCTGCCGGTATTTATCAAAGGAAAGGTCAGAAACGTCTATGATCTGGGCGACTCGCTTCTTATGGTCGTAACAGACAGAATCTCGGCGTTTGACGTCGTTTTCGACGAACTGATCCCTGATAAGGGCAAGGTATTATCTTCTATCTCGGCATTCTGGTTCGATTTCACCAAGGACATCATCCCTAACCACGTTATTACAACAGATCCTAAGGAATATCCGATGGGTCTTGATAAGTACGAAGAGGAACTCAAGGGCCGTTCAATGCTCGTTAAGAAAGTAAACATGCTTCCTTGCGAGTGCATCGTAAGAGGTTACCTCGAAGGTTCCGCACTTAAGGAATACAAGAAGTCCGGCACAGTCGGCGGCATGAAGATGCCTGAAGGCCTCGTTCAGGGCGACAAGCTCCCTGAGCCTCTCTTCACACCTTCAACAAAGGCTGACGAAGGACACGACATCAATATCACATACGAGCAGCTCGTTGACCTCCTCGGCGAGGAAGACGCAAAGGCTCTTAAGGAAGCAGCTCTTAAGCTCTACACATCTGTATCCGAGTATGCTCTCACAAAGGGACTCATCCTCGCAGATACGAAGTTCGAGTTCGGTAAGATCGACGGCAAGCTCGTAGTAGCTGACGAGATGTTCACACCTGACTCCTCACGTTTCTGGGATGCAGCTGACTACGAGCCTGGCAGAGCACAGAAGAGCTTTGACAAGCAGTACTTGAGAGAATGGCTCGAGACACTCGACTGGGATAAGACATATCCTGCTCCGAAGCTTCCTGACGAAGTTATCGCCAAGACAGCCGAGAAGTACCGCGAGTGCTACTCTAAGCTCACAGGAAAGGAACTTCAGTAATCAATGATCGCGATCATCGACTACGGTGCAGGAAACTTAGCTTCGGTTAAGAAAGCTTTCGATCACATCGGCGCGAAGTCAGTCATAACTTCCGACAGGGAAACCGTGTTGGCCGCAGAAGGTGTCGTACTCCCGGGAGTAGGCGCCATCGGCTTTGCCATGGATAAGCTTAAGGATGCGGGCATGGACGAGGTCGTAAAGACCGTCGCCGCCAAGGGCACTCCGCTTCTGGGCATATGTCTTGGAATGCAGATGTTCCTCGACGAATCCGAAGAGAGCTTTGGGGGCGAAGGCAACGTCAAGGGCCTGGGCCTCATCAGGGGCACGGTCCGTAAGTTCCCGTCCTCCATCGGCCTTAAGATCCCTCAGATAGGCTGGAACGACCTTCAGGACGTAACTGGCTCGATCCTGTCCGAAGGCGACTATGTCTACTTCGTTCACTCCTATTACTGTGATCTCGAAAACGCTTCTGACGTTGCAGCTTATACCACATATGGCATCAAATACTGTTGCGCTCTCGAAAAAGACAACATATTCGCCTGTCAGTTCCACCCTGAAAAGAGTGGCGAGGCAGGACTCAATATCTTAAGAAAATTCGTAAGGAGAGTTGGCTGATGATAATCTTACCGGCAATCGATCTTCTGGGCGGCAAATGCGTCCGCCTAAGACAGGGAAAATACGACGACGTGACAGTCTACCGCGACGACCCTATGGCTCAGGCCATGGACTTCGTTGAGGCAGGATCAAAGTGGATCCATATCGTCGACCTTGACGCGGCAAGATCAGGTATCCCTACCAACCACAATATCATCAAGGAGATCGCTTCCGAGACCGGCCTCAAGGTCGAGACAGGCGGCGGTATCCGTAATATGGACACATTGAAGCGCTGGATCGAGGATTACGGAGTTACCCACTGCGTTATCGGCACCTCCGCCATCAAGGACCGCGCGTTCACCGAGAAGGCCCTGAAACTCTACAGTGACAACATCGCCATCGGCATCGATGCTCACGACGGTGAAGTAGCCGTTGACGGCTGGACCAAGGGCGGCGGCGTAAAGGCAGTCGACTTCGCTTTCCAGATGAAGGAGCTCGGAGCCAAGACCATAATCTTTACCGATATCTCCAGGGACGGCATGCTCACGGGTCCTGCATTCGACAGCACCAAAGAGCTCGTGGATAAGACCGGCCTTAACGTTATAGCTTCAGGCGGCATCGGCTCAAACGAAGACGTATTTCACATCAAGGACAGCGGCTGTGCCGGTGTCATAATCGGCAAGGCCATCTATGAAGGAAAGGTAGACCTTACAAAATGTATGCAAAACGTATAATACCTTGTCTCGATATCAAGGACGGCCGCGTTGTTAAGGGCGTCAACTTCGTATCTCTCCGCGATGCGGGAGATCCGGTCGAGTGCGCCAAGCAGTACAACCTCTCCGGTGCCGATGAACTAGTATTTCTCGATATCTCGGCAACTTTGGAAGCCAGAGACACCATAATCGATATGGTCAACCGTGTAGCCAACGAAGTATTCATCCCGTTTACTGTCGGAGGAGGCATCAGGACCATCGAAAACATCAGGGACATCTTAAACGCAGGAGCTGACAAGATCTCCCTCAATTCCGCAGCAGTCAAGAATCCCGACTTCGTCCGCGAGGCAGCCGAGACTTTCGGTTCCCAGTGCGTGGTAGTCGCTATCGACGTTAAAAGAAGAGAGGGACAGGAAGATAAGTTCCCGTCCGGCTGCGAAGTAGTTATCGCCGCAGGCACCAAGCCTACAGGCATCGACGCTCTCTGGTGGGCCAAGGAAGTCGTAAGGCTCGGAGCAGGCGAGATCCTTCTTACGAGCATGGACAAGGACGGTACCAAGAGCGGCTATGATAACAAGATCACATCTCTTATCGCCGAGAACGTCAGCGTACCTGTCATCGCTTCAGGCGGCGCGGGCTCGATGGAGGATTTCAGGGACGGCATAATCGATGGCAAGGCGGATGCGGTACTTGCTGCGAGCCTTTTCCACTTCGGTGAGATCGCCATAGGCGACCTTAAGGATTATCTCGCAGATCAGGGGATCCCCGTAAGAAGACTTACCAGGGAACTTGACCTCTGGCAGCGCTTCAAGAAGAACAGCGACGGCCTCGTTCCTGCCATTACCACGGACCACGTAACCGGCGAAGTCCTCATGATGGCGTACATGAACTTTGAAGCTTTTGAACTTACCTGCAAGACGGGATATATGCACTATTACTCCAGATCGAGGAATTCCCTCTGGAAGAAGGGCGAGACTTCAGGTCACGTCCAGAAGGTGATCGAATCCAGGATAGACTGCGATCTTGACACTCTCCTTTATTCGGTCGACCAGACAGGTGCCGCGTGCCACACCGGCAACAGAAGCTGCTTCTACAGAACCTTATCTGAAATCTAATATATCGGAGGACACATACATGGATATCATTCAGGAACTTTACAGCGTAATAATGGATCGTAAGGCAAACCCGGTAGAGGGTTCTTATACCAATTACCTCATGGAAAAGGGTACCGAGAAGATCGCGAAAAAGCTGGGAGAAGAAGCAGTAGAGACAGCTATCGCTGCTGCAAAGAAAGACAAGAACGAAGTTATCGCTGAACTTGCGGATCTTCAGTATCATATGCTGGTGCTCATGGCTGATATGAACATCACTCTCGACGATCTCAATAACGAGCTCAAGAGCAGAAGATAATATCTAATTGTAAGAAAAATGTCTGAATAAGACGGCGTTGATTGACAGCGCCGTTTTTTTCATGCTACCATCCTAATTGGATTAAGATGATCCGATAAGGAGATAGATACAATGAAACGTTTATTTGGATTTGCGGCGGCGGTCGTCGTTGTCGTGTGTTGTTTTTTTGCTACAGTATGTGCCGATACCGGTGACATCCCCAACAAAGAGGAATATTTTCCTGATGCTGAATTCAGGTCATATCTTAAGAGATATGATGTAAACAAAGATGATGTTTTCTCAAAAGACGAGAGAGATAATGTCAAGAAGATCTCTTTGAGTTCAAGTAAGGTTACCGACATTCAGGGAATTGAGTACTTTGAAAATATTAAGGAACTCAATATCTCAAATACCAATATCGAGGGTATTGTCGATCTTACTTCCAATTCGGATCTGGATAAGGTTAATTGTAAAGGATCTTCCATTTCAGGGATCCAATTCAGTGATTATCTTCCTTTAAGCGAGCTGGATATTTCCGATACAAAAAATTACACGATCTTTGAAACGACCAATATAAGCGGATCGATCGATAATCTTATCTGCGAGAGATCCAAACTTCAAAGGATCACTGACACGAACGGTGTCATCGTATCGGTGGATGCGGATGAGTGTAAGGATTTAAAGAGGATAAGAATGACCTCGGCCGGCAGCATTTCCTTAAAGGACTGTACTTCCTTGGAATCTCTGATAATCGACACAGTGATAAAAAGCGATCTCGATATCAATTCCTGTACCGGACTGAAAGTTCTTAAGATTGGTGAAGATGAAGATAATGTTTACGTTACGGATCGCTATTCCGTAAAGATGTCAGATCTGACTACTCTTACCGAAGTAGTATTCGGTGACTGCATCGATCCTATCCCTGACATAAGAAAGAACAAGGAAATTAACACCCTCAGGATCTTCAATAATCCGTCTGTTGAGAGATTGGATCTTTTGGAAATGTCTAAATTAGAGACGGTAGAATTTACGGGATGCGGCAAACTATGCATGATCCGTTGGCCGAAAGACAGTGCAGTTAAGGATATCCATCTTTCCGGCCTGGCACTGACAGAATTTGATGCAACGATATTCCCTCATCTGCAGGAACTTAATTTTGCGATGACAAGAGATATCGATCTGGACATGACAAATAATAAAGAACTGAGCTCTTTAACTCTGAGCAATTATTCAGGTAAGTTAGATCTTTCTGAATGCAAAATCTTGAACTTTCTCCTTTTGTCCGCCTGTACTTTGGAAGATATTAATCTGAAGGAGCTGACTAATCTTAAGTTTGTCGATATCTACTGGTGCTCACTAGAAGAACTCGATCTGGCCGGGTGCAGCCAAGTTACTATTTTGAGTGTGGGCGCAAATGAACCAGACAACATAAAGGTGAATCTGTCTGATTGTATCTACATGACAGAAGTGCTGGATATGATAGATCTTAAAACGGGAAGATTCACAGATGGAGTAGAATACAAATACTTCGATTACTTTGACTATATTGTTTATTCAGAGCCGTATCTCAGATCTCTTAAGGTTCCTATAAATGCAGAACTTATTACTGATACCCCGTCAACTCCATCAACACCGTCACCGACACCTGAAGTATCATCAAAACCTTCAACAACGCCTGATACACCGTCACCTTCAAGTTCCCAGCCGGGAATGTCATTCAGTGACTTTGTTGAGCGCCTGTATGTAGTTGCTCTGGGACGTCAGTCAGAACCTGAAGGAAAAGCTTTCTGGTGTGAGCACGTAGGGAACGGTGATCTTAACGGTGCACAGTGTGCAAACGAGTTCTTACTGAGTAAGGAGTTCAAGGACAGAAACTTAAGCGATGAGGATTTCCTGAAGGTCCTCTATAAGACATTCTTTGATAGAGATGCAACAGCTGATCCGGACGGCTTCAACTTCTGGATGAACAGCCTTAAGACACAAGGCCGTGATACTGTAGTCGATTGCTTTATTAACTCCACAGAGTGGTGCAACGTATGCGCATCCTATGGTGTTAAGTCGGGAGCAACAAGAGCGAAGGCAACTATTGCTTCGGCTAATGCAACAGCATTTGCCACAAGACTTTACACGGAGTGCCTCGGAAGAGATGCGGAAGAAGAAGGTCTTAAGTTCTGGAGCCTGGGACTTACCAATCAGGAATTGAGCGGAACGCAGGCTGCTAAGGAATTCTTCTACAGTGCCGAGTTCGTAAATGCCAATTACAGCAATGAAGAATATATCAACAGGATGTATAAGACATTCATGGGACGTGAGCCTGAAGCAGAGGGCAAGGCATATTGGCTGGATCTTCTGAATAAGGGAACGACAAGAGACGAAGTATTCAACTTCTTCTCCACGTGTCCTGAGTTTACTGAAATATGTAAGAGTTATGCGATAACCAGATAAACTTATAAGATGCAATTGTTTTATGATAAGAACCGGATTTCTTATATAATTCAATTGCATTTTATGATATTTTAAACGCTATATCTCGGCATATGGAGGAAGGAGATAAAAGGGTTATGTTTTCGAGAAAAAGTATTACAAGGACGGTATCATCGATCCTTATAGTTATTATGTTCATGGTGCTGATCCCGTTTATTGATTTGGGTAAGGTCCTGGCAGAACCGGACAAGGAAGATGCGGAGACGATCGAACTTCACCAAAGCGTTGATATCGGAAAAGGTGACGGATCAAAGACAATGCTCTTTCACGCACCTTATACGATGAAGTACAGGTTTACTCTTTATGTACAATCCGATGAACGAACCGACCTTAACGGCTATTTGAATGATACTGAACTCCTCATTTATAACAGCAGTTTAGAGTTGATCACATCTGTTAGAGATATGCCGCATGAAAGAATCGACTTAGTCGTTGAATTGAACGGTAATGAAGATTATTACATCTATGTTGATCCTCATCAATATGCCAGGGACTTTTCACTTTACTGTGAATACGATTATGAGATCGAACTCAAGGTAAAAAGAAAAGCTGATTCCGATTATAAGTTAATGCACAGCAGTTTTATGAGTTCTTTCAGTTATACCTATAATGAACTTTGTGATACATATGAACTGGATGATTCTGACATTGCAAAGGCAGATCTTGTCATAGGCAGTCTTCCAAGCGGAATGAAGCTAAATTACGAATGGTATAAGACCGCGGGAATGAATCTCGAAAGTGTAGGTTCTCCAAACTCCCCGATCACTATACAAAATTCTCTTTTCTCAAATGTAGGCTATAAGTGTTTGATAAAGAGCACTGACGGTAAGTTCAGCGATGAACTCTATTTCAAAGTGAATACATTGAATACATATACTTTCCTTGACGGAAGCAAGTGGGCATACGGAGCATTCGCCTATAAGCCGGGTGAAGACCGCACTATAACTTTCCCGGAAACCATTTACAATGGCAATGCTAATGATAAAACATCGTATTCCTTCTATGATTATTATTATGCATCCTATGCTAACGTTCAGGGAGATGGACCTACTGTTAATATTCCCAATAGTTGGAGCGGTACATTAATATTCGCCGATGCTTACAGAGGATACAATAACAGGTTGAGAGCCTTCTATTTGAGTTTTGTCTTCGAAGATGGTGCCGGAATAAAAGCCGAAACCGGCAAAACATACCAAATGAACAGGCAAAGTTTTACCGGGGATTACAGACAAGTTATCTACAGATTTACACCTGAGACGTCCGGCACGTACAGATTCTATACTTCGAACGTGAAGTACGGGTATTCTATCTGCGCGATATTTGATTCGGACCGTAAGGCCATCGCTACTACTCTCGGTGACTATATCGAAAACGAGACTTCGTATGGCTACAACCAGACATTTGATATCAATGTTGAACTTACGGGAGGCAAGACCTACTACATTGCTATCCCTGCAGGATACTCAGACCTTTCATGCGATTTCAGCATCTCTTTGGTATCAACCTTGTCAAGCCCGTCTAATCCGTCAAATCCGTCAAATCCGAGTAATCCATCTGTTCCTTCAACAACAGGAGGTGGATTTGAAGACTTCGTCGAGAGACTTTACACAGTTGCACTTAACCGTGCATCCGAACCTGAAGGAAAAGCCTTCTGGTGTGAGCATGTTGGTAACGGAGACCTTAACGGTGCGCAGTGTGCAAATGAATTCCTTCTAAGTAAAGAGTTTAACGACAGAAAACTTACTGATGAACAGTTCCTTGAAGTTCTTTATAAAACATTCTTCGACAGAGATGCAAAGGATGATAAGGACGGCTTCAATTTCTGGATGAACAGTCTTAAGACTGAAGGCAGAGATAAAGTAGTAGACGGATTCATTAACTCGACAGAGTGGTGCAATATCTGTGCTTCTTATGGTGTTAAATCAGGAGCTACAAGAGCGAAGGCAACGATAGCTTCAAAGAATGCTACGGCATTTGCCACAAGACTTTATACAGAGTGTCTCGGAAGAGACCCTGAGACTGATGGTCTCAACTTCTGGAGTCTTGGTCTCACCAACCTTGAGCTTACAGGTAAGCAGGCAGCTCACGAATTCTTCTTCAGTAAAGAGTTCAACGACTTTGGTCTTGATAACAAGGGGCTTCTCACAAGAATGTATAAGACATTCATGGGTCGTGAACCTGATGATGACGGCATGAAC
>JAILPW010000062.1:0-5434 GCA_024699245.1 Clostridia bacterium | reverse complement strand
CTTATCTGCTTCAGCTTCAAGGGTTCTGATCTTCCCCGCGATTGCTTCTGATTCGGCTTTCTGATTTCTGATATCAGCATCTATTGCGTTTATCATTCTCATCTTGGGATAGACTACTAAGAAATTAATGCCACAACCGAGGAGAAGTGCCAGCACGCAAACTATCGCAAAAAAGGATGGCATTCCTCTTTCGTCGATGTTATCAAATATTCCAAAGAAACTAGGTACACAGTAGAAGGCGGTAAGACACCACACCGCAATGAATACACCTTTAGGATGTAATTGAGAACTCTTGGTTTCGAAATAATATTCGTAACGGGTATTATCAGTAAACCTGATATTAGCCTCTATACTTTCCCGTTTCCGGCGCAGTGATTCGATCTCCCTGTTACGCTCAATCAACTGTTCTTTGTCAGCATAGATCTTGCAGATTCCCAAGAAGTATTCTTTGTCTTCTTCCAAAGCTGCATCAAGCACTTCACCGGCCAATTTGGAATCATATGAGAAGTGTTTTGCTTCACCCATACGGGCAAGCCCGTCCATGTCCCTCAGATAAGCTGAAGCAAGCATCAATCCTCTGAGCGCGAGAAAATCATGAGGAGCCTTTTTCAATATGAGCCTGTATGCATCAACAGCGGCCTCGACCTCTCCTCTCGAAAGATAAGTCTTACCCATCTCATGCAGCTGTTCTTCTCTGAAATAATCATAATCGTAAGACGAGCCGCAGGAGAAACACCGATATATCTGCTTCTCGCTGTCATCGATCAGGTTTCCGCCGCATGACGGACATTGACGTTTCTTAATCTGCCCCATTTTTTCCCAACCATATCCAATTAAAAAGTGAACAGCGGGTGGGGGTCGAACCCACATCTCGCGATGGCTCGCCATGTTACCATTTCATCACCTCTGTCCAAGAGAATTATAACATGCAGTAAAAAGAATTATTTGAGTTATAAGCCTGGCATGTTTTTTCAGTAGAAAATCAAATTTAGTTTGATATATTCATGATATAACACGCTAACACATCCGCCCGACAAACTTGAATTTGTATCGAAATTGGCTTTTCGAGGTTTTAGATACAAAGAGTGTGATCCTGTATCGAAAACGCTTGATTTTATGTGTTTTCGATACAGTTGAACTCGTGATACAAGGTCGCAAGTTGACTTGTGCATTTGAAGGCCTGAAAAACGCCTGAAAACTACACAAACTCCGATATATCTTAGTCTATTTTCCTGCTGATTTTATTTGCCAAGGATATAAAACCCATTATCACATATTACATCCCAACAACTGAAATATATCAACTGCGGCAAGAATAAAAGCTGTCTCATATTTGAGACAGCCCTTATTATCTTTACTTGCACTCAACGCCTTCTTTTTTGCAGATACGCCATGCGGCATATTTGCCCTGCGCGGTTGCCGGAGGGAGTCCGCCTGAACCCATGAGCCACTGGCCTGCGAGGAACACATTCTTTAAGCCCTTAACGACGCCGGGTGTGGTAACTGTTTTCGTATCCTTGTCTGCAACGAAGGCCATGTATGCGCCTCTGTATGCGTTGCAATGCTTGGCATATGTAACAGGAGTCCATATGTCCAAGATCCTGATCTTGCCCTTTGTTTCAGGGAACTGCTTTTCGACCTCTGCCATGAGAGCATTTGCGACTTCCATTTTCTTTGCTTCATACTTTTCGGGATCTTTTGCGAGCTCGAACCAGTTGTCGACTTCCTTGCCGTACTGGAAGAGCTTCATCTGGACTATGGTCTTGCCTTCAGGCGTGATAGTAGGATCATAATCATAACAGATTACGCCGATGTCCTTTGTCGTCCTTCCCCAGACCTCGATGCCTTCACTCTCCCAGAACGATGTGTCCGGCGGGATATTAGTCTTGCAGTCGATCAGGAATGACGCATGGAATTTACTGAATACGGAGAAGTGCTCCTTATCGTCAAAACATTTCTTAAGTTTCTTCGGCATATAAGAAGATGGCAGAAGATGCGTGAACGTGTGGTTCGCGTCAGTTGCGCAGATAACGTAGTCGCCATAGACTTCCGTGCCGTCCTCGAGAACGATGCCGCGTGCCGCCTTGCCTTCGATCAGGACGTTTTTGACGGGTGAATTCAGATGGAGCTTTCCGCCTTTTTCCTTATATCTGTCCGCGATCCTTAATGCAGAGGCGAGTGATCCGCCCTCGGGAATATCTCCGCTTCCGGAGGTGCACATCGCGTAGGACATGATGAACGAATATGCCTGCGTGCTCTCGGGATGCGTGAGCATTACGGCGCTCTTCAAAACAGGGCTCTTGAAGCTGTCGGAGAGATCCTTGACGCTCACTCCCTTGTACGCCTTCTGCGCCGCGGGAATGTTCTTGATGAAATCGCCGAGCTTCATGAAATCACGAAGACCCATCTTATCCATCGGCTTGTCGAGCGGCATGATCATGCTCTCCGCCCTTACGACATTCTCGAAGAACTTCTCGATCGTCTCGCTGTCATCAGGCGACAGCTCGAGCATCTCGCGCTTCGTTCTTTCCTTGTCCCTGCGGAACGTGATCTCTCCGCCGTGTCCCTTATATGTGAAGAAGACGTCCTTCGGATACATCTTGAGATCGTCCGTCAGCATTCCGATCTCGTGCCAGAGATCGTTCATGGCGCTTCCTTTCTTGCTGCACATGAGATAGTCGATGCAGTTGTCGACATATACACCGCCGCGCTTCCATCCGGAAAGCTCGCCGCCCGGCACCTCATTCTTCTCGTAGATCTCGGTCTCAAATCCGGAATTCTGCAGGATGATGCCCGCAGCCATTCCGGAGATACCTGCTCCGACAATGATTACTTTTTTCATTTGATCCTTTTCCCCTCTTTTTTTGATAATGCCCGAAAAGCACTTTCTGTTAGTATATCACTCTTGTTCGAAGCAGCCCGAAAAGCATAACAAAAAGCAAAAAAAGATCAGATCCTGTCTATTGCATAATCCTTGCAGATCTTCGTAAATTCAGGGGAGTTCACGAAGCAGTCAAATACATCCTGCTTTGTCATTCCCTTGTCCATCGAATCGAGCCAGAATTTCATTCCGTTGTCGTCGGGCTCTCTTCCCATGAATGTCCGGTACATCCTCGTGATAAGTTCTTTATTATCAAAGTTGTGGTCATTGAATTCCTTGCTGAACGCGTCGAGCTCACAGAGCATCGGATTGGCCGACAGATCAAGTGACTTAAGTCCGCAGTCGCTGCAGAAGAGATTCGTTGTTACGAAGATCAAGTACCGTCAGGTTCGGATTGGCGTTGCACTCGAGATACGCGAGTTCCGTATTCGCGCTGACATCGAGCGAAGTGAGCTTGCAGTTAAAACAGTAGACCCACTGAAGTTCTTTGTTGGCCGAGAAATCGAGCGTGGTAAAGTCGTTATTGGAACACCATACTCCCTTGAGATGCGGATTGCCCGTCAGATCCCAGTCGGAGATGTCATTATTGAGGCACCAGAGTCCCTCGAGGTCCGGAAACAGCTCCACGCCCTTCAAGGAACTGATCCCCAAATTCTCGCAGTGGATGTTCAGCGTGACCGACCTCTCATAATCGGAAAGATAGCCGTCCCTGTCCTTATCATAATCGGGCCCCTTGATCACTTCCCTGAAATTCGGATCCGGGAAACTGTTTTCATCTATGAG
Source organism: Clostridia bacterium (assembly GCA_024699245.1). Lineage (GTDB taxonomy): Bacteria > Bacillota > Clostridia > Saccharofermentanales > Saccharofermentanaceae > Saccharofermentans. The sequence continues at coordinate 1,770 of JAILPW010000062.1, read as the reverse complement.
GATCCCGCCCGCTGCCCTGACACGGATGCCTCCGAGACACGGGAGGATGATCAGTATGCTCAGAAAAACAGAGAGGCCGTACTTAATAATCTTCATCTGTCATAACCTTCCTTCAAGAGCCGCCATAAAGGCCCGGTATATGCCGCCGTAGTCTTCCGGGACCCGCAAAACACAAAAGCATTTTACATTTTATCACCCGCATGACAAAAACAATATAATAAACGCGGCACTTTTTTATATTTTCTGTTATTTCGTCTTCTTTTTCGAAAAATAATGTCATTTTAATTCTGACCGGTCTTCAGCTCATTAGCGGATAAGATAATTGATATTCCTCCTGCCGTCGTCCATAATATCCGTATAAGGAGGATGACACATGAAGAGAATGATGAGGATCATGGCCGGTGTGACTTTATCGGCTTTTTTGTTAATGACATGTTCATGTTCACGTTTTACGTCAGAAACATCCAAAACCACGGTGACTTCCGGCAGTGAACAGGTCACGGATACAAGCAGCGGACCCGAAGAAAAAGAGATATCTGAATTCATAATGTTCTCTGCCTTTTACGGTATGGACAGTGCTGCTGACAGCGACATAAAGACCATGATCGCAGAAAAGACAGGAGTCCTGATCAACGAGCTGTTCATGAACGGAACGGGCTGGAATCTCGAGACACTTTATGATGACATGCTCGCACGTCCCGATGAGAGCATCCCCGATCTGATCTATACGAACGTAAATGCACATAAGATCTATGAATACGGAAGAGCCGTCGCGTGGGATCAGTATCTCGATCTATATCCGGATCTCAAGGCACTTCATACAGACGAAGAGTGGGACAAGTTAAGGCAGGATGACGGACATATCTACTGGGTCGATTTTGAAGACTGCTTTAACGGGAAAGACACCTCTGTCACTCCTGAAGGCGAATCATTCTGGATCCAGGTGCGTGTCCTTGAATGGGCAGGTTATCCGAAGATCGAGACGCCGGACGAATACTTTGATCTTCTCGAAAGATATGCCGAAGCTAATCCTTATCTTCCTGACGGTACGGAAGTCATCCCTTATCTGTGCCGGAACAGCGCGGATCTCGGTAAGCCCGCCATGTACCTGGACGGCTATCCGGATGACGGCATCGCGGAAGTTAATGCCGGCAGCGGATCCGATGTTCCTCAGGTAATCGATTACACCACATCAGATACTTCAAGATATTATTTTTCCAAGCTGAATGAGGAATACAAAAAAGGCATCATCTGTCCCGACCTTGAAGATCAGTCTCTTGACTCTTACCGGGATCTGATCGAATCAGGCCGCGCGCTGGGCCTTTTCGATGACTATAATACGATAGATGTATATACTGACCTCTACGGTAAGCCGCGTATCGATGAGAACGGAAGCAAGTTCTATCTCACCAATCTCGGATATGATTACGTCCCGCTCGGACTCGTCAAAGATCCGGGAACCACTCAGCACTATCACAGTTATAACGTGATGAATGCTGATTCGGGACTCGTCGTGCTGGATAAATGCAGCGACCCTGATACGCTGTTCGGTTTCTTCAACGATCTTCTGGATCAGGAGATCATGGATCTGCGTTTCTGGGGAATAGAAGGTGTCGATTATCTCGTTGATGAGAACGGACTTTTCTACAGGACGGAAGAGATGAGAGCCAACTGGTCTGACGATCTGTATCTGACGACACATACCTGCAGATATCCGGGATTACCTCACCTGCACGGAATGAGAGAAGACGGCATCAACCGTATGATCGC
>JAILPW010000045.1:0-13589 GCA_024699245.1 Clostridia bacterium | reverse complement strand
ATAAACAAGTACATTGACTACTACAACAATAGTAGAATTCAATTCAAAACTAAATGGATGCCTCCTGCTGTTTACAGGAAAGCATCCATCTGTTAAAACTAATTCAATTATCTATGTGTCCAGGATTCTGGGTACATATCACTTCAGGGTTTTAATTTATTATTTTATGAACTCTTCCCAAGTGGTTTCCATTATCTCACCGTTAGCTGCATGATGCGAATCAAGTATGAACTGCATCAGCGTTCCGTGACAGACGACTATGACCTTATCATAATCCAGATACTTCTCGAGAACTCTTCTAACGCGGGTCTTCATCATCTTGGTAGATTCCCAGGTGCACTTCTTACCTTCAGGATGAACTCCGTTATTCTCGATAAGTTCTTTATATGCATTAGACGCATATTCATCTCCGACCCACCTGTATGTCTCAACATTTGGAAGCCACTCGTGAACTTCAGGTTCGACCTTGATCTCCAAATACAGTTCTTTTGACAGGATAGCCGCCGAGTGAAGCGCTCTGCTAAAAGGTGACGATATGATTATCTGTGCATCTTTAAGTCTTGGATCTTTTGCAGTCTCGTGTATCTGTCCGATGCCTTTCTCGGTCAAGGCCATCATATTCTGAGCGAATTCCTGATAGAACAGTTTACCTGCCATGGAGTTATCCATTTCTCCATGACGCACAAAATAGATCGTAGTCATTAGTCACCTCATTTCTTAGCTGCTTTTTCCGCCAGGTACTCCGTCGCGAACTGGATCTTTGTAGCACTGAATCCTTCCTCCAACGGGTAGAGGAAGAGTGTATCATCATATGTGGATAATGTCACGCACTCTCCGAATTTATCTCTGTAGTTATATTCGGTATGGATCGATTTGGTCGATGCCGGATTAAAGTGCAATGTGATCTCCTTTTGGGACCTGTGATCTTTGTACGTTAGATCAAAGCCGTTCAGGCTGTGGACCAGGTGACCTTCACCGCAATTGATGAAGTTGACAGCATTAGGAAGAGCCTCTACCCTGACCTTGGTATCGAGAAGATAATTACCCTCGTCGATCTCGCCTTCGAGTTCCTTTCTCTCCCACTCGTACCAGTCAGGAATATAGACAGAACCTTCCTTGTCCTTACGGATAAGTGTTCCGTGAGTGTCCATCTCAAAAGTTGCTCCGCAGTTTGTACATTTGATGGTCGCTCCTTCTGTCTTCATCGAAAACTCTTTCTTACAGCACATACATCTGTACAAAGGCTTCTCCAGACCTTCCGCCCTAAAATCATCATCGATGATGATGCCGCTTTCTCTCTGGTACTGATACTCATCGTAGGTGAGCTTTTTCGAGAGGATGTCATAGACTTCATTAAGGTCTTTTTTCTGAGTATCTTCTGCAGTAAGGACACACTCCAAAGTAGCATGAAGTCTCGCACCTTTTCGAACCTTAAGATTCCATATAGGAGAAAGGAGATAATTACCCTTCATATTAAGAACGACTACCGGAACCTTAAGATGCTTCGCAAGCTTTGCAACCGACATATCAAGCTTGGAATTTGTACCTACATTCGCATATCTGGCTTCAGGATAGATGACCATTATATCGCCTCTCTCGATCACTTTCTTGATATTAACGAGAAGCGCTCTGTCATTGATGAACTTCCTTGTTCCGAGACAGCCGACTTGCCTATAGATCCATTCACCGTAATACTCGAATCCTTCAAGCTCGGAAATATAGTTAGCTCTGTAAGGCTTAAGCGCCAGCGGACTTACATAGAAATCGTAGAACGAATGATGCGATCCGAGAACCAGGAACGGAGGCTTGATACCATCCATATTAACCTTGTCGATCTTAAGTCCGTAAGGCTTAAGACTGAGCTTACAAAGAAGCCAGATTATTGGTGTGAAAAACAGATTCTGTCTCGGAGGAACCTTATATCTGTCAAATGGCTTGGAATCATAAGCAACCGAAGTATCTTTTCTCATGTATCTTCTGATACCCGGGATCTGATTCAACAGATAATAAAGGATTCCCGTAAACAGGAACGAAGCACCTGTAGGAGTCAGAACAAAAAGCCACTTTACATGGATGACTGATTTGATCGGATCGTAGATGATAAGTGAAAATGCAAATCCGAGCAAGAAGCAGATCGCACCGACGATATTGAATCCTTTTGTATATTCATAGCTCTTATGACCTTTAAGATTAAATGCACTCTTAAGATCGAGCTTCATCTTTCTTATGAAGAAGAAATCAACGAACAGCAAAGCTGCGAGCGGTGCATATACAAGTGCGCCGATCGTAAGAAAACTTCCGAAGTATTCGATTATCTTTCCCCAGACACAGAGGATACCTACATAAGCCCCGAGCACGAGGATCAACACTCTGTATGATGTCTTAGGGAATGTTGATTTAAGCATTACTCCGTAGATATAAGAACCGACGGCCTGAGTTCCGACGTTAGCAAAAGCAACAAGAAGAAGTGACGATAGTCCCAGTATAGGAGATGCAAGAGTTGCCATCATGAGCGTCGGGTCGTCTGACATCGTACCTGTAACATGCTGCATAGCAATAGCCATAACCGCACCTACAACTACAAAGAAAGAACCGGCGATACCCTGTCCGAATACGCCTGCATAATAACCGCCCTTCTCGCTCTTACTAAGTCTCGGTACCTCTGCCATTCCTCCGACAAGCGTTATAACAAAAGCAAAGTTTGCTTCTATCGACAGGATATAATTGATGTTGACACTAGTACCCGGAGCAAGTTCAGGTTTGTAATTTATGATCACATCAAGCGGTACTGACGTAAATCCGACTATGACAACCACAACTCCTACAAGGAGCAGGAGCGGTACAAGTATCCTGGTCGTCCATGTGATACTTCCGATACCTCTATAGGCAATGATCGTACCGAGAACAACACACGAGAGACTTAATAGCAGGTGTCCTCCGGGAAAAAGGCTCACACCGAACAATCCCAAAAGGTTTTCCATCGAATCCGCGAACAATTCGCAGCATACGGCATACCACGGGAAGTTGACTACGATGATCGCGATGGTCAGTACATTAACACCTTTTCTTCCGAAAACGCTTCGAAGCCATATCCAGATATCGATACCGTATCTGACGGAAAGAATGACAGGAAGCTGATATACCAAGAGCATAAAAAGCGCTGCCAAAAATGCTCCGATCAAGAGTTGCTTAAATCCTACGAGTGTAGCAAGGTATGAGCCCTGTGTGTAACTCCAGGTTGCTATACAATATCCGGAAAGGACCAGCAATGCATCGATAAAACCGTATTTACGTTCCTTTTTAAGGACCGGCCACGTTCCGAATAAAACTTCCTTCTCGATCTGTTTCTCGGTGGTATTACTCTTCTTACTCATAGAAAGATACCTCCCAAGATGACTCCTGCCAGACAGATCAATGCAAAGACTGCGGCTATTATGAAATCCTTTTTACCCATTCTCGGGATATCGCTGTTGTTGGAAACTTCATCGATTCGGCGTTCCAACTCGCCATCAAAATCCTTCTTATCCATGTTTGTTCCCCCATAAAAACATACTTAACTACTTTACCATATTATTTGTATATTTATCTATTAATAATACTTAAAGTGTTATACAGAGAAAAAGGGATGTCCCAAAAGTGATTTAACTCACTTGGGGCATCCCCATTCTTTTTTTTGCTCTTCTTTTGAATTCCCGTTACTTGTACAGTTCTATAACGGTACGGATGACTGTATTTTATGGAAGGTTTCATTATAGTGCCTTTGAAATCTAGTATTTGCTCCCTATCAGCAGGGAGTATCAGCCGGTGTTTCAGGGAAGGGCTTAGCAAAATAAAAAGCAGATCACCTTCAGTGTGAACCTGCCTTTTATGATCCCAATATGTTTTGAGACATCCTCTTCCATTAAACTATATCGATAGTTTTTTCTGGATCTGAAGTTTCCCGTCTTTTCGAGAAAAGATAAAGACATCCCGACTGAACAGAAGGAACGGCGTATTCTTCCTGTTATCCTCGAACATCTTGGAGCCCATCTTCATAAGAGTCTTGCAGCGTTTCTTATCACCGGCTTTGGTGAAGAAGACTATATCCTTGGTCGGTGCAACGATCATAAGATCATCTCCGAGCATGTCCGAGAGTTGTTTCCATGTTGTGTCAAAGCACAGTGATTCAGCCTCGAAATTACCTCCGCACAAAATACCGAAGATGCCCTTTTCCTTGCTTTCCTCATATCTGTACTGAATATCTCTGTTGAGATTATCGAATGCTTTGTCAAAAAGTTTCTGAATATCGGTCCCCTCCGGGATCTTGTCATAGGACAGATAATTAAATACACTTCCCGCATCAATGACCAGACATATGACGTAACTGTCCATCACCCTCATCATCGGCATATCAGGATATGATTCACTGTCGTTTACAGCCATAAGGGAAATCTCTTCCTGAGGATTTTTTGCCCAATTCTTACGAAGTCTCGGATATATCTTTTCCGGATCGAAAACATACTCATCACTGAATCCGTCTTCGAAGCCGGTCTCACCTTCTGAGTGAGTCCATTCCAGATCACAGAAATCACCGTTAGCTTTAATATATTCCTTAAATCTGTTCAGAAAATCGATGCAGTACTGACTATAGGAATACTGAGCCAGGATCCTTATAACGCATCTTAATCCCGGACGAGCCTGTTCAGCCTGACCGCTCAGGATATAACCCGAATAATCATTGATCTTTTCCTGAAGCATATGAGCATGATCGACTCTCGTTGCAAAATTCCACTCAATATCATCAATAATGATCAGTACATATTTGTCGTTCTCGACACATACCAGGTCCAATACATTTCTGTCTCTTACCGTTGACATATGTATCTCCTTTCCTCATCCATAGCATGGATGATCACTTATCAAATCTCAATCCTTCTTTTCTAACCTGTCCCAAATGGCTCATGTCATTGAAACTTTCAAACCGTGGTATAACAACATCTCCATTCTCTGCAGTTAGACTAACAACAGTTACAGAACATACTCCAAACGGCATAGCAGTCAGAATGTACGGCAAAGGCTGATTAAACAAGTGAGCAAATATAAAAGCTCCTGTTCCTCCATGAAATGTCATTGCGATAGTATCATCACATTGTTTTTCCAGTCTGTATACTTTACCGTCACGGACCAATCCGTATTGTTTAAGCAACTCATCAAAAGGTCCCGTGATCTTATCAACGTAGTCCATACAGACATTATTCTTAAAGTACGGATGTTCCATCCACATATCGCTTCCGATATAGTCCGGATGTTCCGCAAGAAGTCTGTAGGCCAATGTCCACGGATGGCCATCAAATTCCAGTTCTTCACCATTTCTGCTTCCCCAGTTTATCTCGTGCAGAAAATCCAATACCTTTACATCAACACCCTGTTCAGAGGCTATATAAGAAGCGGTTTCTTTGGCTCTTCCCAGAGGCGAAGAATAAACATCCGTAATAGTTTCCGTCTTAAGTTTCTTACCGGTAGACATTGCCTGAGCAACTCCATTTTCAGTCAGGCAATCATGAACATAATCAGGTTCTCCGTGTCTTACAAATACAATCCTCATTTTATAATCCTTCCCCATCTTCAAACTATAATGATAATACCAAAGAATCAACCGACATCCGAGAGATCAGCATCAGGAAGAATAGTAAAACTATAATCAGGATATAGTTCTTCAACATCTTTATAGAGGATCTCAAGTGCCTTTTTACGAGGAATATTAAATGTGATCACAACATCAAATCTCGCTGTCTTGTTTTCCGTATCAGCATAGAATCCATGAGTTTGAAGAGCCCAGTCATGTGCCAAGATCTTCTCACGGATCGTGTCACGCATCTTAGCTGCCTCATCATCTGATGTGTTGTAAGAATATACACCGATACCGGTTAATGTGACTCCGGTCTTCATATAGACATTCGTCTCTATTCTTCTTGCTATCTGATCAACTTCATTGATACACATATTGTCAGGCAGTTCTATATGTACCGATCCGTAATTCTTATTAGGTCCGTAGTTATATAGTATAAGATCGTAAGCACCCCTGACCTTCTCTTCTTCACAGATAATAGCTTTGATCTTCTTTATTGTTTCAGCATCATCACGCTTACCGATAAGATCATTAATAGTCTCCATGAGCATCTCAAGACCTGCCTTAAGGATCATGACAGAGATAAGAACACCTACATAAGCCTCTAAAGAGAGCCCGAAAACAAGATAGATAATAGCTGAGACCAAAACAGATAACGAGATTATCGCATCGAAGAGTGCGTCAGAACCTGATGCAACCAAAGCACCGGAATTCACTTTCTTTCCCTGCTTTTTCACGTATAATCCGAGCACCAGCTTAACAACGATAGCAACCGATATAATGATCAAGGAAACAGCTGTATAATTTGCTTCTTCAGGATGAATGATCTTCTTTACGGATTCCACCAAAGATGTAAGACCTGCGTAAAGTACCAGCGCTGCTACTATAAGAGTACTTAAGTATTCTATTCTTCCGTAACCGAGCGGATGTTTTCTGTCCGGAGCCTTCGATCCAAGCTTAGCACCAATTATCGTTACCAAAGATGACAATGCGTCCGACAAGTTATTTACTGCATCTAAAATGATCGCTATGGAATTGGATAAAAGACCTACGAACATCTTAAAGGCAACCAACATAACATTAGTTACTATTCCGATTATACTGGTCCTTACTATTGTCTTCTCACGCTTTTCAGCCTGAGCTTCTATCTTGATCCTATCTTCACTCATAAAAATCTCCACGTATTAATATACTTAGATAAGAATACGCCAATAACATAAAAAAACCAATAAGGACATAAGATCAAACGATCTTACGTCCTCATTTTCAATCATTTATCAAGCTAAGCTTAAACCGTCAGGATGATGCTGCGGCTGAAGAAGTTGCGGCAGCAGAAGCTGCAGCAACAGCCGCTGCCTCGGCAATGATTATTGCCGTTATGATAGCATTAACAGCTATCGTAGAAGCTTCGGATCCATGTGCATAAGCCTCAAGGACCAGAGCAGCTGCTACAAGATTTCTGATCCTCTTGCCGGTGCCTACAGGACCCATGCCGCGGATCGACTTGATATCATCACTTGTATCTTTGATCTCTTTAGCGATCCTCTTTTTATCCTTATCATCTACTATCATCGCAACTGCGCCAACGATCGAATAAGCATCGGAATCGAATCTGACACCTTCTGACTTAAGAAGATCACGCATCGCTCTGGTCTTCTCTGCTTTAACTTCAGCTTCTTCATCGAACAAGCTCAAGATGCATGCCATATACTGGATCTTATTCTTACCGAAGAAATGCTTCTTTAAGGCCTTGAACGAATCCTCGGTATCAATGGACAGCTTCGAGATATCAATACCCGAAATAGCCATCATGGCGCAGCTGACAATATCCTCACGACCTGTGATAAGAGGATGATCTTTACGCAAAAGCTTATAGATTTCTCTTGTTCTGCGGACCACGTTATCATACTCAGAAGGCTTGCAGGATCTGAATATAACAACTGCAGCAAGAACAAGATAATCGGAATTAAAGAATTTCTTATCAAGAGCCTTATGTATCTTGATGATCTTCTCCATTGCATCTTCCGGATCTCCGGAACGGGCAAGAGCCGCAACAACTACCTGTCGAGCATTACCGTGACCCAAAGTAGACAAGAAAGAAGTATTCTTATTAAGTATCTTTTTGGCTGCCTTCATGTCCTCTACGGAAGTCGGCTGTGTATCTCCGATAAATGCAGAGGCACAGGCTGAAGCTTCAAGGCTGCTGTTAAGCACAAATGCCTTCTTTGCGATCTTGAAGTTTTCCTCATAGATCTCTTTGTTGATTGTAAGTTTTGTATTCATAGTCTTCTCCTTTCAATACATAACAAATTTGCTTACGGTTCAATGATAAGAAACATGTTTAAACACATCGCAAAAAGACTATAAAGAAATATTAAAGGAAGATCTGATCAAAGAGATCAATTCTCTAGTACGTATCCTATTTCACGTAAAGTCTTGCCGCATATCTGATCATCCATGAACTCGGGCGAGAGAACAAATCCCATCTTTTCATAGAATCTTCTAGCATTCATATTTTCCTCGAGAACCCACAAAGACAGCTTTTTATAACCGCAGTTCTTAAGTTCTTTGATCACTTTTTGGATAAGAAGCTTGCCATATCCTTTTCCGGTATATTCAGGGAGAAAATAGATGGATATTATCTCCCCATAGCCTTCAAAGCACTTGAATCTCGATTCAGTAAAACTACTGGTTCCAACGATCTTGCCATCAACAAGGCAGACCATGGTCTTCCACGGTGGAGCGTCGATCCTGGTGGTCCAGCGTCCCTTTGGGATGCTGTCCAGGTATTCCTGCGGAACTATTCCCTTGTATGCGTGTTTCCAGCTCTCCTCATAGATGTTGCTTATCTCCAGCCTGTCATCTTCGGGAGAAATGTATCTTATCTCAACATTCATTTAATGTCCTTCTTTTCGAAAAAGAGACACAAGATCAGAGGATCTTCTCTGCCTCCAGGATAGGCCAGCCGTTTCTGTCGACTTCACGGAATACGATGTATCCGTTCTTATCCCAGAAATATGTAGACTGAGGATTAAGCTTGTCTATAGCAAGTCTCGTGGTTCTCTTTCCTACCGATCTCAGATATGATTCCACTTCATGAACGATAATTGAACCGATCTTCTTTCCCTGATACTGTTCCTTCATCATGAAAAATCCGATGTATGCATTCTCGTTGGTCGGAAAGCCGTCGATGATATCCATGACCGCAATAAGTTCCAGTCTCTTATAAAATCCAACATAATACTTCTTGGATCCGTCTACTCCGTTAGGGGTATTCTTCATATCCGATATGACCTGCTCCCTTGAAGGGACGGCTTCGGTGTATTTGTAAAATTGAGGGTTGCCTTGGCAGAGTTCCAAAATGGAATCCACGTCAGCCTCATTCATAGGCTTAACTTTATAGCGCCTGCTCAACTTATCTACTTCGATCATATGCCCCTTGCCCTTTTGACCACGTTTAAGGAAAGTCTTAAGCGACTCACATAACTATTTTACCTAGAGGAAGCGGAACTTTCAATCAATATTTATAGCCATTCTAATTCTCGAAAAAAATTACTCGCTTCCTCATAAAGCATTTCTTCATATTAACTGATGTCCAAAATTGTGCAACATAACTAAAAAAGTCAGAAATCGTTTACAATTTGTTTTCACAATTATTTTTGACAGGTGTTATAATAGGCTATGATCAGAAAACAGATAAGGTAGCGAAAACCCTTTCTTCGTGTCACAGGAGGCGCGAGTAGCCACTCTTAAGATCTGCATTACCAAAGATTACCTCTGAGCACTCACTGCCCAGAGTTTTCTTTTTTTTGTGGGAAATATCGAATTTCTCTGTAGGAATCAAAATTCACATACTTTTAACCCGATTAATAACAAAAAGGCTCTATAATGTAGTAGTAAGCATTTGATTTATATGAAGATTCGTTTTTTGGGGGGCCTATGAAAAAAGTTGCGGTTTTTACCTCACATGTTTACGAGCCGATGTCAGGCCTTATGCAGAAAGGCATCAAAGCCGCTGCATTGGAGCACAATGTCAAGGTCATCTTCTTTGCGAGCTTCAGTGACTCCTATAGCAGCAAAAACTACGGCGAATACTCCAGATACGATGAAGGCGATAATGTTTCGTTTGATATTCCGGATCTCAATGATTTCGACGGAATCATTAAGATAAGCACATATTTCAGCGAGACAGTAAAAAAACATCTTGATCAGATACTCTCCAATGTAAACATTCCTGTCATCAATATCGGCGGCATGGACGAAAGGTACATGAGCATATGCTGCGATGAAACAAGATCCTTCAGCGAGGTCGTCGAGCACCTGATCAAATGCCATAACTGCCGCGACATCTACCATCTGGCAGGAATCAAGGATAAGAACTTCACCTTTGAGAGAGTCGAAGCATATAAGACAGTTCTTCTGAAAAATAATATTCCGTTCGACGAGGAGAAGATCTATTACGGCAATCTGTGGCGAGACTGCGGAGAGGCTGCATTGGATTACATATTGGGACACTGCCACAAGAACGGCAAGGAATTCCCTGACGCAGTTGTATGCGCCAATGATTATTCGGCAGTAGGTCTTATAAATGCATGTAAAGCAAGAGGCATCAGAGTCCCTGAAGATATCAAGGTAACAGGTTATGACGGCATAAGTGATGCCCTTAACGGCTTCCCTTCCATCTCGACTTCAAGACAGCCTTTCTATAATTCAGGCTATCAGGCGATCGTCTCTCTGGTCCGTTCCTTTAACGGTGAGGAACTTCCGAGAGAGTATAGGATCATGGGCGAGTTCCTTAAAAATCAATCGTGCGGTTGTAAAGAAAAGACCGTCGATAACATCGATGACATAAGAGATATCTATCTTAAAAGACTCAGGAATACGACGAGCATAGCCCAGTCCACCACAAACCTGATGTTAAGCGTTTCCAATGCTAAGACTTTGGAAGATTGTTTTCGAGAAGTATGCGAAAACGCTAAGACAGACACAGGCTTCAAAGAGATGCTCCTGTGTCTTGCTCCTGACTGGGACAAACAAAGGATAGTCGGAGAAAACTACTCGACCGTCGATGAAGAGATGACTGTCGTAACGGGCTACCGCGGAGATAAACCGGTTCCTTATCAGACATTCAGAAAGAAGGATATCCTTCCTAAGGACATGCTGGAAGACCCGTATCCTTACTACATATTTACGATCCACCATCTTCAGTATTACATGGGATACCTTATTGTCTCCCCTGACATCGATCTTCGCGAGCAGGAAGCTTTGCAGTCCTGGTTCGTTGATCTCGGAGTAATACTGGAGATCAGGCGTATCCAAAGAGACCTGGAGGAATCCGTCTCGAGACTCGAGTCGCTTTATAACCGCGATATGCTTACCGAGATATATAACAGACGCGGTATCGAGGAACACTTCGGAACATTCTATGATGAGTGCAGAAAGGCAGGATGCGGTCTTGCCGTCATCATCCTCGACATGGATGATCTCAAGGTCATCAACGATAAATACGGACATAACGAAGGTGATTATAGTTTAAAGACAATAGCTGACGCTATGCTCGCTGCTGCCGTAGACGGAGAGATCTGTGCCCGTTCCGGCGGAGATGAATTTCTCGTTATCGCAAAGGATTATAACGAAGAAAAAGTCGAGAAGTATGTCGGACGGATCAGAGAATATATCGATAAGAAAGTTAAGGATGACGGCAAGGATTATAATGTCGTAGTAAGTGTCGGTGCTCACATCGAGAATCCGAAAGACACGTACGAAGATCATGTACAGGAAGTTCTGGAGCGTTGCCTTAAGACTGCAGACTCTGCAATGTATATCGAGAAGAGACAGCATAAAAACAAGTCAAATATCTGACACTGTAAAATGCGAGTTTATCCTCACTATGTTCTATCGCTGACAAATATATAGTACTTTTGCAATTATCAGTACACTTTTACATTTGTATCCTGTATCATTATTGCTGGGGATAAGATACATAGGAAGAGGTTTAAAATGAAAAATCCAAAAAAAATCACAGCACTTTTAGTGTCTGCGTCAATTGTCGTCGGATTATTTGCCACTTCAGTTTTTGCAGATACAAAATCGGACACGCTCGTTTTTGACAAAGAAAACTTCACTATTGCGGAAGATCATGAGTATGTCCAGGACCACATCCTTGTCATTACTGATTCAGTAACAGACGGTATCACATTATCACACGATGATTCGATCGAGTATGTGTCACAGATCTTCACGGGAGAAGACTACACGGCATACAAGGCTTATCTAAGTGAAGGTTACGATGTCGAGAGCACAATATGTGCACTCAATAAAGAAGACTATGTTCTTTATGCCGAGCCTGATTATTGTGAAGTTATTGACATGGGCGGAAGCGGATTTGATTATGAGAATCCGGCGCAGTGGCACCACGATGCTATCCACACTTTCGAAGCATGGAATCAGCTTGATGTTATTCCGGGAACGCCGAAAAAAGTCAGGGTCGCAGTCATCGACGGCACGTTTAACATTCAGGATCCTGAGATATACGGGTCAGTCAACATGAGTCTTTCTGCTGATTTCTCAACAGGATCCAAGAAGGGCATAAACTGGACTGCTCCGAAGAATGCACATTCCAATCACTGTGCAGCACTTATTGCCGGAACTCCGAACAATAACAATAACATCTGCGGTGTTGCTTCCGGAAGCAAGAACAACCGTATCGATCTTGTTTGTCTGAGCATAATTAATCAGAGCGATGATGATCTTCTGACAAAACCGTTGAGCAATACCTCCGTTCTCTCAGGAATGGCTGCAGCTATCGTTTATGCTTCCGAGAATGGCTGCAAAGTCACAAGCATGAGTGTAGGTACCACTTATAGTGCTTACTCGAAAACACTCGAAGCTGCAGTTGAAACAGCTTACAAGAACGGTATGCTCTTGGTTGTAGCATCAGGAAACGAGGGAACAAAAAATGTACACATGCCTGCATCCTTCAGCAAAGTTGTTTCTGTCGCTAATCTTTGTGTAGGATCTGACGGAAAGATGAAGAAAGCATCAAGTTCATGCTACGGCAAGATCGATCTCAGTGCTCCGGGATGTCAGATACTTTCTTCAAATGCAAGTAACGGAACCTGTCTTATGACCGGAACTTCCATGTCTACTCCGATCACCGCAGGTGTCATTGCTCTTGTAATGTCAGTTAACAGCAATATCACTCCGTTTGATGCTTACGATATCGTTAAGAAAACAGCAACAGATATTGAGGCTACGGGTTATGACACAAATACCGGTTACGGATGCGTTAATGCTTATGAAGCAGTTAAGGAAGCCGTAAAAAAATACTATCCTGCATATCTTCTGAATACCGATGTATCAAATACAGAACTTCCTATAGTTAATGACAACTCTGGTGTAGACAGAAATGAGATCTTAACATTGCTTATCAACACATATACAAATGTAGATATTCCTCAGCTTTCCTCATCTGAGATTAGTGATCTTTCCAGCAAAAACGCATCTCTTGCTAAGTACTTCAATAATGTATTTACTTCATCCGTTTTCTGGAAAAAAGCGAGTTCATTAAGTGATAAGGAATTCGTTAAACTCATTTACTCTATAGCTATAGGAAAAACACCAAACAAATATGCACTGCAATCACACGTAAGTACTCTTAAATCGATGACTCGCGTAAAATTTATCGGATACCTTCTCAAGGGTTCAACTTTCCAGAGTGAATTCAGCACGATCTACTCAACGTTGCAAAAAGGAGATTTCAAAGACAGTCAGTGGATATGGAATAAAAAGTCCTACTGATAACAAAAAGGCTTCGGAGAGATGAAGTAAACCCCTAAAGTGATATGTACCCTCTTTGCTGGACAACAGCAAGGAGGGTATTTATATGCGTTATTCGTATGAATTCAAAGTCAAATGCGTAAAAATGTATAAGAGAGGCGTGTATCCAGATACACCACAAGGTATATCAAAATCTGAGTTT
>JAILPW010000011.1:0-2264 GCA_024699245.1 Clostridia bacterium | reverse complement strand
AGAAAATTTACGTACCTGAGAAGGCTTTTTCACAAATAGGTACGTAATTTTAAAGCGATACTCACTAATTTTACGTACCTAAAACGACTTTTCTTCAAATAGGTACGTAAATCCCCTAACCCAATAAAAAGGAATGCCCCATACGAGGCATTCCCAGATATATTATTTAACTTGATCAGATATCAGTATTCAGGTTCGAGTAATCCGTAACCTCCGTCATATCTCTTGTAAACAACACATACTGAATTTGTATCACTGTCGAGATATACGAAGAAATCGTGTCCGAGCATCTCAAGCTGAAGGATAGCATCTTCGGATGTCATAGGTCTTAAAGCGAACTGCTTGCGCTTTGTGATCTTATCATCCTTCTCGTCAACGAAGTCGAAATCTGCTCCGCCGTCATCCTCGAGATAATTAACAATTCCCGGGAAGTCCTTCTTTCTCTTAAGGAACTTGGTCTTCTGTCTTCTGATCTGAGATTCAAGTTTATCGACTGTTCTGTCAACTGCTGTAAGGATATCCTCATCACTTGCCTCAGCCCTTAAGATCTTGCCGTCGAATTTCATTGTGATCTCAACGATCATCTCGGGACCTTCAGGTCTGATACGGACATTGAGTGAACCTTCATCGCCGAAGTACTTGTCGAACTTAGACATCTTGGAGGCGATCTTCTCTTCAAGTCTTGTACCGATGCGAATTCCGTTGCCCTGTGTAGTGATCTTCATAAAATCACTCCCTTCCGTTTTGAAGTTTCAAAAGGCTTTGACCTTTGATTAAATTATAAACGATTGAGGGAGCGAATTAAGTTAAATTTGTATTAATTCATCAGTCTTCGTGCTCAGACCAGATGTTTGCGCCACCGCGGTCAAGAGCAACAAGGCCGGTACGGCACATCTCGATGATGTCGAACTTCTTCATATACTCGATGAACGCATCGATCTTCTGGCTGTCGCCTGTGGCTTCGATGCTGATCGCTTCATCTGTGAAGTCGATGATCTTCGTGCGGAAAATATTTGTCGCTTCAACGATGTCAGCATGCTGCTGTTCGGTGTTCCTGACCTTTATGAGAAGAAGTTCTCTCTTGATACATTCTTCTGCAGAAAGAACGATGACCTTTTTAACGTTGTAGAGTTTACGGAGCTGCGATACAACCTGATCCTTCTCGTTTTTCTCGGCACTTAAAGTGATAGTGATACGGGAATACTCAGGAGATTCCGTCTCACCTACCGTGAGGGAATCGATGTTATATCCGCGTCTTGTGAACATGGCGGTAACACGTGAGAGGACACCATACTGGTTATCAACGTAGATTGCAATGATTATCTTATTTTTCTGCATCGCTGATATCCTCCCTTCTCAAGATGAGATTGTTGAATGTTCCGCCCGGTTTTAACATCGGAAGAACAACGCTGTCGGTCTTTATCGTAAGATCGATCACAGCAGGACCTTTTACCTTATAAGCTTTCTTAAAAGCTTCTTCAAAAGACTCTTTGTCGGTTGCTTTAAAACCTTTGGCACCAAAAGCCTGTGCGAGCTTAACGAAGTCTGTCTTACGGTCAAGCGTGGTATTTGAATATCTTCCGTCGAAGAATATCTTCTGCCACTGTCTTACCATTCCCAGTGCATGGTTGTTAAAGATAACTATTGTTACGGGAACATTGTATGTAACCGCAGTTGCAAGTTCGTTAAGACACATGCCGAAGCTTCCGTCACCTGTGATAAGAACGCTTCTCTTGCCTGTTCCCATATAGCTTCCGATGGCAGCGCCAAGGCCGAATCCCATGGTTCCAAGACCGCCTGATGTGATCCATGTGCGCTTGTTTCTGAACTTGAAGAACTGTGCTGTCCAGCACTGATGCTGACCTACGTCAGTAACGATCCTTGTGTCAGGTTTTACGATATCGGAAATGATGTTGATCGTATCACGCGGAAGGAAAGGAAGACCTTCGTATGCGTCCGCCTCTCTTTGCTTGAGCTGCTCAACTTTCTTGATCCATTCTGTATTTTTACGCTGGGGAACTGCATGTGTAAGATGCTTTACAAAATCTTTTATGTCACAGCAGACACCGAGATCAACAGGAATATTCTTGCCGATTTCTGCACGGTCACAGTCAACGTGGATCTTTGTAGCGGAGAGAGAAAACTTCTCCGTTTTTCCCGTTGCCCTGTCCGAAAATCTAACACCCAGAGCGAGTATCAGATCTGCTTTTGCAAGCGCAACAGAGGATGCATAACGTCCGTGCATTCCCTGCATTCCCAAAAAT
>JAILPW010000040.1:0-14034 GCA_024699245.1 Clostridia bacterium | reverse complement strand
TCCGCGCGACCCATTTATGGGTAGCAAGTAACACTTCGCGTGGCTGGCAGGCCAACAATAGACACACGTGTGTGTGGCTAGTAGTATGAGGGCTATGCCCGAAAATGAAAAACCACCGGCTAGGCCGGTGGATGTTTATTTGCTCGAAAACCAAAAGTTTACAATTAGTCTCAACTTTTCGGAGAGGCATTCAATTTCCAATTTGACCGTGCTACACTTCGATTTATGAGCACAGCCTGCTTTAAATGGGCGGTTGCCTTCCAGCATTTACATCCATTTTTGAGAGTTTAGGAAAGGAAGGCTGCAGAGATGACAGATTTTGAAATTATATCAATTATAATAGCGATTATTTCTTTGATCATAGCTTCAATGACTCTGTTGTTGAAGCTATTTGTTTATTTGGACTCTAAGTTCAAGAGCAAATAAAAACCTCACCCATTAAGGATTGCGGCCTTATTGGGTGAGGATATTTTTCACTTAAGGCAACCGTCCATGCGGACTGTGCTCTTCCATAAGTTGATTATACTTCCTCGACTATTGAAAGTAAACACGAAGACTTAATGACAGACCTGTCGACGGACTATCTTTTGTCTGATTTTCGTTCCGATCAATAAAGCAACGGCAAGAATAAGATTCTGAACAAATGCGATAAACAGCACGTGGATCGTCAGGAAAGAACCGCTGATCACGGGGATGCGGCCGTCAGTGATGATCGCGAGTTTTAGATTCCATATCAAGAGTTGGCGAGTAAGCTTGTCACGAGTTTCAAAAGCCAGATAGCCGTGTTCGTCTGCTGAAGGGTTAGAGTAGTATAGTATTGTAAGATCCTCATCGGAGAATGTCCGGAAGTATATTACTTCTTTACCTTTGAGAACAATATCCATATATCTAAGTCTGTAATAGATCTTGGAACGATCGTTCAATGTTTTCTTGTTATTACTGTAGCCCAGATAAAAGCAATGTCCCACACTGGAATATTCATCTGCATATTCGGCGTTGGCGTATTCTTTCGACGTCATTCCCGTAAGCATCTCTGTGCTCAGTTCTATAATCACAGTATTATCAAACGGGAATGGAATTGGTATCTTCCCGTCCTGCCACAAACGGACATTGCTGACTTCTGCCACTGCCTTTCTGTTGATCGTATCGAGCCTCTTGTCGTACTTTTTCTCCGGGAAATAACCTGCGATTCCGACAGTGGCGCAGAATACCGGATAACTTGGTTCATATAGTCTGAAACCATTTTGGTAATAAAATTCTTTGCCGTCATCTATGTATACGTTAGCACCTTTAACTCCGTATTCATCAAAGATATGCCCCACTGATTCATAGAGTTTCCCCGGGGATTTGAATCGGTATACATGTTCCATCCTCCATCTCAATGAATCTGATATATACGGATATTCCTTTCTGTAGAAAAAGTTTCTTATAACGGTCGTGCTTTTCGGGTCGGAATCATCAGGCTCGAAATTATCATATTCGTCTTTAAGTTCTCCGTATGATGACAGGCAGTATTTGTATTCCTCATATGTGATCTTTACCGTCTCATCGAGAGTTATGTAATAATTCGATCCCAGTTGATAGATAGAAAATTTGTTGCTTTCTCCTATGCAATTCGGGAAAGTACCCGTAGTGACGAGTGTAACGGAATCCGGAAGAAATACATCCTCCCAGTTGATGACAAAAGCCAGGTTCATCGCGAAAACTGCAAAATATAAGATGATGACCAGGATCTTAAACCGCTTTGTTGTCGCCTCTTTCATTTGTTCTTCCTCCATATATCTTGTAGCTACAATATATGGATGGAAGTTTGATGATCCTACAGTTTGGGAATACATTGCAGCAAACATGGGATAACTTACATGATCACTTACTGATAACTTGCATCTTATTCCTGTTTTCTCGTAAGTTATTCCAAAACCATATGCCGGCGACTGAAATGTTCCTATACTGTGGCCATAGAAGAGAAGAGCGATAGTGAGGTAATGCCGCCGTATTATTTCTTAGTTTTCATCTATCGTGACCCTTGTATATAATCGCTTTTCTCTGAGTAGATACGCAACCCCAATAAAGCAAGTTACTCCTTATTATCGGCGGCTTACCTCAACGGTAGATAAGATGAGAATTATGAAGAGAAAGACACTTACAATCGCCATCGTAATATATTCGATCTTCTTCCTTATGAACCTGGCATTTACCGCGATCGATTGGGATGATCTGTTTCTCCCTTTGTCGGTAAAGTATGTATTTATAGGTTGTGTAGGTCCCGGACATTCCTCTGAAGCTTATCGAAAAGGACCGCTTTACTTCATTGACTATGACCAGCAAGGACCGATCCCGGTTACCAGAGATGAGTATAAGTACTGTACCGTCTTTATGAAAGGTCAGTACCTGAATCTGAAAAAACAGGGATACTATGATTCTCCCAGTCATTCCTGGAGTGAGGTCTATATCGAATTTCCGTTCAGAAAAGAGGATTATTACGATCTGAGCAAGACAGGATCATTTGATTATAAGGTCAGGTCGCTTTATCTCAAAAAGACGAAATATCCTGAGTGGATGAATGATGCAATCATAAGAGTTTTCGAGGAGAATAATGTGACGAACGGATATTATATGTGTCTCTTAAACAAAAAGAAAGACGGCGATGAACTATATGACACTGAAGAGGCTGGCTATAAGGATGCTCCTTGGTTTTTTCGCAATCGGAAAGATGAGAGATTCCGGAAGATCCATGATATGTATGCGGCTGAATACGCTAATCTCAAGTTGTGTTCGGAAGGAAAGACAAAGCTTCCTTACCTGGGTCGCAGCACGACAGTAATGGAAAAACTCGTCGAGTATGAGAGTTTATGGACGCCTTCCAAATATCTGGACATGGATGATTACGACCGATACAACATTATAAAGTGTCCGGCTCTTCTCACCAAGGATGACGACGATTACCTGAATGATGCCATGCTCACATACATGAAGCTGCGCTACTTCGATCACATGTTTAAAGGTCCGCACATTGTCTATTACGAGATCAAATCCTACGAGGACATGACCATCATGACGTTCGTGATCCCGGCCGAGAAGAAGGTGGGTTACATCGAGTTCGTTACCAATAATCCCCTGTCGCGCGAGAAGACCATACAGGAGATTAAACTCGCGATCAAGACAGGAGGCATGTGCCCGGACGTCAAATTTTCCAATGCCTTTATGCATACGATTGTCATCTTTATGGTACAAAACAGTGTCTTCGGAGCCGTCTATCTTTTTGCTGATTCTCGAAAAAGAAAGCGCGCTGTGCACAAATAGTTTTTTCTTGTGTAAAAAACACAAGAATATTCCAATATTGCTCACTGGTGTGCATAAACAGCGATTCACTGTGTAAAAAACACAAGGAGCGCGGATCTGTGCACACAGATTATTGCAAGTTATAAGTGATTCGTTATAGCTTCAACAACTCTGTTACCTGGACAACAGGTATAAAAACAAATGAAAACGCACCCGTTGTTTTACGAAATCAGAACTTGATCTTTGCAGTAAAGATGCCATCCTTCAGCGAGAGATCAAGTGAATATCCGAGAAGGCGCAGATTGTTTTCGACGATAGAAAGACCAAGGCCTGTTCCGGCTTCATTCTCACCTTTGACAAACGGCTTCTTGAGGTCATTTGCGTTCTTGATCTCAAGAGAAGTCTTGTTGCTTACCGTAAGCTTTGTTGTCGTCAGATTGATGGTAATAGTTGAGTTCGGATCAGCGTGATGAGCGCAGTTGGAAAGCAGGTTATCGAGTGCCTGCTTGAACAACTTAGGATCGGTTTCAACCGTCATGGATGAACCCTTAAATTCCGTCTTCAGTGAAGCAACTTTAAAATGCATATCGAGGTCTTTGATACTCTGTTTAACAAGCGAATCGAGATCGACAAATTCAGGCTCGACAGTGACGGAACCTGATTCGCTGTGAGTATAATCCAGGACATCTTCGATCTTTCGGTTCATCTTATCGGTGTTCTGTTCGATGGCGTTATAATGCGGCGTGGGATCCAGCGTAAATCCTTCATGCAATGTCTTAAGGTTGGATGATATCTCTTCAACCGGAGACTTAAGATCGAGAGCTATTGCTTCTATGGCGCCTCTTCTGAATTCCAAGACATCCCAGATGTGACGCTCACGTCTGTATGCAAAATACGCCCAAACGAGAGCGGCCAAAAACCCGATGATGACAGCTAATGAATAAATGGTAATACAGGTGTACGGCATCATCTCAAATGCAGAAGGATCGTCATCAAATGCGATCTTCAAAGACCAATCGAGCTCAGGGAAAAACGGTGTAACTGTAATAGGCGGATAAGTAGCTTCATTGAAGTCATAACTGTAACTTCCATAGATATCGTCGGGGTATTCGGCGTTCTTATCCAGTTTGTACAACCTGGTCGTCTTGTCAAAAACCTGGCTGGTATTTCCGTAACCGTAACAATAATTCACGTCATCTTCCGTTGGAGTATTTTTGGCGGAACAAGTGATGATGCTTAATTCATTGTATTTTTGGATCAACGTATATCCCGAAGTATCTTCCGGAGTCAGATCGAGGTAATCTTTATATTCGGAATGATCCGATATTTCAGAAATTTCTCTTGCCCCTTTGACGTGGATCGTTATTTTTTCGGATTCCTCTACGATCATTATGGAACTTTCACTGTATTGAGGTGGCTCCGTAGAGAAAAACGCGTATCGATCGAACGTATCGTTTTGATTCTGTTCAGAGATCTGAAGCATTCCGGGAATAGCATTATGAGCATTGTCAGCATAGAACTCCCTGAATCCGTAAATTGAATAGAACTTTTTAGTACCCAGCAACTTTTTTACAGGATCATTATCATAATAATGATCTATGTTTAAGTCGTTTAATAATTCAGGAGGAAGAACGGAAATATCCTTAAGCTCATATGTTGTATCAATATTCTTGACCAACAATGGAAAATAATCGACGGTTGTGATATAAGCTCGGTCTCTCGTCTCGGCAATCTTGTCGGAAAAAAGATACGCTGAAATGTATATGCCGTCTGTTATCCATATATAATCAAGTTCCTGTTGAATATCTAAGATCAAATTCCTGGCTTCTTCTGTTTCTGTTGTTCCATTCTCGCTGAGTGATTGCATTGAGACTGCGAGATATTCCAATCTATTAAGAAGACGGTTGAATTTCTTTTCTCTTTGCTTTTCGGCATAGTAGGATATCCATGTATAAGATGCGCAAAGGAATATCAAAACAAGAGCGACGCTTCGCACGAGAAGCATCTTCAAAAATGAAGGTTTTGTAATCGATTTCATTTATATCACTTTCTTTTCGAAAAAATATCATCAAAGCTTATACGGATTCGGATTCGTTCTTTGCAGGTCCCAGGATTTCATGGACCATTCTGCTCATCTCGTCAGTGTTCTGCTCGATGGCGATATAGTGAGGTTCCGGGTCCAGGATGAATCCTTCGCGTAAGATAGCGAGATTGTCAGAAATCGAGGTCAGACTATTTGCCATTGCCTCAGCATCCATCTTCCTGTTTTCCAGAATATCCCATACAGCTCTGTCATATTTGTACCTGCACTTCGCCCAGACAAAAGCGATCAGCAAAGCAAGGACCTCTGATATTAAAACAGCGGCTATACAACCGTCCAGAGCCACCTCAATAATCGACAAATCGTCACGATATGCGACGTTAAGAGCCCAATCGAACTCCGGGAAATACGGTGTAGCAGTAACGAGCTGAAAAGTATCTTTGTCATAGTTAACTGAGTAACATCCATATACATCAAAAGGGAAATCAACATCCTTATCCAGTTTGTATAAGTGTGTTGTTTTATCGAAAACTTCACTGGTGTTTCCGTAACCGTAACAATAATTTACGTCACTCTCTGTTAAGGTGGGATAGGCGCCAATTCTGACGTCTGTCTCGGCAATCTTCTCGTTGTGAATGTAAACAGAAATGTATATGCCTTCGTCCATCCAGACATTATCAATTTCCTGTTGCAGTTCTTTGATCGCTATTTTTGATTCTTTTGTTTTTGTTGATTCCTGTTTATAGATCGACTTCATAGCGAACTCTAGTCGGTTTAACTCAACAAGGAACAGATTGAAATTCTTCGTCCTTTGCTTTTCAGCATAATGGGAGACCCACACAAAAGAAACGAAAAGGAATACCAAAAGAAGAGTGATGCTTCTTATCAGAAACATCCTCAAAAAAGAGGGCTTCTCAATTGATTTCATTTATCTTCCTATCCAGCCCCCGCGTCCCAAATTCTCCTTTAATGCAGAGGCTATGGGTAGATTATAATTGCTGACCAACAAAAAGTAAAATTTTTTAGAATTTGATCTTTGCAGTAAAGATGCCATCCTTCAGCGAGAGATCAAGTGAATATCCGAGAAGGCGCAGATTGTTTTCGACGATAGAAAGACCAAGGCCTGTTCCGGACTGGCTTCTTGAAGTCTCGCCTTTGACAAACGGCTTTTTAAGCTCGTTTACATCATCGACCTTAAGCGATGTCTTGTTGCTTATCGTAAGCTCGGCTGTCGTCAGTTTAACGGTGACAGTAGAGTTCGGGTCAGCATGACGGGCGCAGTTGGCGAACAGGTTGTCGAGAGCCTGCTTGAACAGCTTCGGGTCAGTCTCGATCTTTACGGACGAGTCCTCAAAAACAGTCTTCAGTGAAGCAGCCTTAAGAAGCGTGCTGTGATCTTTGATGCTCTGCTCGATGAGTGAATCGAGATCGACGATCTCAGGCTCGACAGTAAGCGAACCTGATTCGCTCCTGGTAAATCCCAGAATGTCCTCGACCATGCGGTTCATGGTTGCAGTGTTCTGTGACAGGACTTCGTAGTGCGGAGCAGGATCCAGTTCGAATCCTTCCTGCAAAGTCTCCACGCATGCGGTTATAGCTGCGAGAGGAGTCTTAAGATCATGAGCCATTGCTTCCGTTGTCTTGCGTCTGAATTCCAGGACCTCCCATACCGAGCGGTCGTGCGTGTACTTGAGGTAAGACCATATAAAAGCTATGACAAGGGCAATGATCAACGCCAGAACCGGAAGCGTGACACAGGTATATGGCATCATCTCAAAAGCAGACGGTTTCTCATTATATGCAACCCTAAGGGACCATTCGAAGTTAGGGAATATACGCACACTCGTAATGTCCTGATATACAGTCGAGTTGTAACTCACGGTAGAGTTTCCGTTGATGTCGTCCTTTGAGTATTCGATACTCTTGTCGAGCTTATAAAGCTGCTCCGATCCGTTATATCCGTACATGTAATTTACGTCTGACTCGGTAAGCGCTTTTTCCGGAGGACAGTAGAAAGCCATCACATAACACAGGCCCTCAATGTACTCGTAACCTGTGGTGTCTTCAGGCGTCAGATCGCACAGTTCCTCATAACTTGAGTAATTCGTGATGATGCTAAGATCATCGTCCAGTGAAGTGAATACCTCGATCGCATTGTTATCATAATCATTCATGTAAACGACCAGACTATTTTCATTTTCGCCTTCTTCCGGCATATCCGCATACATGAGCATACCGGGAAGGACTTTATTCTCTTCATTGGTATAGATCTCCCTCAGCACGTAGCTTTTGCGTGTTTTCTTTTTCGAAAAAGAATCGAGAATGCTCTTTACAGGATCCTTGCCTTCTTGCGAGTTTGTCGAAGGGTACACCTCCGGGTTGAGAAGCTCCTTCGGAAGGACCGTCATGTCCTCGAGTTCCAGTTCGTTCTTATAGAGATAAAAGAAATACTCTGATCCGAAATAACTGATCGGATAAATGGCAATGGCTCTGTTTCTGGTCTCAGCGATCTTGGAGTTATAGAAATAAGCCGAGATATATATGTTATCTTCAGCCCAGATCGAATCAAGCTTTGACTGGATCTGGGAAATATATGTCAGCGATTCCGGTGAACTGATCGTTCCCTGCTCATAAATGAGCTGCATTAAGGCAGACATCTGATTCAGTTCAAAACACAATTTGTTGAAGTTTTTCTCTCGCTGTGTCTTCACGAGGTAAGCAAGTATCGCAAAAGCTATGCTCAAAAAAGCGAGCACAAGAGCAGCGCTTCTTATCAGAAAAAACTTCAGAAAGGCGGGTTTCTTGATCGATCTCATACGCACCGTCCTCAGATGATCTTGTAGCCGCTGCCGATGATCGTCTTGATCGTGGCACCGGTGATCTTCTTTCTAAGGTTTTTGATGTGGGTATCTACGGATCTGTCGTTAACGTCAATGTCTTTTCCCCATACGCGGTCAAGAAGGTAGGAACGCTTCATGACGCGCCCCTTGTTTTCGATAAGGACCTTAAGAAGAAAATACTCCTTAGGCGACAGCGATACGTCCTTGTCGCCGTCCGTTACTTCCATCTTTTGTGTGTAGACGCGGACGTCGCCGCAGGAAAGGACCTTCTCGTCACGGATGCCGGCACGGGCCAAAAGAGCAAGGATCTTGGCATAAAGGATCTTAAGGGAAAACGGCTTTACCATGTACTCGTCGGCACCGATCTCGTAACCTGTCAGGATGTTGTCCTCGTTTCCGAGTGCGGTCAGGAAGATAATAGGGCATGTGCTTCTCTTGCGAAGTGCCTTACATACTTCAAATCCTGACGGGCCCGGGAGCATTATATCAAGGATGGCAAGGTCATAGTCAAAGCTCATGATGAAATCCATCGCAGCATGACCGTCAGGGGCCTGATCGATATCAAATCCGCCCTTGTTCTCAAGAAAAGTCACGATGTAGTCTCGCAGTTGTTTCGAGTCTTCGACTAATAGGATCCTTGCCATATATTATGCGTCCCCCACAAGACCATATTACACCATGGATGTGTGGATTGTGTGTAGATTGATGTCAAATCAAGTTCAACCCCTGCAAAAGGACACCGATAAGTATGAAGAGAGCAGGTGTCGCGAAAACAAGACCTACAATAAAGCTTACCATAAGCCCCTGGAAAGGAGTTCCGATATAGTAATCATCAAGTTCATCCATGTCGACATGAATGGTCGCCGTAGAACAGACATCGGCAATAAGGAACTTGCTGGCATACATATAATTGCGGACACGATAGTTCCTGCCGTTATATTCAAATTCGTAAACAGGTGAATAGACCCATGATCCGCCGCCATCATTATTACTGCTGTACTTGCAGTCGTGTTCGACACACATAGCTTCAGTCACATATCTGCAATGCTTGATGCGGTATGCGACTCGGAGAATGCCTTTTACTATAGATATAAGGCCGACAGCGGCGAATGCTCCGAAAAAGTAGAGAGGGAAACCGTTCTTAAGTCTTGATCCGATCGTCTCTGTTTCAGTCCTCTTCATAAGGAGAGCTCCTGCAAGGCAAAGGCCAATAACGAACAGGATAATGAGAACAGTTGCAACGATCTTTGCTGTCTGCATCTTCTTGTTTTCCATATATCATTCCTCTTTTCATGTTTCCTTCGTATATATTAGCAATTTCAACTATGGTTATCAATTGACACAAGCCTTGTAGTGTATTTCCAACCTTAGGTTATAGATCAAAATACAGCTTTGTATTTTTGCAACTTCAGGTTGGAAAAATTAAATCGCGTTTTTTCAAATCCAACCATAGGTTGGAAAAAGCCACGAGGGCACTTTTGGAAATTCAACCATAGGTTGGATAAGTGCTCGATATATCGGTTTAAAGCCTCCTTTTAAGCCGGGATCACTGTGGTTTTGAAGAATAGCTCCAGCCTTAGGTTGGAAAAATAAAAATGAGATTTTGAGAAAGAGACTTAAGGTTGGGAAAGTGAAGACTACAACACGGGAACGCTGATACACGGACCATCTCAAATCCGGATCTAATGAGAATAAGGTTGGAAAAGTTTAATTCGGAGGGCAAGGATGATATTAGGTTGGAAAAATGAAACGGAGCCCCCCCAAAAGCAAAAAAATACCACCCGGCCATTGAACTGACCGGATGGATATCAATTTAGGAAAGGTATTTCATTAATCTCCCTTGAACTTACGTGATCTGATCACGAGAAGTGCACCTGCAGCGAAGATGCATATCATAGCTGCTGCGACCGTGTGAGAAGAAGACTCGCCTGTCTTGGTAACAGAGGATGTTGTCTCACTTCTGTCAGGTGTTGAAGAGGTCGTCTTGCTTGCTGACTCAGTAGGAGTCGGAGTAGCAGTAGTCTCAGCAGAAGAATTTGTCGTACCTGAAGAAGACTTTGTAGGAACAGTAGTAGGTGTTGCCTTAGAACTGTCGCTGCTTGTGTTTTCTGAAGTCACCGTTACGGTTGTTGCAGGAGTCTCGGATGCAGAACCTGTTGCAGTTGTTGTGGTTTCAGATCCGTCCTTGCCTGTTTCTGTAGAGTTAGTAGTTGTTGTACTCTCAGAATCAGAAGGTGTTGTTGTATCGTCACCAGTTGTTGCAGTTGTGTTTGTCGTATCATCACCTGAAGTAGCTGGAGTAGTCGTTGTGCTGTCATCAGATGAAGTTTCGCTTCCCTCTGAAGTAGTTGTTGGAGTTGTTGAATTAGAAGTTGTAGTTGTTGTCTCTTCTTTATAAGAATCCGTAAAATCAACAGTAGTTGTCTCGTCCTTTGTAAGAGAGATATCATTTGCAACGCTTCCTGATCCTGACTCTGTTCCGCCGATCTCATAGGATACCTTAACAGTTGTTCCGTCTACCTTGTAATCTGTCTCTTCAACAGTGTATGTCAATGTAGCGTCGATATCGTTGAGATCTTTGTAGTAGAGATCCTTATCGGAATCATATGTGAAATCCTTGCCGAGTGTGTAAGGACCATATGTCTTTCCGTTGCTGGCAGTGATAGTAAACTTGAGTTCAGTAAGATCGGAGTCAGAGACATCACCCTCGATAGTCTTTGTGATACGAAGTGAACCTTTTGGAGTAGGATTTACAAACCCTCTTCCAAGGAGATGCTGGACCTCTTTATTAGGTGAATAGTAAGAAGCATCATACTGACCTGCGCCCTTGCCTACAGGGTAATTGGAAGACTCTGCCTCGATATACTTAAGAAGAGGATCAAAAACTGTATTCCACATAGAGTCACCGTTGGTGTAGTCGTAGTCATCTCTTCCGGTGATTCTCTTCTCGACACCCTTGTATCCGTACGGACCCTCTTTGTTTACAAGGAAGTCTTCCGGAGCAACGATAAGCCAGATAAGATTCTGATATACATATTCGTTCGGACCGCTGTTGGACCAGTACCAGCCGGCTTCTTGTGTGCCGTTGTCTCTGAGTTCGCAGATCTTATCGTAGATTCCCTGACGGTCCATCAAGACGACCATAAGCTTGCTCTTAACATCGTCGCTGTAATTTGTATCAGACAACAAGGAGCGGGAATAATCTACGCTTGATGCAGGACCCTGCTTCATGATCTCAAGACAATAAGCCAACTCATCTATATCCTGAGTACCTGACTCGTTACGGATCTTGCCGCCTTGTACAGATGGAGCATCAGTAAAAATATACGCATCAGTACTTTCAGCCGCTCTTACACTCTTGTAACCAAACGCACCGAGGACTAATGTTGCAGCCAAAAGACATGCAACAAAAGAAACTGCTTTCTTTAGTTTGCTCATGGGAATTAACCTCATTCAATTTTTTCAAACTCAATAATATCTTCAAACTCAATTGACTGTATCTTATCGCGGTACGAAAAATTTTGTCAACGTAATTTTACATACAGTTATGACATAATTTTGCCACATTCTTTGTGCAATAAATCATATCAATTTTTTTTGCTTCTCTCGAAAACGCTGGCGCTCTAGTCATACCGCCGTTTTCATGGATGTTTAATACTTGACTACATCTCTATCGTTGATATAATCAATGAGTCCTTAATAGTTTGCAAAGTTTGTAATCTGCTAAGGAAGGAGGAAGAGAAAAATTAAGAGAAATGAGAAAAAAGCGCCCATTTAGGCGCCGTAGTTTTGCGTATGCAAAAACAGACTTATTTCCAAACTATTGAGAACAAATTCATGAATTAATACCATAGTCTGACAAAGATCTTGTCGGGCCATGGAAATATGTTTGGGGGAAAAAATGAGAAAGACATTTTTAAGTATTATGGCAGCAGTCTTAACAGCCATAACTTTGATCACGATCCTTCCTTATACATCAGGAAAGGTTGAAGCAGCTACAACATACAAATACACATCCCAAGGCGGCGGAGTTCCGTTTGTAGGAAGTTATCTGGGAAATCATGTGGAATATGACAACAGATATCAGTATTACTATCCTGAGAACTATAGTGGCTCTGATTTGGATGTATATTTTATGTTTACCGGCAGATCCAAGTTCTCATCTATTACAGAAATAGAAAATGAAGATAATACAAAGACTGAAGAATACTTGAGCAAATGGGTCAATAATTACGGTATTAAGCCATTTGTTCTTATAGTTATCAAGGTCTACGAGTGCTGCGCTGACGGTGCGATTGGTAAAATGAATGAATATGACTACTATCACTATGTAGCAGAAGGACCATTTGAGCAGCTTGTCGGCTTGGTCCAAAACGGGCACTTCAGCAAAGCAGGAGCAAGAAGTAATCTGTACATTTCCGGTTATTCCATGGGAGCATCGGCCGCCTTGTTTACAGCTACCATTCATGGAAGCACATATAATTTCCAGGGAGTCGGAGCATTTAGTCCGTCAATGCATTTTTTAAGTTCCAACTGTAATACCGCATTTTATTACAATGGTTGGCAGAATATTCCATACCCTGATCTTAAGTATTGGTTCTACTCATATGGTTCTTTGGAGGATACACCTTTTAAGGAGCATGCCGAGCAGTATTATCAGGATATCTGTCTGACTAAGTCCGGCGTTAATGCAACATTGAGCAAAATTGAATACTACGATCCGACTAACAAAAACGATCAGCACAACTGGAGACTTTTCAGAAGAGAACTCTTTGCCTTCATTTATAGTGTAAACCACGATTATAAGTGCCCTGACATAAATACGATCAATTCGGCTAATGATATCAATGCATTGGTATGGTCTGAGTCGACTAATGAAGGCGATAATTATTGGACAAACCATGCTATTCAGGAGGGGAATAAAGTGCCTGAAAATATTTCAGAGGTTCAGGAATCATATGCGAACACCCCTACCCCGGAAATTTATATAGTTCATTATTATGTAAATGGAACAGAAGTCTGTGAGGCTCGTGTTCAGGAAGGCTGTCCTATACCGAAGTATCCGTCCGGTCTGTCGGGTGAATACATTTGGTATTACAGCAAAGACACGAAGGCGAAACAGGTAGACCACTCTAAGGGTGTTTACAAAGACTACAATGTAAACGGTACAAAAATTAAGTAATGACTTGAGGACCGCTTCTTCGGAGGCGGTTCCTTTTTCTCGAAAACAAAAGAGTCTGTCTCTGTTTCACTTTGATGCTGGCTCTTTCATATGAAAGCAAAATCGGGACTGATTCCATCGCCCGACCATGCTAATATGACAGATTTTGAAACGATATCAGTAATATTAGGAGTAATAACATTGATAATAGCTTCAATAAGTCTGTTGTTGAAGCTATTTGTTTACCTGGATTCCAGGTATAAAAACAAATAAAAACACACCCACTGGATTGACTGCCTCTGGGTGTGTAAATTAATTAAACACATCTGAGGGAAACCGTCCTAGCGGACTGTGTTCCTCTGTTTGGATTATATCATGGCAGGAGGATAAAAGACAAGTTGCCTGGAACACTTTGACAATCGGATTTTTCTCAAAAACAAAGGACCGCGGTGGTTGCCGCGGTCCTTTGCGAAAGGAGATACAAAACTATGACTACACAACACTACACGAAAAACAAAGACAACTATAAGAAAGGAGGTAACTATTCGCTTTTGTTTTTCTTTATGGCTCCGTTGAGTGAAAAACTAAGATTGGACTAATAACTCACAGAATAGCACCAAATCGATTAAGAGGCATTTCTGAGACTAATTTCGAGTCGTTTTTCCGCCTAAACATGCTATAATTCAATCAGTTCTGTTGACATATGTGGT
>JAILPW010000039.1:0-23853 GCA_024699245.1 Clostridia bacterium | reverse complement strand
AGGAGATCCATATACCTAAGTCGGTAAAGACAATAAGACCTGATGCGTTTGAGGATTCCGGATTAAAGAATATCTATTATGACGGAACAAAGAAGGATTGGAATGAGATCAACATATATGAGACTTATTTTGATGAGAATGATATACCCTGGATAACATTTGACGGTCTTCTTTCCAAGCAGGCGATCACAGTTCACTGCAGTGACGGAAATATCACTCTCCCTGCGCGTGTTTACAATAACGTCCATTATGACGGTACAAAAGGTTACTGTGCCCAGACAGGCGGAATGCCGGGTTTCACATGGCATGTCAACGGCGCTAATATTTATGTAGATGTCGGATATAGAGATGATACTTACCCTTATTCTTCGGTAGACGATTTTCTGACCGAATTGAATAAAGCAAGTTACCTTGAAATCAATAATAGTAATAAGTATTCGGGTGTCTTGGAATTCGCCCCCAAGTCAGAGACAGGAAAGACTATAGACAATATGCTTGCTATATTCGTTGGCAAAGCCCCGACCGCATATGTAACGCTCGATTTCCTTACGAGAGTTCCGGATATGATCGGAACCGGCAGCAGTTACATCACTACTATCAATATGAAGAATGTGAATTGCGATACGCTTCCGGAAATTCCTATTAACGATGCAAGTTTCCTGTATCTCGAATTCGGTAAGTGTACGGGGAAAACCATTGAGTTAACGGACGCGTATGACGATATAAGCATTAATTTCACAAACAAGGATATGATCGAGAAAGCTGTATTTGACGAAGGCATAAAGACAATCGCAAGCCCTTGTCTCAAAGACAGTAAGAATCTTAAGGAAGTAACTCTTCCGAGTACAGTCGAGACTATCGAGTATCTATCATTCTCTAACTGTGACAGTCTCCAGAAGATCAGTATACCTAAGTCGGTAAAGACGATATATGATACGGCTTTCTCAGGTAATGCCAAGTTCACGGACATCTACTATGACGGTACAAAGGCTGAATGGGAGAAGATCGAGATTGAGAAGAGCACAACACTTACTCCTAAGCTCGAATTTGAACGTGGAGTAGTCATTCACTGTAAGGACGGCGACATCAATACCAAGGAGCCGTTCAAAATCGTGTTTGAATCAAACGGCGGAAGTTCCGTTGCGACACAGAACATTGTTGACGGTAGCAAAGCGACCAAGCCTTCTGATCCTACGAAGGCCGGCTACACATTTGGTGGATGGTATACGGATACTGCCTGCACAAAAGCATATGATTTCAATTCAGAGGTAACAGCAGATATTACGCTTTATGCTAAGTGGACAGTAGTATCAACTCCGGCACCTTCCACACCTGGTCCGTCTACTCCGGGACCAGCGACCCCGGCGCCATCAACAACAGGCGGTGGTTTTGAGGACTTTGTTGAGAGACTCTACACGGTTGCTTTGAACCGTGCATCCGAACCTGAAGGAAAAGCGTTCTGGTGTGAGCATGTTGGTAATGGAGATCTTGACGGTGCACAGTGTGCTAAGGAATTCCTCTTGAGTAAAGAGTTCAACGACAGGAAGTTGAGCGATGAAGATTTCCTTAAGGTTCTCTACAAGACATTCTTTGACCGTGATGCCGAGAAGGATCCTGACGGTTTCAACTTCTGGATGAACAGCCTTAAGACACAGGGACGTGACGTTGTAGTGGATTGCTTCATCAACTCAGAAGAGTGGTGCAATGTCTGTGCTTCATACGGAGTAAGATCAGGTGCAACAAGAGCAAAAGCTACTATCGCATCTGCTAATGCAACTGCTTTTGCGACAAGACTTTATACTGAGTGTCTCGGAAGAGAACCTGAAACAGAAGGCCTGAACTTCTGGGCATTAGGTCTTACCAACCTCGAGCTTACAGGTTCACAGGCAGCTCATGAGTTCTTCTTCTCCAAGGAATTCAATGATCATGATTTCGATAACAAGGAATTGATCACCAGAATGTATAAGACGTTCATGGGCCGCGATCCTGAAGATGAGGGAATGAACTTCTGGCTTAATGAGATGAAGAACGGAATGACAAAAGAAGATGTCTTCAATGAGTTTGTTAAGTCCGCTGAGTTTACACAGATCTGTAAGGACTATGCTATCGACAGGGATTGATAAGCCGATTATGTAACGGAGAAAGCACCTTCCAATCTTTGGAGGGTGTTTTACTCTGAAATTTGAACAGTGACCTTGTTTAAAAATGGAATCATGATAACTTATATTTGATACAGAGAGACGGAAGGTTTGAATTGGAGAGTATATAGGCTAGTAAGCATTATTTTAGCAACGTTATTGGTTATTAGTTTGGTTCCATTAAATGTATTTACTGATACGGTAAATCCTAAGTGCTATTCAACAGAAGAAATAACGAAGACATTGCTATGACGGAAGATTATAGATCATGGTTAAATATTTGTGGCTTCAAGAGAATAGTGGGGCAAAATGAAACCTATGATTTCTATACTGACTTGGACGAGGATGTTATTCCTGTAGATATTTATGTAACACAAGATATGTATAATGATAATGATAATCACCAAGGCATATACTTGAAAATAATGCCTCAATTACCTGACAATGTGATTTTTCATGATCCTGTTATGGAAGGGGTGTGAGTTTATGAAGAAGAAAGTATTGGGGTTATTACTATCTACCATTCTTATTTGTAGTGCCTGTACTAAATCTTACACTTTTGATGACATAATGAGTAAATGTGTTGACGTGACAGGTTATGAAATATACACCGAAGGGGTTGATTCATCTCATCATGAGGAGGGTGAAATATACTATTTCCCAAATGGTACCGAAAAAAGTGATGACCGTTCTATGTACATAAATGGCTTTATGGGTATACGCGAATATGACTTCAGATACGCTGCAAAAAAAGCTTTTGAACCTGAAACCCCGAAAGAACCTGTAACCACGGCCATGATGGGAAATGAGTCTTTAACAGTTTATGATGAAAATGTTAAAGATGGTTATATCATCGAATATCGAAATATATACCCTGATGTTGGTGTGACTAGGGAGGGGCACTTTTCAGCTTACTATTTAGTTGAAAATTGCACTTTGTATTTCGACTTTTATATTATCGATGGGGAAGATAAGAAAGAAGGTCGTGAAGAATACGATATGTATCTAAAGCTATGTGAGGATCTAGGACTTTATACAAATAGTGAAGTTATGGCTTATGTTGAACAGTTTAGTTATGGGACGTGAACCTGATGACGACGGAATGAATTTCTGGCTCGGTGAGATGAAGAATGGAATGACCAAAGAGCAGGTTTTCGATAATTTCGTTAATTCAGCGGAGTTCACACAAATCTGTAAGGATTACGCGATAGACAGAGGATAATAAAGAATTCATACAAACGGCTTCGCTTCGGCGGAGCCGTTTCTTGTTGTTATCTGAGCCGCATTTGTATATAATTCACGAGATAATAAGATAAGGGAGGATATTCATCGTGAATCAATGTGTACGATGCAAAAACGAGGCGGAGAATACTTACAGATTTGCTGTAGTAGATTCCAGAATAACATCAGAGAATAAGAACTATATAGTGGCAACAAAGACGACCACTCACATTTATGAGAGGTTTTCACATGTTGAGAGGACCTGTGTCTGTAACAAGTGTCTAAAAAGAGAGCGTAATATTTTCGCTCTTCAGGGGACCGGTTTTGCAGCATTTTGCGTATTTGCTTTGCTGTCTGTAGGCGCACTTAAGACTTTCTCTATTAGTCCGACATATTTGATCGTGTTTGGTGTATTGACCTTGTTATCTGCAATAGGAGTCTTCATCTATTCCCGCGTAAAGAAAGATGTGTTTTACGCATCCGATCTCAGACGCAATATGAGCGGGAAGAGATATCGTTATGTGCCTGTAGAAAAGGCTTTGTACTGTTCCAAGGGCCAAGACACTCCTGATATGAAGAAATTCAAGGAGAAGACTAATCTCAGGACTAATGTAGCAAACATGATATTTGATAAGTTTGTAGTTCCGGGTAACGGTGATGAGTTAATAGATTCGATCATCCTTCAGTCCTCCGGGGCTGCTGAATCGACAGAGGCTGACACCGTAACCCTCGATCAAATATCGAAAATAACTCACATATAAGCCGGTATATGTTTTCACTGTTGACATTGCGGGTCAATCGTGGTGTAATACTTCCGTAGTTTTTTTGGGAGACTTAATATGAACAAGAATTTTTATTTTGGCACATATTACTTTTTTACATACTTTGCAAAGAGCAAGGCGTGAAGTGGTTTGTGCAGATAAAGTTCGATGTCAGTGAATGATAATAAGGACCGCACGGATCACTTCCGGGCGGTTTTTTGTTAGCAGAGAAGGAACCCAAAAGCGTAGTATTTGTAGCAAGAAAAGAGGTAACAATTTATGATCGCTGTAATCAAACCCGGTGTAACCGAAGAACAGCTTAACAATTTGATCGACTGGTTCAAGTCACAGGGCCTTCGCGTCCATATTTCAGAGGGCGAATACAGGACAGTACTTGGACTTATCGGAGATACAACAAAGGTGGACACTGACCTTTTGAGCGGACTTGATATCATCGAATCCGTTACAAGGATCAGCGAGCCGTTTAAGAATGCAAACAGAAAGTTCCATCCGGACGATTCCGTCGTTGACGTAAGCGGCGTGAAGATCGGCGGCGGGAACTTTGCTTTTATAGCAGGACCTTGTTCCGTAGAAAGTGAAGACCAGATCGTTGAGATCGCCAAGGAAGTCAAAGCTTCAGGCGCATCGCTTCTCCGCGGCGGCGCATTTAAGCCGAGGACATCGCCATATGACTTCCAGGGTCTGAAGGCTGACGGTATCGATCTTCTCCTTAAGGCAAAGGAAGCAACAGGCATGCCGATCGTAACCGAGATCATGAGCACAGAGCACCTTCCTCTGTTCGAAAACGTTGACCTCATTCAGGTCGGTGCCAGAAACATGCAGAACTTTGAGCTCTTGAAGGCTCTCGGTAAGATCGACAAGCCGATCCTTCTTAAGAGAGGTCTCGCAAACACGATGAAGGAGTTCCTCATGAGTGCCGAGTACATCATGGCAGGCGGAAACGAGAACATCATCCTTTGCGAGCGCGGAATAAGAACTTACGAGACATATACGAGAAACACATTGGATCTGTCGGCTGTTCCTATGCTTAAGGAACTTTCGCATCTTCCTGTTATCGTCGATCCTTCTCATGCGACAGGTATCGCGAGAATGGTTAAGCCGATGGCTATGGCAGCTGCGGCATGTGGTGCTGACGGTCTTATGATAGAAGTACATAATGATCCTAAGCATGCACTTTGTGATGGTGCACAGTCGCTTACCCCTGAACAGTTTGATGACGTTGCAAAACGTGTAATGAAGATTCGTGAGGTGATCTGACATGAAGGTTGGAATCGTAGGCCTGGGACTTATCGGAGCCTCTTTTGCCAAGGCATATAAAGAAGCCGGCCATGAAGTTCTTGTTCGCGATATCGATCCGTCTGCAGTCATCATGGGCAAACTGTCCGGCTTTGTTGACGGCGAACTTACGAGAGACGATCTTAAGGATCGTGATCTGGTGATCGTTTGTCTCTATCCTGAGGCGGCAGCTGAATATATAGAGGAGAACGGGGAGTTCTTCAATAAAGAAGGTCTGGTCATAGATGCCTGCGGTAACAAACGCATCGTATGTGACAGGGCTTTCAAGGTGGCAGAGAAGCACGGATTTACATTTGTCGGCGCACACCCTATGGCAGGTAACAAATATTCGGGCCTCAAGCACTCGAGAGCCACGATGTTCAATGGCGCTCCGATCGTATTGGTGCCGCCTGTTTTCGATGATATGAGGCTTATTGACAGGGTTAAGGAAATGCTGGAGCCTTGTCAGTTCGGCACGTTCTGCCTGTCACATGCGGACAAGCACGACGAGATGATCGCTTTTACATCCCAGATGGCACACCTGGTGTCAAACGCATATGTTAAGAGTCCGACGGCCTCTGAGCACCACGGATTCTCGGCAGGAAGCTACAAGGATATGACGAGAGTCGCATGGCTCAACCCGTCCATGTGGTCCGAGCTTTTCATGGAAAATAAGGATAATCTCATAAAAGAGATCGATTGTCTCACGACCGAACTTAACAAATACAAAGAAGCAATGGAGAATAATGATATCGAGACGCTGAGAAAGCTCCTCGAGGACGGACGCGACAGAAAGGAAGAGCTGGACGGCTCTAAGAAGAACAAATGAGAAGGATCAAGGTTGAAGTAAGAAACGGTTACAAGGTACTGGTCGGCCGCGACCTTCTGAAGGACTGCGGCAATTTCATAAGCACAGTCGACACGAGGATCAGGAAGATCTTTCTCGTGAGCGAGACCAATGTCGCGCCTCTTTATCTCGATAAGACCAAGGAGAGCCTCAGTAATTCCGGCTTTGAAGTCGTCGAGTATGTATATGAAGCAGGTGAGAAGAACAAGAACCTGAACGAGATAACCAGGATGCTGGGGATCATGGCAGAGAACGGATTTACCAGGACCGACGCAGTCGTCGCATTGGGCGGCGGCGTGACAACGGACATGGCGGGCTTTGCCGCATCGATCTTCCTTCGCGGTATCAAGGTCTTCCAGATCGCCACGACTTTGCTCGCGCAGGTCGACGCATCTGTCGGAGGCAAGACAGGCGTTGATCTTAAGGAAGGTAAGAACCTGGTCGGCGCATTCCATCAGCCGTCGCTCGTCATCTGCGATGTTGATCTTCTGAAGTCCTTAAGCGACGAGGTCTTCGCGGAGGGCATGGCTGAGGTAATTAAATACGCTTTCATAAGCGACAAGGATCTTTACGAGAAGCTCAAGACCAAGATCGACAAGAATTCTCCGGAACTCGAGGATGTAGTTGCCAGATGCGTCGAGCTCAAGGCTTACGTGGTCGAACAGGATGAACTGGACAACGGACTTCGTCAGACTCTGAACTTCGGACACACGTTAGGTCACGCCATCGAGCGTAACAGCAACTTCACTGTATCCCACGGCTACGCTGTTGCCAAGGGCATGGCAATGATCTCACGCCATAGTCCTATATATAACGAACTTGTAGACATGATAAAGCTCTACGATCTTCCTTACGATGACGATTCCACGTTCGAAGATCTTTTGGGAGCCATCATGAACGACAAGAAGAAGCGCGGTTCCAAGATAACCGTTGTCCTGGTCAACGAGATCGGCAAGGCTGAGCTTAAGACCATCGAACCTAATGAACTTAAGGGGTATCTATGAACCGTGACATAACCATCAAGAACATAGATCTGGATTACAAAGTCCCGGCCTCGAAGTCGGTGCTTCACCGAGAACTCATAATAAGTTTTCTCCTTTATGTCCTCTCGAAAAAGGACGATCCAAATCTCACGGATAAACTAACAACGCCTTTATCTTCCGACAACAAGGATATCGAAGCGACCAAAGCATGCATCAAAGCACTTCTGGAGTCAGAAGGCGGCGACATAATAATGAACTGCAACGAGAGCGGTTCCACCCTCCGTTTCATGATAAGCGTAGGCGCAGCTTACCTCTACCACAAGGGTATCGAAGGAAGACTTATCTTCCTTCCGAAGGGTAAGCTCATGGATAGGCCTATCGACCAGCTCGAAGAGTGTCTTTTGCGCCACGGAATAAGTATCGAGAAGGACAGGGACAACGGACAGCTCATCGTATCCGGTAAGCTCACAGAGGGAGTTTTCGATATCGAAGGAAACATATCATCCCAGTATATCTCGGGACTACTCATGGCATCGATCCTTCTTCCTGACAGCAAAGTAAGGCTCATCGGCGACCTGGAGTCAAAGGGATACTTCGAACTTACCATCGGAACATTGGAGAGCAAGGGCGTCAATGTTGATGATGACGATAATCTTTTTTCGGTAAATGTTACCTCAACAGACAAGATCGATCTTAATCTGGATGCAGAAGGTGACTGGTCCAGCGCCGCATTCCTTTTAAGCCTCGGTGCGCTCTGTAAGAAGGGCAGGATGACTTTGCACGGTCTTAACCAGAGATCTTTCCAGAAAGATAAGTTCATCCTTTATATCCTGGCGGAGATGGGGATCATCCTGGATTTTTCCAACGATGCCATTACCATTACCGAGAGAAGAAGATCCGCCGGAAGACTCATCTTAGATGCACGCGATTATCCTGACATCGTTCCATACGTAGCTGTTCTCGCGGCTGCTTTTAAGGACGGAACGCAGATCATGAACGTTGAGCGTTTGAAGTTCAAAGAGTGCGACAGAGTCGAAGCTACGATCGAAGCATTAAGAGGCGTCGGTGCGAGCTGCGAGTACAGGGACGGAAGTCTTTTCGTTGATGGCGGCATCAAGGAACGTGATAAGAACGAACCGTTCAAAACATACGGCGACCACAGGATGGCACAGACTGCATGTCTCATCGCTGCTTGGACGGGCAAGACGATAAATATAGATAATGATGAATGTATAAGCAAATCGTTCCCGGGTCTCTGGGAACTTCTGGAAGGAACGGAGGTCGAAGCTAAATGAAAGACTACAACTGGTTTTCGGGCGACAAGATCAAGGTAGGTATCTACGGCGAGTCTCACAGCGAAGACATCGGCGTAAGACTTGAAGGTCTTGAGTTTTCCTCGCTCGATGAGGAGAAGCTCCGTACCTTTATGAAGAGGAGAGCTCCGGGGCAGAATGCCTGGTCCACTCCCCGTAAGGAAGCTGATGAGGTTATTATTGATAAGCTTGAAAGAGGACTATTCGAAGCACATATCCTGAATACGAATATAAGACCGTCAGATTATTCGAATCTTCTTCGTACACCAAGGCCGTCACACGCGGATTTTACTGCAGGCCTTAAGTACGGTCCGAACTTTAAGTCATCGGGCGGAGGATCCTTCTCGGGAAGACTTACGGCTCCTATGTGTATCGCAGGATTTCTGGCTCTTACGTATCTTGCTGAGAAAGGGATCAGGATCTCTTCAAGGATCAAGTCCATCGGCGGAGTTAGTGACGGGGCTCTTGATCTCGAGAAGCTTAAGGATGTAAGAAACAAGGAATTCCCTGTTATCGATGATGAAGCAGGCGAGAAGATGAAGAAGGTCATCGAGGAAGCTAGGACTTCCGAAGATTCTGTCGGAGGCGTTATCGAGACAGTCATCGAAGGAATGCCGGGCGGTATCGGCGGACCGATCTTCGAAGGTATCGAAGGTAAGATCGCTCAGGTTTGCTTCGCGATCCCTGCAGTCAAGGGAATCGAATTCGGTAACGGTTTTGAAGCAGCAAAGCTTCATGGTTCCGAGAATAACGACAGCCTGGTCTTCGAGGACGGTAAGCTTAAGCTCGAGACCAACAGATGCGGCGGTATCTTAGGCGGAATAAGCGTAGGAGGGGATGTAGCTCCGATCGTTTTCGATTGTGCAATAAAGCCTACTCCGACAATAGGAAAAGAACAAAGAACGGTGGATCTCGAGACAAAGGAGAACACCACTTTGAAGGCGAAGGGAAGACACGACCCGTGCATCGTGCCGAGGGCTGTTCCGGTATTTGAGGCAGCAGCGGCGCTCGCGATCGCAGACTTGATCTAAAGGAGAACGAGAATGGAAGATCTAAGCATATTAAGAGAAGAAATAGATAAGGCCGACAAGGCGCTCCTGGAAGCTCTCGAGAAGAGAATGGAAGTGTCGGAAAAGATCGGCGAACTTAAAAAGGGCAGCGGCAAGCCTATCTACGACGGCAAGAGAGAAAGAGAAAAGCTCGCTTCTGTCTATGATCTGGCCGACGAGAGAACGAAGCCTTACGTGGCACCTTTGTACCAGCTCCTTTTCGAGGTCTCCAGAGGCCTTCAGGGAAGGGTAAACAGATCACAGACTGATGCGACAAGGATCATCGATGATGCGGTTTCCGAGATGAACTCTAAGCCGTTCCCTGAAAGAGCGGTCGTTGCGTGTCAGGGCGTTGAGGGAGCTTTTTCACAGGTCGCCTGCGAGAAGGTCTTCAAGATCCCGAGCATAATGTTCATGAGAAACTTCTCACAGGTATTCGATGCGATAGACGCAGGACTTTGTAGGTACGGCGTGCTCCCTGTCGAGAACTCCAATGCGGGAACGGTATCTTCCGTCTATGATCTCATGATCAAGCACAGATTTAAGATCGTAAGGTCCGTCCGGGTTAAGGTCGATCACAGCTGCCTCATGAACCATGGCGGCAAGAAGAGCGACATCAAGGAAGTAATCTCCCACGAGCAGGCTATCAACCAGTGCAGAGAATTTATAAAGGGACTTGGACCTGATGTAAGGGTCACTTACTATAAGAACACGGCTGAGGCCGCAAAGTACGTAAAGGAATCCGGAAGGACCGACATCTGCTGTCTGTCTTCCGTTAAGTGCGCAGTCCTCTATGACCTCGACGTCATTCAGGAATCTGTTCAGGATTCGGGCAATAACTACACGAGGTTCATCGTAATCTCCAAGAACCTGGAGATCTATCCGGGTGCCAACAGGACCTCTATGATGATGATCTTGAAGCACGAGCCGGGCGCTCTTTATAAGATTTTGGCTTTCTTCTATTCAAGAGGGATAAATCTTGTTAAGATAGAGTCCAGACCGCTTCCGGGAAGAGACTTCGAGTTCATGTTCTACTTCGACCTCGAGACGTCCATCTATAACGACGGTTTCTCGGAGATGATCGCCGAACTCGAGTCCATGTGCACCGAGGCCAGGTACCTGGGTTCCTATACTGAAATGATCTAAGGATGATGTTATGAAATTTGGAGTTTTGGGCAAATCGCTTCCGCACACATATTCGCCGCGTATTCATAATGAGTTCGCTGATTATGAGTACACTGTCCTCGAGAGAGATGAGGACGGGGTCAAGGGAATTTTCGACAGGAAAGAGGACCTTGACGGTTTTAACGTGACGATCCCTTATAAGAAACTTGCCATGCAGCTTTGCGACGAGGTGTCTGAAGAGGTTGCCAAGGTTGGTGCCGTCAACACAGTAAAACTTCAGGAAAACGGAGTGTTCAAAGGCTACAACACGGATGTCTACGGCTTCATGTATATGCTAAGACGCGAAGGTATCAACGTAGCGTCGAAGCAGTGCCTGATCCTCGGAACAGGTGGCGCGAGTGCAGCTGTACGCTATGCTCTTAAGAAGATGGGTGCCCGCGTCAATATGTGTTCCAGAACGGGCGAGATCAATTACGAGAACGTCTACGACATCCTGCCGAATACGCAGATCATCGTTAATACCACGCCTGTCGGAATGTATCCGAACGTGGATGATAGCCCGATCGATATCTCACGCTTTACGGATCTTTTTGCCGTAGC
The DNA here is from genome assembly GCA_024699245.1 of Clostridia bacterium. Lineage (GTDB taxonomy): Bacteria > Bacillota > Clostridia > Saccharofermentanales > Saccharofermentanaceae > Saccharofermentans. The sequence continues at coordinate 12,520 of JAILPW010000039.1, read as the reverse complement.
CGATATCATCTATAATCCGTCAACTACCAAACTTCTTTTTGATGCCCGTCAAAGAGGACTTAAGACTGCAGGCGGCTTAAGCATGCTGGTAGCTCAGGCTTATAAGGCCAGCGCTATCTTTAACGGCAGATCCGCTGACGAAGAAAATGATGAACTGATAGAAAAGGTCATCGCAGATCTCGAGTCGGAAATGAAGAACATCACGTTGGTCGGAATGCCGGGCTCAGGTAAGACGACCATAGCACGTAAGATAGCTCAGGAGCTCAACAAGGAATTAGTAGATCTCGACTTTGAATTTAAAAAAGAATACAAAGTAACTCCTTCGGAAGTCATTACCAAAGAAGGCGAGAAGAAGTTCCGCGAGATGGAACATGAACTTTGCAAGAGATTCCTGTCAGGTTCAGGACGCGTGATCTCAACGGGTGGCGGCATAGTAACGGTTCCCGAGAACCTCTTCTTCCTTAAATGTAATTCGAAGGTCATATATCTGAAGCGCCCGTTAAAGTCGCTTCTCAAGCAGGACGTATCAGGACGCCCGATCAGCAAGGATCAGGGAATAGAAGAACTTCTTAATAAGCGCACACCTATGTACGAGGAAGCAGCAGACATTATCTGGGACCTTCCTGATTTCGAGGACTCGGAAGAAACGGAAACAAAACTCATAGAGGGATTAGTAAGATGAAGATACTTGTTCTTAACGGACCAAACTTAAACATGCTGGGCATAAGAGAGCCGCAGATATACGGCAACAAAACATACGAGGATCTTAAAAGGCTCATTAAGGATCACTGCGACGAAAAGGGCGTGGAAGTAAGCTTCTTCCAGAGTAATTCCGAAGGCGCTTTGATCGACATGATCCAGCAGGCATATTTCGACAAGATGGACGGGATCGTCTTTAATCCGGGCGGATATACACATACTTCCGTAGCTATCCTTGATGCACTTAAAGCGGTAAATATCCCGACCGTGGAAGTCCATATCTCCGAAGTATCTGAAAGGGAGCCTTTCAGACAGATCTCCTACATCTCATACTTCGCGTGCAAGACGATTACGGGAAAAGGATTCGACGGTTATCTCGAAGCAGTCGACCACCTTTTGAGTATGTCGTAAAGCTCGTCAAAGCTCGAAGCACAATAATCGATATTATAAGCACTCACGGCGCCTTCTATATCTCCTTCCGGCATGAACCACACGGAGGTTAAAGAGGCGTTTTTGGCGCCCAGCATATCCGACGTCAGGGAATCTCCTATGACGATGCAGGATTCCTTCGGCTCGCCGATCTTCCTGAGCACAATATCAAAGAATTCCGGAGAAGGCTTCGAAACTCCCATGGATTCACTTATGAAAAGTTCCGAGATATAGACATTGAGCCTTGTGGAATTGATCCTTCCCAGAGCGTTCACTGTCGCGCCGTTGGAGATAATGTAGATCCTTGAATCCTCAATGTTGTTCTTGATCCTCTTAACAAGATCCATCGCCCCGTCCATCAGGACTCCGTTAACTGCCATGGTGTTGATAAACTCATTGTTGATCTTCAGCGGATCGATCTTCGAGACATCTCCGCCGCATCTTTTTATGAGGTCCGTGAACCTCAGCGTAAAAAGTTCCGTCCTGGAGATAGTTCCCTTCTCGAGTTCCAGCCAGAGCGATTTGTTGTACGCCTTGAAATGCGCGTAGTCTTCTTCTCGAAAACAAAGTCCGTTAGCCTTAATGACTATCTCCAATGCCCTGCGTTCGGAAGCATGAAAGTCCAGAAGTGTCTGATCCAGATCGAAAAGAAAATTGTGGTGCATCACGGGTACCTTCTTATATATTTTATTACCCGATAATTATATCATTTGCCGTCGCCGGAGATTAAATGTAAATTTTCCGCCGGAAAAATGTAAAAGAAAACATACTGTACATATAGAAACGCATCTATATTAACTTAAAAGCTTCATGGGCACTAAAAGGAGTTGTCGCAGATGTTTTAGCAATGCTTTTTGTATGCGTTGAGTGTTTGAAAAGACAGCCGGATCGTCAAATGTTTTCGAAAGGCAAAAACCGACATATAGAAAACGGTGAATATATCTTTCTTTTGCCCGTAAAAACTTTTGACTTATTAATTTGCGCTCACTAAAATATGAATAGACGGAGGATTAGAATTAGTATGGATATCTTAATGTGCCTCATAACAATGGTAGGCGGACTTGCGATCTTTTTGTACAGCATGAAGATGCTCAGCGGAGGACTCGAGGCCGCAGCAGGTAGTAAGCTTCAGTCAATACTCGAGAAACTGACATCGAACAGATTCTTCGGACTTTTGGTAGGTATGGCGATCGCCGCACTTGTCCAGTCCTCATCGACCACCACGGTAATGGTCGTCGGCTTCGTTAATGCGAGCCTTCTTAATCTGACTCAGGCATTGTGGGTAATCATGGGTGCCAACATCGGTACCAATATCACATCACAGCTCGTTGCTTTTAAGTTCAGCGCAGTTGCACCGATCATCGCGATCATCGGTGTCTTGATCCTTCTTTTCACACACAAGAAAAAATACGCGGCGATCGGTCAGATCGTAACCGGTCTCGGCTTTATATTTATAAGTACCTCCATCATGAGCGGTGCCATGGAACCTGTTAAGGATAACGAATCATTCAGATCCTTCCTTACGGGAATGAACAATCCTTTGCTCGGTATCCTCGTAGGTATCCTCTTCGTAGCAATGATCCAGAGTTCCGCTGCCGGTGTAGCAGTATTGCAGACATTGGCTGCTTCAGGCGTTATCGGACTTGATCAGGCAGTATTCATCCTCTACGGCATGCACGTCGGTACCTGTGTTACCGCGATTCTTTCCGCTGTAGGTTCGAACAGAAATGCTCTTCGTACGGCTTTGATGCACCTGATGTTCAACGTTATAGGTATGCTCCTTATGACCGGACTTACATTGGCGCTTCCTATCACCGAATGGATGAAGAGGATCTCTTCTTCTCCTATGAGACAGATAGCTAACGCTCACTTGCTCTTTGCTCTCGTAACGACTGCCGCTTTGCTTCCGTTCGGAAAACTTATCGTCAAGTTCGTTCAGTTCGTTATACCTGAGAAGAAATCTGAAACAGAGGGTATCCACGAGCTTAAGTTCCTCTCACAGGCAATGCTCAGATCCGATACGACAAGTGCAGTACTCATCGCTTCCGTACGTAACGAAGTTGCACGTATGTATGACATGGCAAGCAAGAACGTTACAAGAAGCCTTAACGCGGTACTTAATAACAGCGAATCCATCCAGGTTGAGATCGATTCGGCTGAGGAATATATAGACTTCCTCAATAAAGAGATCTCATATTACATCTCTCACAGTTTGGCTAAGGTTACGTCAGAAGAAGATGCCGTTACCTTGAGTAATCTTTTCAAGATCACCGGTAATGTCGAGAGAATGGGTGACCATGCAACAAACATCGCAGGCTATGCTAACCTCCTGCAGGATAAAGGATATAAGCTCTCCGACAAGGCTTGCTTCGAAGTTCAGCAGATGATCCAGGTATTGGGTGATACGACATTCCTTCTTTACGGCAAGGATACTTCATCCATTCACGTTCGCGTGGCAAAAGCTGAGCAGAAGATCGACGATATGACGGCTATGTTCAGAAAGAACCAGATCACTCGTATGACAACAGGTGAGTGCTCAGGAGAAGCATGCGTCATCTATTCCGAGATGCTTACCGATTTCGAACGTCTCGGTGACCATCTCCTTAACATTGCGGAAGCTGCATCAGGCGATGAGCATGCATCACTTCATGCAGCAGTTGCAGTAACTGCTGCCGGAGGCGCAGTCTGATGGCGGGAAGAGTCAACGTAGTTCTTTTCGAACCTGAGATCCCGCAAAATACCGGAAACATTATGAGGACCTGTGTTGCAGCCGATTGCAGGCTGCATCTCATAGGTCCTTTGGGTTTTGATATAAACAATAAAAAATTCAAGCGTGCCACCACCAATCACATCACGTGGGCGGACTACGATTATTATGAGAGTTTCGATGAGTTCGTGAGCAAAAACAAAGGAGCTTTTTTCTTCATGACGAGATATGGAAAAAAGCCTCACTCCTCCATCGATTTTGCCGGCGTTCCAAACGACGAAGATATATATCTCATTTTCGGAAAAGAAAGTACGGGGATTCCGTATGATATCCTCCGCGATAATCTCGGGAATTGTTTCAGGATCCCGATGCACGGAGACTGCAGAAGCCTTAATCTGTCCAACGCAGCGGCTATCGCCATCTATGAATGTATGAGGCAGCTCAACTATCAGGGATTGTCTCTTACGGAGGTTCAAAAAGGCGAGGATTTTCTTGAGAGTTACGACGAAGCATTGAAGGCTTCACAGGGTTGATTTTTTAATTTTACCTGCTCGATTTTTAGGTATGGTTTTTGACGATTGTTGTGCTAATATCGAATATAGAGGCGCACAATAATTGTTGCGTTTTGTGCGTCAAAAATATCGGGAGGACGTTATTTATGAGCACACAAGAAAACGGCATCTATGATGCACGTAAACTCGGCGCTCCCAAGATGACAATTCTTGGAGTTCAGCACATGTTCGCTATGTTCGGCGCGACTGTCCTGGTCCCTGCGATCACGGGCTTGAGCGTATCCGCCACCTTGCTCTTTGCAGGTCTCGGCACAATTCTATTCCATCTGATCACCAAAAGAAAAGTTCCTGCATTCCTCGGATCGTCATTTGCGTTCCTTGCAGGCTACGCCGCCATTGCACCGAACGGTGAAAAGGAACTTCTCCCGTACGCATGTCTGGGTGTTGCCTGTGCCGGTATTCTATACCTTATACTGGCAGGACTTATCAAGGCATTCGGCTCGGAAAGAGTCATCAGATTTTTCCCTCCTATAGTTACAGGTCCTATCATCATCGCCATAGGTCTTACGCTCGCGGGAACAGCAGTATCGAGCTGCTCAGCTAACTGGCCTTTGGCTATCATCGCAATTGGCATAGTAGTCATATGTAATGTATGCGGTAAGGGAATGGTCAAGATCGTTCCTATTATCCTTGGTGTATTAGGTGCATGTGCCATCGCGGTCATATGCACTCTTGCCTTCGGCGAAGTGATAGATATCGGAACCGATGAAAAGCCTCAGATGGTTTACGCGATCGCCGGAGTCTCGAAGCTCGTTCTGTTTGATTCCGCGAAGATCAATGCCATCAAAGAGGCAGCCTGGATCGGTCTCCCGATCAAGCCGAGTGAGACAGTTTTCTCGCTTATCGGTAATGCTGACGGAGCTTTGATCGCTACATCAATCATAACCATCGTTCCTATCGCTCTTGCTACGATCGTTGAGCATATCGGTGATATCTCCGCTATCTCTTCCACAGTAGGCGAGAACTACGTTAAAGATCCCGGTCTTCACAGAACACTTACAGGTGACGGACTTGCTACAACGATAGCTTCCGTATTCGGTGCACCTGCCAACACGACATACGGCGAGAACACCGGTGTTCTTTCCCTTACCAGAGTATTCGATCCGAGAGTAATAAGACTAGCTGCTTACTTCGCGATCTTATTCTCATTCTCACCTAAGCTCGCAGCTTGTATAAGCGCGATCCCGACACCTGTCATGGGCGGTATCTCACTCGTATTGTACGGAATGATCTCCGCTGTCGGTGTCAGAAACGTTGTTGAGAGCCACATCGATTTCTCCAAGGTAAGAAACGTGATCATCGCAGCAATGATCCTCGGACTTTCTGTCGGTATAAAGTACTACGATCCGTCCGGATGTGTTACGCTCTCCATCGGCTCCGTCGATATTCCTCTTACGGGACTTGCGATCGGTGCTTTCATAGGTATCATCCTTAACGCCATCCTTCCGTTCGACAAGGAACCTGAACTCACAGGTCTTAAAAAAGACATTTCGAACGAAGGTGTGATAGTATCAAAAACACAACAGAAAAAGATAAATAGATCAAGGAAAAAGCATTAATTATTTATCTTCGAAAACATTGGGGTATCTCTTTTTTGAGGTGCCCCATTTTTCTTGCTCGAAAACTGAAAAAAAGTATTCCAAAACGCCTAAAATGATTTGAAAAGCGACTGGCAAATAAGTACAATTAAATAAGTTGATTGTTGTAAGGTGATTGTATGAATAAAGTGTTGATCATAGGCATGTCGGACGTGACACGTGTCATAGTTCCGATCCTCTGTCGCAAAGGCGGAATGGCAGATGAGATCTGCATCGCTTCCAAAAACAAAGAAGAGTGTGATGAATTAAAGCGCCAGTACAAAGACGCTCCTGTAAGGATCGTAACTGCCGGCGTCGATGTCACCAACGAAGAAAAGGCTCTTTTGATGATGAGGATCTTCGGACCTAATCTTATCATCAATCTTGCACCTGCCTGGCTTAACAAGCAGATAATGGGCATAGCCGTAAAGATCGGTTCTTCATATATCGATACAAAGTATTATGCTGACGAGACAGGAAGAACATGTCTTATCGAAGAGCAGTTCGAGATGGCTCAAAGTTTCGCATCCAATAACATTACGGGCGTGACCGGATGTTCCTTTAATATGGCAGCATTTATCTGCCTTGCAAAACTTGCGATAGCAGAGAAGACTTTGGACAGTATCTCAAGTGTCGATATCATTGATATCAGCAAAAATTCCGATCCTTCTGTCAGCATTCCTTCAATGGAAGATCTGACGAGGCTTTCGGAACCTGCCAAATATCTTAAGGACGGTGAGATAATCGAGGCTCCTTCTTTGAGCATCGAGTCGGAATTCTCTTTTGATGATGAAGAGCCGACAAGGATCTACATGTTTTCGAGCCCTATAATAGATACTTATCAAAGAGGTATGCCTGAGATAAAGAACGTAAGGTATTTCGCAGACCTTGAGCAGAACACGGTTAATGTTGCCGCTACTTTGAGAGATGTCGGCATGCTCGGAACTGATCCTGTCAACATAAAGGGCGTGGAAATCGCTCCTCTGGATTTCCTTTCCAAGGTCCTTCCTACTGATGTTGCCTCGGGCAAGTCCATCTGCGAGAGGATCAAGGGTGTTATTCTAAGCGGCAAAAAGGACGGCGAAGACAAGGATGTATTCATGTACTTCAAGTGCAAGGATTCGGACGAACCATCCAAATTCGGAGTAAACACATCATCTTATTTTTCTGCAGTAACACTTCTTGCAGGCGCATCACTCATCAAGTCCGAAGGCTGGAATATCCCGGGAGTATTTACTCCGGGTGACTTCGAACCTCAACTTCTACTTGCCAAAATGAGTGATCTTGGTATTAAATATTCTATAGGGCTGGATTTTAAGAAGCCTTGAAGTATATGAGATTGGGAGAATAATTATGGGCAAAGCTAAGATACTTATCGTAGAAGACGACGCTAATATCAACAACATGGTATGCGAAGCACTTACCAAGAGCGGTTTCGAGTGCACACAGTCTTTTTCGGGAACAGAAGGACTTTTGAATTTCAAGGCTAACCAGTTTGATCTGGCCATCCTTGATCTTATGATGCCTGGTATGACAGGTGAGGAGCTCACGGCAAAGATCCGCGAGACATCCAAGATCCCGATCATCATCACATCTGCAAAGAGCGAACTGGATTCAAGAGTTAACCTCCTTTCTACAGGTGCAGACGATTACCTCGTTAAGCCTTTTGACGTAAAGGAACTTATCGCGAGAGTTGAAGTTCAGCTCCGTCACCTTACTGAAGGTGCTTCCGCAGGTGCAGCAGGCGGAGACGATAAACTCACGTTCAAGGATATGGAACTTAACAAGTCCACATTCGAGGTTTTCGTAAAGGGTCAGGAGATCCAGCTTACAAGACAGGAATACAAGATCTTGGAGCTTTTCATGCTCCATCCTACAAAGGTCTTCTCGAAGCAGGATATTTTCGAGTATGCGTGGGATGAGTATTATATCGGTGAAGATAAGACGATCAACGTTCATATCTCAAATATCAGAACCAAGATCAAGAAGATCACTGATGACGAATATATCGACACAGTTTGGGGTATCGGTTTCAGACTTGCTAAGCAGTAATTGATCAAATAACCTAAGGGACGCCTTTTTGGCGTCCTTTTTGCGTTTAAGGGCGAACTTTAACATTTCTTAAACTTTTATTAGCGAAAACTTTTATATCTGATGTAATAATGTCGATGTAAAACCCAGAGAGGAGACATAAAATGAGTGATACGATACTGAAAACTAATGGTCTTACTAAGAAATTCGGACCTAAGGTCGCAGTCGACCACGTTGATATTTCTATCGAAAGAGGTTCTATCTACGGTCTTATCGGTATGAACGGTGCAGGTAAGACAACCATTATGAAGATGCTTTCAGGTATGATCCGTCCTAATGAAGGAACTTTCTCATATGACGGTCTGGGAGCAAACCTCTCAGAAGCTTATAAAAGGATCGGTGCTCTTATCGAAGCACCTGCACTTTATCCAAGTCTGTCTGCTACTGACAACCTTAAGATCAAAGCATTCGCATACGGAATCAATGATCCGAAATATATCCAGGAGAAGTTGGAACTTGTCGGTCTCGGTGACGTAGGCAAGAAGAAGGCAGGTAAGTTCTCTCTTGGTATGAAACAAAGACTCGGAATCGCTCTGGCACTTGTCGGAGATCCTGATTTCCTCCTTTTGGACGAGCCTATTAACGGTCTTGATCCACAGGGTATCGTTGAAGTTCGTGAGATGCTCTTGGAACTCAACAAGAAGAAGGGTGTAACGATCCTTATCTCAAGCCACATCCTCGAGGAACTTTCCAAGATCGCAACGGATTACGGCATCATCAGTAACGGTAAGCTCATTGAGCAGATCACAAGAGATGAGCTCCTGAGCAAATGCCGTGACAAGATCAAGATCAAGACTAAGGACACAGCAAGTGTTGTTACAGTTCTTGATGCTCAGGGATTTAATGATTACAGCGTAGTTGATATCGAGACGATCTACGTATATGACCGTATCTCCGATATTGCAACTCTCAATATGGAGATCGCAAAAGCAGGGATCCTTTTGGATTCCATCGGTGTTGATTCTTCTGACCTTGAGGAATATTTCCTTAAGACAACAGGAACAGAAATTGAAGAAAAAAAGGGAGGTGAGAATTCATGATCGACCATTTCAGAAGTGACCTTTTCCTGATGAGGAAGATGAAGGTTACATATATACTTCCGATCATCTTCCTTCTCTCTTCACTCCTTGTAGGTGTTGTATATTTGAGGATCAATCTTAATGCTTTAATGGTAGCTGATCCTACATCTGCAGCTACACTTTCCAGTGATGTTTATGTCGATGAGGACGGTTCCTTTGGCGAAGAATACGTAAATTCCTTATCTGAAGGTTTCTCAGCAGGATTTAATGCTGCTATGGAAGAAGATCAGGCTGCAGAAGAAGCAGAAGCTGAAGAAGTAGAAAGACCCGGATTCTTCTCAGGCGGAGTTTACTATGAAAGTTCAGTATGTGAATTCTTCTCTGTTATTACGTCGGCATCTACGCTTTTAATTTTGGCCGGCCTATTCGCAGCTTTCCTTTTCGCTAATGATATAAGAGGCGGATTCAGAAAGAATATGATAAAGATAAATCCTAATCGTTGGATTGCTTTCACTTCCAAGGTTGCCACGGTTCTCGTTTACAATATCCTCTTCCTGATATATTCATTCTTTGTGGCTTTCCTTTGCATAGCTCTTATGGGAAAATCGATCCACTTCGGTTTTGACCTTGATTTCTTTGAAATGCTTGCGCTCAGACTTCTTACGATGTTTGCTTTCTCAATGCTTATAGCACTCATCACATGTTTCACGAAGAGTACAGCATTAGGAATGGTTGCAGATCTTATCTTCGGTTTGGGAGTTCTCGATCTGGTATTCTATTTCTTTGATCTCCTGATCGCTTTCATCGGCATGAAGCTTAGCTTCGAGCTTCCTTCCGGTTTCAGTTTGGCTAATTATACGCTTACCGGAATTGCTTCGATGCTGCATCCTGGAATGAGCAGCAAACTGATACTCCGAGCAGTTGTAGTCAGCGTGTGCTTCATGGCAGTGTCAATATTCGGAGCAGGATATATTAACCAGAAGAGAGATATCCACTAATCGAAAATGACCAGACAATAAGCAAGTCGCCAAACGGCGACTTGTTTTTGTTCTTATTAAGATATAATCTTCTTATGCACTAAACGAAAAGTGAGAGGGAACTGAAATAAGTGTTTATTAATTATCTTAGGCTTAATCTGATACGTTTCTTTAAGGGAAGAAGTGCCAAAGTTGCTATAGTAGCTAGTGTCGGATTAATGATCGTCCTCACGTTACTCATAGGATTGATATTATACGCGGCAAGAGCTCAGATCAGCCTGATGGCAGAACAGGATTTGCCCGTAAACTTCTATACTTTTGCTCAGCTTCTCATATATGGTCTCTCTTTCGTTTATGTTCCGATAATATCAGGACTGGTCGGATGCGGCTATATCTCCGCCTACTATGCGTACCGGGGTTATTACAACCTTGAGATCGGTATGAGAAACAGAGTTCTTTTTGTTCTATCGGAATTAGTTGTTCTCTTTCTCATGAGTGCAATTCTCTACGGTATGTCGAGTATGTTGCTTATTCTTATGGAACCGCTGGCGTTAAACGGACAGTCGCTTTTAGAGGATGGCTATAAATTTGTAGCTTATACATATGGTGTTCAATTGATCTTGGGTCTCAATGATTCAGCTAATGCGTTGCTCTTTGCACACCTTTTCAGGAGAAAAGGAAAGAGTTTTATTTTTTACTTAATCTTTTGGATTGCATCGCTTTTTCTCTCACATTATTTGGTCGAATGGCTTCCGACCAGCTTTGATTTTCTTACCTATATCCTTTTTCCTTCGGTTATCAACTGGTTCGCAGGTGATGTTCCGTTAATTGCAGAAGAAATTTCAATGACCAATACCATAATCTATATTGGTACTGTTTTAAAGATAATGGCAACTTTTGCACTGGCTGTTATGCTGTTCAATAGAAAAGTGGAGGAAAAACGCTCATGAATCCCCTCGTTATTGTTCTTATTATATGTATAGTGATCATACTGATCCTGACGTTTTATATGATCTCAATACTATCATCGATCCATGAACTCAATAAGCAGCTTGAGTATATAGGGAATAATCAGACAAATATGTCTTTATCTATCGGTGCTTCTACCCGAACAATAAGAAGATTGACTGACAAGATCAATTCCATCATCGTGGCCTGCAGAAACAGAGAGATCGAGACAGCCCGTAAGGACGATGAGATCAAAGAGACAATAACCAGTATGTCACATGACATAAGAACTCCTTTGACATCTCTTAAAGGTTACTTTGAACTCATGTGCGAATCCGACAGTGAAGAGGACAAGGATCGTTATAAGACGATCATCGCAGAAAGAATAGATTCCTTAAGCGAGATGCTGGAGGAGATGTTCATCTACACCAAGATCAATAACTCCACTTATAAGCTCGAAAGCGAGAGGATCAATATTTCCGAAGTAATGATCTCGACACTTCTTTCTTACTATGAAGATTTTGAAAGAAAGAATATGACTCCTAATATCGATGTGGATGAAGATGTTTATGCCGTAGCGGATGAACAGGCGCTGAAGAGAGTATTCCAAAACCTTATCAAGAACAGTCTTGTTCACGGAGCTGATTGTGTTGATATAAGTCTTAAAAAATCGGAAAGAAAGAAGATCAAGATATCGATCGGAAACGGAATAAAGGATGGAGAAACTCCGGATGTAACGCGAGTATTCGACAGGTTTTATAAGGGTGATAAATCCAGACACGTCAATTCCTCCGGTATCGGCTTGTCGGTAACACAGAAACTGGTGATCCTCATGGGAGGAAATATAGAAGCAACATTGAGCGGTAATAAGTTTATCATCAACATCTATATGGATGAGTTGCAGCAACAGGTAAAATAATACAATGGCGCCACCTTTTGTGAAGGTGGCGCTTTTACTTTACGGGATCTGCATCGTGCATAGGAACCTCAAAAAAGGTGGTGGAAAAACAGGAGTGGTTCCTAAACACACTTTCTGCAGATCAGGCCGCTTCCTTTACCGGAATCCTGTTGGCCCTGGCCACGACCTTAACAGGAACCGGTCTTCCGACACGCACAGATTTGACGGGAATTGAGGAAACGCGATTATAATGAACCTTCCCGGCACTGCATGCTGACTTCATATAAGTCGGATGTGCAGCCCGGACGGTTGCCTTCTTAGGTTTTGTATCTGCCATATGCTTCTCAAAATCTACGGCGATCTTAATGAAAGTTACAAAGAAGAAGAATAAAACTGCTAAATCTATAGGTGACATATTGATTAACTCCTTACGATCAAATGTTCTTTATTTGTCTTATGATCCCGTTGAGTGAAAAACTAAGATTGGACTAATAACTCACAGAATAGCACCAAATCGATTAAGAGGCATTTCTGAGACTAATTTCGAGTCGTTTTTCCGCCTAAACATGCTATAATTCAATCAGTTCTGTTGACATATGTGGT
>JAILPW010000014.1:0-14913 GCA_024699245.1 Clostridia bacterium | reverse complement strand
AAGGTCTCGTTATAGTGCCTTTGAAATCCAGTAATCTATCCCTATTCACAGAGACTGAATACGGGATTTTCTTGTAAAATACAGCAAAAAGTTCCTGGTTATAGGGATTACTTACTGGATTCTAGCCTAAAATCCAGTATTTTCTCCCTATCAGCAGGGAGAATCAACTGGTGTTTCATGGCAGGGTTTCACAGAGCAAAAAGAAGATCAATTTCAGTGTGAAACTGCCTTTTATGATCCAAATTATGTTTTGAGACATCAACTTCTTCTTTTCGAAATAATATTGGGGCCGCATATTACCGTATTGAGACAACCTTAGGCCGACTCACTTCGCGAACTTATGATCTAAAGCTTACGTATGTTTTGATATAATAACCGGGTAAGCGGAAGATATGTAAGATCGGAGAATCATATGTTGGAAAAATGTTCTAAATGCGGCGGTCATCTTACCGATGAGCCGGGCAACGAATACCTTGTCTGTGATGACTGCGGTGAGATGTATTTACCTGAAGTCGAAGAAGTAAAGCTATCCGCGGAAGATGCTCCCAAGATCGTTGACCAGACAGTCGAACTTAAAAAGATCGCAGTGGTCAAAAAGATCGTATATCCGATAATGATCACACTGATGCTTCTTTGCATCGGTCTGATCTTTTACGAGATCAATGAATACAGCAACGCTGCCGATGTGAAGTCTTCGATCGGAGCATACTCTGATTTTGATGACTCAACAGGACCTGACTCCATTCCCGATAAGAAGCTTACCGATGAGATCATGAGAGCCGATTATGAAGAGTTCTACGCTTCCAGATATCAGGTAGTAACTACAATTGTTATCATTGCATGCGCACTTGTCGGAATAGCCGTGATATGGATCATATCAATGATCGTCATCGAGATAGCTGCCGCCCGCATTTTCGAAAGACCTGAGAACAGACAGAATATCAGGCTCTTTTCCGGACTTGCAGCTGCCGGCACATTAGCGATCATGATAACCCTGGTCATAATGGGCAACATGATCCCTTCTTCTCCAAAGCACGCCAAGTTCGACATAGTCACCAAAGAATACATAGGTAAAAAAATGGATAGGACCTACAGTTCCTTGAACCGAAGAACTCACATCCACTACTCCGCAAAATACGTGGAAGACGGTGAAGAAGTGGATGAGGGAATATCCGAATACAAATATCATCACGTCTATCCTTCCAAAAAAGGCGAATACTATTTCGTATCTGTAGACGGAAAGCTCTTCCATCTTTATCCGACTTCAACTTATAAGAGATAAATCCATCAGGGTCATCAATGTCAAATTTTTGACACAATGACCCTGTTTTTGTTAATCATTTGCTCACATTCTGTTTACATTTTGTTCACATTTGAGTATAATGAATCAAATTCTTATTATTCTCGAAAACGAGATCTTGTTTTCGAGAATAAAAAAGATCACTGTAGTATTTTTGTTTTGGAAGAAATGAGAAAAATGTTTGGGGAGGTTATATGAAAACGAGAATACTTAAGATCACGGCAGCAATCTTGACTGCCGTCTTGTTGTTCGCGATTTTCCCGATCTCAGCAGCTAATGTAAGTGCCGCTGACCAGGATCAGGAACTTCGCGATTTCGTTACCAGACTTTACAAAGTCTGCTTGAAAAGAGATCCTGATGACGGCGGATTAAACTATTGGGTCAGCGAGCTCAAGGACAAGAAGGAGACCGGCGTGGCAGTAGCTTCCGGTTTCATCTTCAGTAAAGAGCTTCAGGATAAGAGTTATTCCAATGAAGATTACGTAAAGATCATGTACGATGCTTTCTTCGGAAGAGAAGCTGACACTGACGGTTTCAACTACTGGGTAAAGTGCATGAATGACGGAATGACACGTCAGGAGATCTTCACGGGATTTGCGAACTCAAACGAGTTCTTTGAACTTTGCGGTTCGTTTGATGTCGTTGCAGGTACATACATGCCTAATTACGATTCAAACAAAGTCATCCGCACCAACTTCTTTGTCGAGAGACTTTATGAGATCGTTCTCGGCCGTAAGTGCGACAGAGACGGAATGAATTACTGGACTGATGAACTTCTTAGCGGAAGGATCTCAGGTACTTCAGCTGCATACGGTTTTTTCTTCTCAGCAGAGTACGAGAACAGCAACAAGTATTATTCAGAATACATCGATGATCTTTATAACGCTCTCATGGGAAGACAGGCTGATGATTCAGGAAGAAACTTCTGGGTCGGCGACATGAAGAACGGCAGCACCAAGGAACAGGTCTTTAACGGCTTTGCTATGTCACCTGAGTTCAAGTCCATCTGTGCTGATTACGGAATCGTTCAGGGCAGCAAGATCTCCGAAGATAAGAACACAACTAATACACTTCGTCCTGATGCAGATAAGAGCGATTCAAACGGTTCTTCTAATTCCGGCAGCAGTTCCAATTCAGGAAGTAATTCAGGATCAAGCAACAACTCGGGTTCAAACAATAACTCCGGTTCGAGTTCATCTTCAAGCGGATCTTCAAGTTCTTCAGGCTCTTCCAATTCCGGAAGCACAACACCTTCAGGAAACAACGGAATTACACCTGTTAACACTAAACTTCAGATCAAGGATGCAAACCTGACTATCATGTGCGGATGCTCCGGCAGGATCGATATCACGGACCAGAACGGTACAGTCGTTAAGGTTGACGGATCAACATTTAAGTCTGACAACGAAGCTGTTGCTGTTGCTTGTGAGGACGGAACTGTCATAGGTCTATCTGAAGGAACAGCGATCGTTACTGCTAACTATGGCGGCAACACTTCCTGCGTCTATGTGACTGTACAAAAATACGTAAACAGCGTCACATCATTCGAGGGCGCACTGACTCCTCAGCAGTTCGGTGCAAAGGGCGACGGAAAGACTGATGATACTCAGGCCTTTAGAAAGATGTTCGAAGAATCAGTAGGACAGAGCTATACGATCGGAACTTCCGGTTGGCGTCATTGTCAGACTATCTTTATTCCGAGCGGTAACTATAAGATCACGGGATCCGTTTTCGATGAGAATATAAAGCCAACGAATAATAAGCCGCTTCAGTATTGTATGTTCGAGATCTATGGAGCAGGAAGAGAAAGTACTATTATCCAGTTCTCAGGCGATATACTTTTTAATTCCAAGACCAGCGGCGGCAAGGCACTGTTTGCCTTTACGACGATCAGAGACATAAATTTCCTCGGAAACAACAATAATATGTTCATGAATTTCACTACTGCAGGAAATGACGGTCAGCAGAGAATGCAGTTCTTCTCATGCGGATTCGGTTCTTTCCACAATATCATCGATTGTGTAAAGAGCGGAAGTTTCGTCATGAATTCGGAGATAACATTTGCGTACTGTAAGATCGCTAACTGCGGAACAGATACAAATAAATGCCAACTCTTTATCCTTACAAATCCTCAGGCAGTTAACTGGAGATTTGATAATACCGATATCGAGTCCTTCAAGGGAGATGCATTCCTCTTCAAGTCAGGAACCGGAGTAACGATCAATAACGGATCGATCATCCCTGGTCCGGGCGGTTGCGTCTTCAATTTCAATATCAATGATCAGGGTAATCTGGGTGCCGGAAATGCGCCTCAGGTATTGGTGATCGGTGCACGTTTTGAGATCCATCCGGGTAAGACACTTCTTAAGACGAACAGCAATTCCAAGAACTTCCCTAAGGTTGTTTTCCAGTACTGCAACGTAAATGCCGCAGCATATATAAAGAATGAAACAGAAAGATCTGTTTCAGAAGACTGGATGATCATTAACGGCGGCTGTGATGTTCTTTTCGATACATGTTATAAGTGTTCTTATTCAAGATTTAAAGTAGACTGTACAAGTTTCACGAATTATGTTCGCCCTAAGGTTACGTTCAAAAACTGTCCTGACATGACCGTTGACGGCATGGTAAGCGAATCTAAAGTAAACACAGACAGTCAGTCATTGGCATTAAAAAATACCCTTCATATCATTGTCGACGATAAATATGATTTCTTCTTTGCTAATAATGCAGACAGGTATTACCACACAACTGCGGATATTCAGCAGTGCAGACAGCCTGTTGATATAAACGCCGACAATGATGATGATTACAGTACAACAAAGATCACTAACGGCAAGACACTTAAGGCAAAACCATACGGTTATGTCGAGTATGTCGAGATCACTGTTCCAAGTAACGATACATGGAAGGGTTATCCTGTAAATGTAACTCTCTATGACGGTACAAAGAAGATCAGCGATACGGTAAAGATCGACTTCAGTAAGAGTCAGACTTACCAGATCCAGATCACGGGAAACAACAACTATGTGAATGAACTCAGTATAAAGTTCTCTCATTCATATAGCCAGAATCCTCAGGTAAACATGAACATCGTTATAGTTAAAAAATGATAACTCATAAACTTTAAGTGATTTATTGTAATATCCCTCGCCGACCGGAAAGTTGACGAGGGATTTTAATTTGTATTATTTCCACTTTTTGCTTTGTGTCTGTGCTTTTACCGGATAACTTCCCGGAAAGTGTTTTTTGCGGAACCATACTTCTCCGCAGATCGTGCACTTGTAAGTGTTTTCGAGAAGACTCGATGTCCTTTCCAGGAAGGTGCAATTATTCAGCAAGCGTGTGGTCTCTTTGTATGCTTTTCGAGTAGCGGAATATGCATGCGACATGATAAGTTTCTCGCACTCGCAGATGACACGGGTTGATCTGATGTAACCGTCTTCGATCTTTATTATCGGATCGCAGTTGTCGTCAAAGAATATGCCGTCACCGTATTCTCCCGGCAGACCGTCCATGAAACCGACCGGATACTTGATCGTTCTCTGATCTTCAGGCTTTCTGACCTCGCGCGCATAGAACTTCAGAAACGGAACTATCTCATCAACCGTGAGAGGTGTCACTCCGTCCCACTTGATGTTCTCTTTATTGACCATGACCAGTTGGTCCGGATCACAGACCAACACAACTAATCTGCCGTTATAATCCACGGCTCTCTCATACAACTTCAGACTATATTCCATCTTATAGCTCCAATCCCCATCTGTTTACGAGACGTTCAAATTCCAACTTCAAGACCGGATTAACGGAATTGGCTTTCTCAATACATTCTCTCATTATTTCCGTAGCCTTCTCACGATCCCCGAGAAGAAGGTAAAGCTCAGCACTGACAGCGTATTTGGTCATAAGACTATCAGCAAAGGAGCCTCTATAGCTCATCAATCTGTCAGAGACCACCTTCGCCTTATCATATTCGTAAACCGATAGCAGATAATAGAACTCCAAACAATCAAGGACCATGGTCTGAAACTCATTCTTATCAGGCTTCTCGAAAAGTCCCTTCGCCTCATCATATATCCTCTTTACACCCGCCTGATCCTTCAGGTTATAAAGTGTATAGATATTAACGATGAAATACGTGAGCAAAGAGAAACCATTATCTATGAATTTAATGCTCTTGCTCCTTATCTCGTCTTCATCGATCAACTGAAGATACTGCTTTGCTCTTTCAAAGTCACCGATCATATTGAAGTGATCTGCAGGAAACACAACAAAGTCTTTGAAATATACAATATCAATAGGTTTTACGTTGATATGCTCATTGATAGCCTGATCAGCCATCGAAAGCATCTTCTCAGTAACACCGTTTGTCGTTAATTCCTTCATAAAGTCCGAGTGAAGCTTCGCCATCGGATCATTCTTCTCTCTTAGCATCAGGATCTTAAAGATAATAAATGCTATAGGAGCTGAAATCACTAATGCGACCGGTATCAATATGAAGAGTGAGATACCTGTGATCTGATATATCAATATCGCGAGCATGACCGCGAAAACAGCTACGATCAAATACAATAATCCGTACGTATACAAAAATACATTTTTCATATCTTCCCTATTCCCTCATCCAACTTAACGAATAACCATATTATATGTGTTCAATTATTCTTCGCAAATCTCTCCAGTGTCTCCTTCTCCATGCGGATTATCTGTATCATCCTGTCGATCGCGCAGACCTCGATATACGAGACATCTTCCTTGAGCATCAGTTCCTTATTCGCGATCGTTCCCTTCTCATACTCATCAAGGATCTTGGTCCTTATCATGATCTCTCGCTTCAGTTCTTTCTTATCTAAAACACCCGAGTACATTACCGCGAGACAGAACCATACCGAATCAAAATCCACTCTCTCAAAAAGCGCACAGATCGTACTTTTTAATTCCCGAAGCCCTTCTTCAGTTATGTGGTAGATCGCTTTCTTATCTGACTCGCCCGTGTTCTCGATATAATTCTTTTTCTCAAGTCTTATACATGTTTCATATAAAGTCGTGGCTCCTATCGGGAACCAGTATTTCATATTCATCTTCTCGATCATCTTAAGCATGTCATAAGCATTCATCTCGCCTTTGCTGAGCATTCCCATGATCACTATTGATGTTTTCGAAAGCATTCTTCTTATTCCTCCACTTCCTAAATAAGAACCAAACAGCTGACAGAACAAGTATCACGATCGCTATCGAAAACGATACCGGGTTCTTGATCTCATCACCTGCTTCTGATGATACCAAAACATCCCACAATGCGCCTACCCCCCAAAAGAATGGAAAGATTATAAGCATATTCTTTGTGATATAGAAAACTGAACTATACATAAGTCCCACGAGAAACAGGTGCAGAAATTCCGGCTGAAATCCCGCATGGTGTAGTGAGTAGAAAACTGATGTTAAAAGTATAGCCGGTATTATCCCAAATGCTTTCTCAAAAGTCATTCTAAGAAAACCGTATATAAATGTCATCTCGAAAATGCCTGCCACGATGATATACGATGCACCGTATAAGTTCTTCAGCGAGAGCACATTTTCTGGTACCTGATCCTTAAGAAATATAGCCAAGAGGCCTGCAGCTAGAACAATGTCTATTATGATGCTCGGGATCATTTTACGTTTGGTAAAACCCAGTTCCTCAATGACATTCGAGCCATTCTTCTCAACGTACAGCGACACGAATACAACGCCCAGACCGAAGATCATGAGAAGGTCTCTTAGCACAAACGATATGATCGTATCCCTTGTTGAATCTCCTCCGAACGGGATCATCAAGAAGCTTAACGCGATCATCAAAATGCCCATGGATATGGACATTAGGGTATCTTTATTTACATTAAATCTAAATAGTTTATTCATCTTTGTTCTCCTGATTTACTACGTATACGTAGCATTAATATACTTCGTATACGTAGCAGTGTCAAGATACAAAAATGTTATTCTCATTCCATCTGTCCCTTACTCCCTTATATAGATCACCCTTCTTTAATACAAATGGTCTTATCCCAAACGAGAATATGATCTTGTGAGAAATAGCCTGGAGTGGGTACCTTCTCTTTTTTCTGATGGAATCGTAAAGCTTATCTGCAGCCTTAAGTCCGACCGATAGGTCTCTTAAGCTGTTGAAAGGAACGTTGATAACGAACTTAGAGGTAAGTCTTCCACCTGAATAAAGGACCAGGTTATTAAGTATCATACTTGTTTCTTTACTTCCGTAATTCTCACCTGTCGCAACTGTGACACAGTATTTCCCGGTAAGAAGCTGCTCGATAACAAAATGGCCTCTGTCGATCATTTTTTTCATATAGCCGGATACATTACTTGCGTACGTCGGAGAACCAAGGATAAGACCGTCCGCTTTTCTTATCCTTTCCGAGATCTTTTCCGCGTCATCTTTGATGTGACAGAAGCCTTTTTTATAGCAGGCACAGCACCCCTGACACTGGCTTATGTTTTGATCACTGAGATCATAGAACTCAACTTCGGCACCTCTTGCTTTAAGCTCCTGTTCCATGTTATGCAATATCGAAGCAGTTACCCCGCTTTTTCGAGGACTGCCATTTATGATAATGATCCTCATATCAATTCCTTCCCGGAATTGGAACAACGTTGTAGTTCTTGTCGGGGCTGTTGAACCTCGAATTTACTTTATGCATGATGGTATGAATCAAGAAGAAATTGCCGATCATCAGAAAGACGGAGATGACGATCACTATGATAGTCCACACATCCCAAGCCATCACTTTGGAAGCTTTATAAAGAAGAAGCACGCTTAAAGGAAGACTGATCGCGCTTGTTATAAAACTTGGAATGTATTTTCGAATATAAAGAGTATGACCGATATGGACGGCGAAGTGGCCGGTTAGCGCCAGCAATAATCCGAACCATAGAGCATAAGTGATATTGTTCGGCAGGAAAAACGCCAGAAGGGCCGCGCCGCCGAAGACCAGCAGCTCCTCGTATACTCCGATCGCCATACCCGTTTCAGTAAATCCTATGTAGTTTTTCATGACCTTGGGAAAACGTTTGTAAAGCCACGGATTACGCCTGAAGAACCACCCGAAACCGACGATCTCCTCCATGTCATGAAATATGAAAATCAGCGGCAAAAACAAAAGATATTCACGCAATTCGATCACCTCCGATAAGTGATACACTTGTATCACTTTTGCTCACATCATATAATGTGAAGAAAGCTAAGAGAAGCAAAATCGGAAAAGATACACTAACTTATGTAAAGTGTGTCACTTTGAGGTGATTATCATGTATGATTCAAATAATCCGTCTGCCGTAAGATCACAAAAAGAGATCACGGATGCGCTTTTGAAACTGATGCAAAAGAACCCGTATGAAGAGATAACAGTCAAGCAGATCATCCTCGAATCGAAGCTCGCGAGAAAGACTTTCTACCGTAACTTCGAATCAAAGAACGACGTTCTGATCTCACATATAAAAAGGATCCTTCTCGACTACTTCGACATCGTCAACAACGCAAAAGGCGATGTTCTCACAACGATATTCGAGTTCGCGGTCAAGAATAAAAAACTACTCTTGCTCCTTGATAAGAACAATATGCTCTACGTTGTTCTGCAGTGCATGAATGAGTTCATCTTATCGGTTAAGGATAAGCAGGATCCTGATCTTAATCCTTTCTATAATCTCTTCGCGGGACTTGATTCCGACTACCTTATAACGCTTAATACCGGCGGCATCTGGAACGTGATATCACTTTGGGTCCACCGCAAGATGAGAGATGATCCGGAGGAGGTCAAGAAGACTATCGCCATATATCTTAAAAGGATCGGTGAAAAAAGAGGCTCTCGTTTAAGAGCAACATAAAAGACCCTCGCGGGCCTTTCATGCTTTGAAGTTATATATCGGTTTGATCACTTCGACCACATCAACGGATTCGGAAATGACATCGATGATGTCATCCAAAGCTTTGTACGCCATTGGCGCTTCATCGAGAGTATATTCGTTGACGGATGTGGTATAGATACCCTTCATCGCTTCCCTATATTCATCCATTGTGAGTGTGTCCTTTGCTTTGGATCTGGACATTACCCTGCCCGCGCCGTGAGGTGCAGAATAGTTCCACTCAGGATTGCCCTTGCCTATCGCGATAACGGAACCGTCACGCATGTTGATAGGTATGAGAACTTTCTCGTCCTTATGTGCGGCGATGGCACCTTTACGTAAGATCATCTCATCCGTATCGATGTAGTTATGGATCGTATGGAAAGATTCGCCGAAAGTAAGACCTACTCTCTCGATGATGATCTCGGCCATTTTTTCTCTGCTTCTTCTCGCGAAAGCCTGACAGATCTTTACGTCGTGGAGATAATCCTCGAGGTACTTACCTGTGAGGTAGCAGAGTTCTTCCGGCATGGATGTGCCACCCATATTCTTGTACTTCTTAATAAGTTCCTTAATAGCTTTCTCGATCTCAGATTTTCTGCCTTGCTCCTTGTAAGTCTTGATGAGTTCCTCCTTCTCATCAAAGAACTTATCGAGACCTCTGTTAATGTCGATAGCGAGTTTTTGGTAGTACTCTGCGACCTGCTTACCGAGATTTCTGGAGCCGGAGTGGATAACGAGATATTTTGTACCGTCGGAAGATTCATCTACTTCGATGAAGTGATTACCTCCTCCGAGAGTACCGAGAGATCTTCCGAGTCTTTTTGTGTCCTTGAGATTTCTATGACACTTAAGATCTGTAAGATCGAATCTCTCGACTCTGCCCTCCCACACATGTGTGCCGGACGGGATAAAGTGAGCCGCCTCATCAAGCTTCCCGAGATCTATCGCTTCCTTGCCTATATTTACCGTGTACATGCCGCAGCCGATATCAACGCCCACGACATTCGGAACGACCTTATCTTTGATCGTCATTGTTGTACCGATCGTGCAGCCCTTACCGGAGTGCACGTCCGGCATGATCCTGATCTTGCTGCCCTCAGTCATGGGATAGTCGCACATTCGTCTGATCTGTTCGATGGCTTCTTCTTCCACGACTTTGGCGTAGCAGATCGCTGTATTTACCTTTCCTATAATTTCTATTTCATTCATTTTATTAACCTCTTCTAAGCTGCGATCCTCTCATACCTCTCGGCAGAGATCACGCTCATCATAAATTTGTAAGGATCGATATTGCCATCCTTCATCATCTCGAAAACACTTGCCGACGCACCGGATACCAACACCACACCCTGCTCGTTCTTAGTCACAGGCAACTGCTCGTTCATGCTGTTGACGTTCCAGAATACCAACTGCGGCAACTTGTAGCCATTAGCCTCAAAGCTCTCCTTAGCGTACTCGAAGTTCGTCATGCTCGAATTATTCGCACAGCAATCAAACTCCATATCCGAGATGATGATCAATCTATTAGGCATATCTGATTGCTTCATTCTGTTCATAACCGCAGTGTTCAAGATAAGATCGAAGGTCTTCTTGATATCCGTATTGCTGCAATCGTTAAAACTCATGCAGTACTTAACTTTATCATAGATGTCATTACCCTTGATCTCAACCAACTTAGGATTAGCCGAAAACGTAATGAAGTGATTATGGAACATACCCTTGTTATGCTCAGCAAAGTAGATGCCAAGAGACTGAGCTACCTCAGCAGGGCTTGGATTTCTGCCCCAGTACATTGAGCCTGAACCGTCGACAACTACAAGCGAATTATCAGAATCAACATAGTTCTCCAACGCATTCCATGTAGTGTCCAAGACTTTTCTCTCAACACTTGAGATCGCCTTACCCTTCAAGATCGGCGATACGATCTCATAAGGCGCCAATGTGCCCGTATGCATGATCGTAGGATCGGAAGATGCTGCCGTGATGAAATTCTTATATCTCTCCTCATCGTTTCTGATAAACGCCTTCCTGTATTTATAAAGTGCCTTGGAAGGCTGCTTCTCATAATCGAAAGAATAATCCATCTCTCTTAAGTTATTCTCGATGATCCTGATATATGCTCTCAAAGCGGACAACATCTTCCTGTAATCCGCCTCATCCATGTCCATGGCGTGCGCAATCCTTTTTGCCAACATAACAGTATTTCTGTTGCTCGCATTTACGGATGGCAACCACTTTGCCATCAAGGACACCTGCTCGCCGCTTTTCATGGCCGTCATATCATTCCTCAATGTCTTCTCGATATACTCGAAAACATCCTTCTCGCATGATGTACCGATCAATACCAAAAGGTCATCGTATCTGCCGTACTCAGCGATATTGGCGATATTCTTTTTCACAGTGTCCGGATGATCACAGGCCAAAAACTTCAAGATTACCTTGAAGACTCTTCTCTCACCTAAGCCGCCTCTAATATCTCTTGCGAAGAACAATGTCTTCATCGCGATATCCTTGTCCTCGACATAAGCTCTCATGAACCTTTTGATTATCTCATCGTCTGAAGCGTTTCTGAGTGCGCCTGCTGTCGCGAAAAGATCCAGACAATGCGACAATGTGCTTCTATGTGTTACCGCACCGTTTAATGTATAAGTTTTGTTAGCTTCTTTCTTCAATAAATCCAAAAACATTTTCATTTCTCCTTCAACAAGGTGCCCCCGGGCAAGCCCGGGATTCTACCTAAAAGAATTGTTTAGTTGCTGTATGCACCTTTATTCGTCAAGACACTATTGCTGCGGGATTCGAACCCGCGGTGACCACTGGAGCATATTTGCTGTGAGTGTCTTCGTTCATGGTTCTATGGTACCTCTCGAAAACGGGTTCTTAAAGATGCAGTTTGACACAAGTTCGCAACCCCAATATAATGTGATTAACCGCGTATTTATCGATTATTAATATATAGATTGCAACCCCTTTTAGGAGATACACCATGACAGAGAAATACAAAATATACCTTCCGGAAGAAATAAGATCCAGGCTCATAAACGACGCTGAACTCTTTGAATTTACGAGAAGTGACGAGTCCGTAAACCTCAATGGTTTTCTGAAAGAACTGATCGTCAACTACTTCGATCAGTATGTTAAAGAGAGTGAGGATCTCTTAAACGAGATCGCCAATGATCTGTCTTCAGTTAAATCTCTTAAGCCGAAGGACGCATCCATTCTCGCCAAGAAGATAATCAAAAACTATATTAGAAATAACGAAGTAACAAGCGGTAAAAGTTCCGTCATAACACTTACCGTCAGCGGTGCTTCATATAACATAATAAGGATCATAGAAAATAATCTTTTGAAGGATAATTCCCTCTCAGGTTACATCAAGGATATGTTCATATCCTATCTTTCTATACCGCGCAATAAGAGAGAAGAGATCATCTTCAAGGATACTTATGACACCATAAACGAAGCAATCAAAGAGCAAAGACTTCTCTCATTTGTTTCTACCAGTTCACGCTACAAAGAAACAGTTGAACCGTACATCATTGCAACTTCCAAAGAAGAGCAGTTCAATTATCTTTTGTGCTGCGATCCGAAGAAGAGAAACACGCGTTCCTTCAGAGTATCAAGACTCAAAGATCTGTTTATTACTTCTGAATCATTCACGTTGGATAAAGAAATAGAAAATGACTTAAAAGAGAAAGCGATCAGAAGTCCGCAGTCTGTCACTCCTGATATTCACGCCGCCATCAAGATGACTGAAAAGGGCAAAAGAAAGTTCAGACTAGTTACTAAGAACAGACCAAACATCACAAAGATCGAAGGAGATATCTATTATTTTGACTGGCCTGAGATGCAGCTTGAGGAATACTTCAGACGCTTCGGTAAAGACGCGATAGTAATAAGTCCGAGGTCACTCAAATCGAAGCTTCGCAACTACTATTCACAGGCATATGAAGCCTATTGCGGCAAAGCTTGATTTCTTTACGGCTTAACAGCCCAGAAGCCTGCCTGCAGGTATGATGTCCACAGAATATCCGCTGATCTGAATCCGACTTCGCGGAGAAGTTTTACATGTTCTTCTATTGTTATCGGATGAACCTCAACACCTCTTCTGTCGATGTGCATCTTAACGACCTCAGGATCGCCCAGATGATCTGACAAGAAGTTTTCCCATCTTTTAAGAGTGATCTTGTCGCTATCATCCGTAGTCATCTTAATGTTTTCGAAAACAACAAGGATGCCGCCACTTCTAAGTGCGTTGAAGCAATTCCCGAGTGCTTTTCTACGCTCGTCAGGCATAAGATAATGATGACTTTGAACTGCGGTAACAATATCGAATTCGGAATCGAACGTCAATTCCTGCGACGGCATATTCATGAACCTTATGTCACGGCCTTGAAGTTTATCTTTTGCTACGCCGAGCATCTGCTCTGACGGATCACACAAAGTAAATCTCACATCATCTCTTTCTTCGAAAACACATGCAGCGAGAGTTCCGGTACCACACCCGGTATCCAGCCAATCAATATCTGTCTTGTTTAAAGCTCTCATAAGATCGATGATCTGGTTATGATACTCGCGGTAATACGGAAGCGTTGAAACTATGTTTTTATCGTAAACACCGGAATTATATGCTGACTTGTTATCTTTCATATGATGCACCTACTCTACGTCAAAACTTTCTGTTTTAAGGTCACAATAATATCTTCCGCTCGTTGCGGTAAATTTGAGTACGCAATAATCAGGGTCAGTTACACCTTGCTTATAAAACATGGTATCACCTTTTCTCCAGATCATATCCTTAGTTGGCTGATCCGTCAGGACTTCCATCTTTCCTTTAAGCATCACGCCAACGTACTTGATCAGACCTTTATGATAAAAGTATATACTGGCATTCGGGTTTTCAATATACTGTTTTACGCGCATCGACGAAGTATTAGTTGAGAAATAAAACTCCTTCAGACCAACCTGTTTTCTCGGCTTCAACATAGCCTTAACATTAGGAAACCCATCCTCGTCGATCGAACATACAAATCCGACTTTCTGCTTTCTTATAAAACTACTTATCTTATCCTTTTCCATTTTCTCACCTCTCGAAAACTGCTTTCATTTTCTCTATAAAACTCTCATCTATATTCTTTATTGTCGGTATGTGAATGAATACAGCTCTTCCGGAAAACTTCTTAAGCGCATACCAATATGCTTCGTTACACAGATAAGCTGTTGGTTCGTCTGATATAAATGCGAAAAAACCTGCTGAATCAAACTTCTTTACCAGCCTTTTTAGATCCACATCCGAGACTATTGTCTCACCATTCTTAGAAGCCTTCTTCTCGATCCTTATCTCAGAAGTCAGAGTTTTATCAACGCCGAACATTATGAGCAGATCGTATTTTTCGACTAAGGATTCGATATCCCTTCTGACGCCTTCAAAAGAATTAGTCAGAAGAAAGAACTCATCAGATAATTGTTTGACTAATATGCTCGAGGAATTATTCTTTCCCTTAAACCCGACAAACAAGACCTTACTCATTTCCATCTCCGCCTTCTATGTTTCTTTATACCGACATGTTCGTTGAGTGAAAAACTAAGATTGGACTAATAACTCACAGA
Source organism: Clostridia bacterium (assembly GCA_024699245.1). Taxonomy (GTDB): domain Bacteria; phylum Bacillota; class Clostridia; order Saccharofermentanales; family Saccharofermentanaceae; genus Saccharofermentans. The sequence goes on along the minus strand of JAILPW010000014.1, from coordinate 101 downwards.
ATAGCACCAAATCGATTAAGAGGCATTTCTGAGACTAATTTCGAGTCGTTTTTCCGCCTAAACATGCTATAATTCAATCAGTTCTGTTGACATATGTGGTT
>JAILPW010000003.1:0-9290 GCA_024699245.1 Clostridia bacterium | reverse complement strand
CAAATACGGAGAAGGAGTATGGACTTTATATAGTTATAAATCCGATCCCGAACTTGAAGATACCGACGGGGATTACTATTTTGACCAATATGACAGTAAACCACTGAAGAATTGTATAGAGACTTATGATCTTGGCGGCGGGGAATATGAACCACTGAAAAATGACCTTAGTACAAAGAACATGGATGAAGGATATATTCATATCTACGATGTTCCCATAAAACCTTTTGAATCTTATGGTGGGAATCAAGGTTGGTTCGGTGAAGAAGAGACAAGCAAGAATATGGTTGTTTCTTTAATATTCAAACTGACAAAAGAAAAGATTGAGTGGAATATTGATGTTCCAGTGTATTTTGATGAAGAATCAGGTAAAGATTACCTTTTTCTTCGAGAGTCAGGATGTGGATTGATTGCAATGACGGATGTTATGCTTTATTTGGAAAACGGAAACACACGAATTTCATATGATGCCTATAAATCTTTATTCCTTTCCAACGCCAGAAAAGTATTTGATTATTCTTATATTGACGATTGGTTCGATTTTATCGAAGTTGTTTATCCGAATAATGATGAAAATGATGATGTTTTTATGCCGGTCCCTGTTTTGCCAATAACTATGTCACTAATGCTAGATGACATGGGGTATGAGAATAATAGATTAGTAGTTGATATTTTTGATAATAAACAATTAGAAGAGATAATAACGGAAAGTCTATTAAATGATAAACCTGTGATATTAAATGAGATGGATTGCATCGGAATGTTAGAAAACCGTAAAGCAGAAACCAAGAAGGGTTTTCCAATGTACAAAGACATATCTTCTTATGGTCAAGGTATATATGGTGAAATAGATGAAGCGAATGTAATGACGGATCACTATGTGACTATAACGGGTTTGATCCAAGATAACCAATCCGATACTGTTTGGTTAAGGGTACAAACATGGGGAGAAGAGTATTATTTGAGGCTAGATGATTTTTATATATACAACCAATCAACCTTACCGTATGGAACTTTTATTCTTTTCGTGTAATACTTGAGAAAAGAAAGGGGAGAGTATTATGAAAAAGAGTATTTCTATATTTTTGGTTTGCCTAATGAGTATATATTTATTTGGGTGTTTTAAAACTATACCAGATGGTGAGCACCAAGAAGAATATGAAGATATTTTAAGCATAATTTCTGAAGAATATGGAGATTATATAAGTCCGAAAATATCCGAGTATGATGATCAAGTTGTTATTTCCTTAAATGTTAGAGAGGAATATTTCACAAATGAAGATATGCGAAATAACATGCCCGCATACAAAATTATTGAGAATTCAAGATTGAAGGTAAATAATTATTTGAAAGAAAACACAGATTGTCGATTGTCAAAGCAGCTCAAAGACAAGATCGGATTTTTGAGAATGAAAACAGTTAAAGAATATCTAGGGGCATCTCAAGCCATCGTTTTTTTTGAAGTTAAAACGGATTTTAGAGATACTACAAAGTTTTTTGTTATATATGATGAAATTGATGTAGATTGGCTTGATGAAATGTGCTCAATCACAAGAGAAGACAATGATTACAACGAATATGTAGAAAACATGTACGATTATATTTCTCAGACTGGAGATGATATTACAAGAATTGCAATTCTTGAAAAGAAAGGTTTGGAAGAAAGTGAGCAAGATAAGTGGAGAGAAGAGGTTAAATCCAAATTTCCGTTAATGACTGAATAAAAACAAAAAAGAAAGCAGAAAACGTTCCAAACAAATTCTTATTCTTCTGCCTCGCAAGAGTGACGGCTATTCATCAATGGATTTATTAGTCGCAAAAAGCAGGCTGGAGTAGATTGGCCTGTTTGTCATGCAAAACCCCGGTAAATTTACGTATACGCTACTGACTCCTGAATTTTATTAGCAGGTTATATTTTATCTTCTATAGCCGCAGATATGATATAATCCATACGTGAATAAGGAATTGAGGGAGGATCCTGGTATGGGTAAAGGCGAGACAGATTGGGAACTTATGGATGCATACGAGATCCAGATGAGAACTATCCCGAGTCTTGTAAGATTCACCAATAAGCGTAAGACAGTTGTCGGTATCATTCTGCTTGCAGTAATCATAGCTTTTTTGACTTGCCTTTTCATGATGGCACGAGTGGAATACACGTTAACACAGCATCTTATCGCTTCAGTCATGTGCGTTTTTTGGGCGATAATTCTGATGTTTATGCTTGCGTGGTTCATCATCGGTGTCGTGCTTGAAAGACAAGCGTACTCCAAGGCATGCAGAATGGCTATGGAGCACGATATTTGGGAGAGAGAAAAATTTAGGGAAGAATATCAGAAGACCATAAAAGATCATAACTATAAAAACTAACAGGTCAGGAGAGGGTATGTTGAAAACAGTAAGAAGGATAGGAGCGGCAGCAGTAATAGGAGCTGTCTTGATGGGGGTAGCAGGATGCGGAGACGGCATCCATCCGAAGAAATACAGAGACTTTGCTTTGGAGCAGCTTGATGCGATCGAGTACGACGAGAGCGAGTTCAAAAAGATCAAGGAAAAGCAGCAGATGGAAGGTGCGGTCGTTTACGTTACGGACGTAAAATCCACATTGGAACCATACGACACCATGATCAAGGAAACATCACTTCAGCTGTGGGCAGTTAAGAAGTTTAATATGTCATCCGCGGATTTCGAATCATATGAGATCAAGGATGCCACATACGTTGAGTACCGCGACGAGATCAAGGGCGGCGATTTCCCGGAACATTCACTTATGTCCGTAATGTACAGATTCGAAGATCAGGAGCAGGCACTTGCTGCTTTCGAAGATTATCTTGACAGAATGAAGGATTGGACCGGCGTCGATCTTGAGGATCTCGAGGATTGGGAATACGACCTCGACGAGGATAATTACGAAGGACATTTCGGCCTCGTTCTCTCAGGAGACAATCTCAAAGATCAGATCAAGAAGAACATCGACAAGAAGTATCATGCAGTCGGTTTTGATCCGTCAGGTCTTATAAACGAGGTCAGCGAATATTGCGACTCCAAGTACAGAGTTGCCGGTTTTACATATCTTAAGGGCAGAACGGTAACGATCGTCCTTGCCGAGAGTTGGGACGGAGACGATTCTTACATCGCTCCTTTCTGTGATTATTTCTACATGGAAAATCTGTTTGGAGAAGAAAACAGCACGAGTGTTTATAACGGCTTGGTCGATGCTAATTTCGGAAGCGTGATGATCAAGAAAGATGAATAAGGATAGAGGGATCGATACATGAAACAAAAGAAAATACTGGCGCTTCTCACGGCTGCTGCCGTGTTATTTGCGTTCTCTTCGTGCTCGAGTTCGGATTCTTCTTCCGGCTCGAAAAATACCGTCGAGGATGACATCTCGGAGCCTGCCGCAACAAGCGTCGAAAGTGAGACCGAGTCCACGACGGTTGTATCGCAGGATGACGAGGACCAAAATGATTCCGCGGAAGAAACAACACAGTTTGCAGCCCCAAAAAACTCAGCTGTTATGTCTTCACGTGAGTTCGCAGATTATATGCTCGAAAACTACGAGGTGTCAGAGGTCACCCCTGGTGAATTTTATTCTGACATCTTAAACCGGAACGATGTTGAGAAAGGAACCCTTTGTTACGCAGAAGGAGTTTCCGCTCTGGATTACTTTGAAAAATCCAATCTGATAGCTTCGAGAGCAGGAACTCTTACCAATCTCAGGCCCGATGATTGGATGCTCACCTATCTTCAGGCCATGACGCAGTATTCCAGATATTCGATGAAAAGCGACGACGGTACCCTCAAGATGATGACGGAGTCCGTGACCCTTTACGATTATTCCGATACCGTCGCGGCCCAAAAAGTATTCACCAACATCATGAAGAGCTACGAGTCTTACGGTCTTTACGTTGAAGACCTGACGGAGGCTGAATACGGTCTCACTGATGACAAAGGCCACTTCATCATCGGCTTCGGCTTAGAGGAATATATCCATCTTCTGGATCTTTCCGAGGGTATAGATATTATTCCCGAGGACGGTCTTGACGGCGGCGGAACTCAGGGTCAGATCTTTAACGCATACACAAAAGCAGTCGGCATCTACCTCAGAGGCAACCAGATCGCTATAGTCTCTTTCACTTCCACAATGGACGACGAGTCTGTCATCACCGAGCTTGCTTCGGAGATGGACCTGGAAGATCCTTTCAAGGTGAAGAGCAGTTCTGACGTCCTGGAGCTTCTTATCGAGAGATAACAGCCTTATCCTACTTCGCCAAAGCCCTGTTTTGTGGTACTATAAAGGGGGTAAGTCTTTGGGCAAAGGAATTACGTAATGATCGATTTCTATAACGCGTTTATTTCATACAGGCATGCACCGCTCGACATGAAGATAGCCGAGCATGTCCAGCGTAAACTGGAGCATTTTCATGTGCCTCATAATCTTCGAAAAAAACTGAAGCACAAAAAGATCACCCGTATCTTCAGGGACAAGGATGAACTTCCCATAACAAGCAATCTCTCGGAAACGATCACTGATGCTCTCGAAAAAGCGGAGTATCTCATCGTTATCTGCTCCACCAACACCAAAGAGTCGGAGTGGGTCAGAAGAGAGATAAAGACTTTTCTTAAGACACATACCCGTGACAAGATCCTGACGGTTCTTTGTGACGGTGAACCATACGATGTGATCCCTGAGGAGATCCTGTTCCAGGAACAGGAAGTAACGGACGAGAACGGCGTTTCCCACACGGTCCAAGTTCCGCTCGAACCGCTGTCATGTGATTACAGACTTCCCATGAAAGCCGCAGACAGGGAAGAGCTCCCGCGTCTGGCATCGGCCTTGCTGGGCTGCTCTTATGACGAACTTCAAAGACGAAGAAGACAGTACAGGATAAGACGTGCAGCGGCTGTCCTCGGTATTGTATTCGCAGCATTAGCGACTTTCGGATTATACATGGTCCGCTCCAACAGACTGATCAATCAAAACCTCATAAAATCCCTCGAGAGCAAATCCGTTTATCTGTCGAGCGAATCTGAGCGACTTTTTTCGGAAGGAAAAAGATTAGATGCGCTTCAGATCGCGCTTCAGGCTTTGCCTAAGAACTCGAAGGACAAGATGCCTGTTACCGCACAGGCAATGCGGGCGATCACGGAATCGACCTATGCCTATAAGACCAGTAAGGGAGCTGCTTTTGATGCGATCTGGAATTTCAAGTCAAAGGGCATCATCCAGCAGTTTCTTCTGTCCCCGGAAAACGGATATCTCGCCACATTGGACAACCTTGGATATATTACGTGCATGGATACAAACGAGAGAAAGACCATTTTCGAGCTCAGCGGAGAGGGAGAAGCGGTAAAGATCATTTTCACCGGCGAGAAGAGACTTCTTGTCATATACAGAGATAAGCTGGTGTCATATTCAACGAGTGACGGTGAGGCCAAGTGGACATACGACATGTACTCGCCGATGTTTGATGACGGGGAAGTCGTCCTGTCCGACGGCAAGTTGTATTTTGAGGGCGAACCGGGGATCCTGACCATCCTGTCTGCCAAGGACGGCAGTCAGTTAGAGTCGAGAGATATTAACAAAACCACGTTCGCTATGTTCTCCATGAGGAATCTGGCAGTCTCTGAGGATGGCAGGAAGATTGCCTATACGGATTCCGCCGACCCGATAAGCTTTGATAATATCTGTATCTATGATCTGGACAAAGATGAACTCTTCAAACAGTCTGTCGACGCCGTAGATGTGTCCGGACTTTTCTTTGCGGACAACGAGCACCTGATGCTGGTCTCTCCCACAGATCTGTTCAGTTCGTCTACACAGATGGGAAACTATACCTTTGTCGGAACCACGTTTATGCTGTTCCGCTGCTTTGACACTTCGTTAAATGAACTTTGGTCAAATGAATTCAGTTATGAGGATATATCCACATCGAGAGATTATATGATCCTTCCTTCTCGCAATGCGGTTGTCTATTACATAGGTAATACTGCCATGGTCTATGATATTGATACGGGTGAAACCCTTCACACTTATAAAGCGGGCAGTTCCATAGTCGATCTCAGCGACAACGACGGAGACGGCATGCCGATGATGATAACCAGGGATGGAAGAGTCGTCTATTCGATGAATCAGGATAACAATGCGCTGGCATTCATCGAAGCTTTAAAGACCAATATATCACAGGCAAGTGTAGGCGGAGGAATATATACGGTTACGGACAACGGAACCGACGTGATCTTTTATAACATCTACAATCAGGATGATGAGTGGGTGCCTCTGTCTGATGACGAGGATTTTTCTACGGGATCGACCTTTCAGTTCTGGGATCATGATGACAAGCATCTGGCGATCATTTCATATGATCCTGATGAGTCCAGGATGAAGCTTACCGTGGTCGATCTGGAGAGCGGCGAGCTGGATTTTCAGACCTTTATCGAAGGGGAGTCGATGATGTTCAATTCCGACGTATATGTGATGGACGATAAGATCATCGTGCTCAATTCTCCGAATGTTTATGAGATAGACCTGAAGACGGAAGAAGTCGAGAAGAAAGACCTGACCATCGGAACCAGAACCCTGATTGAAGATGACAGGATCTTTGACTGTACTATAGATATAGACGGTAACCTCATCGTTAATGTGACCGATCTTAAGAATTACAAGACAAAAGAGTTCAAGAATAAAAACATTGACGGATTTATCTCAGGTACGCCTTCTTATCTGAAGGCACTGAACGCTCTCGTCGTTCCCGTCGATGAGGACATCTATGTCCTCGATCTCGATAAAGGTTCGTTCAAGTTCATAGAGATGCCGGAAAATATATATTTCAACGGAGCTTACGTTATAACGGACGAAAAAGGCTCCAAGATCCTTCTGTCAAATGAGCGGTATGTTGTCGTTTATGACAGTTCATGGAAGGAACTTTATAACATGAGCTTCGGCGAACTTGAACTGAACGGAGCTATTTTCAGGGATGGCACATTGTACATTACGACTGAGGATTACCTCATGACATACGATGCGGATACCGGTGAATATGAGAGCAGGTATGAGATATCCTCCTTGGACTATTCAGGTACGACGATAACTTTTGATGAAGAGGACAATCTGATATATATCCAATCCTATGATCAATTGGATATTGTCGATATAGAGACGATGTATGAGATCACGCGTGTTGACAATGTCTACTTGTACGATTTCAACGCGGAGCGATTCTATACCTATTCGTATAAAATCTCCGAGTGCTGCTCTCCGGGATACTTCGAACGTTACACCTTGGAGCAGCTTATAGAGAAGGCGAAGCAGATCCTTAACGGGGAACCGATCGCTCAGGAATACATAGTAAAATACGGCCTGTGACATTCGTCACACGGCCGTTTCTCTTAGCTTGGATAAACGATGTCATGCTGTCGTTTAAGGCGTCCGGTCATGCCGGTTTATAGAACTTATCAAACAGTCTTCCGTTTACGATGTAGATATCGTGCTCGTCGTCGGCCCTCACAACAATGTAATCGCCGACCTGTCCCAGATAATACTTGTCCTCCGTCCAGGCAGTAAACACCTTGACCGGCTGCTCGAGTTTCTTCGCATAGATGAACGAATTTCCCGTCGACAGGACCGTCTTGGCATACTTGAGGACCTTCTTGATCTCGCCCGTCTCGGTATTCTTGATCCTCGGCTCGTATTCGAAAGTCCTGTTATAAACGAAATTCGTGAGCTGATAACTCCTTATGAGCTTTTCTGCCTTGATAGGATATATCTCGCCCTCGACACCGATCATGATAAAAGCATCCTCGTCGACGATCGTATCCACGTCGCCCTCGAGAGTCCTTATATTGATCGGCGTTCCGATCGGGAACATATCTGTGAGCCTCACGGTACCGAGAGACTGCGTGAGCTTATCATATCTTTTCATCTTCGTTATATCGAGCGTCGTATTCTTCGCATATATGATGAGGTATTTCTCGTAATACAAGCTAAGCCTTTCTTCCAAAAGCTCCTTGGCAGGCTTCGTCAAAAGCTCCGGCCTGAGCGATCCGCCGGCCTTCAGTATATGACCGCCTCCGCCTCCGAATCCGTCAGCAAGGAACGCCGCGAGCTCGTTGGCGTGCACTTCCTTCGTGCAGCTCCTGACAGAGAACTTGACCTCATACGGACTCACGTAAAAAGCAAGGCACACATCGACATTTTCCGTCTCCAGCGCGAAATCGCTTATGACTCCCAAAATGCACGGATCACATGGCTCCGCCTCGATTATCAGGCATTTATCGGTCTCATGATACTCATAGTTCAGGATCGCCTTTCCGGTGATCTGAAGCTCGTTCAGCGACAGGTTGGAGTTGACCATAGCCGTAATTATGCTCTTATTCACGATCAGTTCGTCCATCATATCCCTATCCAGCGGGTGCGATACCTCCGACAATCTGTTCGTGTCCGTGAAAAGTCCATAGAACAGCGCCGTCGCCAACACCTTTTTCTCGTTCGGATTCAGCCCCTCTTCTTTGAGCATGTTCCAGCACACCGTCGCGCAGCTGCCCACATTACTCCTGATATTCGACATCTCCGGGAGCGCCACCGTTACCTGATGATGGTCGATGATGGCAACCTTCTTCGCCTTCGTCTCCGTCACGTTCTTCTGCCCGTACTGGCAGTCCACCGTGATCAGCAGATCAGGCTCTTCCTCTAACTCAGGCACATACTCCACAGGCACCTCAAGTTCCTCGAGCATGATCAGGAGATTGCTCTTTGAGATCTTGTTTCTGCCTCTGTAGATGAACCTTGCATCCTTGCCGTTCTTCTCGAAAAACCACTTTATCGCGTACCCCGATGCCAGCGCATCCGCATCCGGATTATCGTGGCACTGGATCACGATGTTCTCGTACTCCAAAAGATCCTTCAATTCCATTTTTATCTACCCCTTAAATGTTTATTCCTCAACAGTTTACCAAAAATCCAACCTAAACGCACAAAAAATCTTTCTTCGCACTCAACCAAGTCATTTTTCCAACCTAAAGAAGAAGCCAAAGGTGGCCTATGTCTTTATTCCGACAATAACCTCCAATAAAAATCCAACCTTAGGCTGAGAAAGAAAATCCTAAAAAAAATAAATCCAACCTAAGGTTGGAAAAAGATAAGAGGCTTGCACTAGTCAATCAAAAGTAGACACTCAAGCAAGAAAAAGATACACCTAAACTTTTTGGTAGATCATTCGATATTGTTTTGGAGTCAGATAATTCAATGCGTGTGCAGGTCGTTCCTCGTTGTAGAACCTAATGTACTC
>JAILPW010000047.1:0-75823 GCA_024699245.1 Clostridia bacterium | reverse complement strand
AGTCTGTTCTGACTGTCAAGGACGGGGATAATGCTCTCCGAGTAGTCTTTCAGTTTTTCTATGCAGTCGGCGGTCATTTCGTTTGCGTATACGTAAGGGAATGAAGTGGCGATTATATCGCTGAGCGCCGTTTCGCTTCTTGCAGTGATAAGGTCTTTCAGGTCGATAGCACCGTAAAATTCTTTCTGCTCGTCCACAACAAAAAGTGTAGCGATATTGTCATTGTCCTCCGCCTGAGCGATTAGCTCGGTCATAGCCTGCTTTACCGTCATATTCTCTTTTATGACGATGCAGTTGACGGTCATTCTGCTTCCTATCTCGTCCTCGTCGTAGGAAGCGATAAGGCGTATCTCATTTTGTATATCGGGAGCTACCGTGTCGATTATGAGAGTGCGCTTTTCCTTGCCTATCTCACGAAGCACCGCAACCGCCGTGTCGGTATCAAGGTTAGATATAACGTCTGCCGCCTTGCGGATATCCAGTTCGTCAAGATATACGCCTGCGTCTTTTTCGTCAAGGTACTCAAATACCTCGGCAAGCATATCAAGACTGCAAACACGGTAGAACTTTTTGCGCTCGGGTATCTCCAGCGCCTCCATAGCTTCTGCGATATCGTTTGCGTGGTAATCTTCCAGACGGGTCATCATTGTCTTGGGGGAGTCATCGCTCCTGATTATCTCGCTGATTTTAGCGATGTAGTCGGGTCTTACTGCCGATACATCAGTTGTCATTTCATTGTTATCCATTGGCTCGTCCTCCTTTTTGATTTTTCACAGGAGGGACAAAAGCAATGCCCACGCTTTTACGCATGGGCATGGATATGTCTTGCTTTACAGTAAACACAGCGGCAGATAGCTTTCAGCCGCATCATTGTCAAGCAGATACACACATCGTCGCCCGTTTGTCCCGCAACTGTCACTGTTAGCCACTATGTTCACCTCCGATTCGTTAGTAAAATTATTATATCATAAAAGAGTGTGGATTGTCAACCGCCTTACTGTTCCAGTATCTGAGTACCTGAGTTGTCGATATGATGTTCCTGCACCTGCCAGCCGTCAAGTCCTGCGTTGCCGAGGGAGAAACGCATTTTTCCTGCGAAGTACTCATTGTTCTCATCAACTATAGCGATGATAGTAGGACCTGCACCGCTTATGTAAGCGCCGTAAGCGCCGTGATTGTAGGCAATGTCGAATATTTCTCTTGCGTTGGGTATCAGTGGCATACGGTAGGGCTGGTGAAGCTTGTCGTGAACCGCTGTGCGTAAGTTTTCAAATTTGCCTGTCAGCAGTGAAGCCGAGAAAAGCGCCGCGCGGGACAGGTTGTATACTGCGTCCTTGTGGCTTATCTCTTTGGGAAGACAAGCTCTTGCCTTTTCCGTTTTAAGCTCAAAGTCGGGTATGATAGTCACGAATTTCAGCTTGGTGTATACTTCCTGCTTTACCCAATGTACTTTCTTGCCGTCGAATACGGCTGTGACGATACCGCCTAAAAGCGCAGGAGCAGTATTGTCGGGGTGACCTTCTATCTGTGCCGCTAAATCAACGATATCATCGGTAGTCAGGGGCTTTCCGAGAAGCCTGTTTGCGCCTACAAGTCCTGCAACGATACAAGCAGAACTTGAACCCATACCGCGAGCCATAGGGATGTTGTTTGTCTGGCGGATAGTAAGACCCGAGAGTTTCTTGCCGCACACATCGAACAGGTCTTTTGCGGAAATGTAGATAAGATTGCTCTCGTCGGTGGGGACATCTATACCGTCAAGGGACGAGATGTTGATGCTGTCCGATTCTTCCATTTCAACGTAGTTGTAGTGGTCGAGAGCAAGACCTAAAGCGTCAAAGCCTGCGCCGAGATTTGCCGATGTAGCAGGTATCTGAATTTTTATCATAAATTTTTCTCCTCTATATAGCAAGCGTCAAAATATTTGGCGTTTGCTATTTGCCGATTCGCAGGGAGCGAACAAATGTGAGCGCATCTGCGAGGTATTTAAATTTTTTCTTATAATAGATGTCAAATTATTTTGGCATCTATTATAAGAAAGCCCGAACAAGTCGGGCTCTTTCTTATCTGTAATTATTTCACATCGGGAAGCTTGTCGATAGACTTCATTATCTCCTCGTCTGTGGGGATATAGTCGGACATTGTTCCGTCGTTGAACTGCTGATATGCGTACATATCGAAGTAGCCTGTACCTGTAAGACCAAAGAGGATAGTCTTTTCTTCGCCTGTCTCCTTGCACTTGAGTGCTTCGTCGATAGCAACTCTGATAGCGTGGCTGCTCTCGGGAGCGGGGAGCGTACCTTCGATACGTGCAAACTGTGTAGCTGCCTCGAATACGGAGCTCTGCTCAACGGATACTGCCTCGATAAGACCCTGATCGTACAGCTCGGATACGATAGCACTCATACCGTGGTATCTCAGACCGCCTGCGTGGCTGGGCGAGGGCATAAATGTGCTGCCGAGGGTGTACATCTTCTGGAGAGGACAGATCATACCTGTATCACAGAAGTCGTAAGCGTAGGTACCTCTTGTGAGTGACGGACAGGAAGCAGGTTCAACAGCGATAAATCTGTAGTCTGCTTCGCCTCTGAGCTTTCTGCCCATGAAAGGTGAGATAAGACCGCCGAGATTTGAACCGCCGCCTGCACAGCCGATGATGATGTCGGGCTTGATGCCGTACTTGTCGCAAGCTGCCATTGATTCAAGACCGATTACCGACTGGTGAAGGAGTACCTGAGAGAGTACCGAGCCGAGAACGTATCTGTAGCCGTCGCTGCTTACTGCGGCTTCAACGGCTTCGGAGATAGCACAGCCCAGAGAGCCGTTTGTGTCGGGATATTCAGCGAGTATCTTTCTGCCTACCTCTGTTGTGTTGGAGGGAGAAGGAGTAACGTTTGCACCGTAAGTTCTCATAACTTCGCGTCTGAAAGGCTTCTGCTCGTAGGAGCACTTTACCATGTATACCTTACAGTCAAGGTCGAAGTAAGAACAAGCCATTGAAAGAGCTGTACCCCACTGACCTGCACCGGTCTCAGTTGTTACACCCTTAAGACCCTGCTTCTTAGCGTAGTAAGCCTGAGCGATAGCGGAATTGAGCTTGTGGCTTCCGCTTGTGTTGTTGCCTTCGAATTTATAGTAGATATGAGCAGGAGTTCCGAGCTTCTCTTCAAGGCAATAAGCTCTTACGAGAGGGGACGGACGATACATCTTGTAGAAGCTCTTGATCTCGTCAGGGATCTCTACGAACTTTGTATCGTTATCGAGTTCCTGCTTAGCAAGTTCCTCGCAGAAAACTACGCTCAGTTCTTCAACAGTCATCGGCTGAAGTGTGCCCGGATTAAGAAGAGGAGCCGGCTTATTTTTCATATCAGCCCTCATGTTGTACCAAGCTTTCGGCATCTCGCTTTCCTCAAGATAGATCTTGTAAGGGATTTCATTGTTTGACATAACTTGTGTCTCCTTTCATTTTTTCGGGACAAACAAAAACTCCTGTCCCAAGCTTTTTTCTTCTGCTGGGACAGGAGATAGATTCTATTCCTGCGGTGCCACCCGGCTTGACTCGACTATTGTCTCGTCCACTTATGCATACCATCATATGCTGACCGATTAACGTAAGGTCTTAACGTCTTCCATACTCTGCCGATAAGGCATTTCCTGTCGCCCTCTGAAGTCCATTCGATCTTATGTTCACTGTTGCGATTCCACCATCCGCAACTCTCTGAGAATGAATTAACAAGATCTACTCACTCTTCATCAACGGTTTAAAATGTTTATACACGTTATTTTTCGAAAAGTCAACAGAATCATTTATCCACGAGTTTGACGACCATTACCTGGCCTGCCTGAAGCGTATATCTCGGATGTCTGTTGGACAATTTCTGTGTCTGAAGCTCCTCGCCTGTTGCCGAATACCTGGTGTATTCACTTCCCTTCAAAGGCAGATCCACCGCGTCTATGAGGAACTGCTGCTGCGTATCGGAAGCATTGGCGATTATGAGGATATATCCGTTATCAGTCTTGAAAAGATACGTACCGACGTTTGAATTGAAGCTGTCTATGGTCTCGGCAGACTGATCTTTCAGAGGCTTTTGGATGGTGACCGTAAGTTTTCGAGAGAACTTAAGATCATTTACTATATTAAGACAGTTGAGCATGGTCTGATCCGTGTCGGCGATGATCGAATCAAAATCCTTGATGTTCCTGTCGCAGTCGATGTCGACCATGATAAGACCCGCGAAATTCGACTCATTGGAAAGAAGCGTTACGATGCTCTCGCCTGCCGTCATATTCTTGCCGTCGAAAGCGGAATAGGTATCGAAGGAAGAAATGAACTCTGCGGCATCTCCGCCCATGGAATTGATCCTCGGCGTAGCGGAATTGATGTCGACATACTCACTGTTGATGTAATCGATAAACGTGAGATTAGCAGGAAGCAGGCCGTCGCTCTCATAGCTCGAACAATGGCAGTCGGCGTTACTTAACATGTTGCCGCCTTCGTAGTTCATACCGTCGACGAAAATGATGTTGTCCTTGAAATCCATGTAATAATTGGACTGCTTGATAAGGCCGATCACGTAATTAACGTAAGAACTTCTCTGGACATCACTTGAAAGGATGCCGTCGTTATCGTTGATCTCGATAACCATAGTGCTGAACTGTCTGCTCCACGGCACGGCAGTTCCGTTGTCGATACGTAGCTTTCCGTAAGGAGAAGAAAGCGAACCGCACATATACTCAAGGAGAGCATCGACCATGTCCGAGCTCACGGATGATCCGAGTACGAGCCAAGGGAAAGCCTTACTCTCCTTAACAAGCCTCAATGAATCCTCAAGAGAAGCACAACTGTTTCTGGGTCCTTCTTCCCCATCGAAAATGCACGCGTTGGAATTCACTGATGAAGTAAAAAGCGAACTGTAGCTTACGCCGTCAGAACCGATCCTTAAGTTATTGAGCCTGATGGCATTAGGAGCAGATGTGCTTATCGCCTCCGAAAATGAATTCGGTATAACGGTTGAAGAATACTTATCAAGACCGAGATAGACTCCGTCGATAAGAAGTTCACCGGTTCCTTCAAAAGCGATATTGAGCCTGATCTCGTTTTTGCTGTTGATCATCTCATCAGAAGCAACAAAGACATTCTGATAATCATCAAATGAAGTCTTGCAGTCATCAACGACAAAACCGATATCCTTGCAGCCTTCGGATGACAGCCAGATCTTTACCGTCTTGTTATCTATATTGGTCTGCTTAAGCCACAGTTCCATCCTCAAAAAGTCGTTCTTATTAAATATATCTTTTCCGTTATCGGCGATCTTCTGTGAGAGTACATGCAGGTTATCCGTGATACCCAGGACGCGGGCACACTTTTCTCCGTATCCGCTCGGGGCACCGTCGATCGAAGAAACGGCAGTTCCGCTTCCGTATGCATCCCATGAATCGAATGCGCTTGATAATGCCCAGTAGTCTCCGCTCTCGACTTCGGAAGGGATCGAATATGAACATGCAGGGATATGCTTTTCAACGAAGCAGACATCACCAGCAAATACAGTATTTTCAGCTATTACCTGATCTATCTGGATACTCGAGCAGATCGAGGTCTTGTAGATCGAATTGCCACGGAGGACAAAAAGCTCCTTCTCGTATCCGTCAAAGATCCTGTCAACTTCATAATCAAGACTTATGAATCCCGTATCCATAAAGAGCTGAGCCTCACCGGCTGAAGAAATAACGATCAGCTCACCGTTATTGGTAACGCATATATCCTTGATATCGCCCTGGGCTTCGATGACCTGCTGACCTTCCCTGTCTATAAGAAGGATCGTACCGCCGTCAAGAAGTACTGCGACTTCGTTTGAGGATGCAGAAGAAGCAATGATGTTTCTACCCTTCAAGATCTCCTCAGCCTCTTTTATCTCCTCGAAAACAAGTCCGTTTGTGGATCTGTAAACTGCACCGTTCTCCATAAACAGATATACGTGGTCCTTTGTGTTGATCACGTTGGCAACCTTGGAGTCGATGTTTTCGAGAAGAGTGATGCCGTTATATGTGCAAAGAGCAACTTTACCGTTACTCAAAAGTACGATCGCGCCATTCTTAAGAGCAGCGACCTGAGTGCACTCGAGTGCTCCGGTACTAAGGTCGGCATGATACGGATCATTTGAATCAAATTCAGTAAGGATCGAGAAGGATTTTCCGTCAGTGGAATAAAATATCTCTCCCCTCTTTGTTACGGCGAAAACACTGGTTTCTGATGCGGAGATATCGGAAAAAGCAGAGATCTCCGACTCTGTTCTCTTGGAAAGCTCCATTGAGTCAATATCTGAAACAAGGCATCCTTCAGTGGTTATGCAGGATGTAACATTGTTACATTCCACAACTTTCACGATCTGATCCTGTGTCCAGTTCCAGTTGGTGTCTTCGATCTCCTCGTATGAAGCGAAATTGGCAGGACTATATGAGATAACTCCTGCTCTTACGCCAAGGACCGTATTACCGTTCTCATCGATGGTATAGATCCTGACATTACATCCTGACAAAGATGAGATATCAAGCGAAGAATTATAGACATCATTCAGATCCAAGAGGATCTTATCGCCCTTAGCATCCATCAGATGAAAAGAGCTGTACTGGTTATGAGATTCAAAGGAACCGTCAACTATGTAGTTGGTAAGCGGAATATAATCCAAATTGATACCTGTTCCCGTCAAAGACTGAACAGCACGCGAATTCTTCTCAACACGAATGGTGCAAAGCTCGGCTCTGGAACCGAAGATACCGAGAGTCGAAAGGATAAAAACAGATACCAAAAGAATGACGACGAAGACTGTCAGGAAGACAAAGAGCCTTCTCTTCCTGAATCGTCCGTATTTCTGCCTCATCTTTCCGTATATGCTCATTCCTCGGTTATCTCCTGTAACTGTTCCTGATCAGCTTTTTGGACACCCATCTTTTTCACAGCGCGGAATCTGATACCCAGTGCGATCAAAAGGATGACAGAAGGTACTATCATGAGGATCTCGACAAGATAAGGAGTTCCGGTGATCCTGTATCTCATATTCTCTGAGACTTCGAACCAACCGTCCGTCAGTATCATTCCGAGCGTACCGCCGAAAAAATTAAATATCAGATGGATGATGTATGTATAGAAAATGTTTCTCGTAAAACAATATACACATCCGATCACGATACCGGACAAAAAAGCATATCCGATATGGACTGATAGACCGTGACATATTCCGAATATCAATGCAGAGATAGTTACACTTAACCATGCAGGATATCTCTTAAGGAAAGCGCCGAGTGTAAGACCTCTGAACAAAAGCTCCTCACTCAGAGGGACCAAAAGGACCGTTGAGATGTAGTAAAGGAGCTTATCAGCCATAGGAACCACTTCAGCTTCAACATCGGAATATCTGTCGACCGACTCGGAATATTTTGCCATCTCCTCGGCCACAACACCTTCCTTCATCATATCGGCAATGGTGTTTGCCACGAACATATAGACATTGACCATTCCAAGAAGACCCAAAGCTATGATGATGGTGATAAAGACAATCATACGATTGGGTTTGGAAAAGTGGATCCCCGAATTACGGTCAGAAAAAAAGAATTTGCTGAAATATGCAAAGAACAATAAACCGCCGATAGATACCAGCGAATAAAGTGTTGAATAAACTCCCTGATACTTGGAGTAATCGAGCCTTGTCACAGCCATAAAAGCAATCACAACGACCTGTGTGCCCATAAATATCGACAGAGCTGTAAAAGAGGATACCCACGGGAATATGTAATCTCCTACTTTTCCTCTCGTCTTTTGTTCGGATCTATTGTCTGACATTGCTGACTCCAAAAATCAAGATTTGATCACTTACGTGTATCGAATCCCATGTAGTACTCGCCCTCGCCGGGATTCGAGAACAAGACGGAACTCTTTGTATGCTGCTTTCCGGTCTTGCCGGATTCATAGAAGCGCTTGATGAAAGCATCAAACACATCATTAAGCTCCGTTCTGTCCTTGATCGAATAGAAAAGCTGCTCACCCTTGTCAGTGAACTTTGTCTGCATGATAACGAGCTCCGGCTTACGGTGATTTCCGTCGTCCGGCTCGTAATTGTACATTACGACGTATTCGTGCTTATCCATGAAAAAGTTATCGACTACAGACAGGTAATAATACTTACCGTTCGAAGCATCACGGATAACGATCAGGTCGTCATTCGCGTTCTGATTCTTCGTTATAACAGTCTTCTCAGGCTTAAGCAGACTTCTTAATCTGTTACTCCTCTGACTCGTCTTCATCGTCAAAATACTCGTCGCAGAGAGAATCGTAATAGTCGTAAACGGCATCCTCATCAGCCTCATCAAGAGAAGCGATAGTGATCTCGCCGTCAGCATCCTCGATCTCCTCGAAGATTACCATCTCAGGATCTTCCTCATCCATTGTGAGGAGAACTGCGTACTTTTTGTTGTTGAAATCAAAGTTATCGATGTAAGCGAATTCGAACTCTTCGCCTGTCTCTTCGTCCTTCAATGTAACAACATTATCCATATCATCGTCCAAGAATTCTTCAGACACTCCGTCTTTCTCGAAATCTTTCTCGTTATCCATGATTTATTACCTCCGTTTGTATAGGGTCATTAACTAAATAATTATAACATAATATAGGCGACTTTCTTATCTTTTGCTCTCAAGATATTCACGAAGTATTATCTCCGCAGCCACTTGATCTATGATCTTCTTCTGTTTTTTGGAATTCATGTTGTTATCGTGGAGCATTCTTGAGGCTATGACCGTGGTGTAACGCTCATCCTTAAACGCCGGCTTAATGCCCGTAAGTTCCTCCACGAGAGCACCAAAAGCTTCCGCCTTCATCTCCGATTCGCTCTTGGTCCCGTCCGTCTTGGAAGGCTTTCCGAGAACTATCTCGGTGACACCCATGGTATCAACGATCTCCTTGATCCTCGCGACAGGCTTATCCACATCCTTGCCGTTCCAATTCACCGTCTCATATCCCGTGGCCGTTATCCTCAGCACATCAGACAGTGCGACACCGATGTGCCTCATGCCGAAGTCGATACCCATTACTCGTCCTTGATCCATTAATTTCCTCCGTTTTCTTCTCGAAAAAAAGAACCGATGCGTTCGCACCGGTCCGTACTTACTATCAATATCAGTTGAGCTTGGAACAGTACTCTGTGATGATCACTTCCAGCAGCTCGTCTCTCTCGATCCTCTTGATTACTCCGCGTGCACCCTTGTAGTTTGTGATGTACGTAGGATCTCCCGAGATAAAGTATCCGACCAACTGATTGATCGGGTTATATCCCTTCTCCTGAAGAGCACCCAAAACATATGTCATGAGCTCTCTGACATTAGCTGATTTATCAGCCGAAAAATTAAACCTTGTGGTCTCAGAATTAGCCATAGATCCCTCCGTACTTTCCCTTTAATCCATTGTAACACATTAATTACATTTAAATGCAATTTTTTTTGATTTTTCGACAAATATCTGCCGCCATCTACGAAACAGTTAAAACAGTGCCTTCAACGCCCGTTCCCCGACCGCTTATGACGCTTCCGATATAGTCCTTCGGATCCTTTTCGATCTCAGCCTTTCTAATAACGGCATAAACATACTCTCCCGTATATCCCTTCAGCTCGAAAACACCCTTAACCAAGTCGACTTTCTCGATCATGACATCAACATCCTTGCCGATAAATGACCTCGAAAACTCTTTTTCGCGCTCGTCAGAAAGAGCGATGAGTTTTCTTGTTCTTTCCTTGGCAATATCAGCCGGTACCTGAGGCATGCTTGCAGCCTTCGTTCCTTTTCGAACGGAATATGGGAAAACGTGGACCTTGTTAAGACCGACTTTCTTGACAAATTCGAGGGTCTCCTTGAATTCCTCGTCTGTCTCCTGAGGAAATCCGCAGATAATATCCGTTGTTAGCGACATATCAGGAAAAGCCTCGCGAAGCTTACGGGTGATCTCGTAATACTCATCAGTGTTATAGTGCCTGTTCATGCGCTTAAGGACCGTGTCCGAGCCGCTTTGAAGTGACAGATGAAAATGCTTGCAAAGCTTCTTCTCGGTCGAGAGCGCCATGATAAACTCATCAGTCAGCGACTTCGGCTCTAACGAACCCAGGGATATCCTGTCAACGCCGTCGATCAATCCGACTTTATGGATGAGGGAATAAAGAGACATTATATCCTCTCCCCTGTCCTTACCGTAGGAGCAAAGGTGGATCCCCGTTATGCAGACTTCCCTGATGCCCTTAGATGCGACGTTAGAAACTTCCTCGAGAACGCTTTCCTCACTTCTGCTTACTACTCTTCCTCTGGCATAAGGGATAATGCAGTAGGTGCAGAAGCTGTTGCAGCCGTCTTCTACCTTGATATATGCTCTGCTCATCTCAGGTGACAGAACTGTTCCGAAATCAGCAAAGCCCTCATTAAGAGAAGTCTTCTCAGTTAGTTTCCCTTTATGTTCCTTGACTTTGTTCGATTCGATAAATTCCTTGATCTTCTCACAGATCAGGTGCTTATCCCTGGTACCGCAAACAACATCTGCATCAACGAAGTCCTCGTTCATCTCGGTACTGCAGCCCATGGCACAGATTATGGCGTCAGGATTGATCCTTGCCATCTTCCTAAGCTGCTGGCGGCTCTTCCTGTCAGCTTCTCCCGTAACCGTGCAGGTATTGACGACGCATACATCAGCAAGCTCCGGAGAGTCGACGATATCATAGCCATCCTTGATGAATACTTGCCTGACGGCATCAGTCTCATACTGATTTACCCTGCATCCCAATGTATAAAAATATACCTTCACGGAATAACCTGACCTTTCTATGAAAATCGAACAAAAATTATACTAATACAGCAGAAAATCTTTTGTCAATTAGAGTTTCAATTGTGTTATCATCAAGTCATGAATCAAGGAGAAATGCATATATGACAAAGCTTAAGATCAAACTCGATACAATTAACGCAGTTAAGGAATTCGTATCACTCACAAACCTTTGCCCATACGACATCGACCTCGTTTCAGGCCGCTATGTTGTTGATGCAAAGAGCCTTATGGGTATCTTCAGTCTCGATCTCGCAAAACCGATCGAACTCGAGATCTTCTCCGACAACTGCGACGACTTCATTGAGAAACTTCAGAAGTTCATCGTTGAGTAACTTATCTTCTCTTTGAAGGCCTTCCGCGGAGCTTTCTTCCGCGCTTGCTCTTTTTGCCTTTAGGCGCCGGCTCATTCGAGTCGGCTTTTTTATTTCCGCCTTTTTCCACGTTCTCATCGAAAACGAAATCGATCTTGTTGGTATCAAGATCCACCGCAGCCACGATAATACCAACTTCCTGACCGATGAGGAGCTTATTTCCGGAATGTCTTCCGACAGCCCTTAAGGACATCTCATCAAAGAGATAATGATCCTTCATGCTCCTGAACGGCACAAAACCCTCACAGGAATTCGGAAGTTCAACGAAAACTCCAGCACCTATGATGGATGAGATCTTACCGACATAGTGCTGCCCGAGCCTCTCGTGCATATACATCGCAACTTTGATCTGAACGGACTGTCTTTCTGCCTCAACGGAGTTTCTCTCCATATCTGAACTATGGTCTGCAACGCCTCCCACAAGTCCCGCGAAATGCTTACGCTTATCGCTTCCGTGAAGATATGATTTGATGATCCTGTGGATATAAAGATCAGGATATCTTCTGATAGGACTTGTGAAGTGGCAATAAAACTCTGACGCGAGGCCAAAATGTCCCATATTCTCAGGCGCATATCTCGCCTTCGCCATGGACCTCAGAAGGATAGTATTGAGCGACGGGATAGCATTCTCGTCTCTTATGCTGGCCATATAATCGTTAATGGTCTTAGGCGTGATCTTGCCTCTTATGGTTCCGAGCGCACCGAAGTTTCTGGCTACAGTGCAAAACCTCGTGATCTTCATCCTGTCAGGCTCTTCATGGATACGGTAGACAAAAGGATAATTGAGCATCGCGAACTTCTTTGCGATAAACTCGTTGGCGCAGATCATGAACTCCTCGATCATGCCGTGACAATAGTTCGTCGGATAAGGCATGATATCCGTAGGATTACCCTCATCATCAAGGATAACCTTCGTCTCAGGTATCTCGAAGTTGATGGCTCCCCTGTCGTCTCTGTAGCCTTTGAGGATATCGGTAAGGCGCTTCATATGCCAGAGCATCTGGATGATATCTCCGTATTTTTCAGCATCTTCCTTTTCAGGTCTGAAGAGGATCTTGAAACACTCGTTATAGTTCATTCGCATATCGCTCTTTATAACGCTCTCGTAGACTTCACCGTACAAAGTGTTGCCTTCGCTGTCTACGACCATCTCAGCCGTCAGCGTAAGTCTCGGAAGGTTAGGATTAAGAGAGCATAAGCCGTTCGACAGTTTAGGCGGCAGCATCGGGATAACCCTGTCTACCAGGTAAACGGAAGTTCCTCTGAGCATTGCTTCCTTATCAAGTTCCGTATTCTCACGTACATAGTGGGAAACATCAGCGATATGAACGTAGAGCCTGTATTTGTCATCGTCCATCGGCTCGATAGAGATTGCATCATCTAAGTCCTTAGCCTCTTCGCCGTCTATGGTTATCGTCAGAAGGTCTCTAAGATCCTTTCTTCCTGCTTTGATCTCATTTTCAACTTCTTCGTCTGTCGGGCTGAACGGAAGGTCCTTGACCTCATCTTGAACAAAATCCGGGAAGGTTCCGCTTAAGCCGAACTGATGCATGACAGCGAGCATGCGGACATCATTATTTCCCGCATCTCCCAGAACTTCGATTATCTTGCCGTGGAAAGCCGTTCCCGAGCTCGGGTTTAAGACTTCGGCAACCACCGTCATGTTGTACGGCGCGCCGTTCATGTTGGCCCTGTCGATATAGACCATTCCGAAATTTGTCTCTCTAAATGACGGATCCGGCACTACGATACCGCCGTCGCCGTTTTCCTTAAGGATACCTACAACGGTATTCTTGACGCCCAGAGGTCCCCTCGGCTGAAGTTCCGAGAAATTCTTCGGTCTGTCATCTTCCATAGGTTTCATGACGGCGTTACGCTGCCTCTGCCTTAAGCTCATGGCTGCCGCCGTTCTGCTGAAATGCTTTTTATTTGCCATAGATAACTACCTCGACCTCTTTTCTATTATTATATACTTCTTTCCTATCGTTTTCGAAAATGCATAAAAAAACTGCTCTGCCTATAAGACAGAGCAGCAATAAGTTTCTTGACCTGTTTTGATTTACCAACCGCGGGAAATGCAGAGGTAGATAAGCACTGAACATACAGAGAATCCCAAAACACAGTAGAGAGTAAATCTCTTGAGTTTCTCTTCGAGTGTTCTGCCCTTCTGCTTGTTGTAGAAAGAATCGGAGCTTCCTCCGCCTACAACACCCATACCGTTATCGTTACCTTCCTGCGCGAGGAAGAGAATGATAAGAGCAACTGCAAATACTAGATCCAGACACGTAAGCACGATAGCCAAAACGCTCATTTATGCTTGCCTCCATATTACTTCTTATTAGCCAATAGATAATAACACATGTGTTTTTGTGTTGCAAATCATTTTTTCTTGTTTTTGATCAACTTCATGATCTCGCTTGCAGCGAACGGGATAAAAGCGAGCGGAACGATCACGAGCCAAGCCAGAGGGTTGAGCATTGTGCATCCGAAGATCATGTTTACGCCAGGGATGTAAATAACTGCAAACAAGAGCACGATCGCGAGAAGCACCGAGATGTTCATGAACTTGTTGCTGAAAAGACCGATCTTAAATACCGAGACAGATTCGGATCTTGCAGCGAAAGCCCTGAAGAGCTCAGCGAGGATCAATGTAGCGAAAGCAACTGTTCTTGCACCCTTCAAGATCTCTGCTTCACCTGAAGCATCGAAGAAGATTCCGCCCTTTGTAAGGAGCGCTGTGATAAATGCAGTAGCAACCGTTACGAAGATCGCGATAGCCTGACAAGCGATGGTGATCTTCATAGGCTTATTGATGATAGGCTCGTCCTTTGAACGCGGAGGAACCTTCATGATGTTAGGTTCGCCCTTCTCACGGCCGAGAGCCAATGCCGGGAAACTGTCTGTGATAAGGTTGAGCCACAGGAGCTGAATAGCTGTCAAAGGAGCAGCGATACCCGGAACAACGGAATTCGGGATAAGTGAGATAAGGAAGATAACGAGGATCTCACCGACGTTACAGGAAAGAAGAAAAGCTACAAATTTTCTAATGTTGCTGTAGATTACACGGCCTTCCTCGACTGCGCTTACGATAGTAGCGAAGTTATCATCCATCAAGATCATGTCAGCGGAGTTCTTGGCAACATCAGTACCAGTGATACCCATTGCAACACCGATATCCGCTGTCTTAAGAGCCATGGCATCGTTAACACCGTCACCTGTCATGGAAGCGATGTGATCCTTTTTCTTGAGGCTCTCAACGATCCTAACCTTATGCTCAGGTGAAACACGTGCATAAACGTTTGTATATTCGCAAAGTTCCAAAAGCTGCTCATCAGATGTCTGATCAAGTTCCGTACCGCTCATGGCGTTGATGCCTTCACCCATCATGTTGAGATCTTCAGCGATGGCAACAGCAGTATCTTTGTAGTCACCGGTGATCATTACTGCACGGATACCTGCCTCATGGCAGACCTTGATAGCATCCTTAGCTTCTTCTCTTGCAGGATCGATCATACCGATGAGACCGATGAATACCATGTTTGTCTCATGCTCGAAATCCTCATGATCGACATTATCGTGTGTTCTGTAACCGAAAGCCAGAACACGGATAGCCTTAGTAGCGAAGTCGTGGTTAACTTTTTCAATACGCTTGAAGACTTCAGGAGTCATCTCCTTTTCGTCAGTACCGTCAAAGTATTTTGTACATCTTGAAAGGACAACGTCAGGCGCACCCTTTGTAAAGGAGATGAACTTACCTTCAACAATGCCGCTGTGATATGTTGTCATCATCTTACGGTCAGAGTCGAAAGGGAGCTCGTTCTTTCTAGGGAACTTCTGATTAAGGTCTGCACTTGCCATTGAAGTCTTAAGACCGAGCGTTGTAAGGGAACCTTCTGTAGGGTCACCGATACATGTATATTTTCCGTCAGAGCTTACGTTGATCGAAGCATCGTTACAAAGAACAGCTGCCTGAACAAGTCTTTTTAGGATATCATTCAAAGGAGTCTCAACTCCGTCAGGATCAAGGATCTTACCTTCAGGGCCGTAGCCGTTACCTGTTACATCGTAGATATCCTTACCGTCAAAGAGCTTTTTAACTGTCATCTGGTTCTGTGTAAGAGTACCTGTCTTATCAGAGCAGATAACATCTACGCAGCCGAGTGTCTCAACAGCAAGAAGTTTTCTTACAACTGCATTCTTGGTAGCCATCTTTGTCATGCCGAGAGCAAGAACGATCGTAACTACTGCTGAAAGTCCTTCAGGGATAGCAGCAACAGCCAAAGAAACAGCTGTCATCAATGCATTGTCCCAGCTCTGCTTCTGAACAACAAGGTCAACGACAAATACGATGACGCAAACGATGATACAGACTATAGCGAGAACCTTACCGAGAGAATTCAAGTTTCTCTGCAAAGGTGTGATCTCATCTTCGATATTGGAAAGCTTATTAGCGATCTTACCAAGCTCAGTATCCTTACCGGTAGCAACAACGATACCCTTACCACGGCCGTATGTTACAGCAGTACCCATGTAAGCCATATTGGAACGGTCACCGATGGAACAATCCTCGGCAAGAACCGCCTCAGCGTTTTTCTCGACCGGAACTGACTCACCTGTAAGAGAAGCCTCATCGATCTTCAAAGAGCCTGCATAGAACAGTCTCATATCTGCAGAGACGGAGTCACCTGCGTCCAGATTAACGATGTCACCCGGAACGACTCTGTCGGAATCGATCATAACGACCTTACCGTCTCTTATAACCTTTGTCTGCGGAGCGCTCATTTTCTTAAGGGCAGCGATAGCCTCGTCAGCCTTACCTTCCTGATAAACACCAAGAACGGCGTTAAGAACAACGATAGCAAGGATTACGATCACATCGATCCAGCTCTTAAATCCGCCGCCTTCCCTGACTGCCATTACGGCTGACAGAGCCGCAGCGCCCAAAAGGATAAATACCATAGCATCTGCGAACTGCCCGAGGAAGCGCTTCCAAAGCGGAGTCTTCTTTGCCTCACCTAAACTGTTCGGGCCTACTTTAGAAAGGATCTCTTCGGCCTTAGCGGCACTTAGACCCTGTTCCAGGTCTGTGCCTAATTCACTTACGATTTCTTCTGACTTCTTCGAAAAAGCCTTTTCCATTGTTATCTACCATTCCTTCAAAATAAATAAATTAATGCGAACGATAAATAATATATTACAACGTGCGCAAAAAAGATAGACGGGCAATTGCAGAAATAGTGCATTTTTCTGTTTTCTATCTCGCATTATTTTTGCAAAAAAAAGAATCCCGATCACTTTCATGATCGGGATTGGTGCCCAGAGACGGAATCGAACCATCGACACGGGGATTTTCAGTCCCCTGCTCTACCGACTGAGCTATCTGGGCGAATAGTAACCGGTTCCCGAAGGAACCGGTTAACTGGCGACGCAGAAGGGGCTCGAACCCTCGACCTCCAGCGTGACAGGCTGGCATTCTAACCAGCTGAACTACTGCGCCATTATGGTGGAAACTACAGGGCTCGAACCTGTGACCCTCTGCTTGTAAGGCAGATGCTCTCCCAGCTGAGCTAAGCTTCCATGCCATTGTTTTTACTGGGGCGCTCTCTCAAGCGCAAAGAGATTATAAAAGAACATTTCATGTTTGTCAACAAGATATTCAAATTACTTTTTCGGACACGCTCGTATGCCTTTTCAATACCTTAAACGGCATGCTATAATCATGCTGCTTGGGGTATTAGCGCAGTTGGGAGCGCATCACACTGGCAGTGTGGGGGTCACGGGTTCAAGTCCCGTATACTCCACCAACAAAAAAAGACCGTGTCGTGTGACACGGTCTTTTATTATATGTTTAAGATCAATACCTGCTGTTCATGTACTTCTCAAGGAATTCCTGCTTACGCTCTTTCCTGCTTCTGGCGATGTAAGAGATCGTAAATATGATCAATACTACACCGTAGATAACTGCAGCATATGGAATAACTGTCTTGATATCAACTGTTGTCGAATCAGCATCACCTGCAAGTGAATAGATAGTCGGGTTATTCTTGTTTACATAGATCTGAATAACAGCTCCCTTCTTGTAAGGAGAATTGTTATATGTAGCGTGAGAAGTGGAAAGCGGAACATCAGACTTTTCCTTGTAAACGCTAAAGTCTCTTGTACTTGAATATGTCTGTCCCTTGTAGTTAAAGGAAACAGTAATAGTCTGAACAAAGTTGATAACGTACCTATCCTTGAAGAGTCCCCTCTCTCTGTCTTCAACAGCAACTGGAGCTGATGAGGAAGTAATAGTACCGTAAATAAGATCGTGATCAGCATGTGTAGTGAAACTGTTGATAAGAGCCCAAACACCGAATGTCATAGCCACAGCAAACACAGTGATAAGGAACACGGTCAACAGATATTTAAAGAACCTCTTCATAAAAGACCTCCAAAATGAAATAACACATTTATTTTATAACACAAAATATAAAAATAAAAATACAAAATTACAACATTTCTTGAAAAACAAAAAAACCGTCGTCTGATGCGGCGGTTTTTCTGCATAGAAAAGCTCCAGCGAACCAATCAACTCTACTTCCCGATTAACCACAATTCCTTTACTCGAGCCTCTGCCAGCCATAACGCCTAACCGATTGCCATTGCCTTCAACGTAACTCCCAAACAATGACCCCTTCTCACCGCTTAATAAGTCGTTACTCACTTCTTTGTTTATCGCCCCCGATTACTCGAAAGCTGTCATAAACTTAAACCGGCTACTCGGTTCGCACGATTAGGATGTACCGTTAGGTCTGTAGCTTCGAACTTCTCCTGTCGGCGGCGACCTCTCACACAACCGCGGATCAAATGTCCGAACGACTAAACTGTTACAACCTGCGACTTGCGGATAGCATCCCATCCCGTCAATCGCTGCTCGCTTCCAACTTCTAGGAAACCTATCTGTTGGCGACCGTGGTTCGAAAACTTAAGTGTTCTCGTATTCCCTGGAGCTATTTTCAGTATATTATCCCTACCCTTGTAACGCAATTGTAATGTTTTCCATAAATGCAAAATAAGCCTTGTGCATTTTGCACACTTTTCACAAAAAGCACAAGGTTGTATAATGAATATGTTGTGAGATTGCATAAATAATTAGACTTTCAAAGTATAACGTTTTGTGCTTACACTTTTTCGATCTTCTTATTCTCAGTTTTCCCCTTTTTCTCGATAACGACCTTTAGCAACTGAAGGCCTGATATTACTGCGATTCCGATGATAAAGAAGATGATGCTGAATGTGTGCAGATCCATCATCGGCTGAGGAGTATCAAGAGATTCCGGACCTCTGACGATAGCGTAAAGAGAACCGATCATGAGACCGATTACAAGGTAGATCGTCTGTGATCTGAATCTTGAAAGGCACTTTTTGAGGATGCCGACGATTCCGACCGCACCTGCGATAACACCGAATCCGAAGATAAAACAGATAGGCAGAGCCTTAAGATCAAAGGTAAGGACGGAGTGAACTGCGCCGATTACCGTCGTGTATACGCCAAAGATAAGAAGCAATGTTGAACCTGATATGCCCGGAAGGACCATGGCACAGATCGCAAGAGCTCCGCAGACAAAAAGGTAGACGCCGCTTGCAACTGTCAGGTGGAACTCACCGCCTTCACCGTTGTTGAGCTTGGCTTTGAGGAGCGTGATCGCAACAACAAGTGCCGCACCGATGAGAGTAAACACGAGATTATAGTACTTACCCTTAAGGCACTTCTTCTCTTCCATAACGATGATTGGGATTGCTGCGAGGACAAAGCCGAGGAACATCGAACTGATGAGATAGATGTTTTTTTCGAAAAGGGAATTAAGGATAAGGATCGCAAGGATCATACCTGTTGCCCAGCCGATACCCACGCGAAGGAGGAAGAAGAATGCTTTTTTACGCTCTTCCTTTTTGCCCTTGAGCAGCAATGAGATGGAGTTGATGAATTCGTCATAAAAGCCCATGATAAAGGCTATCGTTCCGCCTGATACGCCGGGAACACTGTCTGCAAGGGCCATCAGAAAGCCCCCGATAATTGTCATCATAGATATGAACCTCGTTTAAAAATCTTTTTTCGTTCAAGTGATATTGTACAGGAACAGGCAATTTACGCAAAGGTGATAAATTGTAAGAAATTATATATAATACAGAAAACATTTCATCAAAGGTGAACATTATGATTTTCGAGAATATAAGAGAATTGATAGGGAATCTGGATCTGGGCAAGACAGTGTCCGAGCTTCTGATAACAACGGCGAACATCGCGGTAATAGCACTCATTTGTCTTTTGGTCTGTGCAGTGATACTGATCGTTACCAAGATCATTTCCGCCAGCGCAAAGAGAAAATCCTTTAAGACGATCACCCAGTCAGCCAAGAATAACCATTTCACTTTTTATCTTTGTCTGTTCTTTATTTCAGTCACCGTAAGCTCGTTTGCTTCCGCTTTCCCGAGAAACGAGGGCAGGATCTTGAAGATCACGAGTGTATTGATGATCCTCATCCTCATGCTCCTGGTAAATTCGATCATCGATATCATCGGCGACCTTTATAGCACTAAGTCCATATCGAAAAAGCGCCCGATCAAGGGTCTTCTTCAGATCATCAAAGTGCTCGTTATCATCGTGCTTACCATCATCATGGTATCTCTTCTCATCAACCAGAGTCCGCTCGTACTGATCGGAGGTATCGGTACGTTCACGGCGATCATTTCCATCGTGTTCAAGGATGCGCTCTTGGGACTTGTCGCAGGTGTTCAGATCACATCCGATGATCTTTTAAGGATCGGCGACTGGGTCGAGATCCCGTCAGAGAATGTGGAAGGAACCGTTCAGGATATCTCTCTTATATCAGTCAAGATACTGGCATTCGATAATACGCTTTACACGATCCCGGCTTATACTTTCCTGTCTGTTCCGTTCAGGAACTGGCATACGGCACTCAAGAGCAAGGCACGCAGAGTATTCAGAGCGATGCCTCTTGATATCGATTCGATAAAGCCGTGCGAAGATGTTTCATCAGTATTGAAAAAATATGAGGAGTTCTCTGACCTTAAGGAAGCTCTCGACAAGAGAAGCGAGAAAACAGGTGAACTTACAAACCTGAGCGTTTTCCTGGAGCTTCTTCCCAGGATCATCAAGAAAGATCCTAACGTTGTTCAGGATAAACTCGTGATCTGTCAGGTCAACGACACAAAGAGCACCACAGGCGTACCTGTAGAGTTCTTCTTCTTTACCGATCTTACCGATTGGGAACACTATAGTATGATCTCTTCTTCAAAGGCAGAACTTGCTTTGGCTTTGGCAAAAGAACTCGGCCTTAAGCCTTATCAGTCAAAGGTAAGCGTTAACGCTCCGAAGTGATGAGTCTGTCTCTTAACTTGTAAAGTTCCTGAACACTGTTTTCGAGAAAGAAATAGTGAAAGATATATGGAACGAGCAGGATCAAGAGCATGACTGCAAGTACCAGAGGGAAGAAATTTCCGACCATGAAAAATGACAGTACCGAGATGATTTCGAGTATCGCAAAGAGCACCGTGACGATCAGGTGTATAAGTCTCTCGTGCTGAAAATATAAGATCTTTGTTTCAAGCTCGTGAAGGACCTTGTCCTTGGTCTCCTGATCAGCCTTGGAAAGTTCGTTATCGAGAAACTTTTTAAGTTCGGACATATATTCGCTTATGTACTTTTTCATCTCGCGATCACGCTCCTTTTCTCGAATCTGCCGTTAATATAGTTTACTACACTTCGCTTGTCTTTTGTCCATGACGGCTCAAGAAGGATCGATTTAGGGCCGTCCCCGGTCAGGCGATGGACGATCATTTCAGGCGGGAGGATCTTAAGAGCTTCATCAACGATGTCAAAGTACTCATCTCTTGAAAGCACCTTGATCTCACCTCTTCTCCACTCCTTCTCAAGTCCGGTTCCGGTAAGAACGTAAAGACACGTAAACTTGATCCCGTCACTTCCCATATCGACAACGTGCTTCACGCTTTGGAGCATCATCTCTCGAGTCTCATCCTTAAGTCCGAAGATAAGATGAGTGATTACCTCGATGCCCTGAGACTTAAGTCTTCTTACGGCATCATCGTATTCTTCCGTAAGGTAACACCTGTTGAACCATTCGGCCGTCTTCTCGTGTATTGTCTGAAGGCCTAGTTCGACCATAACAGGTTTGATCTTATTCATTCTCGAAAGCATTAGGATCATGTCCTCGGACAGACAATCAGGCCTTGTCGCGATCGACACGGCGCATATCCTTTGGTGCGAAAACGCCTTCCTGATCTTCTCCTCGAGAAATGAAACCTCACAATATGTATTCGTGAAACTTTGAAAATACGCTATATACCTTGTCTCCGGAGAAACCTTGGCCGAGAGCTTTTCTATGGCGCTATTGATCTGTTCGATAACATCATCTCCCTTGGTCGAGAATTCTCCCGATCCTCCGAGACTGCAAAAAACACAACCGCCCAAGCCCTTCGTTCCGTCCCTGTTCGGACAGGTAACATCCAAGCTTATTGCGGCTTTGTAGACCTTGGAACCGAATCGTTCCCTGAAATATAGGTTGGCGTCAGAATATTCCGTCTTTGTCATAGGTCGACGGATCATATCCGATCATAAGATCTTCGTTCTTTCTGGAAACAGCAACGACCAGGACTCTGGCATCTGTCGTAGCATTCTTATAGAATTCCTTATCACAATCGATCCTGTATTTGCTCTTCTCACCCGGAAGCTTAACAAGGATCTGACCTGAATCACCGAGTCTCGTGACCACAAGACCAACCGTCATATAAGCTGCCTGGCTTATGATCCTTGTGTTGTTCCTGATAGTCGTAAAATAAGTATATAAGATCGCAATGAAACCGATAGCTGCAAAACTGATAAGAAGGCAAAGTATCAAAGTGGAGAAGAAACTGTCTTTGTTATAGACCAAAACGAAACCGCTGATGATGGCGAGCATGAGCAACAGAAGATAGACAAGCATCTTGACTCTTGCCGAGTTAATAACATTAGCTCTAATTCGGGATCTTATTCCCTCATCAGCCTCCATCCACATTTTATAAATACCTCCAAAACATGGATTATTATATCATTATTATTCTTTAGTATCAAAATTCCTTTCTATTTCACCCAGAAACCTCAAGCTGTCCTTTCCGTACCTGTCCTTGATCGCATCAATGGTATTTTCCAACTTCCTGTTTTTTTCTTCTGTCTCTATATTCTCGAAAAGGTTCATCTGCTCGGGAGCATCCACACTTCTTAAGTTTGTCACTCTGACTCCGATACTTCTTACCGGCACATGCCAATCATATAAGGCATCAAAAAGTTCGACCGCTGATCTGTGGATCACCTGACTGTTATCAGTAGGGCTTATAAGGATCTTCTGCTTCTCATAGATATTCAGGTCTTTGTCTCTTACCGTTATCTGGATAACATCACCCTTAAGCCCCGCCTTACGAAGCCTTCCCGCTACCTTTGAAGCAAGCATCAGATAAGTGGAGGATATTTCAGAAGCGGAAGTAAGATCCGTTTCAGTTGTGGTTGAATTCCCTACTGATTTAACCGTGCGCTTTGAATCGGAGCTCTTTACTTCCGAATCATCAAGGCCGTTCGCATATATCCATAACTGCGGCCCGCCCTTCCCGAGATACTCAAAAAGAAAATCGCGGTCACAACCCGCCAGATCTCCTATTGTCTTTATATTAACCTTACTTAAACGCTCCTTGGTCGATTTGCCCACAAACAGAAGATCAGAACAAGGAAGAGGCCATACTATCTCTTTGAAATTGCTCTCGCTGATGACAGTCGTGGCATCAGGCTTTTTATAATCAGATCCGAGTTTGGCAAATATCTTATTAAAACTGACACCGACCGAACAGGTAAGCTTAAATTCGTTTTTGACCCTGTCCCTTATCTCGTCAGCTACTTCCTTCGGATCTCTGTCACCGATCGTATCCGTAAGATCCAGCCAGCATTCATCAAGACCAAAGGGTTCAACTTTGTCGGTATATTCCTCATATAGCTCGCGAAGTTTTCGAGAATAAAAAGTGTATTTATCATAATGAGGTGTAGCGAGGACAAGATCCGGACATTTACTTTGGGCCTGCCAGATCACTTCCGCGGTCTTGACTCCGGCCTGGGACGCGAGCTGATTTTTGGCAAGAACTATGCCGTGCCTTTTCTCCTTATCACCGACAACTGCCATGGGTACGTTCCTGTATTCGGGATGAGAAATCATCTCGACTGAGGCGAAATAACAGTTTTGATCCACATGAAATATAACCCTGCTCAAAGTCAACTCCAAAACACGAACATATATTCTATTATATAGCAAAAGTGCCTATTTTCAAGGTTTTTTGACGTTTGATAAAATCAAAATTTAATTGTGAACAATCTATTAACACAGTTGTATTTTTGACAAAATAAAATATAATTAGAGGTGTATTTATGATTATCAAAAAAGAAATATATGATAAAAACACAAACGGAGGTATATATGGCACAACACAAGATCCTTTTGGTTGATGACGATACAGATATTCTCGAGATCAACCGCTCATTCCTTACAAGCGAAGGTTACGACGTTTACACTGCTACATCAGTAGCTCAGACAATGGAAAAGGTACAGGTCATCAACTTTGACTGTATCGTTTTGGATGTAATGCTCCCTGACGGAAGCGCATTCGAACTCCCGCCTAGAATTCAGGTTTACTGCAAGGCTCCTATCATCTTCCTCACAGCTAAAGAGGATGTTGATGATAAGATCACAGGTTTCAAGGCAGGTGCTGATGACTATATCACAAAGCCTTACTCTCTCCCTGAGCTCTCACTTCGTATCAACGCTCATATCAAGAGAAATCTTAAGAGTGAAGGATTCCTTATGGAGTTCAGCCCTCTCAAGATCAACATCAAGACTCGTGAAGTAACTTTGAAGGATGAGGCAGTTCACCTCACCAACAGAGAGTTCGATATCCTGAGACTTCTCGCTGAGACACCGAACGTTATCGTTCCGTTCTCCAGGATCTATTCTCAGGTTTGGGGCGATGATTCCCCATGCGATAACCACCTCGTAATGGTTAACATCTCCTATCTGCGTAAGAAGATGGAGAAGATCGCTCCGGAGATCACTTATGTAAAGACTGAATGGGGTATCGGTTACTCCTTCGCTTACCCACCGGTAAAGAACAGTCTTCACGGAGATTTTCAGTAATTGAAAAATTTAACGGGCTGTCTCATACTAAAGAGGCAGCCCCTTTTTAATTCTTGGCGGTCTTGACCGCCTTTTGTATGCAGGTGTGAAATGGAACGAAAGAAAAGAAACAAGACAATCAAAGTTGGCGAATCCCATTTGGTCCAGCTCTTGTTTTCCATACTTTTCATCGCCATTTTTCTCCTTGTAATGTATGTTTATTCTCTGATCAATGTAAGAGAAAATACAAATCTTCGTTATGACGCGGAACAGTTGACTTTCCACGCCGAAGAAAGAACTGACAAGTCCACAATGTTTATCAATGACGATTGGCTCTTTTTCCCTAATCTTCGTATCGAAAACATCAGAACATACAAATCTCTTATTGATTACACGATAAGTCTTCCTTATGCATCAAACGTAACGATAAACAGCAAAGGATGGGATGATCTCGGCGAAGACATCGAATGGCATAACGCGGACAACGGCACCGGTCTTATTCCGTTCATGAACGGAGGAATGAGAATGGTCAGCGGTGCCTATATGGCAAACATCAAAGTCAACGAGACCATTAACACTCTTTATCTTGATCTGGGAAAAGTAAAAGGTCATGCATACATTTTCTGTAACGGTTATCTGGTAGGTAATACCGGTGATGCCTCAAGTTTCAAATTCCTTCCTGATTACACGGGCGGATATTCTTCTACTGCGGTACAGAACAAGAACGATTCTATCCAGCTGATCATTCTGTTTTATTCAAACGAGATGAGTACCAGATGCGGACTTAATTCCACACCTGCGCTTTACTATGAATCAACGAATGAGATCATGTCTTCCGTACCTTCGGCATTTATCGCGGTCCTCGCGGTCGTAACAGTTTTTGCCATCGTCGGAGGTGCTTTACTTCGTAAGACTTTGACGGATGCAAGGTCGTACTATTTCTTTGCGCTCCTGTCTCTTTGTCTGTTCTTCTATACGCTGATAAACGGAAATTTCCTAAGGCTGGCAACCCCTTACAAAGAACTGGAAGAATACGCGCATATCATATCTGCCAACATCTTTTCTTATTGGTTTATAGCTACCCTGTTTACCAAGTTCAGAGCAGAAAACCAGCACAGGTATTCCAATTTTGATAGCGTGATCATAACATGCGGCGGAATAATGATGATGTCTTTGGCATTCCTTGACAGCCGTCTTCTGAGCACATCGTTTAAAACGACAACCTTGATCCTGTTCGTTTTCGTCCTTATGCTGTCGAACTTCATCAAGATCATATTCTTCTACATTTCAGCGCCTAATTCGACACTTGCGCTATGTTCTTCCATCTCGTTGTTCTTTATCTTCTTCCACATTATCCTGTCAAATAACCAGATGGCGAATTGTCCTTTATACGGAGTCTGCTACCTTATCGCGATCCTCGCATTGGTGATCTACTTCGTTCAAAGGTATATTTCACAGTATTCGGAACTCATACACTCATCAGAGCATTTGAAAACTATCGTTGAAGAAAAGACAGCTCATATCTCTATGATCAACAGAGATCTTTATAACACCAACAAGAGACTTCTCGAAAACGAGGAAGCAAGAAAGAATGTCATGTCCAATGTTTCTCATGACCTCAGGACTCCTATCACGGCCATAAGAGGTTATTCAGAGCTTCTTCTCCAGAGCGGTTCGGGATTAAGTGAAGATCAAAGACAGGTATATCTTCAGAATATCGTAAAGCGTTCACAGCAGATGGAAAGGATCGTTTCCGATATCGTTGAGATCTCTAAGATGGAATCCAGCGGTTTCAGCTTCGAGTTTATGGATATCTCCATCAATGAGCTTTTGGATGAGCTTTATATGCTTTATACGAGCGATCTTCGTAACAGCGACAAGAAGATAGTTCTTGATATCCCGGACGATGATCTTCTCATTACAAAAGCAGATCCTAAGAGGATCAGCCGTGTTTTCGAGAACCTTATATCAAATGCAATAAACTATTCCAAAGAAGAGGCACTTATCGAGATAAAAGCATGGCGCTCGGGAGCTGATCAGCCGCTTCCTGAGCAGAGGATCCATGTAACCGTTAAGGATAACGGTATCGGTATCCCGCCTGAAGAGATCGACCACATCTTCGACAGATTCTACAGAGCAAAGAACTCCGGTCAGAATATCAAGGGTACGGGTCTCGGACTTTCTATCGTTAAGATGATCGTCGATAAGCATGATGCGGAGATCAGTGTAGAGAGTGTTCTCGGTGAGTACACGATATTCCACGTTATCCTGAAACCAACCTACTGATGACACATTAAACAAACGGATCAAAGATCTTTTATGCTTTTTTAACAAAGATCTTTCTGAAGTTTTCGAACGCCGAAAATTGAGACTTTTTTCCTTGATTTCGATTATTCCACCCTGTCAGAATAGACCTACATCTATAAGCAGGAGGTCGTAAAATGGAAAAGAATGTTTTCGGATATTCAAATAAGATGTATGAAGAGATCGGTATCTATATTGTCTGCGATAATGCGGAACTTCTGCAGTCGATCAACCGGATCTTACGTAAGAACGGCATGTTTACCGTTACAGATACTGCCGGAAGACACCATTTCCTGATAGATGCGCGTAAGAACCCGTGCGCTGCGACTCAATATATCAAGCAACTCCTGACGCCTTCAAATCAGCAGGACATTAAGATGCCCGCATTTGATGGTATCCTGATCGATAATACGATACGTACGGTAATGAACTTTCACGGCTTCGATAATACCCTGATCGGCACGGTGCTCCTTGCTGCCGTCATTAAGCACCTTTACACGGAGGGACCTTCTCTTCACTATAAGAGGATCTATTCGGAAGTCGGAAGCCGCTATTCCATGACCGGAGCGCAGGTGGAGCGAAATATCAGATACTGTCTTCAGAAAAGCGATATGTGGAATGAAGGAATGAAGAATTCCAAGGCATGCATGACACTTCTGGAAGAGGTCAGAGACGAGGTCGTAAATCAGATCTGAGCAAGAAAAAAGGCATCTCCGATGGAGATGCCCATTTTAGATCGTTTGAATAAGAATTACTTCTTCTTCTTGCCAGCGTTAACCTTTGTCTTAAGATCCTTACCAGCTTTGAAAGATGGAACCTTAGATGCAGGAATATTGATAACTTCCTTTGTGCTAGGGTTAC
Source organism: Clostridia bacterium (assembly GCA_024699245.1). Classification (GTDB taxonomy): domain Bacteria; phylum Bacillota; class Clostridia; order Saccharofermentanales; family Saccharofermentanaceae; genus Saccharofermentans. Next base: position 48,222 of record JAILPW010000047.1, on the reverse strand, counting down.
GGCCCTTACGAGCTGCACGCTTCTTTGTCTCAAATGTACCGAAACCTACGAGTACAACCTTCTCCTCTTTTACGAGAGCTGTCTCGATAGCCTTCATTGTTGCAGAAAGAGCAGCCTCTGCATCCTTCTTTGTAAGCTTAGCGTCCTTAGCAATTGCTTCAATAAGATCTGTTTTGTTCATAATAAGCCTCCTTCAGGGCAATTTTGCAATATCATTATGAAATGAAAACGCAATACTGTCAAGCATTTTTGCCTATTTGCCCAGAAAAAAACCAATTTTGTCGCTTGATAACACAAAACCTTTTATGTATGCTATATGCGTACAAGGAGGTGACTTCCAATGGTAGTAAAAAAAGACATGATCATCGGCGATCTTCTCATGGTAGATGAGGGTGTCGCTCCTATCCTTATGTCAGCTGGTCTCCACTGTTTGGGCTGCGTTTTAGCATCAGGCGAGACTATTGAGGAAGCTTGTGTCGTTCACGGTATAGATTGCGATTCTTTGGTTGAGGAACTCAATAATTATATGCAGTCTGTAGGTTGATCGGTACCGATAAGGTTAAAAGATCAAGGGGATGATTTCCAATGGAAAACATCCCCTTTTAATTTTCATTTCCGATCTGTCATTCAACGAGCTCGAATGTCGTATCCTGAGCCGCTTCCATCTCCATTATCAACTTTGATGAACCCGCATATCTGATCTTTACATACTCGCCTATCTCAGGCATCGGAGCCGTCGGATTGATCATAAACTTCGTACCGTCGATCGTAACACATGTTTTCGTCTGTCCGATCTCCTCGACATAACCCGTGTAAGACTGGTATTTGCCGCTTGAAACGTTCTTGATGTCCATCAGTACCGGCATCGCAAAAATGATCGCATAGGCAATGGTTATGACCGCGAAGAAAACCGGTGCAAAAAACATGAAGCCGTGCTTAGTCTTTCTCTTCCTGTTTCTTTCCGAAAAAAGAAGCGTAACGACGATAAACACGAGCATCACAAGAATATGTAATATAAGACAGAAAATGAAATACTTCATTACAGCTCCTCACTCGATACTACGAGCACATAATCGACCATATAATCATGGCTTTCGACAGGAAGTGCGGAATAAACCTGGAAATCGTAGCAGATCCCTACTGTAACAGGTTTTTTGCCGGCTCCGAACTGATTCAGATATCTGTCATAATATCCGCCGCCCTGACCGAGTCTCGCGCCATCCTGAGTATACGCAACTGCAGGCACAAAGATAAGGTCGATATCATTCGGATAGACCTTCCTCATATCCTTTTTAGGCTCAGGAATATCATAACTTCCGAGAGAGAAATCAGCTTCAAGATCCTTGATCTCATAGAAGTCCATCGTATCACCCTTTACACGCGGGAAACATATTGTCTTTCCGGCCTTAACAAAGTGCTCAGTAATGGCATCACAGGACAGTTCACCGTTAACGGACCTGTATAAAGCAATCGTGTCAGCCTTAGCGATCTCCTCGACAAGCTGAGGATCACCGTCATTTATGACATGCTCCGCGAGCACCTTAGCAGCATCCTCGATCTGCTTTTTGGTAAGCTGCATCCTCTGTTTTCTAACGTTTTCTCTGATCTGAGATTTAAGAATCGCTTTATTCATAGTAACACCTCTGTATTTTCTTCATTATAGCATTATTCGAGCATCGACAGTAACTCGGATTCGGTTATGATCCTGATGCCCAATTCACGAGCCTTAACGGCTTTGCTGCCGGCCGCTTCGCCCTCAAGAAGCATGGATGTCTTCTTGGACACGCTGCTTACGACCTTGCCGCCGTTCTTCTCGATCAGAGCTGACGCCTCGTCCCTGCTCATGGTCGGAAGAGTACCCGTTATGCAGATGCTCAAGCCCTGAAGCTTATCTCCCGTCTCAGTTTTATCCTTAACGAAGTTTAAGCCTTCTTGTCTGAGCTTATCGATTATCTTTCTGTTTTCTTCATCTTCGAAAAAGTTCTTTATCGCGAGCGCCGATATCTCTCCGATATCTCCTACCGCAGTAAGATCCTCGATGGATGCCCCCATGATATCGTCTATGGAATCAAAGTTTCTCAAAAGTTCCTTGGCCGTTGCCTTTCCGACATTCGGAATTCCAAGTCCCGCGAGAACTTTTTCTGCCGGAGCCTCCTTGGCTGCTTCGATCTGCAACAAGATCTTATCCGTATTCTTCTCAAGACCGAATATCTTATCTTCAAGAAGTTTATCCCTCATATTCTTCAGCTCGAAAACATCCGCGATATTACTAAGATATCCTCTCTCGACCAGGTCTCTTATGTACTCTTCACCGAAGCCCTTGATATCGAGACAATCTCTGGATACAAAGTTGATGATCCTGAATGCGAGCTGTCCCTTACAGCTTATGTTCGTACACTTGTAATCTGCCGTGTTTTCTTCTCTGCTCAGCTTATGACCACAGACAGGACAAACATCCGGAAGATGATATTTGACCCAGTCGAAAGGTCTTTTAGCCTTATTAACCGATTTGATCTTAGGGATGATCTCTCCTGACTTATAAACAACCACGGTATCGCCGATTCCCAGATCAAGATCATCGATAAAATCCTGGTTATGGAGCGTAGCTCTCTGAACTGTCGTACCGCACAAAGTGATCGGCTCAAATACGGCGACAGGAGTTATCCTTCCCGTTCTTCCGAGACCTGTCTCGATATCGATAAGACGGCTCTCCTTTTCTTCAGGCGGATACTTATAAGCGATGGCCCATCTCGGAACCTTGATAGTATTTCCGAGCTTTTCCCTGTCCTTGATGCTGTTAAGCTTGACTACTGCTCCATCGATGTCGTAAGGCAGTCCGCCGCGCATATTTCCGATCTTTTGTATCGCGTCCCATACCTCATCTTTGGTCTTACAGAGATAATGGTGATCGATCACTGTCACGCCGTTCTTCTTAAGATATTCATAACCTTCGAGATGTGTGTTAAATGTAATCCCGCGGGTCTCCTGAACGTTAAAGATGAAAAGCGAGAGGTCTCTGTCCTTCGTGATCCTGGTATCGATCTGACGAAGAGTTCCCGCAGCGCAGTTACGGGGATTTGCAAAAGTCTTCTTGCCTTCTTCCTCAGCCTTCTGATTAACCTTGTCGAAAGCTTCCCTGGTCATATAGACCTCGCCTCTGATCTCGATATAATCCACCGGATAAGGCATCTTCTTGACGACGTCCTTGATGACCTTCGCGTTCATCGTAACGTCCTCACCTTCATTTATTCCGTCGCCTCTGGTAACAGCCAGGGTAAGGTCTCCGTTCTCATAGCGCAAAGCCATGGAAAGACCGTCGATCTTGGTCTCTACCAGGAACTCGGTATCCGGTCCCAACGCTTCCTTTGTGCTGTCGATGAATTCATCCACTTCTTCCCTCGAGAAAACATCCTGAAGGCTTAACATCGGAACATTATGCTTAACGAGTACGCCCTTTTCAGCCTTCCATCCGACACGGAAAGAAGGAGAATCCTTGGAAACTATCGAAGGGTTCTCTTTCTCGATCTGCTTAAGCCTTCTGTTGAGCGCATCATACTCGGCATCCGAGATCTCAGGCTCGTCGTCGTTATAGTATCGCTCACAGTGATAATTCAGCGTCTTGATAAGTTCCTTATATTCGGAAACGATCTGATCGTCGTTGTTGTCAAACAATGAAAGTTGTCCGTCCATCAGGCTTTTCTCCTTTCAGGAATGAAGTAAAGGACCGGAAGCATCAAAAGGATCACAAAGAATATTCCCCATATGATCTTAGGTATCGAAAACAATCCCTTAAATGCTGCAGCGTAATCTTCGGTGCTCTTAAAAGCAATGAAGAAGAATTTCCCGACCTTGGCCGAGATCTTTGATATCGGAACAAAGAGCCAGGAAGAAACCAGAAATACCGGAAAAGAAAGGATAAAGGCATCCGAAAGCCATATCCAAACTGTCTCGAGTTTCAAGATGTAGATCAGAAGAACGATGACCACGGAAACGATCAGGATAACTGACACCTTGATGTTTACGTTTCCGCTCCTGAGGCACCCGATAAGGAATACCAAAAGGTCGATGCTGACCGCGATCGGAGCAATGTATTTGCCGAATTCCTTTTTCGATAAAAACAAAAGACCGACGGTCAAAGCGACGATAACGGCAGAAGTAACAAGAACACAGATCTTGCCGCCTGAAACGACGCCAGCCTTGGAAAGAACAAGGCCTATTCCTTTTCCCGTAATTCCCGCAAAATAACGGAAGGGCTCTGTCGCCAGAGTCCCCCATAATAAGATCAAAACTATAGTAATAATTCCGGAACGCTCTTCGCTTCTCAACTATTATTCCTCAAACTCGTATGGATCATAGTCTGCGAGAAGTTCCTTAAGAACAGCAACTTCCTCTGCGTTGAGTGAAAGTCCCTTACCTACCTTCTCGTGGTCCGGGCCCCAGTCGCGAATATCGAGCTTAGCTTTACCTTCGTTCCACTTAACGATATTTACTTCTCTGTTCCAACCGGATTTGTTGGTAGCAAGGATTCCGATGTTCTTAACGATCTCGGATTTGATTTCTGTCTTTGGCATTTGAATATCCTCCATAGTAAAAGATACAATTGACTATTTTTATAAATATGTGAAGATTATAACACAAGAAAAACAAAGGTAAATATATCATGCGATTTTTTATTATAATAATCATATTATTATTTTTGGCGTACATTGCCATCACGGTGTACTCTTCCATAGAGGCAAGAATGCTCTGTATAAGCCATGTTTTTCTCAGACGTTCAAAGTCGAAAAAGAACGATCTCAGTGTCATCAAAAAGCAGAATGATGCGTTCGAAAAAAACTTCGATCCGTCGACTGTAAAAGACAGTAAAAATACCAAGATCTTATTTTTCTCGGACCTTCATGCCGAGTACTGTTTTATTCCGGTGGAAAGAGTTATCGACACCATAAAAAAGGCAAATGTCGATGCGGTCATATTTGGCGGCGATATCTGTAATGATCCTCTGACGTATAGAAAAGGGATCTCATATCTTAATGCCGTTAAAAGGACATGTGATGAACTTAATATCCCGTTTCTCGGAGTAAACGGCAATCATGATATCTACCTGTCTGAAGAACAGATGAAAGAGGCACTTTTTACGGATCTTCGAAAGACAACCGCAATCGTAAAAGATGTCCTTATCTCAGGCGTTAACGACACCGGCAAATTTAACAGGATCTGGGATGATAATCCGGTAACAGATACAAAAGGAATGACTCATCTTTTGGTATCCCATAACCCTGACTGGCTTATCGAAGCAGCAGAAAGAAAGCAGCTCGATAACATAGATCATATGATCTCCGGTCACATCCACGGCGGTCAGTTCTGCTTTCCGTTCAGGATCGAGATCAACGCGATAAGAAAGGACAAACTTCCGAGAAGGAAAGTCATCGACGGTGTATTTGACGGAGGCGGGATCACGTTCTTTATCAGTCGCGGACTGGGCTGCGTGCTGATCCCTTTCAGGTTCTTGGCCAAACCTGAGATCTCAGTTATAGAGCTCGAAAAATAAGCAAGAAAAAAGGCCGTCCGGCAAGGATGGCCAATTACACATAAATCTTTGGGCAAAAAACTTATGAACCGTGAAAAGAACGGTTACGATCTTTCACAGACAATAAGATGATAACCTAACAGATTCGACTCAACAATATAAATCATTTTGACATTTAGTCTAAATCTTCAGGGTTCCCGAACAGGCTTTTTTGTACATATAATCCGCGAAACGTTACGCTTGCAAGGGTTTTCGAGCATAAAAAATCCCGGATGCCTTAAAAGGCGATCCGGGATATTAAGCGAAACTAAATTACTTGATCTTGCAAGCCTTGATCTTCCAGATCTCCTTAGCGTACTCACTGATGGTACGGTCAGAAGAGAATCTGCCGGAATTGCAGATGTTGATCCATGCCTTCTTAGCCCACTTCATCTCGTTCTTGTAATCCATGTAGATCCTGTCACGAGTCTTTCTGTAGTCATCGAAGTCACCCAATACATAATATGTGTCACCAGGCTGCCAGTTGTCGCCGTATATGATGCCGTTATAGAGGTCTCTGAACATTCCTGTTCCCTCATCGTCGAAGGAACCGTCGATGAGACGATCCAAAGCCTTCTTAAGGCCCGGGATATTCTCATACTGCCACTTAGGATTGTAATAAGCCTTCGTAGCTGCCATATCACCTGCGCGGCAACCGAAGATGTAGATATTGTCGTTACCTACAGCCTCAGCGATCTCAACGTTAGCACCGTCAAGTGTACCGAGTGTAAGAGCACCATTCATCATGAACTTCATGTTACCCGTACCGGAAGCCTCAAGACCTGCTGTAGAGATCTGCTCGGAGATATCTGATGCCGGGAACAGACGCTCACCGTTGGATACGTTGTAGTTCTCGATGAATACGACCTTGAGTCTGCCCTTCATGTCAGGATCGCTGTCGATGAGCTTAGCGATCTCGTTGATGAACTTGATTATGGCCTTAGCTCTAAAGTAACCCGGAGCTGCCTTAGCACCGAAGATGATGGTTACAGGCGGAAGTGCGAGCTTAGGGTCTTCCTTGATCCTGTCGTAGAGATTCAATGCATAAAGAGCATTGAGGAGCTGTCTCTTATATTCGTGGAGACGCTTGATCTGCACGTCAAATACGGAATTAGGATTGAGCTCGATTCCTGCTGTTGTCTTAAGGAAATCAGCGTAAGCCTTCTTGTTGGACTTCTTGATAGCGATAAGACGCTTCATGACAGTCTTGTCGTCCTTATACTTCTCGAGCTTCTTAAGATCCTCGAGATGTGTGATCCACTTATCGTTTCCTAAAAGCTCCGTAAAGAGAGCAGAGAGCTCAGGGTTACACATACGAAGCCATCTTCTAGGAGTAACGCCGTTTGTCTTGTTGGAGAACTTCTCAGGATAGATGTTGTACCATTCCTTGAGTGTCTCGTTCTTAAGGATCTCAGTATGAAGTGCAGCAACGCCGTTTACGGAATGTGATCCGTAGATAGCAAGCCATGCCATCTGTACCTTACCGTCAGCGAGCATGCTCATACGGTCGATAAGCTCGGAATAAACTCCCGCCTCGTACATCTGAGCTCTGAACTGATTGTTGATACCTTCAACGATCTCGAAGATACGCGGGAAGAGATATCTGAAGATGGAGATATCCCACTTCTCGAGAGCCTCAGCCATGATGGTGTGGTTCGTATAAGCAAATGTCTCCTTAACGATCTCCCATGCATCTTCCCAGCGGATGCCGTTCTCGTCAACGAGAATACGCATGAGCTCCGGAATACCGATAACAGGGTGTGTATCGTTGAGCTGGATAGTATTGTACTTAGCGAAATCCTTAAGATCGTCGCCGTGAATCTTTTTATATCTTCTGACGATATCCTGCAAAGAAGCGGAAACGAAGAAGTACTGCTGTCTTACACGAAGGACCTTACCGTCGTAAGATGTGTCGTTCGGATAAAGAACACGCCAGATATCGTTTACACGGTTTCTCTGGATAACGGCATCATCAAATCTCTGTGAATTGAAGAGATTGAAGTCGAATTCCTCTGCAGGCTCAGCCTTCCACAAGCGCAGGAGGTTGATATTCTTTGTGCCGTAACCTGTGATAGGAAGGTCACAAGGAACTGCCCATACGTCCATATCGTTGTAATGAACTTTTACACGCTCCTGGAAACGCTGCAATGTAAACGGATAACCTCTTTCCATCCAGCTGTCCGGATGCTCCTTCTGGAAACCGTTTTCGATAGACTGACGGAAAAGACCGTAACGGTACATGATTCCGTAACCTGTTACAGGAAGATTCAGTGTAGCACAGGAATCAAGGAAACAAGCTGCAAGTCTGCCGAGGCCGCCGTTTCCGAGTGCCGGATCTGTCTCTTCTTCAAGGATATCAGTAAGATTGTAGCCGAAGGATGCCATTGCTTCCTTAGCTTCATCGTAGATTCCGAGGTTAACGAGGTTGTTCAGAAGAGATCTGCCCTCAAGGAACTCAGCTGAAAGATAGTAAGCTTGTCTTTCCTTGCTGTATGCTACGCGGGTCTCTTCCCAGTTGTCTGAGATCAATTCAACAACGCTCTTCGAAAGGGCTGTCCAAAAGTCTCTTGCTGTGGCCTTCTCGGACGTAAAGCCTGTCTCGGCTCTGACATGAGCGTCAATTCTGTCCGTAAGCATCTTAGTTGTAACTTTTTTTGCCATAATAGTCGACGTTAAACGTCTCCCCCCCTCACATAAAACTTTTACACCAAGATGATTTTAACATACGCAGAAAACCGGGACGTAAATTTTTTATATACAAAATGCCAAAATTATCCGACGTTGAATATTTAATGCTTATATATTAAACTTTTATAAGCAATAGAAAACATTTCGGAGGGCTTAATGGTCACGGTTATTTCGGCAATAATTGCTGCTGTTCTGGGTATTCTTATAGGATTATTTTTGACGTTCTTGTTCAAGCATATTCCCGAGGCGTGGTTGCAGGATTACGATTATGACCCGAAAGCCCCTAATCACAGGCCTGCAAAGAGAATGAAGATCGTTCCTCACGGTATATTTGCAGGGCTTTTTTGTGCAGTTTTTTATGTTGCTTCGGTAATATTCTTCCCTGACCTTGTAGATATGGTGATGCCTATACATATCATCGCCATCGTCGTTATAGTTCCTGTTCTCTTCCTTGTCCTTATTTCCGACAAGCTTAACAGGATCATTCCTGATCAGTTCTGGATCCTTATCCTCATATTCGGATTCATACTTTTGGCTTCAGATTATCTTGAAGGAACAATGTGGTTCACTATTGAAGCACCTTGGTTCGCACCGCTCGTAAACAGGCTCGGCGGAGCTATTGTCGGCGGAGGAGTCATCTTCCTTATCGGATTTATCGGTGAGATGATCACATCAAAAGAAGCAATGGGACAAGGCGACATGAAGCTTCTCGCTGCATGCGGAATGTGCACGGGCCTTTACGGTCTTGTAGTCCTGGTATATGTCTCCGTTATCATCGGAGTTCTTTTCGCGATCCCTCTTCTTGTCAGAAAGCAAAAGCGTCTTAAGGAAGAAAGAGAATATATCGAAAATCATGAGAATCCGATCGTAGCCAAAATGGAACTCAAACTCAAGAAAGAAGAGATGCACTATGCCGAAGATCCCGATTACCTGGCTTTCGGACCGTTCATCGCTATTGGAACAGGCGTATTCCTCGCTCTTGAGCCGGTATTCTATCATGTTCTTTTCCAGTATATGGTCACATTCGGAGTTTACTTCTGATAGAGGGATCCGACATGACATTAAAGAAGATTTTCAAGGTAATCAAACATCACTTCGGCTTTCCTGTAACGATCAACTGGGGATATTCTCTTTTCCTTTGTTCTCTGGGACTGCTGATAGTCTATATCTTAAGAAGCATAGCGATAAGTCATGAGTTTCCGTTATCTTTCACTTCACTTATGGGATATGCCCTTACTATGCCTTTATTGGTCGCTCTCGCTCTCGTAGCTCCTGCAGCGATCCTTTTCATAGAGAAAAAGAAGAACAAAGCTAACGTGATCATCGATTCGGTAGGTCATTATACGGGTATCGGCCCGATGCTACTGTCATTTATATCGGGTATTGGCATCTTTCTTATCAAGACACCTATACATAACCTTTTCACGTGGCTTTGGCTCAGACTGGGAAGAAGTCTTATCTTCCCTTCGTTCTTTTTCGTAAACACGCCTAGCGACGTTGTCGAGAAGATCGCAGGATACGTTTTCGGAACAGTAATCCCTTCATTTGGAACAGCTATTTTCTTCACAGGCCTCATGTGGGCATGTTTTCGAAAAAAAGACAAGAAGATCGCAACGATCATCGTTGCACTTTCATTTGCAGTTTTTTCCCTGAACTTTATTGATTTTCTCGCTATATTCATCGTCGGCATCTGGCTTTGCTTCCTCCGCGACAGGACCGGAAACATCTGGGCTCCTTTTGTGGCTCTTCTGGGCAGCGGACTTACCGATATGTTCTTCAGCAGATTCGTAAAGAGCGTTGATATTACAATGGTTCAGGTTCATTCCGACATCGATTCGACATATTTTTACTCATCCATGCCGGCATTCCTTGTCGGAGTCATTCTCCTTGCTTTCTTCGCGAAAACTCTGAATGACTTCAAAGCTTCATACGACACGGATGTTTCCATAAACGGAGAAGAATCCTCTGACCAGCCTTCAGTCATGTCGGGGGTGAATTTTTCGCTGATTTGTGCGATAATAATACTCCTCACTTTGTGGGTAATATACCTTAAAGGATAAGACAATGGATAGCAAAGAAAGATACGAGAGAGATAAAGCTTCAGTCATAAGCATGATCAAATACATATTGATCATTGCCATCGCTTGTGTAGTTATCTACTTCTTTGCAAAACTTGCCATCGTATTGGTTCCTTTCCTTATCGGATTTATCCTTGCCAAGACAAGTTACGCGATCGCTAAGCCGATCAGCAAGCTCTTCGGTAAGAACAAGCATATCAAAACGCCAAAGAAGACCGATCCTGAAAAGCAGAAGACTATCGGTTATAAGCTCCTTCATCCAAACGGAGAGAAGAAGTCCAAGTCCATCCAGACTAAAGTATCAATAGTCGTCTATGTAATCCTTCTTATCCTGGTATTCCTTCTTTGTGCACTTTGCATTCTCGGAATCCTTTCACAGGCTACTAATGCTGTTATGGCTCTTTCCAGATTGTCTGAAGGCTTCGATTTTGAATCGATCAAGAGAGCAGCAAATCTTAATAAGCTCTCAACTGAACAAGGCGGATTCTTAAGCCAGGACATCGTTGATCTTATCAAGAGCAATCTTGATGCATGGGCCAACAACCTTATCAAGGCTGTTCCTTCGCTATTGTCCAAGCTTGTATCAGCCCTTTGGAATTTTGTAGGAAGTCTTCCTGCAGTTCTTTTCTCGATCATCTGTGTTATCTTAAGCGGATACTATTTCATAAGTGACGGACCTGAAGTTACCAAGTTCTACCTTAATAACGTCCCTAATAAATCATTCCGTAAGAAGTCTTTCTCTCTTATAAATGATCTGTCGGTTACATTGTTCAGAGTTCTTGGCGGATACTTCTCGCTCCTTTTGATCACCGCAGTTGAGGCATATCTGATCTTCGTATTGGCTGATGTCAAATATGCTCTTATCATAGCCCTCATCACAGGCGTAATTGATTTCCTGCCTGTTCTCGGCATAGCCGTCACAATGTGGCCGGTAATCATCTATCTGGCATTCCAGGGCAATATCAAGGGTGCTGTGATCGTTCTTATCGGAATGGCAGTAATGACCGTCATAAGACGTATAATCGAGCCTTTGATCCTCGGTAAATCCATGAAGCTTCATCCTCTTCTCATGCTCATCGCCATGGTAATCGGCGTATATGTATGGGGTGCTATCGGATTCCTTCTCGGCCCTACTGTCATGATCATCGTTATCCAGATCATGAAGGTCTTCGAATTGGACAAAAAAATACTCGCGTTCTTGTCGCGAGTATTAGGTAAGTTCATGAAAAAACCTGAGAAGATCACTGATTCTCATGAAGAATAAGATCACAACAGGCAACAGCTGCTACCGCTCCGTCTGAAGCTGCAGTTGTGAGCTGACGCAAAGTCTTAGTCCTTCCGTCACCTGCTGCAAAGATACCCTTAACATTTGTCTTACAATCTTCACCTGCAACGATATATCCGTTCTGATCAAGTTCAACAAGACCTGCGAACGGCTCGTTGGACGGTACCTGTCCGATTGCAACGAACAGTGCATCCACGCTGATATCTCTTTCACCTGAAGTAACAGTATCTTTTACCGTAACTGCTTCAAGCTTCTTCTCACCCTTAAGCTCGCTTACGGTGCTGTTAAGAACGAGTTCGATATTAGCTGTCTGTCTTACTATATCAACGAGAGCGCTCTCACCTCTGAAAGCATCTCTTCTGTGGATCAGATATACTTTGTTGCAAAGTCCCGCAAGATAAATGGCATCTTCCAAAGCTGTATTTCCGCCACCGTTTACGGCTACGTTCTTACCCTTGAAGAATGCACCGTCGCATGTTGCACAATAGGAGATTCCTCTTCCGAGAAGTTTCTCTTCCATAGGAAGACCCAGATGACGGTTCTTTGCTCCGCATGCAAGTATAATCGTCTTACCTTCACAGGTCTTACCGAATTCAGTTGTAAGGGTAAATCCCTCTTCGTAACTTCCTTCGATCTTAACGATCTTGTCGTACTCGAAATCAGTTCCGAGTGCGATCACCTGCTCGTAAAGATCAGTAGCAAACTTATAGCCGGATACATTCTTGATACCCGGATAATTCTCGATCTCCGGAGTATTGATGATCTGTCCGCCGTATGTCTCTGATTCATATACGATAACGGACTTACCTGCACGTCTTCCGTATATAGCTGCTGTAAGGCCTGCTGTTCCTGCGCCTACTATGATAATGTCATACATAAACATTTCCTCCGTATTTCTGATCAGCTCTGAGCTGTATTACCCGTATAGAGATGATAATATCTGCCCTTCTTCTCGATAAGCTGGTCGTGATTTCCTCTCTCGATTATACGTCCCTTTTCAAGAACGATGATACAGTCGGAATTCTTGACTGTACTCAATCTGTGAGCAATGACAAATGTCGTTCTGCCCTTCATGAGCTTATCCATACCCTTTTGTACCAAAGACTCGGTATGAGTATCGATTGAACTTGTAGCCTCATCAAGGATAAGGACCGGCGGATCTGCGATAGCTGCACGAGCGATAGCAAGGAGTTGTCTTTGTCCCTGAGAAAGATTCGCACCGTCACCTTCAAGGATCGTATCATAGCCCTGCGGCAGGTGCTTAATGAACGTATCAGCATTAGCAAGTTTAGCTGCTGCATAAACTTCCTCGTCTGTCGCATCAAGCTTACCGTATCTGATGTTCTCCTTAACAGACATACTGAACAGGTGTGTATCCTGCAAAACGATGCCGAGAGAATGACGCAGATCGTCTTTCTTGATCTTATTGATATTGATTCCGTCGTATCTGATCTTACCGTCAGCTATGTCATAGAAACGGTTGATGAGATTTGTGATGGTCGTCTTACCTGCACCCGTGGAACCTACAAATGCGATCTTCTGACCAGGTGTAGCATAAAGATCGATATCGTGAAGAACCGGATGTCCTTCTTCATATGCAAAGTCAACGTCATGGAACTCAACATCACCTTTAAGTTCAACATATGTTGTAGTTCCGTCCGCCTTGTGGAAGTGCTTCCATGCCCACATTCCCGTTCTTTCTTCACACTCAGTAAGCTTACCGTCGACCATCTTGGCATTGACCAGGGTAACATAACCTTCGTCAGTCTCAGGAACCTGATCCAAAAGATCAAAGATCCTCTGACCGCCTGCAAGACCAACCATGATAGCGTTAAGCTGCATGGAAATCTGGTTGATAGGATGAGCAAACTGCTTGTTAAATGTAAGGAAGCTCGCAAGTGCACCAAGTGTGAAACTTCCGATTCCCTTGATAGCGAATGCACCTCCGACGATAGCACACAGAACATAACTTAAGTTACCGAGCTGTGCATTGATAGGCATGAGGATGTTGGCAAATGTATTTGCTTTATCAGCGCTTACGTAAAGCTCGTCATTACGCTTGATGAACTCTTCCATCGCCTTGTCTTCATAGCAGAAAGACTTAACGACTTTTTGACCTGTCATTATCTCCTCGATATATCCGTTAACGGAACCGAGGCTTCTTTGCTGGATCGCAAAGTTCTTACCTGAAGCAGCACTTAACTTGGCTGTACAGAAGAGCATTACGAATACCATCGAGATGGTGATCAAAGTCAAAAGCCAGTTGAGTACGATCATGCTCACGAGCACGCTTACGACCGTAACCACACTCGATAAGAGCATCGGAAGGCTCTGAGAGATCATCTGTCTTAACGTATCGATATCATTCGTATAAACGGACATGATGTCGCCGTGTGCGTGAGTATCAAAATATCTGACAGGAAGACTTTCCATCTTATTGAAAAGCTCGTCTCTCAAGTTACGTAAAGTACCCTGTGTGATGTACATCAAAAGTCTTGCCTGAGCAAATGCCGCAACAACACCTATGAGGTAGAATCCCGCAACTCTTAATATCGCGTAAAGAAGCGGCAAGTAATCAGGTGATGACTGTTCCGTGAGAGGAATAATATAATCATCGATCAAAGTCTTCATGAACATAGTTCCCTGAACACTTGAGAATGTGCTGGCAAATACGCAGATAACAACAAATATCCAGTGGATCCAGTACCATCTGAATGTATATCCGAATATCCTCTTGAGGATCCTGAACGGATGCTCGATCTTAGGCATAGGACCTCTTCCTCTTTGTCCCATCTTAACCTGCTTAGGCTGTGCCATTATTCCTCACCTCCCTTGCTGTTGAGCTTGGCTTCGTCGAAGTCGCCGCCTCCGCTCGTTTGTGCCTCATACAAGGAAGCGTATGTCTCATTGATCTTGAGAAGCTCATCATGTGTAGCAAATGCCGTAACCTTATCATCTTCTATGACGATGATCCTGTCGGCTTCCTTAACAGATGAGATCCTCTGAGCGATTATGATCTTAGTCATATCAGGTCTGTCATTCTTAAGACCTTCCCTGATCTTTCTGTCCGTACTCGTATCGACCGCTGATGTAGAGTCGTCGAGGATAAGTATCTTAGGCTTCTTGAGAAGAGCTCTGGCAATACAAAGTCTCTGCTTCTGTCCGCCGGATACGTTGGTACCGCCCTGCTCGATCTTAGTGTTATAACCTTCAGGGAAATTATTTATAAATTCATCTGCCTGAGCGATCTTACATGCGTTGATGCATTCTTCATCTGTTGCGTTTTCATCACCCCAACGAAGGTTCTCGAAAATGGTTCCCGTGAAAAGCTCGTTCTTCTGAAGAACCATGGATACGTTGTTTCTGAGAACTTCAAGATCGTAATCCTTAACGTTTGCACCGCCGACAATAACTTCACCGGTGTTTACGTCATAGAATCTGCTTATGAGGTTAACGAATGTACTCTTACCTACGCCGGTTCCTCCGACGATACCGATGGTCTCACCTGACTTGATGCTTAAGTCTACTCCGTTAAGCACGTATGTATCTGCGTCATCATAATACTTGAAGCTTACGTTCTTGAATGTGATGGAACCGTCCTTAACTTCCATGAGAGGATTCTCAGGGTTAACGATGGAGCTCTCCTGCTCGAGAACTTCAGCGACACGCTTAGCGGATGCAGAACTCATGGTGATCATAACGAATACCATACTGAGGAGCATCAAGCTTATGAGGATATTCATACAGTAGCTCAAGAGTGCCAAAAGATCACCTGTGGTAAGTTCGTTTGAAACAACGAGGTGAGCACCGAACCAGGAGATCAAAAGGATACAAGCATTGGTCGTAAGGACCATTGCAGGGTTGTTGAATGACAATACTTTCTCGGCTGCAACAGCAAGCTTATAGATGTTGTTTGATGCAGTGTTGAACTTTTTCTTTTCGTACTCTTCTCTTACGAAGGACTTAACAACTCTGATGGAAGCTACGTTTTCCTGAACAGACTCGTTCATCTTGTCGTATTTTTCGAAAAGGACTCTAAAGTGTTTCATTGCAAGGAGCATGATGGTTACAAGGATAATAGCCAAAACGAAAACTGCTGCAAGATAGATAAGAGCGATCTTTGCGTTAAGGAAGAATGCCATGACCATTGCAGCGATAAGGCTCATAGGAGATCTTACGAGCATACGGAGGATCATCTGGTAAGCGTTCTGGATGTTCGTTACGTCAGTTGTAAGACGTGTAACGAGACCAGCCGTGGAATACTTGTCGATCTCTTTAAAGGAGAACTTCTGGATCCTGTAGAACATTGCTTCTCTTAAGTTATGTGCAAAACCTGCGGAAGCACGAGCGCCGAACTTACCGCCCATGGCACCTGCGAAGAGAGATACAAGCGCAACTACTACCATTCCGCCTGCTATGTTGTAGATATGATTAAGGTTACCCTTGTTGATACCGTCATCTACTATGGAAGCCATGAGATAAGGGATCGCCATCTCACAGAATACTTCCAATATCATGAACAAAGGAGTGACGATGGAAGCTCCCTTGAACTGCTTTATATGCTTTGCCAGTGTTCTTATCATTCTCTCTAAACCCCCGAAAACGAAACACCCCTATATTATATATAGGAAGAGTGCCCGTTTATATCAAAAATCAATCACATTTTATGCTCTACCTGCACTAATAACATCCTTGATACTCTTGATCCTTCCGATAAGCCTGTCGAACTGAGTCTGTCCTCTTACCTCGACAACGAGATTGATGACAGCAGTAAAATCAGGCTTGGACTGGCTCGAGATGGAGCTTATGAAGACATGCTCCTCACTGATCGCGCTGGTGATCTCGTTAAGGATATAACGTCTGTCACTTACGACGATCTTCATCTCGACCTCATAGATATCAGTCGGGCTGTAGTTATCCCAATGAACCTTGATAAGCCTGTTCTCACGCTCCTTATCCTTAGGAGAACGTGAAGCATACTTATGAAGGTTGATTATGTTGGCACAATTGGTCCTGTGGATACCGACACCGCCTGTCTGAGTAACGTATCCGATGATCTCGTCACCCGGAACAGGATGGCAGCAGTTCGAAAGATGCACATGACAGTTCTCGAGTCCTTCTACGATAACTCCCGTGCTGGTCTTTGTCTTTTTCTCCTGCACTCTCTTAACGAGCGGCTTGTAGTTGGCTGTCGTTGACTGCTGCGTGAGGTTTTTCGGAAGACCGACAAGAGAATTCTTACCTATGTCCTCGACAAGTTCTGACGGAGTATAAAGGACCTGACCGGCTGAGTTGATCCTGTAGCCCATGGCAGTTCTTTCTTCTTCAGGAAGAGACTTAATGTACTCATCACGAAGCTTCGAGAATACCTTTCCCGGAGTCAGTACGCCGTAACCGATAGCGGCATAGATATCTTCCAGATTGGAATAACTGTATTTACGGAAGATGCCCTCCAACGATTTATGAAGAAGGAGCTGTTGCGGCGAGAAGCCGTTTCTCTGCATCTCACGCTCGAGAAGTTCACGACCGTCAGCAATGTTCTCGGCACGGGATTCTTTCTTGAACCATGAATTGATCTTACTTCTGGCGGACGCCGTCTTAACCATCTTCGCCCAGTCTCTTGAAGGTCCGTGGATCTTATCGGATGAGAGGACTTCGACAATATCACCGTTCTTAAGTTCGTAAGAAAGAGGCACGATCCTTCCGTTGACCTTGGCACCGTGCATGTGGTTACCGATACCGCTATGGATGTTATATGCAAAATCGATAGGACATGAACCCTTAGGAAGGTTTATGACGTCGCCCTTAGGCGTGAACACATAAACAGTATCCGGAGTAAGGTTGCTCTTCAGAACATCCATGAAATCCGTAGGATCCTTGGTCTCTTTCTGGCTGTCCAGGATCTGTCTGATCCAGTTCATCTTGCTGTCGAGCTGGTCAAACTTCGATACTTCCGAATTACCTGCTTCCTTATAATGCCAGTGCGCAGCGATACCGTACTCGGCAGTCCTGTGCATCGCGAATGTTCTGATCTGAATCTCGAACGGAACTCCGCCCTTACCCAGAACAGTCGTATGGATACTCTGGTACATATTAGGTTTAGGCATAGCGATATAATCCTTGAATCGTCCCGGAATATGCTGATACATCTCATGAACGATACCAAGGACAGTGTAGCAGTCCGTAAGTGTCTCTACGATGATACGGCACGCGAACAGGTCATAGATCTGCTCCAAGGTCTTGTTCTGCTCTTTCATCTTGTTGTAGATACTGTAGAAGTGCTTAGGTCTTCCCTCTATCTCAACGTGCTTGATGCCGTATTCTTTTACCTTGGCACTGATCTCATTAACAACGTCAGCCATGAACTGCTCACGCTCGGATCTTTTTGAAGAGATCATGCCGACGAGTTCGTAGTAAGCATCCTTATCAAGATAACGAAGACAAAGGTCCTCTAGTTCCCATTTGATCTTATAGATACCGAGACGGTGTGCCAAAGGAGCATAGATATCAAGTGTCTCTCTGGAGATCTCTATCTGCTTTTCAGGAGACTGGTGCTTCATCGTACGCATATTATGAAGTCTGTCGGCAAGTTTGATAAGGACTACTCGAATGTCCTTGGCCATCGCTACAAACATCTTACGTACGTTTTCTGCCTGGATATCTTCCTTGGAAACGTACGGGATCTTACCAAGTTTCGTAACGCCGTCTACAAGAAGCGCAACATTCTCACCGAATATCTCTGTTATGAGATGGATATCCACGACAGTATCCTCAACGGTGTCGTGAAGGAGCGCAGCCTCAATGGTCTCCGCATCAACTTCAAGATCTACGAGGATCTGTGCAACAGCTATAGGATGGATGATGTATAGCTCGCCTGACTTACGCTTCTGATTCCTGTGTGCCTTGTAAGCAAAGATATAAGCCTCACGTATCATATGCATATCATTCTCGAAAACTTCCGCACTCTCGTGAAGCTTACCAGCATACTTCTCATACGACTTGATAAGGTCGCTGAATCGCTCGGCAATATTTTCCGGTATCTCAGGTACGTCATCCGTATCCCTGAGGTACATCAGTTCTTTTTGTATCTCTATCTCAAGCTCTTCAGGAGTGAGTTCTTTCTTTTCGTTATCAGACATTACTATTCAACCTCTTATAAGTGACTGTATCTTGAAGATTTGCTTTTCCCTTAACTTCCGACAGACTTAAGCAAACACGGTCATACGAGAATCTTCCGAGCTTGATAAGTCCTGCCTCCGAGAAAACGTCAAGGCAACGGAGGACCTGGAAAGGTGTGATCTCGTTTCCGGTCTTGATGCTTATCATTCTAGCGAGGTATATGGAATCTATGATCGATATACCGTTTCCGAACATATCCCTGATAGTCTTATATGTATCTGCATAGTGTTCGGATGTAGGTATCAACGAAGTCGGATCCGTACCCTTCTGAAGCTTAGCTATCATATTAGGTGCAAGTCCGCTCTCATAAAGTTTTTCAAGTATCTCAGGCCTGTCCCACATAATGTTATCAGGCATCTTAGGTCTTAGGTCAGCAAGATGAAGGCTCAAAGTATCATTACCCCACAGGTTAAACACATTCATCGTGTAAGCGATATCCAGCCTGTCGCCGACCTTAAGGATAGAAGAATAATTGCCCATACCAAATCCGACGGCTGAGATGACCCTCTTCATATCAGGATCATTTTCAGTATCGTAAAGATCGAGCCTTATGTGTGCTCCGTCGCTCATAAACTGGATATTGGCAAGGAACAGGTTCCTTGTGACAAACATCGGCTTGCCGTTTCCGAGACCGAACGGAGACAGCTTACGGAGAGCATCATGGATCTTCATGGTAATGCATGATGCAGGGATCTCGGCATCGATCTTAAGGCTGTCCCTTTGCTCCTCTTCCTCAGTCTGATTTCTGGCATATTCCTCGAGCGCTCTCATGAACTTGCCGATATCCTTCTTTTTAAGGACGAGACCTGCGGCCTTCTTATGTCCTCCGAAGTTTACGCAGTACTCCGAAGCACTCTCTATCGCATGATATATGTCGAATTCGCCGTATGCTCTTGAAGAACCCTTAACGTTCTCAGTATCAAGGCCGTCATCCGTAAACACGATCGCACTTCTTCTGAAATGCTGCGACAGTTTACCTGCGACGATCCCGAGAACACCCTGATGCCAATCCTTGCCATAGGCAACGATAGGTCCCTTTGTATTTGTAAGGAGCCATTCCTCAGGCCTGTTACTGTTCTCGATCTGAGCCTTTGCCTCTTCGAAAACCTTGGCTTCGATCTCTTTTCTCTCATCATTCTGCTTCGTAAGAGCCATGGCAGCCGCCTTGACCTTACTTCTGTCGTCATTCAGGAACAGGTTAAGTGCATCGGAAGAATCATAAAGTCTTCCTGCCGCATTGATCCTCGGAACGAAAACAAACGAGATATAGGACTCATCCGGTTTCTTTCCTGAATCCAGGAGCATCTCGTTCATTACGCGGATTCCGATATTTGTCGGTTCTTCCATGCTCTGGAACGCCTTCTTGACCAAAGTTCTGTTCTCGCCGACTATCGGAACGAGATCTGCGATGGTAGCGATACCGGAAAGCTCGATGACCTGACGCCATACGCTCGGGAACACCTTGTGTCTCTTATCTCTGCCGAGAGCCTCGACAACCTTCATTGCAACTCCTGCGCCGCATAGATCGGCACAAGGATATGTGTTGTCCTGTCTCTTGGCACAGATAACTGCATCCGCGCAAGGAAGTTTATCCTGGACCATGTGGTGATCGGTTACGATGACCTTTATTCCGTGTTCCTTTATCTTCTCGATGGTATCAAAGTTAGAGATACCGCAGTCGACCGTAATAAGAAGCCCCGGAGCCTTTCTTAAGACGTCCTCAAGGATGTAATCCGTAAGGCCATAACCGTGCGCAGCTCTCTGCGGCACGATGTAATCCACATCGCAATTATGACTTCTGAAATATCTTACAAGGATGGAAGTAGCCGTAACACCGTCCGCATCATAATCTCCATAGACAAGGATCTTCTCACCTTTATCCATGGATTCAACGATAATATCAACAGCCTTTTGCATATCCGCGAATAGAAACGGGTCGTGCCATTCAGAAGGATTCTCGCTTAGAAAATCCTCCTTCTTGCCTTCCGTGTCAATTCCTCGGGATTCAAGCAAACGCTCCACAATCTGATCCGCGTCGACCTCACCCAAGGTCAGCGCGCAATCCCAATTCTTGCTCGTTAACAGCATATATAACATCTCACTCTAATTATTTGTTTACATTTTACCAAAAAAAGTGAGACAAAAAAAGAACTGCTCACATATGTGAACAGTTCCGTTAAGAATCAAATCCTATCAGCGCTTGCGCTTTCTTGCAGCCTCTGACTTCTTCTTACGACGTACAGATGGCTTCTCATAGTGCTCTCTCTTACGTACTTCAGCGAGAACTCCTGATCTTGCACATGAACGCTTAAATCTGCGAAGCGCACTATCAAGGGACTCATTCTCCTTAAGTCTGATTTCTGACATTCTTTATCCCTCCTCTCGTGCGTAGAAATATAACGGAAGGGATTATACTAAAAACTTGATATCAAGTCAACAAATACTTGAAAACAGGGATTCAGTAATTTCTTGTTTTTTACTTTTCCGTGTTTTCGAGAGCCCTGATGCTTTTTCGAAAAAGCAAAGACAATGATACCACGGTAAGAAGGATGCCAGCAACCATAATGACTGCACCGGAACCTCTTCCGACGCTTATACCGGCGGCTTTAGCCGTTACATCGGCAAGGACTCCGGAAGCTGCAAAAGCTACGACATAACCCAGCTGGGATATGAATCCGATGATGCCCCATGCCCTTCCCTGAGTTTCCTCAGGAATGTTGATCCTGATGAGGTAATCAAGGCTGTTGTTGGCGATAGGAAGCATAGCAAAGAAGAAAAATCCTGCAACAGTCATGAGGATCACGTTCTCTTTGATGCCGAAGATCGCCATTCCGATACCGCTTAATGCAAGAGAAAATGAAAGAAGCTTAACAAAATGCTTCTTGATGCCCAAAGCACCAAGGACAACGCTTGTTACGAGCATTCCGCTGGCACAGATGGTCTCTAAGGTTCCAAGGGTCTTTTCATCCCTGAAAGCAAGTACCATAGGTTCGGAAAGTGTCATCATTATTCCGATGAAGCATGTGATAACGGATGTCATGATTATGAGGGTCATAATGCCTTTCTTGGCCCTGATCACTGCAAAACCTTCCTTGATACCGTTCTTGAGTGATACATTCTCGTCGCTCTTTTTACTCTCGATACCTCTTCTTACAACTGCCGTAGTTATTACAGTAAGGAAAAAAGTACAGATGTCGATGATAAGAAGAAGCTTAATGTCGCTTATAGCAAGGAGGAATCCCGCGATAATAGGAGAAAGAAGGTATCTCGCGCTTCCTGCGATGCTTACAAGTCCGTTTGCTTTGGAATATTCCTCTTTGGTGAGCATATCTGTAACGGTCGCCTTATAAGATGGCTCCAAAAGTGCCGAGAATACGGAGCTAATCGTAACACCTATGCAGATATCAAGAAGCGTAGCTCCACCCATGAACATACGGATCAGGATATATACAAGGCCGATGGCGGAAAGTCCGTCACCGAGCATCATCAAATTCCTTCTGTCATAACGGTCTGCAAGGATTCCCGCAGGAACGCTTAATACCAGCATCGGAAAAAATGCCAAAAGCGTAACAAGTGACGTACAAGCCGCACTTCCGGTCTGCTTATAGACATAAACACCGAGACCGAAACTTGTAAGTCCGCCACCGATCGCTGATATAAACTCTCCCGCCCAGAGGAGAAGAAACTTACCGAAATTCGAATCCTTAGACATATCATCCTCCGATAAAATCACATCTTTATGATTCAGATGATATCCAAGAATTTATTAAACAATCATTAAATGGTAATTCACGCCTTGTTATCAGGAACAAGTGAGCTCAAGAACCTGAACAGAATACAATAACCAAGTCCGACCACGCTGAATACGACCGAGGTGATATCATTACCGCGATACAAGGTCATCGCAACATCATGATCATAAAAGACTCCGATCCCAAGGCCGATAAGCCATAAGCACGCGACAGGCAGATACTTATAGAAAACGGATCTTTTATTTGCCGTAGACATGTCTTGTAACATTCATGATATCCCCCGTAGTAACGATCCCTATTACGTCTTTGGCATAAGAAACTACCGGAGGCACAAATATGATCTCCTCGATCTTATAATCTCCGTACCGAAGGCCGATATCGGCTCTCGTAAGATTCGTAAAGCTCATATCCCTGATCTTCTTTCCGTAACCGAGGAAACCTGCGACCATGGTGACAAAACTGCCGTCAACAAACCCTGCTCTCACCAGATTCAAGGCATCCTTCAAAGTCGGTTCCAGATGCCTCATGAACTCCAGGGAGAAATAGCGGTGTTTGGGATCAGAAAGTTTATCCTTCATCAGACGATCCACCCGTCTTGCATTATCCTCGAACGACTGCCTGTTATCATACCTGACCTTAATGGCGATACCCGTTACCTGGTTACCCATCGACCTGTTACCATCGGTCCTTCCGTCAGCCGCGATCCCGAGTGCCAGCTTCTTATCCGAACCCTCAATAAATCCGGTAATGAGATAAGAAGTCAGCGATACTCCGATCTCCCTTGATCTTTTAAGAAGAGTATCGAGCTCTTCCTTGTTATATCTTCTTACAATTACATCGGTCTTACGGCCGGTCCAAAAGCCGCTGTATTCCTCATCCATGTCACGATATGTATAGGTGCGTTTCAGCTTTGCCCATTTACGGTTCCAGTATCTTGTAAGAAACTTATAACCAAAGGATAATCCGCTCTCATCAGGTATGTCTTCGAAGGGCAGATTCCTGAACGGAACATATTCCGCCTCGTCTCCTTCAAGACACTTCATAAATGTCTCTATGAAATAGAGCAATGACTTACCGTCGCCTCCGAGATGATGCATCATGAAGATGAGTCCGTCAGGCGATACGAACGCCCTTATAAATTCTCCCTCTTCGATCCTGAACCTTCGCCTCTCGTTAACGTATATGAGTTCTTCCAGGGAACTTCCGGTCTCGGTTATGGAATTATGCGGCTCATCATTATCGACGTAATACGCTTCACCTGACGGTTCGATAATGACTTTGGATCTTAACACCTCATGCATATCACATGCTCTCATGAACGAAGCCCTGAGATCATCGAATGCCACTCGGACATTCAGTCTTACATTCATAACTATCAATATATTTGCATCAAAAAGATCGACTCTTTCTGTCTCAAGTCTGTATCTCATAAGTATTTTCTTATCCCTGCTACCCACTGCCTCATGACTATACCTGTAGGCATTATCTTGGAATAGATCCTGAAGTACTGTGCAAAAAAGCCCGGAACCGACATATCCTTTCCTTTACCGCTGTCCTTAAGGGCTTTATCCACTACAAGATCAGCACTTACCATTCCCGGATAGTTGATCTTTTTCCCGTCTTTTTCTCTCGGCAGCATCCCCGTATCAACCCAATAAGGGCACACGGAAGTTACCGTTATCTTTCTTTCCCTGAGTTCATGGTTCAACGCTCTTGAAAGGTTCTTAAGATATGACTTGCTTGCCGAATAGACGGAAAGATAAGGATTAGGCTGAAAGGAAGAAGCAGATGAGATATTTAATATCCTGGAACCTTCATGCATGAACGGCAAACATATAAGCATAAGTTCAGACGGCGCACTGCAGTTTACCTTGCAAAAGCTTACGACCTGATCACAGGTCATCTTGCTGAAATCACCCATATAAGCGACACCTGCATTATTAACGAGCATCCTTATATCTGGATCTTCTTCACGGATGAGATCGTTTATAACCTTCATTCCGCCATTTCCGATATCAGCTTCGATCACTCTTACATTAGAATGCTCCTCCTTCAGCCGATCGAGCTTATCCCTGCTCCTTCCTATCGCCCATACTTCTTCTATGTCATCCATTGCGCTTATTCTCTGAATAAACTTTTCCCCTATACCGCCGGTCGCACCGGTTACTATTGCAACCCTTGTCATCTCACACCTCCAAAAGACGTGCGAGCGTCTCCCTGGTGACCATCTTGCACTCATTAACGAACAGTTTCTTAAGTGCATACATATAGACAGTTCCCCAGTAAAGATCCGCAAGATAAACAGGATCGCCCTTAACTACAGAACCTTCCTTCTGGCCCTGCCTTATGATCTTGGCCATATGCTTGTAAAGATCATTTCCGTAGAGCGTTTCCTCCTGCTCCAGCATGAGCTGTGAAACGATAGTGATCTTAACTACATAATCCTCATCGTTGTTGAGCTTTCTTTCCATATCGGCAGAGATCATATCGATCTTGGCCTTTGCAGGCAAAGGAAGCTTAGATACTTTCTCAAGATTTCTTACCTGATCTTTATTATCGGCATTCTTCCTTATCTCTTCGAAAAGTTCCTCTTTGGACTTGAAATAAAGATAGATCGTTCCCTGTCCTATACCTATGTGCTTTGCAAGATCTCCGATCTTCGTATCCCCAAAGCCGTTTCTAGCAAAATATAATGAAGCATTCTTAAGTATCCTGCTCCTCATATCTTCCCTGAGCTGCTTACACTGTTCTTCTGTCTTTGGCATGTATCTGTTCCTCCGTTTTGACTGAACGAATATTCATTCATAAAGCGAATATAACACGGGTATTTTTTTCTGTCAACACAAAAACAGGGGAGCCCCGCAGGGCTCCCCAAATCCTAATCGCGTAACAACGGCTTTACTGTGAAGGATAACCAATCAGGAAGGATCAATAGGCCGGTTCAATCAAACCGTAGTTGCCGTCCTTACGCTTGTAAATTACACTTACGACGTTGGTATCAGCATCCAAATAAACCAAGAAGTTATGCCCAAGCATTTCCATCTGCAAAATTGCGTCTTCCGAAGACATAGGCCTTAATTCAAATGTCTTTCTTCTAATTATCTTCTTCTCCTCTTCATAATCCTCAAAATCGAAATCAGAATCTGCTTCGTCTTCAAGGTAGCTTACGATCTGCGGGTAATCTTTCTTCTGCTTTAAGAATTTAGTCTTCTGTCTCCTTATCTGTGACTCAAGCTTATCGATTGTTCTATCAACTGCTGTAAGGATCTCTTCGTCTCTGGACTCTGCTCTGTAGATCCTGTTGTTGAGTTTAAGAGTGATCTCTACGACCATTCGGTCTCCCTCAGGTCTGATTCGTATATTGAAGGTGCCTTCCTCACCAAAATACTTGTCGAATTTGCTCATCTTGTCGGCAATCTTCTTTTCAAGTCTCTCTCCGATACGAATGCCTTTTCCCTGCGTAGTGATCTTCATAAAATCACATCCTTCCCGTGATGTTTTCTAGAGGACTTTCGTCCTTGAATCAATTATAATTCATAACTTGTTTACAGATTGTAACAGTCATAACCACTTTATTTTCGAAAAAATGTTATAATGAAAAAGATGGGGCTTAAGAACGACTTAAGTCCCATCTTTATTATCCGAATATCGATATTATTCTTCAGATCCCTCTGTCTTCTCAGGCTCAGAAGCCTCTTCCGCAGTTTCCTCTGTTGTCTCTTCAACAACTTCTTCAGATGCTTCTTCTTTTGTTTCTTCTTTTGCTTCTTCAACAGAAGGCTCTTCAGCCTTAGGTTCTTCGATCGAAGGAGCCTCAATAATAGGCTCAACCCTGGAAGGCTTTACTTCACCCGGAGCATTCTCGGAACCGGGTTCAAACTTTGCACCGCATGCAAAACAGAATGCATAAGCAAGCATGTTCTCCTTACCGCAGTTAGGGCAAAGCTTAAGGCCCTTTGCAAAGAGGATCTTAAGTTCGCAATCTCTGATCTCGTCATAAAGATCGCTTACAGCCTCACAACGTGTGTTGATGTCCTTTGTTACGTCAACGGACATATCCTTATATTGTCCATAGTAAAGTCTTCCGATCTGATCGAAGTACTTTGCTATTACTCTGTTCTTCTCTTCGATTGACTTCTGGTATCCGGAGATAACCTTAGTCTTTGGATCAAAAATAGCCATTTATAAATCCTCCTCAAGGAAACGATCAAAATAGATTATACACTATACCGACGGTTTTTGCTTGTTATTCTTTATTTCCCGAAGCCGCCATGTAATTGTTCAGATATCTCTCCTTAGGTCTGTTGGACATAATTATTCCGCTGGTCATAACGCAGATACTTATGATGATGCCTACTATGGCAGGAACTTCAGCTGAATGGATAATACCGAAATATGACATGGATGTATAAAGGACCGGAACGATCGAAAGAGAAGCATCCACTATTCCTATAACTTTCATGACTCTTACGACAGGAGTCTCCTTTTTTCTGGTAACGAAAAGTCCGTATATCGCAAATGCATTTTTGAACGCCGCAAATGTCACAAAGCAGTATACAAGGCCACCTCCGATCAAGACAACATCACCGACCAGATACATCCTGAGACAAAGAGCCAGATATGCTGCACCGATCAGGAAGATGAATCCGCCGCTTCTGTTGTGGATGGCAAATTCTATCTCATACTTCTTTATGGAGTCTTCTATGTTCTTGATATAGATGTAATTCTTCATGGTCTTATATCTGGCAAACCCCAGGAAGACGAAATATACAGCGTGTAGAATAAGCCAGAAAGATTCAAGATAGAACCCGAAGATCAATTTAAAGAACGCAAGGATCGAGTTCGCAACAATAGAGATCGCGATAAGAGATACATTTATATCCTTATCCTCGATCCTGATCTTGACCCTTTCAATGATATTGTGCTTACAAAATCTGTACATTTCACTTAATTACTCTATAAAACTGGTGTTACATATATTATGGAGCAACAATATTATTCCGCAATCCCAAAGAATCAATAAGCATCCGGGCTTGTTTCCTGAATAATTGAACAAATTGACGATTACTTGAAGTACTTGTTTTCGAAATTAAAAACCGTCAAAGGCTTACTGTAGTAGTATCCCTGAAGGACATCCGCACCCATGTCGCGGATTACTTTAGCCTGGTTTTCATTCTCGACACCCTCAACGCAGACCTGCTTTTTAATGGAGTGCGCAAGCATCGTGATAGCCGAGATAAATGATCTGTTAAATGCAACGGTATCCATATCATCAACGAATGCCTTGTCGATCTTGATCTCATCGACAGGAAGCTCTCTTAAATAGTTGAATGAAGAATATCCTGTACCGAAGTCGTCCAATGCAATCCTTACGTTCTCGTTTCTGAGCCTTATGAGATTCTGACGGCACATAGCGATGTTTCTCATGAGGGATGTCTCCGTGATCTCCAGAAGGATATTCTTCGGAGAAAGATTATATCTGGCAAGAACGTTCAAGACATCGTTGGCAAAATCCCTTCTCACAAGGTCATCAGCCGTTACATTGATATGAACATAGAAATTCGGATCAGCACCGTTGGCAAGCCACTGAGCGCACTGACCGATAGCTTTATCGAGGATCCATGATCCGATTATCTCCATCTGGTCGGTCGACTCGAGAGCATTAACAACTCTTTCAGGGTTAACGAGCTCACCGTTAGGAGCGACCCAGCGAAGGAGTGCCTCAGCACCGCCCAAGGTCTCTGTCTTGGCGTTGATAAGAGGCTGGTAATAAAGCTGGAAACTATCCATGTTATTACGGATAGACTGCGAGATCTGAAGCTCGAAGTCCAGTCTTTCCTTAAGTTCTCTCTTATCGACCGGTGAATAGATCGCATACTTAAGTTTCTTATCCTGCTTAACCTTATGAAGCGCGATCTCGGCATTAACGAGAAGCTCGTCAACAACGGAACCGCAGGACGGATAGATAGCAGCAGAAAGACCGTAAGTTACGAAGAATGAGCCTCTGCCCATCTCGAGCGGCTGGATACTTTCTTCCTGAAGATAACTCATGTACTCTGCTACTTTGATCCTTGATGCATGAGGCCAAAGGATACAGAAGATATCAACACCTATGTGATAGATGGATGCTCCGTCAGGAAGGTGCTTTTGGAGCATGTTACCGACGGCGATCAAGATCTCGTTTCCTGCAGATCTTCCGTAACGGTCATTGTAGGAATGGAATCCGTTAATATCAATAAGAACAACGGCAGCAGAGAGAAGATCCTTGTTCCTGAATACGAGTTCAGCATCGGAAATAAGTCTCTCACGTGTCGGGAAGCCTGTAAGTTCGTGACATGAAGCATTACGCTCAACGCCCTCTCTAACCTCGTTCATTCTTGTAAGGTCAAAGACAGTTCCTACGATCATAAGTGAATGTCTTGTATTATCGAAAAAGCTCTTGCCTCGGCAAGCGATCCAGATATTCCTGTCACCTTCGACCGGAACACGGAACTCAACGGAGAATTTTTCTTCCTGACCGTCGACTACCTGATGCATGATGTCCCTGAAACGCTTACGGTCTTCAGGAACGATCTTCGAAGCGATGAGTTCTATGAGTTCTCCGTCCTGCTCCGTCGGGATACCCGGAAGTATCTCGTGAATGTTCTCGGAGAAAACGATCTTACCTATCCTGTAGTCGGCATAGAAAGTAATAGCAGATGTACCCTCGATCAAGTTAGTCCTAATGGACTCATCCTCGACAAATCCCGTGATATCACTGAAAGATCCGGAAATGTATTGAGGATCTGCGCCGGGAACACCGTCTTTATCGGCATCAGAAAGGCCGTTGGCATGAAGGTGGATCTCACCTCTGTTGGCAGAAAGGAATCTGTATGTTCCGTCAAACTCAACCGATTCATGATGGATAAAACTCTTGATCTCATCACGAAGTCTCTCGACATCATCCTGATGAACGAATCTGTAGATCTCGTTAGAAGCGTTCTTTATCTTCCAGGAAGAAAGATCGAAATCTTCCATGATCCTGTCATTTACGTAAAGAGCATCACTTATAACATCATATGTGAAAAGATAATCGTTAATGCCCTTGCTGAACAACTGGCATGCGATACGGTCTCGTAAAGTCCTTGATCTGTCTACCAATATACCGAAGATGTAATTTTCCTTATCAACATTGATAAGCTGCATATAAGCTTCCACTTCGAGCATCTCGAACTGGGATTTACGGAGAGTGTGGGAAATGGAGATGTGGTCGACATTTGAGAAGACCAGATCCTTGAATGCGTTCTGATACTTTGCTCCGATCGCTTCCCTCTCAGTTTCAGGAACAAACTGGAGATAAGACGTAAGAAGGACATCCTGTGACGCGAGAGACCCTAAGATCTTTCTCATTCCGTCGCTGAAGTACATTCTTTCTTCTCTCGGGATAACTATAAAATTGCATATGGAAAAGTCAGAGAAAAGCGGTTTAATCTCTTCAACTGCAGTCATTTCTAAGATCCTGAGCATCTCATCTCTGGATCTGTAAAGGTCAGATTGCATCTCGTTCAATTTTGTGACTCCCCTAACAAGCAATGCTAAAGTTTATTTTATCAGATTCAGGGTATATGAGTACAGTTCTTTTTTGCTCTTACCTGTAAGTTTTGCAAGTTTAGCTGCAGTTTCTTTTGTGGAACATCCCTCATCGAGGAACTTTCTGGCCATAGCTTCAATGTCTATATCTTGAGTCTCACCGGTATCCTTTTCGCTCGTTGGTTCTAAGCAGATAACGAATTCGCCTTTTGGAGGTGTCTCGGTAAAATAATCTTTTGCCTCAGACATCTGAAGCCTTACGACCTGTTCGTATTTTTTTGTAAGTTCCCTGCAAAAAGCAGCCTTACTTCCCGAAAAGCCTGCCTCACAAAGGTCATCTATGGTCTTAAGGAGCCTGTGAGGTGCCTCATAAATGATGATAGTCTCGTTATAGGATCTGAGGGCCTCAAGCCTCTCCTTACGTTCTTTGGCAGGAACAGGGATAAAACCTTCAAAATGATAATATCTGGTATCAAGACCGCTTAGAACAAGAGCAGTGATCGCTGCTACAGGTCCCGGAACAGTCGTTACCGGAATATCTTCTTCTATACAGAGCTTAACGAGATCCGAGCCCGGGTCGCTGATGCAAGGCATTCCCGCGTCGGAAACCAAAACGATGTTCTGACCTTCCTTGAGCTTACCTATAAGGACCGGACCTTTGGCTGCTTTGTTATGTTCGTGATAAGAAAAAAGATTTGCTTTGATCCCGAGATTGGAAAGAAGAAGTCCTGTCCTTCTGGTATCTTCACATGCGACCAAATCCGCAAAGCCAAAGACTTCTCTGGCTCTGTCCGAGACATCTCCCATATTTCCTATCGGTGTTCCTACCAGATAAAGCAATCCAAATACCTCTGTTTCTAAAATCTCTGATGATTATACCATCAAATAAAACAATCGTCGTGAGGGTCGTTATATATGTGTTTGGCGTACTCCGTCATCTCAGATCCGCCCTCTGTTTTCTCGTTGAGGATCAGTGGCGGCAAGATCTTAAGTTCCGTGCTCTTGACTCCTCTTTTACCTGCAAGAAGGATCATGGAAGCCTGTTTATCCGAAAAAGAGTGGACCGTAAGAAGTCTTTCAGGTGTTATTCCCGCTCTCGAAAAGGCTTCCAGACAGTCCTTGAGGCGGTTGCCCTTCATGATCATCACGACGAAGCCTGATGACGGAATGACTCTGGAGGCAGCGCAATCAACGAAATCCTGAAGGCTGCCGTTTTCTTCAAAACGGCCGTTAAGACGCTCGATGGATTTTTCTTCGGATGCCGCCGTTCCTCTTTCCTTAAGGAAGAACGGTGGGTTAAAGACCACGATATCGTACTGCTTATTCTTTACTTCAGGACACAGTTCGCGGATATCGCAGTTATATGCGTTCAATCTCTTTCCGAGATCGTTGAGCTTAATGTTTTCGAGAAGGACCTCATAAGGTGCCTTCATAAGTTCCACGGCGTCAATAGTTGTCTGTTCTTTCCTTCCGAGTATGAGGAGCGAACAGGCGCCGCAGCCGCTTCCGAGTTCTAAGACTTTGCATGGCTTGGCGGTGACTTTGCCGAGGTTACCTGATGTGCCGCTGCGGACGAAGGAAGATGCGAACCAGGCCAAAAGAGCACTGTCGGTTCCGAACCTGAAACCGTCTTTGAGCTGGTACATCTTAAGGCCTGCGCGTTCCAGGTCTTCCAGCGTGCACTTTTCCAGGATACTATTAACCTCGTCCATTACCCTTTCCTCCGTCTGATACTAAAAAGGACTGCCTCCATAGAGACAGTCCTCGTTTTTTAGCTTTCTCTTGATTACTCAGCTGCGATTGCAGATACCGGGCAGTTAGCCTCACAAGCACCGCACTCTACACAAGCAGAAGCATCGATGTTGTACTGTGTATCTCCCTGGGAAATAGCACCAACTGGGCATCCCTCAGCGCATGTGCCGCAAGAAATGCATGCATCAGAAATTACATAAGCCATAGACATTACCTCCTGAAGTATTTTTGCACAAACTCATTATACACTATTCTTGTCCGAAAATAAGAACAATTTGTAACAATTAAAGATCGTTTTCCGGATCGTCTTCTATGATGATTGCATCATCGTTCATCTGTTGCTTAGAAGGGCAAGGATTAGGACAGTTGCCGCAGGACTTCTCGGAGTCATTCATGTGACTGTTCAAAGGCTCAAGCTGTGCCCAATCGAAAACCTCGACTTCAGTCTCTTCCTCTGTCTCAAACTTAACGGTAACTTTCTCGAGAAGAAGGTTAACATCTGAAA
This sequence comes from Clostridia bacterium, assembly GCA_024699245.1. Classification (GTDB taxonomy): domain Bacteria; phylum Bacillota; class Clostridia; order Saccharofermentanales; family Saccharofermentanaceae; genus Saccharofermentans. The sequence goes on along the minus strand of JAILPW010000047.1, from coordinate 15,848 downwards.
CGATACCAGTTCCGTGAGGCGTTCTGATCTTCTTGCCGTTTTTCGGAAGTCTCTTATGAGCATCTTCATAAGCCTCTTTCTCAAACTGAAGGCAGCACATGAGACGTCCGCAGGAACCGTTGAGCTTTGTCGGGTTAAGTGACAGGCCCTGATCTCTTGCCATACGAAGCGATACAGGAGCGAAGTGATCGAGGAATGTGCAGCAGCAAAGCTCCCTGCCGCAGACGCCGATACCGCCGACGAGCTTAGCCTGGTCTCTGGAACCGATCTGACGAAGTTCGATCCTTGCCTTGAAAGCTGCCGCGAGATCTTTTACAAGTTCACGGAAGTCTACTCGGTTATCTGATGTGAAGAAGAACACGATCTTCTTGCCGTCAAAAGCAAATACCGCATCGACCAGATTCATGTTGAGCTTATGCTTGTCGATGAACATCTGGCACTTCTCGTATGCCTCTTTTTCTTTCTCCTTCTTGACCTGATATCTCTCTATCTCCTTATCGGAAGCAAGTCTTAGGATCGGAAGGATCTCCTCTTCGAAGTTCTTGGTGTCGAGGTCATAAGCTTCCTCAACAACATGTGCCAGATCGAGTCCCAAAGAGGTCTCGACCATTACCGCATCACCGATGTTGAGTTTCATGTTCTCGCAGGAGAACTTGTAGCTCTTACCCGCATCATGAAAGCGGACGTTTACTATCTTAGTCATGTTTTAACTCCTTCTTAAGGCCCAGGAGCAGGTCGGTAAACACATAGATATTATTAACATTCAGTTCAAGTCGCTTGAAGACCGTGTTAACGTGCCCCGATGCCTTGGCCAGCTTATTAAGATCGATCGAAGGGTTGGAATCCAGAAATCTCAGGAATTCATCCCTGCGGTCGGAATTTTTTATAAATTTGCTCTTCCTATCCTTACGAAGGATACTGAGATCTCCCAATATCCAGATGATAAAGAGCATAAGTTCCTCTATATTATCAGTATTTGAGGTAAAATACGAATATCTGTCATCCAGCACATCCGTGTAGCTTTCCTTACCGATATTCATTACAAGGTCAATCATCTTATCTCTCATGACGGGCAATTCTTCATCACCCAGAAGTTCTACGGCCTTGCCGATGGAGCCAGCCGCGAAGTCACAGGTGAACTCGAGATCACTTTTTCTGAACTTGCCGTTGAATTCTTCCTTGTTCTTCTTTTGGAGAACTTCCATGATCTCAGATTTTGTATAGTTCTGAAGCTTATACTCCACGGTTCTTGAGAGCACGGTCGGAAGAAGGCTGTCAGCCTCTTCGCAGATAAGGATAAAGTTGATATTTTCCGGCGGCTCCTCCAAAGACTTCAAAAGCGCATTCTGACCTGCCTCGTTAAGCTCGTCACCTTCGATAAGGTAGACCTTACGCTTTGATATCTGAGATCCGATCCTTATATCAGAGACGACCTTGTTTCTAACATCCTCGACCTTGATCGCTTTCTTATTCGGATCAAAAAGATGGATGAAGTCAGGATGGGTCTCTGCGTCAAAATATGTGCAGTTGTTGCACTTTCCGCAGGCACCGTCGTCAGTCGGTGAAGAACACAAAAGAGCCTTCGCGAACTCTTTGGCGAATTCGTGACGGCCGCTTCCTTTCTCACCCGTAAAGAGCACTGCGTGACTCGGGTCGCCCAGGAACTCGTGCTTCAGACGGATCTTTATCTCATTTTGTCCTGTAAGTCTTTGAAAACTCACTTATATTCCTCGTAATTTTTCTTTACCTTCTCGAAAACAACGGAAGGTTCGTCTTTTCCGTCGATGACCTTGATCCTCGAAAACTTTTCCGCTGCCTCAAGGTATCCCTTACGTACATCTTCCTGAAAAGCTGTTCCCAGCGCTTCCAGCCTGTCGTCAGCTTCGCCTCTTATGCCTCTGCGCTCGAGAGCTACGCTGACAGGAATATCGATAAGGAACGTGATATCAGGTTCAAGACCTGCCGTGGCAAGGTCGTTGAGCATCAGGACTTTCTCTGCGCCGAGTTTTCGAGCATAGCCCTGATAGGCATATGTGGAATCAAAGAACCTGTCGCAAAGAACACACGTGCCCTTCTCGAGAGCAGGTCTTATGACTTCCTCCGTGATCTGCGCCCTGGCTGCCTCGAAAAGGAGCAGTTCGGTCAACGGACGCATACTGTCATTCTTCTTATTTAGAAGTATCTCTCTTATCTTCTCGCCGATGACGGTTCCGCCCGGCTCACGGACAACAAGAAAGTCCACGCCCTTTGACTCCAGATACTCCTTGAGCATCTGAAACTGCGTGCTCTTGCCGCATCCGTCTATTCCTTCAAATGTAATGAAAAGTCCTCTGTTCAAAACGGCGACCTCTCTTAATCAAGCTTGACGTTACGGATATCGGCGATCTCGAGCCAGATCTCTTTCTCGATACGCTCGATGTCCTTATGGATATCGTCGATTGTCTCTTCTGCCTTAGGAGCCGGCTTCGGAGCATCCTTGTACTGCTTGTTCCTGTAACCGTCGTTATTGTTGTTGAAGTTCTTCTTACGGTCGTTGTTTCCGAAGTTCTTGTTTCTTCTGAAGTTATTGTTGTTACCGCCTTCCTTATTCTGGGAAGGTGCATTTTCCTTATTTACCGGCGCCTGATTTGAACGGTTCTCGTTATTGCCGCCGTTATTATTGTGGCGGTTTCTGTTATTCCTTCTTCTGTAGTTGTTTCTGCCGCCCTTTTGGTAGTTGTTATTTCCGGATGCCTGATTATTGTTATTTTCAGCCATTTTCTCCTCCTAAACACTTCTTGGTCATAAAGATTATATATTCATAAGGTCAAAACGTAAACTTTCGAAGTTTTTTGACACTCTTGTCCGTCGGTATCGGAACATCGATATCCTTAAGTTCCGACAGAGGGATCAGAACGAACGCCCTCTCAAACATCCTCTCGTGAGGAACTATCAGCCTTTTGCTCTTTATCTTCTCGTCACCATATAAGAGAATATCAAGATCTATGGTCCTCGGACCGTTCTTGATAGTCCTTACTCTGTGAAGCTCCGCTTCTATACTCTGGGCCAGATCCAGAAGTTCGAGAGGCTTAAGATCGGTAGCAAAAGATATACAGATATTATAAAAATCATCCTGATCTGCATATCCCACAGGCTCTGTCACGTAGACAGACGAAGCCTTGATATCGCTTATCCTTCCGGAATCCCTAAGAAGCCTTACCGCGCTTCTTAAGTTCTCCTCCTTGTCCCCCATGTTGCTTCCCAGGGACATGTAGCATTTAGCTGTGGCTTTCTCTTTCAATCCGAACCTCCATAGAACCGAACGTTCCCGCAATGGGAGCTTCAGGTTTTGAAACATTGATGACCGTCTTTTTGATCCTTGTATCAAATGCAAGGACCTTTTCCGCGATCATCTGTGCAAGACGCTCGATGAGGTCACAGTCAGCTTCCTCAACAGTGTCTTTTATGATATCGAAAACAACCGAGTAATCCACGGTATCTTCGATCTTATCCGTATAGCATCCGTCGATGGTCGGGTCGAAATAAAGTTCGCAGGTAATGATAAACGGCTGTCCGTTCTGCTTCTCGGATTCAAGACAACCGACATACCCCGTAAACTTCATGTCCCTCATGATTATGCAATCCATTTTAGAAATCCTCCCTCATTACTTTGCTATAGGCTTTAAGTGCATCTACCGTTTCTTTTACGTCATGAACGCGGATAACTTTAACTCCTTTTGCGGCACCTGCCAGAGCAAGTCCCACAGAACCTGCGGTCCTTTCCTTCGGCTTAGTGTCACCTCCCAAAAGGTAATCCACTATTCTTTTTCGAGAGACACCGAGAAGGATATTATCGTACTTATCAAGTTCTCTCATAAGACTTATGTCATCTTCCCTGGTGGTTCCGAAGCCGACGCCCGGATCAAGAAGGATATGATCATCCGTGATGCCCGCATCGTGAGCGATCTTAAGAGACTTCTCGTAGCAGCCGTTCTTGAAACTTATGATGTCGTCGTACTCATAACCGAAAGCATTGGACATCAGTACCGCGCCTGCCTCGTATCTTTGTGTGATCTTTGCTATCTCCGGTTCTCTTCGAAAACCCCATACGTCATTTACGATATGTGCGCCTGCCTTCAAAGCCTCTTCCGCCGTTTTGGCTCTGTAGGTATCAACGGAGATCTTAACGTCAAACTCGGAAGCGATCCTCTCGATTACGGGAACTACTCTCCCGATCTCTTCATCTGCGGTTATCTCAACGGAGCCCGGCCTTGTGGACTCGCCTCCGACATCGATTATCTTGGCGCCTTCACTGACCATCTTCTCGGTCCACTTCAAAGCGGAAGAAATGTCATTATGATCGCCGCCGTCAGAGAAAGAATCAGGTGTCACGTTAAGGATACCCATGACTACCGGAATACCCGCAAGATCGATATGACCGTTCCTAATCTTCCAGGTATTCATTTAGCCTCCGATACGCTGTCTGTTGATGAGAGCAAGAGCTTCGTTTCTTGTTCTCGCGTCTGTACGGCAGCCGCCTCGCATAGCGGAAGTTACTGTCATTGAACCAGGCTTCTTGATACCTCTCATCGTCATGCACAGGTGCTCAGCTTCGATAACAACACATACTGAAGCTGCATCGACAGCCCTTATGATCTCATCTGCGATCTCGGATGTGAGTCTTTCCTGAAGCTGAGGCTTCTTGGAAAGAGTATCAACGATCCTTGCAACCTTCGAAAGTCCCAGGATCTTACCGTCACGCGGGATATATACGACGTGAGCCTTTCCGTGGAAAGGAAGCAGGTGATGCTCGCACATGGAATAGAACGGGATATCACCGATGAGGATCATCTCGTCGTTACCTTCTTCGGTAAACGTCTTGATATCTTTGTTGATATCTCTGTGAAGTCCTGCGAATATCTCCGCATACATTCTTGCTACCCTTACAGGTGTATCCTGAAGGCCTTCCCTGTCCGGATCTTCACCGATAGCTTCCAGGATCTGCCTTACGGCTGATTCGATCTTAGGAAGATCCATATTCTTCAAGCTTTCCTCAGGGATCCTTGGATCAGAATTGTAATCGTACATTTTTCATACCTTCTTTAACTTATAGATTCTGTTTTTTTCTTCTGTACTCCATCGGAGTCATGCCTGTCTGCTTTCTGAAAGCGACATTAAATCTTTGCGGGCTCGAGAAGCCTGTCTGTGCTGCTACACCGGAAACCTTGATCTCGTTATTTTCCAAAAGCTCGCAAGCTCTCTCGATCCTCTTTTTCATAAGATATGACATCGGGCTTATGAGAAGTTCGTCTCTAAATGCTCTCGTGAAATATCCCTGACTTAAGAATACGTAGGAAGCTGCATCCGCAACGGAGATTCCGCGGTCGAAGTTTCTGTCGATATAATCCTTGGCGATGAGAACGAGTTCTCTTGCCTTACCGTTCTTTACTCGTAAGCTCTCCTCCCATTCGCTCTTCATGGCTCTTGCGAGAGTGACCATCAATTCGACTGTCAATATCTGCATCATGAGCTCTTTATTGAGGAGCTGGCTCTTGCTTTCTTCAACGATCCTTTCAACGATGGATGTGATGTTCTTTTTGTATGCACCGGAGATGATGATGTACTTGCTCTTTGAAGGATCGCCATCACCGTCATTGGATGCGAAGTCCAAAAAGTTTTCGAGCGGTGTCTGGGCCATGATGTAAGGAACTGCAACCGACGGACCGCTATGAGGCTTATCGGTGCTTTCGACCTTAGGCTGGCTCATCTGATTTATCGCTTTTCCGGCAACCTCGATGTCTCTCGAGAAACCGAAATACAGTACGAACATATCAGCCTGTCCGGAGATGACTTTTACTGCATGCTCGGTATTTGGTCTGAGGATGAGTATCGATCCTTTTTCGAGAATAAAAGTATGCTTGCCTTCGATAGTAAATTCGACTCTTCCGCTTCGAAGGCAAAGAAGTTCGTGGGAACTGTGTCTGCTGGATGTCGTTACCGGTGTTGTCTTTTCCAGGGTATGCTCGATACCTTCGAAAACGACCGGCAATGCACCGGATGCCGAGACGATAGAGTTCTCTATTGCTGGTAATAATTCGTCAAACATTCAATGCCTCCTTAGATGAAAATGATGTTGTCGATATAGATCTCGCCGTTTCTGGAAGAATCTTCGATATAGATCTTGAGTTCGTCCAGTTTTATGTTGCCCTCGCCCTCGTAGTCCAAGATCAGGGTCTGCCAGGTAAGCTGCTGCTTGATGTCTGCCTCGCCCTTAAATCCTTCGATGCGGAGCTTCTTCTTGGTCTGCTCAGGATTGAAAACATCGATAGAGATCCTTCTCCTTCTCGGAAGTTCCAAAGGTCCCATAATGGATGAATATGAGAGCACCGGTTCGAATCCGTAAAGACTATTCTCTGTCTCATATTTGATATGAAGCGAACTGCTTCCTTCTGTCTTGTTCATGGTGTCGACGTCGATCGCGCCGTTACCCTTGAAGGTCCTGAAGACCTTAAGTCTTTCAAACTCGTCATCGCGTGTTTTCTTACCGACGAAAGTAAGATTGTCGCATGATGCGAAGAAAAGATCAGGCGAATAGAAAGCAGGGTCTCTGTCGAATCTGAACGGCAGTACCGGAAGATCCATAAGGTTCTTAAAGGTTGCCTCGTGAGGGAACGGATTAAATCCGTAAGTTACACTGGTAGGTTCTCTTATGTCATCACGCCATACCATGACACGCACACCGTGAAGGATCTTCGCCTTCGCAGGATAAAATACTCTGTCCTCACCGCAGACTGAAAAGCCTCTCAGGATGGACTCGTTTTCCGCGAGTCTCAAGCCGTCAGCCAGGTTATCAAAACTTAAGATGAGCTTGTTGCCCGCACGCTCCGCGCCGATACATTCCGGGCAGGACTTAGGCATCTTCTGAGTGAAGTGATTACCGAGTGCGACAACAGACAATCTCTTACCCAAGGTAAAACTCTTCGTCTTATCAGGAAGGAGAAGATCATGACAGCTTACTATACCTGTCGGCATAGTAAGTCTTCGTAAGAACGCAGTCAGATTCTCGTTGAATTCCAGTACAGAATAAGGCTCATCGATATCAACTGCATCAGGGTGCATGGCAACCACAAAGAAAGACGGCATAAGGTCATCTTCCATTACTTCCTTCGGCTCGAAAACACTTACCAGTGTCTCGAGAAGCCCCATGAGTAAAAGATCGTATCTTGAGAATTTCCACTCCTCGTTATTCGGAGCAAAACACATACCGCGGATAGTAAGTCTCGAAAGCGGAGCAAGCTTTGCATTGTACATCGTGGACACGCGGAACTTCGGCTTGATGTAGCGGATTTCCTCCTTCTTTTTCGAAGAGGTCTCTTTCCCGAAAAGGTTAAAGTCAAGAGACATCGCTGCGCTTGCGGAAAGCGGCTCGGATGTTTTCTTATCGTCTTTCTTGTCCGATCCGGAATTAGGGAAATCAAGAGTGGAACCGTCATTATCTTCGTTCGTGAGTTCCTGGAGTCTTTCCTTCTTCTCAAGGTCAAAATCCATGACTTCCTTATTCTCTTTTATCTCAGTCGCAAGCTTGGCGATCTGGTTTCTCTCTTTATCCTCATCAAGCAGAGCTTCGTAAGTATTCTTGTCGATCAAAAGCCCCTGTGATTCCAAAAGGTCATGAAGTGCAACTTCGTGTTCCGTTGCTTCCTTGCAGATCCAAGAAAGGATCGTGGAATCCGCACAGGAAAGATCGACTACGCCGACAGGATAATGGATCTGCTCGGCAAGTTCATAGGCAAACGAGAATGCACTTGAAGATACGAGCGACAATTCCTTAGTGTCGGTAACCTTGATCCAGCTTACATCTTTGTAGTATGACTTTGGTTCATACGGAAGATCTTTCATCTCGTCATTGAGACCGTTTCTCTGAGGAGTCAGAAAACGGATAAGGCTCATGACATTTCTCTTCATAGGAGCAGCAGGAGCATTAGCCTTGCAGATCGGAACAGAAAGAAGTTCTGAACCTAAGAATACCCATACGTCTCCGCATCGGATATCCTTGATCGTCACGTTCTCCGAAAAGCATGTGAAGATGAAAGTATATGTATCGGTAGACGCCTTGTAAGGCGGAACTTTAAATTCAAAACGACCCTTGCCCGAAGTAGTTGTCTCCAGACTTAAGATAACACCGTACTCGGTATCGAGTTTTGAAACCCGTCTTCCGTCGGTAGGATCTTTTACGATCTCCAATGTTATCGTGGCACTTGGTGCTGCATAACCGTTGATGACAAGCTCAACTCCCTGTTGAAAGACACTCTTCTCGGTAAGCCAGCTTGGCAAAACGATAGGGTTTATATCCATTTGTGCGACCCTCTTTTATTACTTTTTTCCTAATTTATTATTATACATAATGGCTTAATTTTTTTCACGTACGTTGTGAAAAAGACGAAAATATCAAAAAGTAGACAAATTTTCATTAAAAACAATAAAATTTAATTGGAAATGAGAAGAAAATGTGATATATTCCTTACAAAATTGTGAAATGGTTGCGCTTTTTTGAAGTATATCGGAGGGCTTCATATGAACTCAGAACCATATGTATACACGTCAAACACCGCAGTAGAGGGTATTCCGTACGAAAACGTTCGTCAGGAAAAGCAAAACGATTTTTTCTGTTTTCTTTCAGATTTTGACCTGACCGATCGTTACCACCGTCCGATAATCGAGCCACATTACCAAGCTTATCTCGAATTGATCTATGTTGTTTCCGGAGAATTAAAGACGATTATCAACAACGAAACTCTCATGGGAGTATCGGGTGATCTCATTGTTATCGCTCCGGGTGAAGTACATTCTTTCGAGCGTAAGAGAGGGTGCAAATATGTATGTATACAGGTAGATCTTCCGTTCATCTTCAGCGGTATCCTCTCACCTGTCGAATTCAAATATCTTCTTCCGTTCAATTCGAACAACTTCCCTTCAACTCACATCTTCAGAGCTGAAGAGATCGATATGACGGATATTCCTAAGCACATCAAGACCGTATATCACGAGAATGAGAGCAAAGACCGTCTCTCACGTCTTTCCATAAGGACAAGTCTTTCCGCTGTTTGTCTCTACATCCTTAAGAAATGGGAATCCATGAGCAACAACGAAGACCTCGAGCCAAAGAACAGCAAACTTGCAAAACTTGCTCCTGTCCTTGAAGTCGTTAACCGCGAGTATAACAGGAACATAAGAGCTATCGAGATGGCTAACCTCGTTCACATGAGCACCAGCTATTTCTCCCGTTATTTCAGCGCAGCTGTCGGAATGGGATTTACGGAATACCTTAACTTCGTAAGGATCCACGAAGCTCAGCGTCTTCTTGTTTCTACAGATGATACGATCGCAGAGATCTCATTTAAGGTGGGATTTTCCAACACGAGTTACTTCATCACACAGTTCAAGAGACAGTTCCAGACTTCTCCTAAAAAGTACAGACAGCGTTATTCAAATAAGTGATTACTTGGCGATAATAACGTTGACTCCATGCTTATGGAATTCTTCAACGTCTTCCTGCTTGATCTTGGAATCAGTAATAAGGTAGTCGATCCTCTCGATCGGGATAAATGCAGATGCAGAATCCGCACCGATCTTTGTAGAGTCGACAAGTGCTACTATGTGCTTACATCTTTCAGCACACATTCTCTTTAATTCCAGTTCGAAAAAGTTGTTTCCGGAAAGACCGATGTCTGCGGAACAACCGTTACCTGATACAAAATAATAATCACCGCTCAAACGGTTTACCATCTCACGGCTTACAACTCCCTCGATCGCACCTGAGTGTGGTCTTAACATGCCTCCGATGAGGATGATGGACTTGAAGTTGTTATGATGCTGAAGTTCCATAGCGGTATGGATACCGTTGGTAACTACAGTAACGTCGTCGGTGTACTTAAGATACGGTATCATATGAAAAGTCGTCGAACTCGCGTCCATGAAGATCGTATCGCCTGAACCTACAAGTTCAGCTGCCGCACGACCGATAGCCGTCTTCTCATCAACGTGGGTAATGGAACGCACCATGTAGTTCTCGGTGAACTGTTCATGCTTCTCCTGAGGAAGCTTGACACCGCCGTGGTAACGTACGATAGCGCCCTCTCTCGCGAGATCTCGAAGATCTGTACGGATGGTCGCACCTGTAACACCGAGCCTGTCGGAAAGCTCAGTTGTCTTGATAGTTCCGACCTCAGCAAGGAGGTCAAGTATTTGTTTTCTGCGTTCCAAATTGATCATGGTGACATAATAACTTGCTGTTTTCACTTTGTCAATCAAATCTTTCATTTGTTTTCACTTGATAACAAAGATCTACAAAATCACCAAAATCGGGATCAGTGGCTGAGCATTATCTCATCAATTGTGGATACGGTTATAAACGTATTGTCGCCCAATCCCTTAATGTATTCCCTGAACTTCTGAAGCTCGAAATATGTTACGTAGCAGATGATCGTCTTGTTTCCGCCTGATACAGCTCCCGACGAATCCATTATTGTACAGGTCTTTTTCATATCCTTACGGATCCAGTTGACGATCTTGTTCGGATTTTTGGTAATGACAGTAACCTGCTTGATCGCTTCAAACCTGTCGGTAAAATGGTCGATGACTGCCGTAGCGATGACGTAGACCAGAAGGCTTAGAAGCGAACTGTTCTTATTGATAAGGAAGAAAGAGGCAAGATACACACATGCGTTAAATGCGATCAGGATTCCCGTCATGCTCATATTGATGCCCTTCTTCGCCGCCAGATTACTGACTATCAGGTTGGCAAGTATCTCCGAACCGTCTATACATCCTCCGAATCGAAGGATCAAGGATAATCCCGCTCCGAGGATGGCACCTCCGAATATGACTGCGATAAAATGCTCGATATTAAGTTCGAAAGGGATCATCTCAAAGATCGCAAGTCCCGCCATATATGCAAGCGAACCGGTAACGGCTTTTATAAGAAATCTTCGTCCCATCTTGATCCCGCCGATAATAAGAAACGGAAGAAGGATGATAAAGACCGTCAGGGACAGATTAAATCCCGTAAGCTTACTTACGATGATCGCGATACCGGCCGTTCCGTAATCGATAGCATCGTTCGGAAGAAGGATACACGCGACGGCAAAGGCCGCCATGAATGCTCCTATAGCGATCATGAATAATGAAAACAGTAATTCGTAAAAGCGCTTGTTCATAATATTTTCCGGATCATTTTATAAGTATGTCCCCGAGTATCTTATCTTCCCAGTCGAAAGATACTTCAACACCCGACATGCATGCTATGGATGCAAGTCCGTGAACGGAGGACCACAGCCTTATAAGATCGATCTCTCTTTCCTCATCAGTTCGTTCGATATTGTTTTCGCTTAGATATTTAGCATACTCCTTTTTCAGGAAAAGAAACGGCGGATAATCGTCTTTATTGTCCGAATAAAGATGTGCCGTTATCTTCTGGCTGCTGAACAGGAATTTGAAGTAATCAGGATTTTTGACGAAGAAAGTTACATATCTCCTGCCCATGCTGACCAGTTCCTCATCCGTGCTCGATGCACCTTTTACTGAGTTTTCCAGTTCTTCCATGAACCTGTCGGTAACATTCTTTTTGATCGCTTCAATAAGTTCTTCCTTATCCTTAAAATGAGCATACGGCGCTGCATGCGACACATTGCAAAAGGCCGCGACCTTGCGAAGCGAGAGACCGTCTTCACCGCTCTCGTTTATGATCTTGATCCCGGCATCGATAAGTGCCTGTCTAAGATTTCCGTGATGATAATTATCTCCCATCAGACCAGCTTCTCCTTTATGCTCTTTAATATATCACAAGTCTTTTCGGGATTCTCCCAGAGGGGGCTGTGCGCCGAATCAGGGATCAGAAAAAAACCTTTGTCAGGCGCCGATAATCCGTCACAATAATCTTCGACAAGTTCCCACGGACAGTTATAATCGTATTCACCGCTTATAAAATATACAGGTATATCGAGCGAAGTTATCTCTTCACGATAATCGTAGTTCTTTGTCTCTTCTGCTATCGGGGCTTTATCATACATCTTAAGGCTCGGAACATAATTGAGCTTTTCTCTTACCGTATAGCATCTGCATGTAAATATCGGGATTATTATCCCCGTAAATTCGCTTTTGTCCTTTATCGTTCCGCCACCTGCTTTATGGACCAGATCGACATAATCGCGCCAGTTCTTACACTTAACATGATCATCGATATGCTCGACCGAATCTTCAAGTTTTTTAAGAGATCCTGTATCGCCTTTGGATCCGAAAGCCTTCTTCATGAATTCATACATCAGAGTATCGTTCTCATAAGAATCCGTAACGCACTGCGCCATGCCGATGTAGGCATAATAATCCTCGGGATACAACTGTGCTGTCTTGATCGCTATCTTTGATCCTCCGGAAAAGCCCATCAGGAATATCTTCTCTCTCGAAAACCTCTCCTTCAGATAACCGGTTACTTCATGCGTATCATTTATAAGATTATCCAAGGTGATCTCATTGATATCGATATATCTGTCATAAGCGATGCCGCATCCTCTGTAGTCCCAATAGACGACCGTGAAATCATTTTCCAGATCCATATCCTTATACTTGTCGGTAAGAAAATAATCATCGGTGCCGGGGCCGCTCGATACGAGAAGAAGAACGGGATTATCCGTATCTTTGCTGTTAATGAAAAAACCGTTCGGAGCACCGTTTATATCCATAACGAATTTCTCGGAAAGACTCTTCCCTCCGCTATAGCTTCTGATAGATCCGCTGCTTATGACGACCCAGATGACAAACGGAATAGCTATAAGCAGGATCAATACGACAGCGACAGTCATCAGGATCCTCCTGTTCTTTTTCATGTCCCTCAGCTCCAATCTTTACATTGTAAAGATGATTATAACATCAATCTTGTCACTGTCAAGTTCGATTGAATCAGATGATCTCGACTCGCTGGATCGAAGGATCATCCTGAAGTTCGACATGTATATCAGGAATGACGACACCGAGCCTTATGAAGTTGTCGCAAGCCATACGGAGGCACTTGCCGGAATTCTCGGCTATAACGGAAAAATCGCTGGTCAACATTTCCGTTGAAGTATCAATGGTAAAACCGATCTCACTAAGAGTATCTGCCAAAGAAGGCTGTTTTTTCAGAGCCTTAAGTACACTGTTTAACTGAAAATATCCGTATATCAAAACATCATTGAGTTTTTCCGTCCCCCAGATATCTTCGTAGTAATCAACAAAATCCATGCCTTCAGGAACCGGAGAGATCATTCTTGAAAGAGCTTCGTTTATGATAGATTCAAGCTTTTCAAGACGCTCATACTCACCCGTAAAGATGTAGTAGGCGACAGCTAATTCGTTAACATACATCTCTTCCCTGACGCCGGACTTCTTGATCTTGTTCATATCCAGGATGCAATGTCCGAGTTCATGTACCAGATTGTACCAATGGAAATACAGATCGAATTTATAGTTAACTGTTTCCTCACCAAAAAGAAGAGCAAAATCATTCTTCTGCTCATCTGTACCTGTCTCGAATCTGCCTGAAAGAATTACGTAGCTCATATTTGCCCCCTTCGAAAATAATCCAGTATCTCTGAATTAAGTTTAATCCATTAATGTCAACCCGTCCACTTTAAAAAACTGTCCGAAAGATATTTCCGTGATAGAATGTTTATCAAAAAGGTCAAAACTTATGGAAGATAATTTGTTTTATGAAGGTCTGATCGAAGAAGATGCAGATAAGCTTTTAAGATCACCGAAAAGTGATATTCATAACCACTCAACAAAAGGATGCCGCATTGCCTGGCTGGAAGAAAGGATCAAAAGAAGCCTTCCTAAACCGCCTATAGTTTTCGACGGTCTTTGGGGAATGCAGGAATGGTTCACTTCCGAGATCAAGCCTTACTGCAGCGGCAGCGAAGGGATAATCATGAGGTGGGAAGGTTCTTTCGCTGAAGCAAAGAGAAATAACATCACCAGATTGGCGTTGAATTTCGGAGCTACGGAGATCGAGCTTGTAGGCGGCATGGATGTCTTCAGGAAAATGATCGATCGTTATCACCAAACTTATTGTCCGGATAGTGTTTTCGAGCCGGAACTGACATATGTATCCATGTGTGATGTTGATGAAGAAGCTTCAAAGATCGAGCAGTATATCTCGGACGGCTATTTTAAGTCCATTGATGTGTGCGGCGGCGAGGATATTAAGCCTGCGGAGGCTTTCCTGCCGCTTTACAGGATGGCGGAGAGATATCATCTGATAAAGAGGATGCATATCGGCGAGAGCGGCTCAGCTGAGGACGTAAGGCGGGCCGTTGAGACTTTGGGACTCGATGAGGTTCATCACGGGATCCATGCTTCGACTTCTGATGAAGTCATGAGATTTCTCGCGGATAATAATATACAGCTGAATGTCTGTCCGAGCAGCAATGTTATGCTCGGATATGCGCCGAGTTTTAAGGAGCACCCGATCAAAGTGCTTTACGAAAACGGAGTCAGAGTTACCATCAACACTGATGATCTCCTGATCTTTAACAGTTCGATCGAGAACGAATATCTGAAGTTGTACCGGGCGGGCAATTTGACTGCTAGGCAGCTGGATGACATACGTAATATCGGATTAGGTATCGCGTAAAACCAGAGGTTTTATCTTCGAATAAATGAAGTTAAACAGGATGATGATGAAGATCCCCACAAGAGATCCGAATGCCACATCGCTTAAGTAGTGTGCACCCAGAACTATCCTCGACAGACTAATGAGAACGGACAGAACGGCCGCGATAATAACAAGAGCCTTATCCTTGTTCTTGAGTGCCGGAAATACGATCGGAAAGCATGGGAAGTACAATATGTTGAGCATGGCCTGCATAGCGTGACCGCTATAAAAAGATCCAAGATCATCTGAGGTAAGACCAAACTTAAGACACGTCTCTTCACTTATCCCCTTAAACGTATACCATTCCCTGAAACCTATACCTTCATAGCCCATGAGCGTTATGTAGAAACGCGGTCTTTGATCGATCTGCTTAACGAGCATCATGGAATAAAAAGACACTGTCATGGTAAAAAGCACACAGATGATACGTAATACCGATTCCTTCTCGTAATGTTTTCCGTTCAGAAGGATCCCGATCGGATAAAGCGGAAAGAAATAGAGAAATCCCTTAGTGATCATCTGCTTAACGGTAACAGTCCTTATCCCTACAACGTTTCCGAGGACCGTGCCGTTAAATAGTCCCCCTACCCCGAGCGATGACGTCGAGATCGCGAGGTACGTGCATATGATAACGGCGAGGATAAGTTTTATCTTGCCGGGTCTGCTCGAGATCATCTGCCTTAAAAGTGCACCTATGAGAAACACGAACGAGCCGTTAAAAAGATATACTCCGATCGTTGATACGACCAGGGATAAAGGCTCATTGGGAGTATATAGTCTGACAGATATCCGAAGGTCAAAAAAACTTCCCGCAAGAAGCATCACCAGCCAGAAGACTGTGATTACGAGCGTGATCCTTTTTGCTTCTCTTTTTGACATACCCGCCTCCATTATTGAACACGTTTGATAATATCACAGTCACTCCCGTTATTCAATCATCCTTCTCGGATAATCCGTGGCAAGTTAAAAGGGAATGTCTCAAAACATAATTTGGATCATAAAAGGCAGTTTCATACTGAAATTGATCTTCTTTTTGCTCTGTGAAACCCTGCCATGAAACACCAGTTGATTCTCCCTGCTGATAGGGAGTCAATACTGGATTTTAGGCTAGAATCCAGTAAGTAATCCCTATAACCAGGAACTTTTTGCTGTATTTTACAAGAAAATCCCGTATTCAGTCTCT
>JAILPW010000002.1:0-34378 GCA_024699245.1 Clostridia bacterium | reverse complement strand
TTGATAAATGCATAGTCTTAGCGAATCGCTACTGGAGCATGAATTATCGCCTTTTATTGTGCATAATCAAGTGTATTTTTGTTGGACTTTGATGGACCTGCTCTATGTTGGTTCCCGCAAACGCCCTGTTTTCAAGGCTTTCAGCTCAAGGACTTAAGGGTCGGGAGAGAAACATGGAATTCGGCAAATCCCGGCAAAAACGCGCAAAGTGCCGATAAAATATGGTGTCAGATTTTCCGGGTTTTCAAAAAGTACGCCATTTTCGGGTAAAGTGATGCCAAAATATAGACTCTCTCTGCTGTCAAAACTGATGTCAGCTGATGTCAAGTTGCATATGCATGTGCTTCATTGTGCAGCACAGTTAGACATAGAAAAACAACAGTGCTCTTTTCTGTGTTCCCCAATTTACGGTGTGACATTAGCATTTCTATGAGCCTCTTTTGCCAACTTTCCTCATGGGTTCCTATTCTTTAAAAAAATATCCAATAGCGCAACAATAAAAGTTAATCCGTTTGTACAACAAGTGATAATACTTCTATACTGCTATTAGGGATCACTACCACTATGAAAACAGACACAAATCTTGTCGAACTCAAAGCAACGGATTTGAATAGACGGAAACTGGCGCTCATTATCCCAGACTTTAAGGCAAACCTCTTGTAATCAGACGACTGAAGGGAGGAATCTCTGTCGTTCAATCATTTAATTGCATTCGCATTTAATCAATACATCCTGACTTGATAATACCGCTTATTGCTACGAACAGCTCATAATTGTTTAGGACAACTATCTCAAGAGTTCTTTTTGCTCTTGTAACAGCTTCATAAATACAATGATTCATATCATAAGGATAATACTCGGGGTATGTAGATTCTAACTTTGTCTCATCTTCTTTTTCTACATAATTTACATATTCATCTAAAAGAACGACAACATCGTCAAATTCTTCTCCTAGAACGCTATGAGGATCACGCGATCCTGAAAAATGCTTTTTTCTTTTCTCAGTTTTTGTGAACTTGGTGGTATACGGAGTCGGTTCTATTATTGTTCTATTTTCTCTTAACAACTGACTCAGATAATCCACACAGCATTCTTCCTCAACAAAAAAGGATAAATGGATGCAAGAAAAATCAACCGGATGCCATTTCTTACAATTTAGGTGAATAAGTCTTCGAGAGAACAAATCAATTGCATCATTAGCGCGAATTCGATTTGATAGTTCATAAACATGCGAATTATCTAGCGTACATATTTTTTCAGATACTTCATTAGATAATTCTTGCTGATTCAAGGTTTGTAATGGATCAAGTGAAAAAACAATCTTCCAATCAAGAAGAGACAATGTGCATATTTTATTTAACTGCTCTATTCGTATTCTTTGTGCTTCGTCGAATAGAATTACATCATAGTCATCTATTGTATTGTTATCTATCATTGTTTCTATCATCTTTATTTCTTCGATCCGAATATCCAGAGCGTTGGAAAGGTAGCTCTTAGAACTAACATTACGGCACAGAAATACGATAACGTTTTTGCCCTCACTTCTATAATGACAAGCTATATCCATCAGGAGTAATGACTTACCAGTTCCGGCTCGCCCTTTGATAATGGAATAATACTCGTCCGATGAAATGATTCTACTCTTTATCTCAGACTGGTTTTGTGTAAGAACATATTCATGATTTACGAACTTTTCAGGATCTGAATACGGAGACACCAACATTGTTGTAAGGTCGATTGAATGCAACAAGTTTTCATTTAAATAATCTGGTTTGATTGAACTCCGCAACTCGTCGAATTCGCACAGTACAAGTTCATCTTCTCTAAGCTCGAGCAATTCATCACTTTTGACAATGTAGACATAGCAAAGAGTTTCTCTTTTTAAAAGCCGCAGAATATTCCTGTGAGATAACAACTGTTCCAGGCATTTTTCTTTCTTAGGAGGCCACTCCGACTTAACTTCAATATTAATAACCGAATCGAAAGAGTATCTCAAAAAATCAAACTCTTCACACAAACCGCATTTGGTCTTTTGTCCTATATAGAATCCCATTTGCTGTTCTTTGGAACAGACTGAAACAATCTTGCGTGCAAGATGAATAAAATCACTAATTTCATGCTCTTTAAGCTCAAAAGAATTAAGAGAAGAAAAAACCTCTATCAAAGAATCATTATTACTATGTAAAACATCTATTATAGAGCTAAGACAAATACCCCTCATTGCATATCGTTCTCCTACTTACTCATTTTTAAACTTGTAATCACCCAGATTTCGAGAATAACTATAGTAATCATCACTCCAAGTAACGTAATTGGAATAGTCTTTACCACCATAGTATTTGATACCATCAATTCCACAGGACACACAACAATCCGAAACAAACTGAGGGATCAAGTATTCCCTAGGTCTCTTTCCTGAATCAGTGCTAAACGGAAAACGAAGATATTTAAGGAAAGTATTTAGTCCACGCATTTCTTTTGCTGATAAATCGAGCATTTTAACTTTCTTTCCAGCCGTAATAGCAACTGTCTGAATAACATATTTATCATAATCACTTTTGGATATGTGCTTTTTTATTTCACTTATTGAGCCTGTTGCTGTATCAGCAAAATAAAAATACGGTTGACCTATATCGTTGTACCTTCCAATTGACGAAACACCATAAGGAGCTTTTAACATTTGACTCCAGATAAATGGTGCACAATTTTTTTCTCTTGGTCTCGAATGATAAAACTCATCTCGATCAAAGCCAATATTACATTGAATATTCCGAACAAGATTCAGTATTTTCAACCCAATCTCATTACTCATTGCCATCTTAGGAGTCCGATCAAGAAACGACATAAATTCTATCAATTCATTTTCAGAGAACATCTCATCGTCTCCTATTACTTCGAAAAATCTCACCCCTGAACAGACAGCATTCATTTCTTTGGTAGTAGCTAAATTATCACCCGAAACAAAGCATCGAGTTTCAGTATTAAAAGAAAGACTGCTGTTGTTAGCAATTTGCTTGGCACTACTTGAATTGAAGTTTTTCATATCAGTAGCAAACCCGTAAGGTAAAACTAACTCCTTTTGAACACTTTTAATAATGGGAGATGTTTTCAAAAAAGAATAATCAGGCATGATTATCGAAGGTTTATCAACCGTATCTTGAATAGCCTCAACGCATCCTGCAATGTTAAGATCTGCCAAACATTTTGCGACGGTATCAATCATCGCTGAATCGTAAAGTGATGATGCAATCGCAACAGAAGCCTGCAAATCAGCAATTTCAGATATCATCTTAGATGAGAAAGATGCAATTGTTTTTATCCCTTCATATTGTGTTCTTAGTGAATTTGAAATGCTACTGAATACTGATCCAAAGTCATACAATCGTTTCACTGCATCATTGGCAGCATTTACAGCCTGTTCTATGGCTTCAAAATTGAATTGAGTCATTGCCTTCCTATTAGCTTCACTAATCTGGCTCAAAAACTCAATTATGTTGCCATATACATTCTCATTATCATTCATTATTTATCTCCGTTATCGAACATTTTGTAAAAATACCTCTCTTACTCTCACAGCATTTCTAAAAATATTTTTGTTAGGTTTCATCCACCTTCCAATACCCTGTCTTATTTGACCCCACTCTTTCTATGTAGCCATTCTTCTTCAAAAATGAAATATTATTATCAATAGCAGTAGTGCTTATTCCAAGTATTCTTGAAAGTTCTGCCTTGGTAATATTGGGATTATTTCTCATTTCAGATAAGATGGTCTGCCTGGTTTGGTTTAAGGTACTCTGCTTATCACCAACTTTATCACCAACATTATTGCCAACCTGCCCTACACGATTAAATGGAATGGTAACAACTATATCGTTTTCTTCAAACTTAAAAGCTTCTCGTCCATATGTTTCAACAATCTTCGGGACACCTCTGCCTGATTTTTCACTGATATGTAGCTGAATAAAAATCTCAGAAAGTTTCTTATTTACCGGAATAGAACGTCCAAGATAAAACCCTTCTAATGTTTGTTTGGGAGCAAGAGTACCTCTAGACATTATCTCAATACGATCAGAATAAACTGTAACCATGGGTTCGTTCCCTTCAACCCATGCATTATGCAGTATCGCATTAATTATAGCCTCGCGAAATGCCTTATCATCAAATAAAGGTACATCCTTTCTTTCCACGACTCTGTTTCTTTCATCAGCTTGGATAATGTTAAGAACATCACCGTATCTAAGAAGCTCATCAAGCGTATATAGAAGACAATCATTACCAAACTCGCGTACAGAATAAAGGTTTGAGCCTTTTGTCGGGCCAGTAAAAATAGACACTCGAAGTGGCATGTGTGAATTATCAGAAAGAAGCTGAGCCATCAGATTGTATTCACCATCAGCCGTTCTCAGCCCTAAGTTTTCTTCAAATGTTTCTTCTCGCAAAACGATACCCTTGGAACCATAGTACCCGAATAGTTTTCGGAATGTCAGTTTCTGATACTTCGCCGGTGTATTCTCGATTGTATCTATTCCCTGATCCAGTATCCTAAACAGTTTTTTCTCACGCTCCGGATAATCTTTCAAGTTTACCTTCGACGAGCCTATACGGATATAACGACTATCATCAAATGCAGTAGGCACATTTTTAGCAGCTGGTATTATTAAAGCAACAACTCTTTTTCCATCAAGTGCAAGTTCCTCAAATTCGAATCCGATGCTTGGAGAAAGCTTCCGTGCAAGATAGTTCTGATAGGGCTCATTATTATAATCACGATACTGGTTAAATGTAGTCCCGACAATTTCATGTGTTACATCATTAACACCCCATATAAAATATGCATTATCTTCACTGTGATAAGCAGCTGCGTTTGATAACGCTGAAACATATTCACCGAGTTGGACCGGTTCAAACCAGTTTTCCTTAAACTCAAACCACTCCTGCTCGTTATCCTTATCACATAGGTCTCTAATAATACTCTCGAGTTTTTTCATATGTATACTCCCCATGTTTTTATTACCAACTCATATATTATACTGCGTTGGTAATAAGGTTGGCAATAAATTACTTTTTTTATCACCATGCAAACCTGTATATTGTGCGATGGATCTCCCCAAACCTGGAGGGAAACTAGTACGAAGATGAGGACCAGATAGTGATATCAAAACAGGAATATGGGAATCTTAAGCCGGCTGTACATTACTAGTTGAATAAGGAATATTATTTTCAATGCCGTTTTGCACCTAATCAAGATTTCATATATTCCCCAAGAAGTGTTATGACACTTGTGGAATATGGCTGGGGAATAATACTGCTTATGTGCAGGGAATACAGCTGCGTCAGAACGGCTCCAATGGATGTATAACGAAAATCCCAGTATACAGACTGCACTATGTATCGATGCAACACGAATGCAACGATTTCGTTTTCGTTGCACTTTTGTTGCAACGATACCTATCTCTTTATATATAGCCGCGAAAAACATAGGCTTATCTATAACCTGTCATTTCATAAATCTTGATAAAGATGGCGCAAAACAAGGATTATCTATCGGTGTTTCTGCACCAAATCAAGAATTTCAGGCTGTTGATCATTTGGCGCATTCGGGGGCATAAGTAACATGACGATAGACATTAATTACCCGAATATACAGACATATGCGGGGAACCATCCGGGTATGCAGTTCATTTTCCTCCCTGTAACATCCTGTTAATTTGGTGTTTTTTCTGTGAAGAGCTTGAAAACATTGGGTTACGCATGAAAATAATCAAGACAACCTGATAGGCCTTATATTATAATTAAATAACATAAATTCTATATTTGGGGTAATAATATGACAGATTCAGAATTGAAACAGTTGAAAGACAATCTTTGGCATTCAGCAGATGTTCTTCGCGCTGGAGCTCATCTTGCCGCAAACAAATATGGTCAGCCAATTCTCGGACTCATATTTCTTAGATACGCAGACATCCTATTTAAGCAGCATAAAGAAGAGATTGAGCATGAGTATAATAAACACAAAGGTGGTCGAATGGAAAAGACCATCAAAGAGATTTCTTTAGAAAAATGCGGCTTCTTTCTCCCAGAGTGCGCATATTATGACTTCATCAACGATGCCCCTGATGATGCCCAAAAAGCTACATTGGTAAAAGATGCCATGCAGGCAATAGAAGATGAGAATCCTAAAATGACGGGCGTTCTTCCTAAAGATGTATATGCCCAGTTAGTTCCTGAAGAAGAACCCGAGTTGCTTTCAAACATAGTTAGGATTTTCAAGGACATTCCTGAAAACTGTACGATAGATATATTCGGAGAAATATATGAGTATTTTCTTGGAAATTTCGCTATTGCAGAAGGTAAAGATGGCGGTGCATTCTATACGCCTGCTACAGTAGTGCGATATATGGTTGAGGTATTAAATCCCGAATCTGGTGATAAAAAATTCCTCGATCCTGCTTGTGGATCAGGGGGCATGTTTGTTCAGGCAGCTAGATATATGCATAACCATAATTCAAACGAAACGGAACAGATGAAGTTCAGGTGCTATGGTGTCGAAAAGGAACCTGATACTGTAAAACTGGCAAAGATGAATCTTCTTTTGAATAATGTGCGTGGAGAAATTACAGAAGCAAACTCATTTTATTCAGATCCGTATGATGCAGTCGGACAATTCGACTATGTTATGGCTAATCCTCCGTTTAATGTTGACGAAGTAACTTACGCGCGAGTAGCAGATGATAAAAGATTTACTACCTACGGAGTTCCAAGGAACAAGAGTAAATCTACGAAAAAGAAATCTGACAAAAAAGAAACTGTACCTAATGCTAATTATTTATGGATAGGATACTTTGCTACGGCCTTAAATGAAACCGGCAAAGCTGCCTTAGTAATGGCAAATCAAGCCTCTGACGCAAGTGGCAGTGAATTGGAAATAAGAAAAAGGCTTATAAATGAGGGGATCGTGAGTCAAATGGTAACGCTTCCCCCAAATATGTTTACTTCAGTTACTCTACCAGCAACTCTATGGTTTTTTGATAAAACCAAAGCATTTTCTGATAAGAAGGATGAAATCCTTTTCATTGATGCTAGAAGAACATTCACGTTAGTTGATAGAACGCACCGCAAATTTAGTGATGAACAGATTAGAAACCTCGGTATAATTACAAAAATTTACAAAGGTGATCAGCAGGCTTACTTCGACTTACTAAATGAATACAAAACATCTATGGAAGCGACATCTGACGAAACAGAGAAACAGTATTGGAAATCACAAGTTAATTGGCTCGAAGAAAACTTCCCGAATGGAGTATATAGAGATGTCATTGGCCTCTGCAAAGTATCCACAATAGATGAGGAAGATGGAATTAAAGATCAAGAGTATTCACTTAATGCTGGCCGATACGTTGGAGTTGTGATGGAAGGTGACGGAAAGTCACAAGAGGAATTCATTCAAGACATGACACAGATGCAGTCTTCACTTGAAACTCTATCGAAGGAAGAAAAGGATTTAGAAAAAACGCTTATTAATAATTTGAAAGCTTTACTTGGTGAAAACAATGGATAGATTTGGCAATAAGGTTACCTGTAATCCAAAAATCAAAATCAATAAGAATGAACCTATACGGCTTTTACCAATGGAAGACATAGATCCAATATATAAGTATGCCGAAGGATCTGAAGAATCAGTTTTTGATGGTCAGGGCGGTGTCAAGTTTTCCTCGGGTGATATCCTCATGGCTAGAATTACTCCATGCTTAGAGAATGGAAAAATAGCCATAGCTAACACAGGAAAACTCAAAGGCGTTGGTTCTACGGAATATTTTGTATTTCGTGGAATTAAAGGTGTTTCAGATACTAATTACATATATTACTTGCTTAACACTGAATACATGAGACAAATGGCCGTGAATAGCATGACAGGTGCAAGCGGAAGACAACGTGCGGATTTAGGGTTTATACAACGCATTAAGTGGGACTTCCCAGATTACGAGGAGCAAAAGAGAATTGCAAGCTTAATATCTCCATTTGATGACTTAGTTTCAATTAACACGAAAAAAATACAAACATTGCAAGAAGTACTCAATGAGTTATTTAGAGAATGGTTTACCAGATTTAGATTCCCAGGATATAGAACAAGTGCTTTTGTAGAGGGTATTCCCGAGAATTGGCATACAATTCGAATCGGAGATATTTGTTCCTTTGTTTCCAGAGGAATAACTCCGGATTATGTTGATGAGGGAGTGATTGTATTAAACCAAAAGTGCGTACGAAATGGAAAGGTTTCTTTTGAACCTAGCCGAATGACAGACAGTAGCAAAAAATACAAAAAGGAAAAGATTCTTCAATTTGGCGACACCTTAATCAACTCCACTGGTACAGGAACATTAGGCAGAACAGCAATATACTATTACTCGAAAAAAACAGTAACCGTGGATGGCCATGTGAGCATAGTCAGAGCTGACAACCCTTTGTATTCTTTCTTTGTCGGATTGTATATGCGAAACATCGAAACTTACATTGAGAACCTCGGAAAAGGATCAACAAATCAGATCGAATTATCTTCCAATGATATTAGGAGAATTAAGGTTACGATTCCCAAAGAGGATAACTTGTTAATAGCATTTAATGACATTGCGGATAATATATTCAATCAAATTAGGGTGCTTGAAGAAAAGAATAGCAATCTTATTATTCAGCGAAATGCAGCAGCGACAAGGTTGATATTGCCAAAGGGGTAAAATATGCGGAACTTTATTTCTGAAGATGATATAGAACAAGCCATTCTTTTGGAGCTAAAAAAGGAAACATACAACTACGACATCATTGTTTGTGATTCCGATCCTAGCAAGAAAGATGATTTAGAAGATGGCACCGGACGCTCTTCAAAAAAAGAGTGTGTTTTACCGCTTGTTCTTGAGAGATCACTTCAAAAGATCAATCCTAATATTGCAAAAGATGATATAGATCGCATAGTCAAAATGCTCCGCCAAGATTTTACAGGTACTGATATAGTAGGAACAAATTACAAACTATATCAGCAAATAAGAAACAATATACAGATTTCCATACGAAAGAATGGCAAAGAAGAATTCGATTTTGTTAAACTGGTAGATTTTGATCATCCAGAAAATAATACCTTTACCGCAGTATCTCAAATGTGGATTCAAGGAAAGGTGTACTACCGTAGACCGGACATCTTGATATTTATTAATGGATTGCCCATGGTATTTATAGAATTGAAGAACAGCATTATAAAAGTGGAGGAAGCATATAATAAAAATCTTAAGGATTATCTGAAGGATGTTCCTAATTTATTTGCTTTTAATCAGATCTGTGTTCTTTCCAATGGCCTTGAAACAAAGCTCGGGGCATTTAATGCTACCTATGATTATTTCTTTGAGTGGCTGAAAGTATTTTCTGAGAAAGAGAAACCAGATCGTAAGTTGATTGGATCTGCTGAAAATGCTAGTGATAGTTCTATTCACTATTTTGTTGAAGGTCTTTTGAATAAGGAACATCTAATTGACTATATTGAGAATTTTATCCTCTTTGAAAATCAGTCTATTAAGATCATTGCCAAGAACCATCAATATCTCGGTGTAAACAATCTGATGGAATCTGT
This sequence comes from Clostridia bacterium, assembly GCA_024699245.1. GTDB lineage: Bacteria > Bacillota > Clostridia > Saccharofermentanales > Saccharofermentanaceae > Saccharofermentans. The sequence continues at coordinate 24,762 of JAILPW010000002.1, read as the reverse complement.
GAAGAACAGGAAAGAATTAAATGGTAAATTGGGTGTATTCTGGCATACTCAGGGCTCAGGAAAATCCTATTCTATGGTTATGTTTGCCCGCAAAGTAAAGAGAAAGATCGCCGGTAACTTTACATTCTTAATTATCACAGACCGCGATGATCTTGACACTCAGATTCATAAGAATTTTGTGCGAACTGAGGTTATAGGTGTTAAAGAAGAGTGTCAGCCGAAAAGTAGTGCTCAACTTCGAGATTTCCTTACAACCAATAAGGCTTTTATTTTTACCTTAATTCACAAATTCCGTTATGATAAAGGAAAGAAGTATCCAGTTCTTTCCACAAGAGATGATATCTTTGTCCTTGTTGATGAGGCCCACAGGACGCAGTATAAAGACCTTGCAGAGAATATGAGAACTGCTCTGCCTAATGCTAATTATATTGCATTTACCGGGACGCCTCTGCTCGGAAGCAAGAGACTTACCAACCAATGGTTCGGCGACTATGTGTCTGAATACAATTTTGCACAATCGGTAGAAGATGGATCAACAGTTCCTCTGTTTTATTCTCGTCGTGTTCCCGAGGTAGGTCTTGAGAATGATTTCCTTGATGATGATGTAGTCGATATTATTGAAGATGAAAACCTTAATGATGATGAAGCAAGATTGTTAGAGAATTCATCTTCAAGAATATTGGAAGTTATTAAGCGAGATAATCGATTAGATAAGATTGCTCAAGATATAGCTCATCATTTTCCTAGAAGAGGCTTTCTTGGAAAAGGAATGGTTGTATCTGTTGACAAATTCACTGCAGTAAAAATGTATGACAAAGTTCAGCATTACTGGAATATTGAAAAACAACAAATCACTAAAGAACGCAATTCGGCAAAAACAAAGGAAGAACGCGATGAACTGACGAGAATACTGAATTATATGAATTCAGTTGAAATGGCAGTTATAGTTTCTGAAGAAGCTGATGAGAATGATAAGTTCAGCAAGCAAGGATTGGATATATCTAAGCATCGACAGAAGATGAATGAGATTACTCCTGAGGGATACGATATAGAGGATCGCTTTAAGGATCCGAACGATAAGCTACAACTGGTATTCGTATGTGCAATGTGGCTGACAGGCTTCGATGTTAAGAGTATGTCTACGTTGTATCTCGATAAACCTATGAAGGGACATACCCTAATGCAAGCAATAGCACGTGCAAATCGTGTGTATCCTGGAAAATCCTGCGGCATTATTGTGGACTATGTTAATGTCTTTAAGTATATGCAGAAGGCACTAACTGAGTATGCAACCGGAGATGATGGATCAGAATTTCCTGCCAAAGACATCAATAAGCTTATAGGTTACATTGATGGAACAATTGATGAGGCAGATTCTTTCTTGCTTTCTCTAGGAATTGATGTTGGAGCTATTATCGAGAGTTCGTCTACATTTGATAGATTGGATGATCTCAGAGCAGCATATAATACTATCGTTTCAAATGACGATAACAAAGAAAAATTCAAAGTAATCTTGAATACTCTTGTTAATCTTTATGATGCATCCAAACCAGAAATTTTTGAGAAGAATTGGACTAATGCAAAGTTTTCACCATTAGTCTATCTGCACGGATTATTTCATAATACCATCGATGACGAAAAGATAGCCAGGGCAAGACTTAGAATGTCTCAGGTTCTTGATGGTAGTGTTGCAACAAGTGAGTCCTTCGGCAAGAAAGAGGATGATCCTCAATATGTAATACATGGAACGAAAGTTATAGATCTTTCTAAGTTAGATGTTGAAGAGCTTCGCAAGGAGATTAAGACAGCGCAATACAAGGCCGTGGAAATCGATGATCTTAAAGCATATATAGAGCAAATACTTCAGCAAATGCTGAATAAGAATTGCACACGCACAAAGTTTTCACAAAGATATCGCAACATCATTGACAGATACAACGCTGGTGGTTCTGAGAATGAAGACTATTATGAACAATTAATTGAGTTGATTGACGAATTGAAAAAAGAAAGTCAGCGTGCAGATACAGAAGGTCTTACTGAGGAAGAACTTGAAATCTATGATTTATTGATTGCAGGAAAGAAGTTAACACAAAGTGAAGAGCAAAAAGTAAAACTATCTGCAAAGAATCTATACAAAAAATTACATGACAACTGTGTCGATTTCTTTGTTGTTGACTGGTACAAGGATGAGCAACCAAAGGCCAAGATTCAATATGTTGTTGAAGTATCGCTGAACGAGGATCTTCCTAGTGTATATGATAAGGATTCGTTTAAGTCAAAGATTGCTCTGTTGATGAATCATTTTGTTGATATGGCTGTACAGGGCTATGGCTGGATTGGAAAGGCAGCCTAGTGGCAAATGAACAATGATGAATTAAACAAGTTTATAGAACGATATGCTACTCAATACACTACGAAAACCGCTTTGTTGTTGACTGGTGAATGGGGTTCTGGTAAGTCCTATTATATCGACAATTCATTGTGCCCATTTTTAAAGAAACGGAAGGTAAAGTACGTAGTTGTTTCTTTGTACGGTATTGATAACCTTGCAGATCTAAGCAAGCAAATCTATCTGAATCTCCGCTGTCTCCCTCTTGCTCACAAATCAGAAGCCAAGGAATGCGCCTCGATTATAGGATTAAATATTCTCAACAATGCTCTTTCGTTTAAAGGTATTAACATAAGCGCTTCAGATAAACAGATGCAAAAGCTATTTGATTCTGTGAATCTTAAAGATGTATTACTGATTATTGAGGACTTTGAAAGAAGTTCAATTGATATACTTAAACTCCTTGGATTCGTGAACGGAATTGTTGAATACGATGGCGCTAAAGTATTACTTGTTGCAAACGAAGATGAATTGTTAGGGATAAAGAACAATCACACATTTGAGTTCAACTCTATTTTTTCTGATGAATCAGCATCAAAAGAAAAGTCATTAGACACGGAGAATGAAACCGCGACGCAGTACAAAAGAATCAAAGAAAAGACCATTGGAGACACAATACACTTTAAGGCAGATGCTGTTGAAACTACGAGAAGCATTATTAACAAGTTCTCTGGGGTTTGGACAAAAACACTTATTGATCCGAAGGAAATCAATAAGATTGCAGGCATTGTCATTTCATCATGCAACAGAAACTATCGTTTGTTGATATACGCTCTCCAAAAATGCAATGACATCTTCACTGGTATTTCTAATAAGAGTTCATTTGACGATGCTTTTTATCAAGTCACATTTGAAGGAATGTTAATGGTTTCTAGCAGGTTTATAAGTTCAGATATTCCAAAATGGGAAGGAACGCAACACATTTCTACTAGTCTTGGTTCCGCAAAATCGCCCGTTTTTAGATTTGTTTATGATTATCTCAGGTGGGGAACCATCGTTCAGGAAGATGTAATAGCAGCATCAGCTGAATATGATAATTATTGTTACTTTGATAAAAATGCTACTCGTGAGAATGACGAAGATTTATTTGTAATCGATAATTACTATACCCATACTGAAAAGGAAGTAATTAGAGCGCTAAATAGTATTGAAAATAAGCTCAAGAAAAAAGGGTTTGTTGGTATAAATGCATATGAGAAACTTGGTTATCTAGTGATTAAATCCGGATCTGTTGTTGGTGTAGATACAGACAGCATTTGTTCCTTGATGATTAAGAATGCTGAAATAAAGTGTAAAAAACAGAACTTGTCATCTGATGGAATGATATGGGGCATATACAGCGGAGAATCAGATAGTAAAGAAATCAGAGATAAGTATCAGGCATTCATCAATGCTCTATCCTCAGCTATAAATAATTCAAATGCGGTTTCTGATTTTTCATATAAGCCTGAAGATATAAACAGGATTTATTTGAGCGCTTGTAAGAACAAGCAACAATACATAAATCATCATAGCTTTATCGGACATCTTGAACCATTAAAACTTGTTTCTATGTTGGGTGATAGTACAGCAGATCAAATCCATGATTTTAGAGGTTTGCTATTTGTATTTTATAGAGATGTCGCAAAAAACGAATATGATGATGTTGATAGAGAAGTACTGGAGCAATTGCTTAATCAACTAACGAAAAAGACAGAAAAGAAGAATAAATGGGACAAGATCCAGCGTTTGCAAATTAGTTACTTAATATCGAATATCAAAGAATTCATTGAAAAGATGAAATAAGGAGGAGCTGAATATGAAAGGTTCTGAAACTAAGCTTCTGGAATATATGGAAGGTGCTAAAAAGCGTTTTGTGATTCCGGTGTATCAGCGAAACTATGACTGGAAGACAGAAAACTGCAAGCAACTTTATGATGATCTTATAAAAGTAGTAAGGAATAATCGAAAAAGCCATTTCTTTGGGAGTATTGTCTCTTCTTATCAGCCAAATGGACGCTATACGGAATATCTTGTAATCGATGGCCAGCAGAGACTGACGACGGTGTCACTGTTATTGCTCGCTATGTTCCGACTAATAAAAGAGGGAAAAGTCATTCCAAAGACGGAAACCATGGCGCAAGAAATCTTCGAGGATTATCTGGTGGATAAGCATCAACCTAAGGAAACAAGAGTCAAGTTAAAGCCTGTCAAGAATGATAGAAGTGCTTTCGAAAAACTGTTTGATGTTGACGATGAAAAGGATAAACAGTCAAATCTGACCTATAACTATGAATATTTCTATAATCGAATCCAAAAAGAAGAAATCTCTATAGAAGAATTATATGATGCGCTTTTTGCCCTTGAGATCATTAATATCGAATTGACGGCGGACGATGATCCCCAGTTAATCTTTGAGAGCCTGAATTCCACAGGTATGGCACTTAGCGAGGGCGATAAGATACGAAATTATATTCTTATGGGCCTTCCTGCATCGTTGCAGAATGACTATTATGAGAAATACTGGAATAGAATCGAACTATGCACGAATTATGACGTGAGTATGTTTGTAAGAGATTATCTCAGCGTGAAGCAGCAGGCAATTCCTTCAATGAGCAAAATATATGTCACTTTCAAGGCATATGTGGAAGAGAAGGAACTTGAAACAGAGCCGTTACTTATAGACCTTCTTGAATACGCCAAGTTCTACGAACTACTCCTCAAGGGGAAAACGCCTGACAAGAAGCTTAACGCATGCATTTACCGGCTTAATCGTCTTGAGACTACTATCACTAGACCGTTTTTTCTGGAAGTTCTTCGTATGCAGAAAGAAGGATTCCTTAACACGATTGACAGTGTTCGTGAAATATTCCTTTTCACGGAAAACTACCTGTTCAGAAGAAACATCTGTGATTTGCCTACAAATGCTCTAAATAAAATCTTCCTGATGCTTCACCGTGAAATAGTCCGCTATGATGGAACAGCTGATAACTATCTGGAGAAGTTCAAATATGCTTTGTTGGCAAAGACGGAACGTGGCCGTTTCCCACGAGATGAAGAGTTTGCTGATGCTATCGGAACGAGACAGATTTATTTAATGAACATAAAGAACAAGGCGTACATCATGGAGCGCTTTGAAAACTATGGTATCGATGAGGATAAAGAAATTTATGCGCACTTGGATGACGGTACGTACTCAATAGAGCACGTTATGCCACAACACTTGTCCCCATCTTGGGTAGAAGCGCTTGGTGAGGATTACGAGGAAATTCACGAGACATGGCTCCATCGACTCGGAAACTTGACATTAACGGCTTATAACTCAAAATACAGCAACAATGCATTTGAAGAAAAGCGAGATATGCCTAAAGGGTTCCGTGAGAGTGGGCTTAGAATGAACACTTGGATTGCTGCAAAGAATAAATGGACATTGGCAGAAATAGAAGAACGAAGCGATCTGATGGTAACACGTGCTTTAACCATCTGGCCAATTCCTGAATCATCCTTTAAGCCGGCAGAAAAGCAGTATGACTCATATAGCCTAGAAGACGATGTGGATTTGAGCGGACGAGAGTTAGTTCGTTTCGGATACAAAAACACAGAGCAACCAGTTGATAGCTGGATTATTATGCAGGAGCGAGTAGTCAAAATGCTTCATGCTGAGGATAAATCAGTGCTGTCGCATTTGGCTAATACTGATAATCCTGATGACGATCTGAATGATTATGTTAGTAGCAATCCGTCCAATTTGCGCGGTGCTTTGGAGATAGATGAAGGAATCTATATGGAGCGTAATACTAGCACAAACACAAAGATTTCTATGCTCAGGAAATTCTTTAAGGCATATGGACAGAATCCGGAAGATTTGGTCTTCTATCTAAAAGATGAAGAAGCGGATGACAATGAGGATGAGGCTGGTACAAGATATGAAACCCGGCGGAAATACTGGACGTATGCTTTGGAAATAATTAAATCAGCTCATGGTAGTAACGGTTCTTTTAAAAACGTCTCTACTAGTAAGCAATACTGGATAAACGGTTCGTTTGGAATCAGCGGGTTCAGTATCACATGTGAAGCGAAAATGAAAAAGGCATCTGTTGAACTCGTTTTGGGAAAGTCTAATAGGGATCTTAACAAAGATGCTTTTGACTATTTGTATGCTAGAAAGGACGAGATTGAAAAGCAACTCGGAATCAATTTAAACTGGTGGCGATTCGAAGGAAAGTCCTCCTATGTTGATTACTCTATTGATACTGTCGGCATGCGTGATGAAACAAGTTGGACTCAGATGGCAAAATTCCACGCTGAATGGAGCAAAAAGTTCTATGACGTATTTGTTCCGTTGTTACGGGAATGGGATGCAAATCGAAACAACTAAATACAAGAAAGCTTGCAGAAAATAAGTTTGACATATCTTACGCAGATTGATGATGCTTCTGATAATATTCCAGTGCATGCCTGATATAATCGCATGTCTGCTGGTATGATGTGTCTCTCGGAAGATACGCACGGATCTGATCATAGGGAATGTGGAGCTTCTCTTTTTGATTTGGCTTTTCTTCTCTCATGATTGATTCGATCACTTCGTCACTGAGCTTGCCTTCTTTTGAGAATTGCCTGAACCTTCTGGTTTGAGCGTGAGAGGGCGTACAGTCGCATTCCATGATCTGTTCGTAGACGATCGCCTGTTCTTCCTTGGAGAGGTAAGAGAGCTCGACAGCGGGACTCATAGCGATTCGTCCTTCGTCGACCAGCATAAGCAGATCCTCGATCAGGTTTGTTAATCGTATATATCGCGATACTTGTCTTCCGCTTTCTTCTGAAATGACATCTCTCGACTTGTGGACAACTTGTCCACAAGTTGAACCGCTTCTTTTCCCTTGGCGCTTAAGAGCCTCTAGGCGCATCTTATAGGCGAATGCTTTCTCGCTTGGAAGAATTACTGAACGCTGCAGATTAGACTCGACCATGAGCACTGTAGCCTCATCGTGAGTCATCTCGCGAACATCAGCTTTTATAGTGGAAAGACCTGCAAGGACACAGGCAGCCTTACGTCTGTGTCCGGAGACCATCTCATATCTGCCGTCTTCTTTGGCTCTTAGAGTAACAGGTGTGATCAGGCCCTGTTCCTTTATGCTCGCTATAAGAAGATCGAGATCTTCGTCCATCTTCACTTTAAAAGGGTGATCTGGGAAGTCATCTATAAGGTCTATCGGGATATCGTATATCTTTGCCAGACGTGCCTCAATAAGCTCGTTCTTATCCATGAACAGCTCTTCGTATGCTGAGAGACCAAGATCCAATTTAGGCTTGTTTCTCAAGACCGGACACCTCCTGCAAGAATTCTCATGCCTTAAGGATATGTGCAGGAAGCAAAAGATTCCATTATGCGAAATTGCTTCAAAAATGTGCGATTGATATACCGGTGAAAACATAACGTACCTTTGCACGGACACTGAAAGGTTTATACAATCAAGCAAGATCAGGCCAAACCCAATAAAACAAAGGCCCCGAGCAGTACTCAGGGCCTGAAAGGAACTTAAAAATGTGCGATTCTTCTGCGATACATACCGACCTCTACCAAACTGCTGTCAAAACTGATGTCAAACGCTGTCAAATCTATTGACAAACAGGTCGATTATGTATTATAATATAAGGTTAGTCTTTACTTTTCATCGTCGGGAAGAGCAATACGTCCCTGATGCTCGGGCTGTCAGTAAGGAGCATAACGAGACGATCGATTCCGTAACCGATACCGCCCGTAGGTGGCATACCGATCTCAAGAGCATTGAGGAAGTCTTCGTCCGTGTGGTTTGCTTCTTCGTCTCCTGCTGCGAAAGCCGCATCCTGAGCAGCGAATCTCTCACGCTGGTCGATAGGATCGTTGAGCTCGGAATATGCGTTGCACATTTCCCATGTGTTGATGAAGAGCTCGAATCTCTCTACCTTTGAAGGATCCGTCGGCTTCTTCTTTGTAAGAGGAGAGATCTCGATCGGGTGGTCCATGATGAATGTCGGCTGGATGAGCTTCTCCTCACAATATGTCTCGAAAAAGAGGTTGATGATGTCACCTCTCTTGTGGCGGTCCTCAAATTCAATGTGATGCTCTTTGGCAAGTGCCTTAGCTTCTTCATCGGTCTTGATCTCGTCGAAGTCGATACCTGCATACTTCTTGATGGCATCGTTCATGGTAAGGCGCTCAAAAGGCTTACCGAAGTCGATCTCGATATCGCCGTACTTGATAAGAGTTGTGCCGCAGACCTTCTCTGCGAGGTAACGGAACATGCTCTCAGTAAGTTCCATCATGCCGTAGTAGTCTGTGTATGCCTGATAAAGTTCCATGAGCGTGAACTCAGGATTATGTCTTGTATCAATGCCTTCGTTTCTGAATACACGGCCGATCTCGTATACTCTCTCGAGACCGCCTACGATGAGACGCTTCAGGTAAAGCTCAAGTGAGATACGGAGCTTAACGTCCTCGTCAAGGGCGTTATAGTGTGTCTCGAACGGACGGGCTGCCGCACCGCCGGCGTTACTTACGAGCATCGGAGTCTCGACTTCCATGAAGTTCCTGCCGTCGAGGAAGTTCCTGATCTCTTTGATGATCTGGGAACGCTTAACGAAGGTATCCTTAACCTCAGGGTTAACGATGAGGTCGAGGTAACGCTGACGATAACGCATGTCGGTATTCGTAAGGCCGTGGTGCTTCTCCGGAAGGACCTGAAGGCTCTTACTAAGAAGTGTCAGGGACTCAACGTGGATGGAGACCTCGCCGGTCTTTGTTCTGAAGAGGTAGCCCTTCGCACCGAGGATATCGCCGATATCGTACTTCTTGAATGCCTGGTAGTCGTCAACGCCCAGAGCGTCGCGTGTTACATAGAGCTGGATGTTGCCCTGAAGATCACTTATGGTAGCGAAAGAAGCCTTACCCATGACTCTTTTAAGGAGCATACGTCCTGCAACGGAAACTTCGATACGGTTTCCTTCGTGGAGGATCTTGAGCTGCTCGGCGGATGCCTCTTCGTCAAGGTCCAAATCGAGCTGTGCTTTGAGGTTGGCATCGAGTTCTTCGAACTTGTTCTTCGCGTCAAGAGAGTGATATGTCACATCATATTTTGTGATCCGGAACGGGTCCTTGCCCTCTGCCTGCATTGCTGCGAGCTTTTCCTTCCTGATCTTGATCTGCTCATTAACGTTTATCTCGTTTTCTGCCATTTTCGTAGCTCCTTATAATATTATTTCTCGAAAAAGAGAAAGCGCGTGAGTTTCGATCCTTACGCGCTTTTTCGAAAAGAATCAGTCTTATTAAATTACTTACCGATCTTGATTACCTTGTACTTGAAAGAACCTGCAGGTGTTGTAACCTCAACGACCTGGCCCTTCTTCTTGCCCACGATAGCGGCACCTACAGGTGACTCGATGGAGATCCTGTTGTTGAAGATGTCTTCCTCGTTGGCATTTACGAGCTCGTATGTCTCTTCGGTCTTTGTCTCTTCGTCGCGAACGACTACTGTACAGCCGAGGGATACCTTTGTCTTGGAGATCTCGTCATCGCCCAAAACCTCAGCATTCTTAAGGAGGGCAACGAGTTCCTGGATACGGGCCTCGTTCTTAGCCTGTGCTTCTTTGGCGTCATCGTACTCAGAGTTCTCTGAGAGGTCGCCCTGAGCTCTTGCTTCGTTCAAGCGCTCGGATATTTCAGCCGCGATAGTTGTCTTTCTCTCTGCAAGCTCGTCCTGCAAACGCTTCAGACCTTCGGCGGTATATACATTCTTTTCCAATTCTTCTGCCATTTTAAAAAACCTCACTTATAGTTTCTGGTCATAACGTGTCTTATTGTACCCCATAAGACCCAAAATAACAAATATTATTATAATATATGGCTTATCGCGCTGTTCTGTCGTTTTCCTTCTGGATGACGTCGTGTGCGCCGCCCTCGATGATAGATGTGGAAGATACGACAACAAGTCTTGCCTTCTGCTGGAACTCTTCGATGCTGGAAGATCCGCAGGAACACATTGTAGCCTTGACCTTAGCAAGTGATGTGTCGAGATTGCTCTTAAGAGATCCAGCATAAGGAACGTAGGAATCAACACCTTCCTCGAATGCCATCTTGCCGCCCTTTCCGCCGTCATCATAACGCTGCCAGTTACGTGCTCTGTTGGAACCTTCGCCCCAGTACTCCTTAACGTAGCTGCCGTTAACGATGAGCTTTCTCGTAGGGGATTCGTCGAATCTTGCAAAGTATCTGCCGAGCATGAGGAAGTCAGCACCCATTGCAAGAGCAAGTGTCATGTGATAGTCGTGAACGATACCGCCGTCGGAGCAAAGCGGGATATATACGCCCGTCTTCTGGAAATACTCGTCACGAGCCTTTGATACAGCGAGAACTGCGGAAGCCTGGCCGCATCCGATACCCTTCTGCTCACGTGTGATACAGATGGAACCGCCGCCGATACCGATCTTGATAAAGTCTGCGCCTGCATCAGCCAGGAACTTGAAGCCTTCATCGTCAACTACGTTTCCGGCACCGACGATAACGTCAGGATAGTTGGACTTGATCCACTTAAGAGCTCTCTCCTGCCATACGGAGAATCCGTCTGAAGAGTCGAGACAGAGGGCGTCAGCACCTGCTTCGATGAGGGCAGGAACACGCTCTTCATAGTCACGGGTGTTGATACCTGCACCAACGACGAGCTTCTTGTCTGCGTCGAGGAGCTCATGCGGGTTAGCCTTGTGGAATTCATAGTCCTTACGGAATACGAGACCTACGAGGCATCCGTCTTTATCTACGATAGGGAGCTGGTTGATCTTGTTGTCCCAGATGATGTCATTAGCTTCCTTAAGAGTTGTTCCCTCAGGTGCTGTAACGAGCTTCTCGATAGGAGTCATGAACTCCTTTACTTTTGTATCTGTGGACATTCTGCTTACGCGGTAGTCTCTTGTCGTAACGAGACCCAGAAGCTTACCTGTTGATGTGCCGTCTGATGTAACGGCTGCAGTACCGTGGCCCTTCTCTTCCTTAAGAGCGAGGACTTCTTCCAATGTAGAATCGGGAGTTAAGTTTGAATCGGAAGTAACGATACCTGCTTTGTATTTTTTTACCTTACGGATCATCTCACACTGAGATTCGATCGACTGAGACTGGAAAATAAAAGACATACCGCCGCATCTTGCGAGTGCGATCGCCATGCCTGAATCTGAAACGGCCTGCATGACAGCAGAAACTACCGGAATATTGATCTTGAGCTTTGATTCTTCCTGACCCTTCTTGTATTTGCAGATCGGAGCTGATAAGTCGACCTGGTCAGGTGTGTTCTTTTCTGTAGTGAGATTCGGTATCAAGAGATACTCACTGAATGTACGGGATTCTTCTTCGAAAATTTTAGCCATAAATAATACCTCCCAGACTCTATTCTTTTTTGTAAATTAGAATAAATCATATCACAGTTATTATTTAATGTGCCATAGAAAAATGAATTTTTTTAGGGGGTTTCTTTGTGCTAATTATCCCCTTCACATCCTGCCCAGCTTAACGAGCCTTATGACGCACTGTTCGATGAAGTTTTCGACTTCCTTTTCATAGAGCGCAGGAGCCTTTGCATAGGACTCCATATGGTCAGCGTTTTCGACTATGATCATGCGCTTAGGAGAACGGATGCGGTCGTAGATCTTTTTCGAGGCGTCCGGATTAACGATATGGTCCTTCTCGCCGTGGAAAAGGAGTACCGGCACCTTGATCCTGTCGGCACCCAGGGCGCAGTCGCACTTGTCGATGTCAAAGTTGAACCTTAAGGCGACGCAGCGCTTGATCCACTTATAGAAGATGGAGCAGTCGATCTTGTACCTTCTTCTGCCGAGGTCGAGGAACGGGCGCTCGAACTTGTCATACGGGCTGTCGGCGATGATGCCTGCTACGTTCTCGGAAAAATCGTCCTGCTCGGCTGCCAGAAGCGCCGTGACGGCACCCATGCAGCGGCCGAAGATGAAGATCCTGGCATTATCGCCGTGCTGTCTTTTACAGAAATTGATCCATGCGCCGAGGTCCACGCTCTCGCAAAGGCCGTAGGAGGTGAACTTGCCGCCGCTCATGCAGTGGGCGCGCTGGTGGATTATAAGGACGTGACACTGGATCTTGGTCATGATGAGCTTCGCGTAGGCGCTTACCATAGACGGATGCTCGTTGTAACCGTGAAGAAGGATGACTACGTTCCTGCACTCCCTGTCGGAGGACGGTCTGTAGTAGCCCTGGAGCTTGATGCCGTCGAAGGCCGTGACCCTGACGTTCAGAAATTCCATCCTGTTGGTGTAAAACCAGTTCCTGCCCCTGCCGATAACGTCTGACTGGTCGATCTTCTGAGGTGACCTGTCGACTGTGGGCATCGGCTCAGTCCTGTAGAAAGCCTGGGCGAAAAAGCGATTTCCGAGCGCGATATAGATGATCACCAAACAGCCTGCGAGTAAAATCAGCAGGACTATAGCGATCAAAATGTAAATCGTAAGTGCGCTTATCTTAAGGACAATCACTTAAAGGACCTCCGGTTCGTCATTGCCGCTGCTTAAAAGCTCGCAGCCGTCAGATGTTACGAGCACATCGTCTTCGATCCTGAACCCGATCCCCCATTCCCTTATGTAGACGCCCGGCTCCACTGCCAGGCAGTTGCCTTCCTTCAAAGGCTCTTCTCTCACGGAAATGTCGTGGACATCGAGTCCCATGTGATGAGACGTATTGTGCCAATAATATTCTGACACAATATTAACATCATTTTCTTCTCCGTCAGATTTCATTTGTATTAAACCTTCATTCAGGAGCCATTTATAAGTGATCCCCTTCATGTGCGTATTAAGTTCCGGAATGGTGATCCCCGGCTTAATGAACTTAAAGGCTTCTTTTCGAAGAGTCACGATAAGTCCGTGAAGGCTCATCTTACGCCTCTCGAGTTCCTCATCGTCCGATCTTCCGACAAAAATGGCTCTGGAGATATCAGCGCAGTAGCCGTCCACGCGGCCGCCCAAGTCGATCTGGACGATGTCACCGTTTTTGACCTTGATATCATCAGGCGTTCCGTGGTGAAGATAGAAGACGTTCTCGCCTATCGCCGCTATGGTTCCGAAAGCAGGCACCAGCACTCCTCTTCTGGCCATCTCATACTCGAGCTTCGTGTAGATATCAAGTTCGCTCATGCCGGGCTTTATAAACTTCTTAAGTTCGTCCACGGCTTCCTCTGTGATCTTCGCGGCTTTTCTGATGGCCTCGATCTCCTCAGGCTTCTTGACCGTACGCATGTTCATCATGGTCTTCTGGATATCGATAAGTTCCTCCGACGACCTGGTCTTCAGCGCCAGGTTCACGAAGTCCTTGGACTGCGATTTAATGGAGCTTCCGTCATAACCCAGAAGAACGCTCTTGTCCTGTATCACCTCAAAGACCTTATCATCGAAGGTCTCCCTGTCGAAGATATTCTCCTTACTGATGCCAGATATCGCCTCGTACTCTTCGTGGGTCTTGCGCTTGCCGTGCCAGCGCTCCTTGAGGCTGTCCTTTTCCGGCACGAAAAGGCTGACTTCAGCCTTGCCGTCTTTTTTCCTTATGATAACGGCAGTGTCCTCGTCCTCCACGCCCGTCAGGTAATAGTAATTCCTGTCCGGCAGAAAGCGGTAGTCATTGTCCGAAGACATGCGCTCGGGTTTTCCTGCATACAAAACCAAGGCGATATTGTCTTCTACCGCCTCGATCAGTTCTTTTCTATTGTTTTCGAAAAATAAATTACGGATACTCACGATCAACCTCTTCGACTAAATCTTGTCTCATGTGCGGCCGGGACAGAGTCGCTTCTGACATTGACTTCATCGAAGATAATCGTATTGTTGATATAACTGAATGTGGCACTCGGAGCCCTTCTTATGAGACCCGGGTTACCGATCACTATGGAACCGTCCGGCACGTCAAAGTTGACATAAGCACCGGGAGCGATAAGTACGTTATTACCGATAGTTACATTACCGACGATGATCGCATTCGCACCGATCCACACGTAATTGCCGATAGTCGGCGCACCCTTCCTCTTACCACGGAACTGGGTGCCGATTACGACACCGGTGGAAACGTTAACGTTATAACCGATGACCGACTTCGGATGGATGATGACACGGCCGAAGTGGGCCAGGTAAAAGCCCTTGCCGATCTGGGTGTCATACGGGATCTGGATGTGATATTTACGGGAGAGACTGTCCAGGTACATGTTGAAGAACTTAAACTTAAACTGGTAAAGCTTCTTCCTCCAGCCGTCATACCTCTCGGTCTGACGATAGTAGTACTGGGTACGCCTCAAAGCACTGATATAACTGAACTCCGGGCTGGATCTGATCTCTTCTATGTATGTCAGAAAAATGCGGTCATGGCTTCGCTTATTTCCTGTATAACGATACAGATCGCTATAGACGATGTCCTTCAATTCGTCATTCATGCGAAGCCTCCGACAAAAATACTTACTGTAAAAATTATATTTCTTATATCACAAATAAACAATAGATTCGGACACATTTTTGACAAAATCAATGAAAATATGGTATGTGTTTTGTTACCTCTGAATTATATTTATTTTGTCATAAGCATAAAAATATTTTATACTTATGAGGTGTTGATTTTATTACCAAAGGGGAACAGTTATGAATAAAAGATCTTCCTTTCTGGCAGCTGCTATGCTGTCCATATTTTTGGTGTTCGGCTCCATCTGGACGCCTGTAATGGCGGCCTCTACGGACCACGACCTGACCATCAGCTTTACCGCCGTCGACGACAGCGGAAATACCGTAGCAAACTTTCCGTACGAGTATACGGTCTCGGTTAGCGCTGTTACCGAATCAGGCGATAAACTTACGGGAACATATAACCTTACTGGTTCAACGGCCTCGACCGTGACATTTACCGACGGAAAATGCGACATCCGGATCTTGCCGGGATCAACAGCCACGTTCCAGGGTCTTCCCGACAATACGACGGTAACAGTAAGACCGATCAGAAGGATCAGGACCGACGGAACAACAGATATCATATATGAGAAGATATCCACAACGGACCTGGACTCAAGTAACTCCCTTGTCCTCGACTCGGATAAGAGCGTCCACTATACCGTCGACAGCGAGTCGATCTATACCTCCATAAGCATCCTGCCGACGTTTTATAAAGACAGTTGGACCGATGACTGTGAGTACTTGTTCCATATGACTTTCTCGGATGAACATGGCCTCGATCTTTCCAAATTCAACTACACGATAGAGGGAGATCCGACGGTTTACACTCCGACGCCCGGAAATAACGAATTGATCATAGACGTAAAAGTCCCTATGAACAAAAAGCTCACCCTCAACGGTATCCCGACGGGGATCCATTTCAGCAATTACGACTTCTCCAGCAGCGAAGAGCATCATCTGTATTGGAAGAATAATGTTCAGAACCTGTCAGGAACTTTCTTCGCGACGACAACCTCGACCGGATATAAGTATCTCTCCAGCGGCGTCATGGATCTTACATATTCGGGACTTTGGACGATATATTACGGTAGAAGGGCAGTCATGGCTTCCGTGACCAAATTCGTAGCCGATCCTTCATTGGCAAACGAAGATAATCTCTACGACTTCAAGGTTACCTTATACGACACCGTGCACGACCGTCCGCATACCGGAAAAGTACAGGTAATAACCGGTCCATATCAGTCCGCACAAGCCTACTCACAGGTATTCGGACCTTCTCAGCTCCCTTCGGATCTCACGCTCCGTCTCGTTGAGACAGACGAGAACGGTTCATTCTACATAAGCCTGAAGCGTAATGAGATGGCACTTATCGGCAAGAACTATGATTTTGAATTAACCAATGCACCATGGGTTGTTCTCAATCTCGACTCCAACGAGCTTTACCAGACCGATTACGATATCTACAATCCCGAAGACGGCATGATCCCTGCACTTACCAAGATCACGATAGAAGAGGTAGGCGACGGATACCAGGTCCTGTCAGGCCCGAATACCCCTGCCGACAATTTTGTCGAGTGGACACCGGAGTATGCTCAGGAAATGAATTTCCAGTGCGTCAATACAAGGACCTTTGATTCGTCTTTGAACCTCAAGAAGGTCGTAGAAGGCAAGAACGGAGATTTTGATTTCACGATAAGACTTAAGGATCCGTCCGACGCCCTTCCAACAACATATCCGTATACCGGTGACAAGAGCGGTAATCTCGATTTCACCTTAGTCTCGTCTGAGAAGAGCACCAAGACAGGTCTGGACGACAGAACGTCCGAAGTCGAGTACTTCATCTACGAAGCCACGATATCCCTGAAAGGCGGCGAGAGCATCACGATCAGTGACCTTCCGGGCGCCTGCGAATACGAGGTCATCGAAAAAGATCCGTCAGGCTACACCGTGGAATCCACCGGCAAGACCGGAACTTTTGCTAGTTCCAAGACGGCAGAGGTCGTCTTTACCAATAAGGAGATAACGCCGACACCGTCCTCTACACCGTCACCTACTCCGACAACTACGACTACGACGACCACGACGCCTTCACCGACGCCGACGACAACGACGACAACAACAACGCCTTCTGCTACTCCTTCGGCTACCCCGACCCCAACGGCTACACCTACGGCAACACCTACACCGGGTCTTGTGGTAACCACAGGCGAAGGAGGTCTTAGAAGACCGATCGTCGTAACAGTCTCCATCGGTTTGATCATCACGGCGGCTATTCTGGGAGATATTTACCTTAGAAGAAAGCGCGAGGATTGACCGGTTCGATCAAAGATAACAGATAACAGAGCGTCTCAGAAATGAGACGTTCTTTTTCGAGAAAAAATCCCGGGAGCGATCTGCCCTCGGGATTAAATAGTATTATCAAACCTGATGTTAAGGATCAAGGCTGCTGGTACTGGGTGAAGACGATAGGCTCGCCTTCGAGTGAATCCAACCCGGAAGGGGTCACATCAGTATCCGCTTCAAACTTGATCAGATCAAGCTCAGGTGATGAATAGATTTCCTTAGGTTCCATATTCGTTCCTCCGTTACAGTGTCTTAGTGATGACCACATCCTGGAAAACCAGCAGCCCTTTGGCAAGTTCTCTCATCTCGGCCGTTGAACCGTTTCTATACATGTAGCTCAGATAGTTTGCAAGATACAAGTCCGCCGTTGAGCTGGAGTTTAGATAACAATACGAAAAGTCCAGCTGATCCGGAAGTTTTGAAGAATCAAAG
Source organism: Clostridia bacterium (assembly GCA_024699245.1). GTDB lineage: Bacteria > Bacillota > Clostridia > Saccharofermentanales > Saccharofermentanaceae > Saccharofermentans. The sequence continues at coordinate 7,145 of JAILPW010000002.1, read as the reverse complement.
GCGTAATAACTCAGTGAACGTCCCGGAACCGTAACCGTATAGACACCGTTTCCCTTGTTCTTGGCTGCATATTGGTTAAAACCATCGATATCATAATCATAATACAAGAAAACAGGATCCACACCGTCCTTGACTTTAAAATACAACTTGACGGAAGGACTTCCTCCGAAGATGGCACTCATGCTGTATAAGGTGATATCTCCGTCACGATTGGTAATTCCAAATGTTATATCATGATCGAAGAATCTTGTTTCCATATCATAATTATCGATCTTTCCCTTAAGATCAGGATAATCATTCAAGATGCTGTCGGCGAGATCGCTCTCCCTGAATTTGAAATATTTCTGGGAGCAAGCACCGTAATTTACTAGTGTTGCAGCTATGTCAGCATCTCCCTCGTTATATTTCTGCGGATTCTTGAGAATGGCCAGTGCATAATCCTGAACCGTAAAACCTCCGGCATTAACGATCTGTTCATTATCCCTCAGAACGGTAAAGCTCAGCGGAACGGTCATATCCGTAGGATCATATGTGAAGGTGAAATAAACGACATCATCCTCCAGTTTTACCTCTTCACATTCAAGAGCACCCTTCGTCACATAGAATCTGCTTCCTTCTTCTGCTTTAAGTTCGGCAGTCCAATCCGACGAACTGTAGTTCTCAAGATCAGGAACATAGACGGACATCCTTATCTTGAGTTCGTAACCGTTGAAGATCAGAGAGAATCCTTTAAGGAATATCGGATCACTGCTCTGGTCATCCTTAATTACCTTGAGGTATTTGTAACATTCTCCGCTCGAGGTCTGTTCCCATCCGATCAGCGTGTAAGACGGATCATCGTAGACAATCTGGGATATAGTGGCCTTCGAGAAAGTATAGCTGTCATTGGCATATGCAACAAAATCCATATCTGAAACAGAATATCTGGAAACACCGATCATAACATCATCGTTTCCATTGAAATTACTATTGAAAAACACTATATCGTATTTGCTGTTGTTCGGGAAATAGATGTTGTTCGGCACATTGTTTCCGCATGTATTGTTTATGACTCTCGCTTCAGTATTATAATCGGAAGTTACAGCATACTGCGAAGTATTGATGCTTCCGCAGTAGATAGCACCGCCGCCCGTTGTGGCACCTGCTGAAGTCACACAATGGTTGCCTGTTATAGTACAATCATTAAGCTTTACGGAATTATCCGAACCCATAACGCATATCGCTCCGCCTCTTGTCTGAGCAACATTGCCGGTCAAGGTAGCCGAATAACCATCGACAGATGTCTCTGAATAAACAGCTCCGCCTTCATCCGCAAAGCAGTTCTCAATAGTAGTATGATATCCGAGACTTAACGCTCTACGCTTATACAACTTCCCGTCATAATCAGCCACATATTCAAAGTCAGCTACATATATCGCTCCGCCCTGTTTAGCGGAAAAATTACTGATCGTACAATTTTGTATGGTCAAATCACCGCATTTCTCGATGGTAATCGCTCTGTTACCATTCGGATCATATCCCTGAGCATTTCCTTCCAGATCTACATCATATATAGAAACTGAACAGGACCTGTATCCGTTACAGCTTCCAACAGCGAACAAAGGCGCTCCCTTAGGTGATCTTACAGTTCCCTTGGTCCCGGTAGAATAAATATATAGAGTATTACCATGTTCTTTTTCTTCACTCGGAGTTGCTCTATAAAGGCACACATCCAGTTCGTCATCTGAAGGTTCATAGGATATGGTCTTTCCGTTCAGATTTATATTGAGACTATAGCCGTTATCGATGGAAATTCCCTTAGTGATAACCAGGTCCTCTGCAACAAAGTAATCATCAGACACTCCAGCTACATACGACCCTCCACAAGGAAGACCCCCTCCGCACCTCGTGTTGATGAAGACCTGATTAAGAAGCTTACAATTTCTTCCGTCTATTTTTTTCTTATACCAACCGTCTTCTTCATCCAGAACGAAGCCGTCCGGGATATATCCATCATCTCCATCTGCCAGGACTTTTCCTGATGAAACAAATACTAAGGCTCCAAAAACTACAGCCAAAGCAAATACTGAGACAAGGAATTTGGATAACTTATTCTTTAACATAAGACCCCCCTGTTGAAAAACTATTTCCATTTCAATAACAAAACACTCAAAAACATTTTACCACCATTAAAGGATGATAAGAAGTCCAGTTTATATTAAATAAGAAATAGGTTATGTGCTGTATTAGCAAAGCCAAACTCGGACAAAATCCTGAAAACATTCTGTAAGATTTATTACATACCAAAAAGGACCGCTCCTTAAAAGGAACGGTCCTCAAAAAAATATTCAATTGTAGATCAAGCTTCTGAGAAACTGTCTGCGCCTACTCCGCAAAGAGGACACGCAAAATCTTCAGGAAGATCAGAGAACTTGGTTCCCGGAGCGATTCCGAGTTCCTCGCAGCCCTTATCCTCGTCATATTCCCAACCGCAGATATCACATTTGTATACAGCCATATTTTTGTCTCCTTTTGAATTATAAGATTTCGATAACGTCAGTATCGATAATGCGATATCAGCCGAAATATCTTTCCAATAAGCCCTTCAAAGCCTTACCGTGACGAGCTTCATCTCTAGCCATTTCATGAACTGTGTCATGGATAGCATCAAGACCGTTTTTCTTAGCGCAAGTGGCAAGCTCAACTTTGCCGGCTGTTGCGCCGAATTCGCAGTCTACTCTCCACTTGAGATTGTCCTTTGTAGTAGCCTTCATGTTAGGCTCAAGATCCTCACCCAAGAGTTCGGCAAACTTAGCTGCGTGCTCTGCTTCCTCAAAAGCAGCTTTCTCCCAATAAAGAGCGATCTCAGGGTATCCTTCACGTGCGGCGATCCTTGACATGCAGAGATACATTCCTACCTCCGAGCACTCACCTGTAAAATTAGCCTTGAGCTGCTCGAAAATGTATTTCTTATCCTCTTCGGAAATGTCAGGATTGTTCTTGACCGTCTGTGCGTATACGCCATACACATGCTCGGCTGCAAGCTTCAGCTCGCCTTCGACCTTCTCGAACATAGCCTTCTTTGCCTTGCAGACAGGACACTCATCCGGAGCGTCATCACCTTCGTGTACATATCCGCACACCTTACAAACATACTTTGCCATAGTCTTGTTCCTCACTTGTTATATTTTAGGCGAACCTATTTGTAATCATTCTAAATTATCTTCATTTATATGTAAAGCCGACTATTGCCGACAAGATAACATGATTACTTGGCTCTTTCTATCATAGCCAAAAGCTTAGGCTTAGGGCTAAAACCTACTGACTGGTCGACTATCTCGCCGCCCTTAACAATGAACAATGCAGGGATGCTCGAGACTCCGAACTTCATACAAAGATCCATCTCGTCATCGGCATTGACCTTGGCAACTTTGTAGCTGCCGTCACTTTCTGCCGCAATCTCCGCAATGACCGGTAAAAGCATCTGACAAGGTCCGCACCAAGGGGCCCAAAAATCAATCAGTACCGGCACATCGGAATTAACTACTTCAGCCTCATAGTTCTCGTTGGTCAAAATAATTTCTTCCATATGCCACCTCTTTCTTTATTGTAGCTACATTTGTATTTTCTCATAAGGCCTTCCGAAAAGTTACGCAATAACTAGGCAAATTATTTACACCTTGTAAACGATGCCCTTCGCGATCTCGTCAGCCTTATTGTTCCCTACCAAAACAGAGATGATCGCCAAAGCAAAATCTATCGCCGTTCCGACACCTCTTGAAGTAATGATATTGCCGTCTACCTCAACACTGTTTGTGGATCTAACGGCGCCCGTAAGTCCGTCTTCCATTCCCGGATAACAGCATGCTCTCTTACCTTCCAGGATACCAAGTGAACCGAAGACAGTCGGAGCAGCGCAGATAGCTGCGAGATACTTTCCTTTGTTATTGAACTCGATGATCTTATCCGTGAGTTTCTTGGTGTTGCCGAGATTAATGGTGCCCGGCATTCCTCCCGGAAGAACGATCATGTCAACTGAATCAAGATCGAAACTGTTGATCGAAGCATCTGTCTTAAGAGTGATCTTATGTGATGTCGTAACTACAGGTTCATCAGTAACCGAAACTGTGGTTACTTCAATACCGGCTCTTCTCATAAGGTCGATAGCTGTGATAGCCTCAACATCCTCGAATCCTTCTGCCAGCATAACTGCAACTTTGCTCATATATAAATTCCTCCCTATGGTTTTTATATCATTCTACCATTAAGAGATCAAAGTTCTTCTCCGTTTGTCTCGATCACTTTCTTGAACCAGTAACCTGAATCCTTGATGGTTCTCTTTTGTGTCGGATAATCAACATAAACAAGACCAAATCTCTGTGTGTATCCGTGAGACCATTCATAGTTATCCATCAAAGACCAGCACATATATCCTGCAAGTTCAACACCGTCTTCAGCAGCACGCCTGAACTCACGGATGTATCTGTGGAGATAATCGATCCTGTAGGAGTCATGAACCTTGCCGTCAAGGCATACCCAGTCGTGAGATGCCATTCCGTTTTCCGTCATCATAACAGGCTTACCGTAACGCTCGTAGTAGAACTTAGGAGCCCAATACATAACTTCAGGTGTCAAAGGCCAACCGATGTTGGTCATCATCTTGCCCTGGAAATAGATATCGGAATACTCACCGATCTTCTTACTCTCCTGAGCATAGTAGATGTTTGTTCCGTAGAAATCGAGAGGTGTGGAAACAAGCTTCCATTCTTCCTCGGTAAACTTCGGAACGAGGTCACCGTAGTCTTCGATAAGTTCGTCAGGATACTTTCCGAGATAGATCGGATCTGACCAGTAAGAGATACTGAAGCAGAAGTTATCCTTATTAGTACTGAATGTCTGCTTTCTTGCCTTCTCGATTGCCTCAGGAGAATCATTCTCCGGAATAGCGCAAGGACCGATAGGTGCAAAGCTGATCTTAGCAGGTTTCTTTGCATTGTTTCTTATGTAGTCTGCTGCCTTACCATGTGAAAGGATAATGTTATGTCCCATGATAAGAAGATCTCTTACATTGTGCTGTTCAAAAGGTGAATGGTTACCGATCTTAAATCCGCAGCCTAATTCACACTGAGGTTCATTAAGCGTGATCCAATGTGATACTCTGTCCGAAAGTGCATCTACTACAACCTTGGTATATTCAAGGAACCACTCTGAACTTTCAGGATTCATCCATCCGCCCTTCTTATGAAGCTCAAAAGGATAGTCCCAGTGATATAAAGTGATAAGAGGTTCGATTCCGTTTGCCAGAAGCTCGTCAACGAGATCTGAATAGAACTTGATACCCTTCTCATTGATCTTGCCTGTTCCGTCAGGAAGGATCCTTGTCCAGCTGATGGAAAAACGGTAAGCCTTTGCTCCGATCTCCTTCATCAGCGCTACATCTTCCTTCATGTGATGATAGTGATCACATGCTACATTCGCATTCTCGTTGTACTTGATCCTGCCGCTCGTCGATGCATAAACATCCCAGCAGTTAAGTCCCTTGCCGTCTTCATTGTAGGCACCTTCGATCTGATATGATGCCGTTGCTGTTCCCCACAAAAAATCTTTGCCAAAACCCATAGATTGTCTCCTTTCAGGTTATGTTCAAATCTTACCATTCGTGGGTAACTTACTTATATTAGAAGTTCAACAATTATGTCATTTCATTTGTGACAGGCTGATGATTTGGCTATTCCGATCTCACATTTTTTTGAATCATAGAAATACACATTATCAGACAGGTATTTATCCGTTCCCCTAACCGGACCGTTTGCCTCATAGACCATATCGATAAGCTGTTCTTCATCAGGCACAGTCTTAAACGGAAGGATAAAGACCTCATCGACAGACGAAGGAAGGATATAAAAATCGCCTCCTACTACTGATGCCGCTTCCTTAAGAACTTTCTTACAAAGTATCACCGCTGCTCCCCGAAGTCCCTCGACATTTGAGAGCACCATCATGTCACAGTCAGGATCGCCAAATTCCTCATTCGCATTTTCAATGGCCGTCAACTCATCCATGCCTTCGCCTATCAGGTGTTCGATCCGAAGGCTCACGACTTCGTCCCTGACATTTTTGATAACGTACTTCCCCTGCCTTCCGGTGTTCCTTACCGCAGTCTTATAAAGCTCATCCTCCGTTACCTTGTATCCTTTAAGGAGATCATTTGTTATGCACATGATCATCCTGCCGTCTATATTTTGCATGAGGTCACATTCGCTTATGTTGACGTAGTACAGGACCGCGAGATCCATAAACCTTCTGAACGGTCTCTCGGACAGGTATTTTCGATTAAGATCATAGTTTACGAGACACAGATAGATATGATCTTTTACGTAGGAATACTTAAGTACTTTGGTGGGATCGATATCAGAACCAGGATCAGTCGTTGTCCTGATCTGTGCGATCTTCTCGAAGATCTCCTTTATCGTCACGCCGTCTTTGTAGGCGTCGTAGAAATCATTCAGATAGATGTTGGGAGCGATGTTCGACTTGGAGTTCTTGATCAGGAGCCCGTCCAGGTTCTTCTCGTTGTTCTTGAGCGTCGGCACGATCTTGACCTCATAATCCGCATATTCATCGGGAAGATAATCCAGTATCTCCTTTGAGATCTTGCTTTTAAATTCTTCGTAGCTAAGCATACAAACCTCCTTATAGATTTTGGTGGTTTGATGATAGCAACTTGAGAAGCCTTAAAAATCGACAATTATCTTGAAATGTCGACAATCCGTCCTAAGACCGCTCAGAATGACTGCAGTTCAATGATCTTCGCCCGCTGTCTTTTCGAAAAATTCAAATTACTTGGTCGCTTTCCTGTGAGTCCATCCTTATTCTCCGCGATCTACCGGGCTGTGCAAAAACAGCGTTTTTCTGTGTTCTGTGCACAGAAAATAATGAAAAATGCACAGGCCTGTGCAAAAACAACGTTTTGCCTGTGCTTTACGCACAAGATTTCCGGATTTATGCACAGGATTCATGGCAGTAATAAACATCCACCGGCCTAGCCGGTGGTTTTTCATTTTCGGGCATAGCCCTCATACTACTAGCCACACACACGTGTGTCTATTGTTGGCCTGCCAGCCACGCGAAGTGTTACTTGCTACCCATAAATGGGTCGCGCGGAT
>JAILPW010000037.1:0-108658 GCA_024699245.1 Clostridia bacterium | reverse complement strand
GCTCCCGTTTTTGCTATAGTCGGACTGTAATGTTAGAGTTTTATGCACAAATTAATTCTAACAATAAATGGGCCCTTCGGGACCCATTTTCTTTGCAAAAAATCGGGGTTGCCTCAATTTAGTTTTGAGACAGCCCCTTTTAGTTTACTCAATATAGTGTATGTAAGATGCTCCGCTTAAAGAACCGATTATCTTATCAATATCCTTATGAGCTATGTCTTTGACGATTATTGCATTCTCAGCTGCATCTTCTATTTGATAATCATCAAATGCTTTCTTAACTGAATCAATATCATTGCTCCTCACTACAGCAGAGATCTTGATATCCTCGTAGTTTTCTACCTTCTCATCGGAATTGTACCACTTGGTGATATGTGCATCCTTATGTCTGTGCAAAGCGGAATCAATGATATCTCCTACAACAGCTGATGCTGTAGCGAGCTTACCTGCACCCTGACCATAGAACATGGACTCACCGAGAGCATTACCTTCGACCATGATCGCATTGAATACTCCGTCAACACCTGATATGATCGCATTGTGACTAACAAAATGTGGAGCTACAAAGCAAGCAGGCTTACCGTTATACGGATGATCGAATCTTGCCAGGAGTTTAACGCTGCAGTTGATGGACTCGGCAAAGATGATATCGTTCAAAGTGATCTTACTGATACCTTCAGTATGAATACAGTCAGGAGATACATAAGCACCGTCCAAAGCGATGGTTGAAAGAATGGAGAGCTTACGCTGTGCATCGATACCCTCAACATCAGCTGTAGGATCCTGCTCTGCATAACCCATCTTCTGAGCCTGCTTCAAAGCATCCTCATAAGAAAGACCTGAATCTCTCATGTTTGTTAAGATATAGTTTGTTGTACCGTTAACGATACCTGCGATCCTCATGATCTTATTAGCCGCTAGACACTTGTGAAGCGGACGGATGATCGGGATGCCACCGCCAACAGCAGCCTCAAACATATAGCTGCAATCGTTCTGTGATGCGATCTCCATAAGTTCCACGCCATGAGTAGCTACAAGTTCCTTATTACTCGTAACAACGCTCTTGCCCATGGAAAGAGCTCTCTTTGTATATTCATAAGCGATCCTTGCACCACCTATTGTCTCAACAACGATGGAGATGTCAGGATCACCGAAGAATTCCTCAGCATCATGAGTGATGAGATCTGCAAAAAGGCTGTCCGGGAAATCACGAAGATCCAGGATACGCTTTACTCTGATCTCTTCACCTACTCTTTTGGCGATCTTATCGCCGTTCATGTGTATTACTTCGGCAACACCCGAACCAACTACACCAAATCCTAAAATACCAATGTTCTTCATACCGTATATTCTCCGTTTTTTTATTCTCTGCTCAATACTTTACAGGATCTTACGCCTGCAAGCTTGTTGATATCCGACAACAGATCTTCCAATGAACCGAACATTGATGCGGTCTCAAGAGATATGGAAATATCAGCCAATCCGTTGATCGGAATATTCTGATTGATCGTAAGAATGTTTGCTCTTGAAGAAGCAACGATGTTAAGGATAGAAGACAAGATGCCCTGAAAGTTCTCAACAGTAATAAGAAGTGTTACCTTCTTTCCGTTAGTTGTCTCATAGAAAGGCATGACAGAGTCCTTATACTTATAGTATGCACTCCTTGAAAGTCCGACTTTACGAACAGCCTCATTTACTGAAGCTGATTCACCGACATTCAGCTTCTGCTTAACATCGATAACCTTCAAAAAGACCTCAGGAAGCACATTTTTATCTACGAGATAATACTCCTTGTCGGCATTGTCCAACATCTGCTATTCTCCTAAACAGTCCACGACTCGCGCACATTTGTACGCGGCTAAAAGATAATAACATTATTGAGACAATTTATCAACCATTGCACGAAGTGCTTTTCCTCGGTGACTTATGCTGTTTTTCTGATCTTTTGTCATCTGCGCTGTAGTCATACCGAATTCAGGTACATAGAAGATAGGATCATAGCCGAATCCGCCCTCGCCCATCGGCTTTTCATGGAGCACGCCGCAGCACTCTCCCCTTACAGTAAATGAGCTTCCGTCAGGCCTTACGACAGCGATGGCGCATACGAACTTAGCTGTTCTTTTATCCTCAGGAACATCCTTGAGCATCTCGAATATCTTCTTAAATTTCTCTTCGTAAGTGGAATCCTCTCCGCAAAACCTGGAAGAATAAATGCCGGGAGCTCCGTTAAGAGCATCAATACAAAGACCGGAATCATCTGCCATTACGTAATCACCGGTAAGTTCATGAACTGTTCTAGCCTTAATGAGCGCATTCCCCTCAAAGGTATCCGCATCCTCAACGATCTCAGGGTCGATCCCGATCTCCTTCATAGAAACCGCGTCAAAATCAGTTCCCTTCAATATCTCATTGATCTCGCGAACCTTATCTTTGTTGCCTGTGGCGATTACGATCCTCATATTACCTCCATGAATTGTCCTTCTCGAAAAAGATCAATTCATCTCACTTAAATATTTACCTACTCGGTCATTGAGATATTGTATCACATCATCTATAGATCGGTCGCCCGCATAATACGGGGCCATCTCTTCGTCGATTATGAGCACGATATCGGGATCCGCATAATTATACCTTGTAACATTAGAAAGGCACCTTATAAACTCATCCGCCATCTTCTCATCTGCTTCTTTAAAACCAAAGTAATTCATATCAGACATAGATACGATATTTGAGTTTACATCCTTGCTGTATGCCTGGTTAATAACTTCGATCGTCATCGGAAGATAATATTCCATTACTGCTTTGTTTGTACAGATGATATCTGAGAAAGATCCCGAGTTCTCGGCAAAAGATCCGTTAAACAGATAGTTTATAAACTTCCTGCATCCGTCTTCCATGTCTGTGGATGAAGCAACAGAAATACTTTCCAAGACATTGAATCTTAGTCCTGACTCATCAACTGAAGGCGTACCTATCAAAGTATAGTCATCCTTATCGGATTTCATGCTGTGTACAAAATCGATAAAACCTTTTAGTTTTACATACCTGGCATCAGGAACTGCCATATCGGATTTTTCAGTCATAAGATCATCCATCTCAATCTTTGACGGCACGTAATCAATGTCAAAGAAGTTATCCTTGGCATATGAAGCAGCTTCTCTGAACTGTTCGGAATCAAAGTCAACTGTATCTCCTAGGGCTGAATTTACGTCTATACAAGACAGAAAGAAACCTCTCTTATTGAAATATATCGAATCCGGATAATCGTAAGGAGAGAATCCTGACAGTTTTTCTTGAACGAAGCTGTCGAAATCAGTAAAATTCATACCCTTACAGTCAGAAGGGATATCATTTGTCCTTACTTCCAACCCCTCGATCTCTATGATTACAGGAAGAAAATAAGATCTGCCGTTTGTCTTAGACGCATCGATTATATTTTCGAACTGCCTCTTTCTTACATCCTGATCAAGAAAATCACTGATATCAAGGAGCAATTCATCATTCATAGCGGAACTTCTTTGAAGATCTATGACGAGATCAGGTGCTTCAGAACCATTAAGTTCCTGGATCAGAGTATAGAGTTTCTCGGCTTCTTGATCCAAAGAGGATATCTTCCTTCCGCTTTTAACTCCCGTGTTATATTTGCCCCAGACTCTTATAAGATATTCGTTGTCAGTCCTGTTGAAGTTAAAGATCGCATCCGAGAGATATTCGGAAAAATTGGTATCTAACGGTGCACTGATCTCTATGACCTTTTTGTCGACATGAGGATTCGTATCGGCTTTTTTAAGAACGGTTATCGTATTTTCATAAGAAAACAGATATCCGATCATATTGTACTTTTCAGTCATAAGGACAGCCTTATCCTCTGAATAGGATAAGACCGTAGTCTCATCCTTATAATCTGAGAAAAACGGCGAATACCAGTTGTTATCGATTGCAATCTCTGATTGACCTTTTTTCCTGTCATATTTGAAGATATTTCCCAAGCTGTCGACTTTCAGATAATCACCGCGGGAAGTACAGTTATAATCTGTGATATTGTTATCATCAACATCAGCCAAAGCTGAATAAGTCACATCAGATACCTTTCCGGTCTTAGGATCGATATCGAAAAAGAACATTTCAGATTGATCTTCAGAAAGTGATGAAGCACTTATCTTCTTTGAGCTCGAGTTATAAACACACTGTTCGAGAATAAAGATCGAATCAACTCCTGAGTGATCCATCTTACTGATACATTTATTGCCTTCATAAATATACAGATCGTTATCTAGCCCGTTTTGATGGGCAACTACGGTATAATCATCGCAGTTATATACACCTGAGATCCCGTAATCACTTGAAATCAGATTACCGTCAACATCGGTCAGAGGAGTTATATCCGACATTTTTCCTGAACTGAGATCGAGCTTTGCGGAGCAGAAAGCAAAACCGGTTCCAATTCCGAAAACATCACAAAAGACTGTGGCATTATTACCTTTAGGATCAGGTACTATAGATAAGATCATGGATATCTGGGAACTGTCCTGAGTATCTATCGGGATCTGGTTTAATTGGTTGCCGGAATCATCATATACTAAAAGATAAGAACTGCGATCATAATTCTCAAGGTTATAGATAATATCTGCTACATAGACCTTATCGGAACAATATTCAATATATTGACTCTCGATCATCTCATTTTGAGCAGTCTCATAGCCGACGTTAAACCTTGTCGTCTCATACCACGGGTCTTCAGCCCTGACGATCTTATTGTCAAGGACGATCTCTTTTTTTCCGCAAGCCGAAAACAGTGAAACAAAAATAAGGGTTGCCAAGATAGCCGAAATAAATCTGCCACGTCTCATTAAAATATCCTCCTTTGTCTTACGACAAGATGGTTATCCCAGCCTCCAGGCCTTAGGATAAAGATTCTTCAAGCTTCCTGCACCCTGAAGCTTGGCAAAACCCAGCGGATATGAATCAACGCAGACCACTATATAACCCTTTGAAGGTCCGCCTTCCATGTTGATCGTCTCACCCTTCAGATATCTGGTAAGGCGCTCGTCATCACGGCTTAATATCAGTTTTCTCTCATCAATTATATCACTAAAGTTAAGAGAAATGGCAAGACAATGTGACGGGATAAAGATCCTTTTATCAAATGTCTCCTTGATCTCACCCGGGAAATGTCCCATCTTAACGACCTTAAGCCTGTCGAAAAGGTGCTCATTAACGGGGATCAGATGTATCTTGTTCTTATGGAATACAAACTGCTCATCACAGCTTTTGCGAAAAGACTTATAAGGCTCGTCCTTAAGGATCTCCTTCATGAATGAAAGGAGAGCTTCACGGGATTTGTTGAATGAATAGTTGTCTGTTCTTTTTCGAGTAGCAAAAGTATAGTCAAATCTGGACTCATGGTCAGATGTGACCTTACGAAGATGCACGCAGAAATGTCCGTCACCTCTTGATAAGTGCGGCCAGATCCTCATGGCGCCCGGAAGCCTGTCACAGACCGTAACATCAGTAAGCTCAGGATGAGGGATGATCTCGTAGCCCGGATGAGTCGACATGAATTCCTTGATCATATCCTCGTCTTCACCCTCACAGAACGTGCATGTGGAATAAACGAGCTCGCCGCCGACCTTGAGCATCTTATCGGTGCAGTCAAGGATCTGCTTTTGCATGGCGATACAGACCTCAGGACCGAACTTCTCCCAGCTCTTTACGGCAAAAGGATCACGCCTGAACATGCCTTCTCCCGAACAAGGAGCATCAACAAGAATCTTATCGAAAAAGGCGTCGAACCTCTCGCAGAGGTGCTCAGGTGTCTCGTTAAGGATAACTGCATTGGTGATACCCGTTCTCTCGATATTACGAAGAAGAGCCTTGGCACGGTCTTCATTGATCTCGTTAGCGACAAGAAGACCCTCACCTTTGAGGTCTTCGCCGAGACGGCACGCTTTACCGCCCGGAGCGGCACAAAGATCCAACACCATATCGCCGGGCTTAGCGGCCAAGACCTGTGCAGGAAGCATTGCCGAAGGTTCCTGCGGATAATAAACGCCCGCGTGATAGTAAGGATCTTTACCGGATGATTCGGTTGTCGTGTAAAAACCGCCGTCACACCATGTGACCGGATCATTCTCCATACCGAGTGCATCAAGGACCTGATCAAAAGACTCGACCTTCATCCTGTTGATGCGGATACCCTTAAGCGGTTCTTTATCAAAACTCTCAAAGAAGCCTTCCGACGGGATATCGGAAGACTTCAGAAAATCATTCATTCTGTCTGTGAACTCAGAAGGCAGCTTCATAATTCAAGAAATTCGCAGGTCCTGAACGCGAGACGCTTGATGGTATCAACGTCAAACGGTGATGCCAGACCTACTCCCTCCAAGATCTTAAGGAACGTCTCAGTTCCGCCGCACTCACAAAGCTGATTGTACTTGATAAGTGCGCTCTTATAATCGATCTGTGACTCATCCCAAAGTTCAAGTGAACAGATATGAGCCAGACAATAGTCAATGTAATAGAAAGGCGTCGTGAAGATATGATCCTTCTTCATCCATGCACCGCCCATAGCGTGGAACGGATGATCATCATAAATGATGTAAGGCTGATACTTCTCTTCGAGCTTCTTCCACTCGGCGTGTCTCTCATCAGGAGTAAGATCCGGATTGTCGTAAACGATATGCTGATATTCGTCGACCATACAGCCGTACGGAAGGAACAACAGAGCCTGTGTCATATGAAGCTCGCGGTATGCCTGAGCGTTCTCGCCGTAGAATTTCTCCATGTACGGATATGTGAGGAATTCCATTGATGTGGAATGGATCTCGCAGGTCTCAAGCGTCGGAGAAAGACACTCAACAAACGGAGAAACCTCTGCACTCTTGATAGCTGCATATGCATGACCACCCTCATGAACGATGGTAGCAACATCATCAGCTGTTCCGTTTGCATTCATGAAGATAAACGGGATAGCGTATTCTTCAAGATACATACAGTATCCGCCGGTGGACTTGCCTTTTCGAGAGATAAGATCAGTAAAGCCGTGGTCAGAAAGAACGTCGAAGAATGACGGCTTAGCACCGAGAACCGCAGCAAATACGTCACCTGAAACCTTACGGTAGTCTTCCATCTTAACTGTCGGAACAGGATTGCCGCTCTTGAAGATGCAAGGAAGATCGTAGAACATCAGCTGGTCATAGCCGAATCTCTCCTTCTGGAGAGCTCTGATCTTCTGTGTGATAGGAACGATGTACTTAAGGATCGCTTCCCTAAACTTGGCAACATCTTCGCAGTTGTAGTCGAAACGCTCCATACGCTTGTAGCCGAGCTCGATGAAGTTCTTGTAACCGAGCTTTTGGGCGATCTTTGTCCTGACCTTGACCATCTTGTCGTAGATCTCGTCGAAGGTCTCTTTCTTAGACATATAGTAATCATCCAATGCCTTGTGAGCACGTTTTCTCGTGTCACGGTCAAGGGATTCGAGATATGGCATGAGCATGCTTAAGTTAAGAGTCTTGCCGTCAAATTCGATCTCGGCCTCAGACTGGATCTGAGCATATTCCATCTCGAGATTTGACTCTTCAACAAGGTCATCAACGACTTCATTGGAGACTGTCTCTTTGTAGTTCTGAGCCTTACGGAAGATCATGTCTCCGTATTTCTCTTTAAGTTCCTCAGCACAAGGAGTGCTCAAAAGAACGGAATAAACAGCGGAACAAAGTTCGCTTACTGTAGCGCTTGCTTCATCGCAGAATGCAACTTCATCCGTATAGAACTGATTGGAAGTATCAAGATCATGAAGAATATTCGCAAGAGCGACCATCGTATCAAAGGAGATGAGCTCTTTCTCGAAATCAAAAAGTGCTGCTGAAGCTACTTCAGGATCTCTGGCACTCATGAGCTTAAGTCTTGTTGCCTGAACACATTCCTTAAACTGTTCAACGCTTGGTCTCTCGTATACTATCTTGCCAAAATCCGGCATGCCTTTACTTTCCGTCATATTACATCCTTTCTACGACACCGATTCCGAGGAGATCAAGTCCTGCCTTAAGTGTGTTGCAAAGTGCCTCACAAAGAGCAAGTCTTGCTTCCTTAAGTTCCTGAGTGTCTGCTCCGAGAATACTGGAGTTATTATAGAATCTGTTAAAGTTACGAGCACAAGTTGAGATCTGTCTGGAGATCATAAAAGGCTCGTTGCTGTTCATAGCTTTTACGATGGAACCCGGGAAGTCATTAAGGCTTCTTACGAGCTGATACTCTTCATCGGAATTAAGAAGCTTAAGACTGTCGCTGCCGGCTTGGCTAGGCTTGATACCCTGCTCCAGTGCCTTACGGAGGATAGACTTAGTCCTCGCATAAGTATAGATAAGATAAGGAGCTGTATCACCTTCAAAGTCGAGCATCTCTTCCCATGAGAATACGATGTCACGCTCACGTCCTGACTTAACATATGTATAGATGACTGCACCAAGTCCTACCTTCTCGGCAATCTCGGAGATCTCTTCCTCAGACATCTCAACGCCTCTGGTCTTTGAGTTCTCAACGATCACTTCACGTGTCTTAGCGACGGACTCATTAATGAGGTCTTCAAGAAGAACAATATTACCGTCACGGGTCGAGAACTTCATGTTCTTAAACTTAACAAGACCGAATCCGACGTGCTCACAGTTATCAGCAAAGTCATAACCGGCCTTCTTAAGAACGGAGAATACCTGTTTAAAGTGCAGAGCTTGAGGAGTACCTACAACGTAGATATTCTTATCGAAGTGATAGTTCTCGTACCTATAAAGGATAGCTGCGATATCTCTAGTTCCGTAGATCGTCGTTCCGTCACTTTTTAGAATGATGCAAGGCGGAACACCGTATTCTTCGAGATCTACGACCTGAGCGCCTTCACTCTCAACGAGAAGTCCCTTCTCCTTAAGCATTCCGACAACCTGGTCAGCCATCTTTGCGTAGTAGGACTCACCGTTATAGTTATCGAATGTTACTCCCATCCTGTCGTAAAGCTCGTTAAATACAACAAGGGACATATCCCTGAACTTCTGCCAGAGTGCAACTTCCTCTTCGCAGCCGTCTTCGAGCTTTTTGAAGTTCTCTCTGGCGCTGTCCGTAAGGCTCGGATCATTCTTCTCTTCTTCATGGAACTTAACGTAGATCCTTAAAAGCTCATCGATAGGAGCCTTGTTAAGAGCCTCTTCGTCACCCCAGAGCCTGTAGGCTGTGATAAGCTTACCGAACTGAGTTCCGTAGTCACCGAGATGATTCATCTTAACTACCTTGTAGCCGAGCTTATCGTATATCTTTGAAAGAGAATTACCGATGATCGTTGTAAAAGCATGTCCTACATGGAAAGGCTTAGCGATATTAGGTGAAGAAAATTCTACGATAACAGTCTTTCCGTCACCCATATTGTCCTTGCCGTAGTCATCCTTGAGATTGTTGATCTCAGTAACCGTATCGTATGCGTAAACACCTCTGTCAATGAAGAAATTGAGGTAAGGACCAACGTTCTTAACTTCTGATAAGAACGGAAGATCGAGCTTGCCGCTCTCCTTTAATTCCTGAGAAATCATCTGAGGAGCCTTATGCATCGTTTTCGCGAGAGCAAAGCACGGGAATGCGTAATCTCCCATGTCTACTTGCGGTGGGATCTCGATAAGTTTATTGATCTGATCGAGTTCAAGTCCGGTCACTTCCGATAACTTAACAGCTATTTCCGATTTATAGTCCATATGTATAAAATCCTGCCTTTGAGTGTCTTATTTTCATTAAAAAATATCTTATCAAATGTTTTTTCTTTAGAAAAGATATAGAGTATAATAAGAAAGTTGAAAAAAAGTTGGGAGTAATTTATGTTTTCTACAATTATGGCATACAGTGCCGGATTACCCACTGCATTTGCCGCTTCTCTTTTGTTGTTGATATTCAAACCTTTTGCCAATCGACTTTTGGGTCGTGACAGAGGCAGACTTTATGCAATCGACAGTGAAGTAAACAAAGGAAAATATACAGGCGTAGGCATTTACTTCATGCTCGCTTTCGGAGTAGTCGTTTCAACTTTTTGCACCGGCGGTTTCTTCGACCGTCTTATACTTGCTACAGTAGGCGCTTCCAGTTTCTTCGGATTCATGGACGACAGATCCATAAGCCCGTGGAAGGAATGGGTCAAAGGCGTTATCGATATCGGCCTTGCAGTTGCCGCAGCGATCCTTATCCCATTTGTATATACAAGCGACGTAGTTACTATTACGGGCGATTACATCCATATCCCGTTCTTGATCTTTATCCCGCTTGCAGCTATCCTCATCATAGTTTCGGTTAATGCAACCAACGCAACTGACGGTGTAGACGGCCTTTCGGGAACCCTTACCATTATCACGACAGTTACTTTCATAATCATCGCATTCATAAGAGGTACGCTTAACTCAGGAAATCTTCTTTTCGGTCTTATCATGATCGCTGTCCTCGTTCCTTACCTCTTCTTTAACTTCTATCCTAGTAAGGTCCTGATGGGCGATGCAGGTTCAAGAGGCATCGGTTTCTTCATCGCGCTTTATGCCATGATCCTTAAGATCCCGTTTTCTTACCTCATTATCGGTCTTCCGTTCCTTCTTGACGGCGGTCTCAGCATCCTTAAGATCACCATCGGCAGACTTACACATAAGAAGATCATTATCCTTAAGAATACTTTGACTCCTATACATGATCATCTGAAAAAGCAGAGGAACCTCTCTGTTCCCAAGACATATCTTGTTATCTGCGGTTTTGCCGTAGTAGTCGATTCCCTGTTCATTACAGCTAACATCGTTCTTAAGATAATCGGCCTTCTTTGATCTTTTTCGAAAAAAAACACCTTTGCATGTAACATCCTCCCCTTTTCTTCTGTCTTTATGGGTAAGAAGGCACAAGCGGAGGTTTTCGAAAATGCGAAAAATACCGGGGAGAAAAAGCGTGCCCTTTAAAGATAGACCGGGAAAATATACAATAAGGTATATTGGATCATTTATCTGAGAGAGGTATGCATGGAAGATACTCAGATCATAGAGCTGTACTTTCAGCGTTCTGAAAGTGCGATTTCCGAGACAGACCTTAAGTACGGCGCGTATTGCAATACGATCGCTTATAACATCCTGCAAAATTCCGAAGACTCCGAAGAATGCCAGAACGACACATACCTTAAACTCTGGAATACCATTCCGCCAACAAGGCCTTTAAACTTCAAGGCCTTTATCGGAAAGATAACGAGGAATCTTGCATTGAATATTTATGAGAAGCACAAAGCACAAAAAAGAGGCGCAGGCTCCGTTGAACTTGCTCTGGACGAACTGGAAGAATGCATCCCTGATGCTTCAGCCTCAGTACCGTCCGAAGATTCAGTCGTGACCGAATGTCTCAACTCCTTCCTCAAGAGCCTTCCGACACAGCACAGGAACATCTTCATCAGAAGGTATTTTTACATGGCGTCCGTATCTGAGATAGCGGATTTTTTCAAGATGAACGAGAGTACCGTTCGAGTCTCTCTAAAAAGAACGAGGGATAAACTTAAAGTATTTTTCGAAAAGGAGGAGATTTATCTATGAAATCTGAAAGATTAATGGATCTTATCAGCGAGATAGATCCTGAACTTATCGAAAGCGCAGATATCAGACCGACAAAAAAGAAGGCAGCCGTCTCACCTGTCATCATAAGTCTTTTGGCAGCTGCAGCCTGTGTTGCTGTCATTGTTTCAATCGGTTACTTCATAATGCTCGCAAAAGAAAGATCAGATAAACAGGCATTTGATAAAAAGGGTATTTCCTGGAATGATATCAACATTGATAACAAAAACTCTGCTAACGTTGAACCGGAAAACAAAATTGACGTAGAGATCAGATCCGTAAACGAAAGCGGATGCCAACTGTCTTTGAAAGTCAATAATGAAGATGATTACGAGAAGTACTACACTTACGGTGATTTTGTATTGCACCGGAAGACTGAAGACGGCGACATCCTGATCACACCGAACCCAAAAATAAACACGAATATTAATACATTTGCTCCGGTGATCGATGATTCCACTATTGACCAGAAAAACCCGGATAAATCAAAGAAACCGTTTACTCTGGATCAAAGCGAAACAGAAGTCATAATTAATTGGAACATGAAATATGGCTTGTTGGATGAAGGAGACTACTACATAACAGTAGATATTTATGATTCAGAGAACGGAACGATCATCCAAACAGAGATACCATTCACTATAGAATAAAAAAAGACCCTCGATCAAAAGTCGAGGGTCTGATCATTTCTTCTAAGTTATCAGAGGAATTCACTGAACGAATCCAGAGTATCTTCATCTGACAAAATAAGATTCTCCTTTGAAGCTTCAGCAGCCGCCGCTTCTTCCTTGGCTCTGGCTTCCTCGGCAGCTTTCGCAGCTTGAGCAGCCATCTCTGCCTTCTTAGCCTCAAGAGAAGCACTTCTTGCCTTGAGTTCTTCGACAGCCCTTTTCTGCTGCTCTCTTCTGTCTGCCCTGGCCTTCTCCAAAGCCTCCTGTTGAGCAGCTTCTTCATCTCTGGCCTTAAGTTCAGCCTCGATCTCTTCTCTCTTTTCATCAGATCTGCGTTTCCTGGAAGCAACCTCTCTGAGAGCCTCAATAGAAGCAGGTGCCATGACGTTACGCTCTTTGATGGCATCCATCCTGGCCTGACTTTCTTCTCTAATACGCTCCTCGTCTTCAGCAACCTGAACACCGAGCTTCTTAAGTTCATCAACATCCTGACCACTAGTAGAAGCAGCTCTTGCTTTCCTTTTATCAGCATCCAGTGTATATTTACGCATGACAAATTCGAGCTCGCCCGGTTCAGTATAATCCGAAGATGCCTTAATTATCGTATCATAGTCAGGTGTAGGAACACCCGGAAGTATCTTGTATTTGCGCTTTGATTCTGACATATTCCCCTCCGAAATTCATATTAGGATAATACAAAATAAAGCAAGAAGATCAACAAGGCGCTGATCAATATGCCTATTATAATACCCAATACAAACCCGTCTCCAACTCTCCTCTTTTCTTCAATTTCTCCAATTTTGTCTTCTGTTTTCTTACTCTGATGATCATCCTTCTTATTCTCACAAGTGATCTCAGGGTCTGTTTTCTCAAGGACAAATTTACCTGTCCCTGCATTTATAATAACATTCTTTGCGGATTTTACCTTTGGAAGCCATTCCATCTGAAGATCTTTAAATGTATCTTTATTATTTCTCGGGAAAGCATCTGCAGTGTTTGAAAGCTTATCAGGAGCAGGAGAAGCAGTCTCTGAAAGAAGCATGATACCAAAAGATGCATCATCACTTACGTTGCTTGCTCCTACAACATATTTCTCCAATATAAGATTTAATTCCTTCTCGCAGGTTTCTCTTCCGCCTTTGAGAGTATCGACCATTTTCGCGATAACAGGTCTTACAAGACCGCTGTTCTCATCATATACGAGATCTTGAACGCCGTCGGTCATGATCGCAATACCGTGAATATCATCAGTTGTCATCTTAACAAACCTGAGATAATCGGCAGCATGGCTTGCTGTAACAAAATAAGTGGAAGAAGCACGTTCACCGTTCTGCGGCATCGTTATAGGAGAAAGACCGGAAGAAGAAACTCTGACTATAAGTCCGTCTCCGATATGTCCGCAGATGATCCTTCTATCCTTAACTGCACAGAATACCATAGTACAAGAAAGTCTCTCGAGAGAATCAAGCTTGAACTTCTCTATAGCTGCAGCCATGTTGGTATGAATAGCGGCAATTATAAGATTCTTTACTGCTGCTTCCCTGTTTTCATAATAGATTGCATCAAAATGATCAGTAAGAAGCTGAGCTACTGTCTCGCAAGTGATCTTAGAACCATAACGTGCATGAGTATATTCTTTTCCGCCGGCACCGTCAGAAACAACAACAACGCTTACGTTATTGCGCTCCAAAGCAAGGGAACTGTCCTCACAAGGAACTCCCCTTTGCATGTGCTTATTGCCCATCAATGTTACAGCAGCAACTCTTGCAGTTTTCATCAGAAACCTCTAATCATTCTTCTTCAAGGAACTTAAAGAAATCATCAACATCAACTGATTCACCTTCCGGCTCAGTTGAGATGTTATAAAGTGCATCATCATTCATTCCTGAAGATACAACTGAAGAACTCGAAGAACCAAGGAATTCAAAAAGCTTTCCAAATTCAGCTGAAGCAACTGAAATCGGCTCAGGTCTCTTAATAGAAAGCATCTTCAAAAGATCATAGTCAACGGCATTTCCTACGCCGATATTGAATACTACCAACTTATCATTTCTCTCGAGCTCATTACATGCCTCGACAGCAGCTTTGTAGTTAGCCATAGCATTAGGACCCATAGGAGCTCCATCAGTTATGACGACGATCCAAGGCTGGAAGTACTTGATACCGAGCTCACGATAACCTCTCTTACGAGCATCCAAAAGTTCAAGAGCTGTAAGAACTCCTTCTCCGATAGGTGTAAGACTTGTTGAAGCCTGAATCTCAGGAAGTCCCTTATCCTTAGCGATCTTACCGAATGGTAAAACGATATCTACCGATGAACCAAAGGTAATGATCGAAATATCTGTAGCAGATCTTGTATCGTCATTAGCTTTGATCGAAGACAAAAAGTTCTGAAGACCCATATTAAGCTGCTTAATAGGATCACCCTGCATCGAACCGGATGTATCAAGACAAAAACAGATAGGTAATCTTCTCTTTGTACTATTACCAAAATCCGAAGCATTGATCTCTGTCATAAATATATCCCCCTGACAAATTAATACTTTCTCTTACCAAAGAACGGGAAACGACCGCCTCTATCGTTGTCATCACCCTTAACAGTATCATCAGCCTGATCATTTCTGTTGTTCCTGGTAGCGTAGAATGGTTTGTTTGTAGCAACTAATCCGGATGTATCCGTATCAAATGATGAATTTGCTGCTGCCGCAAAAGGATTATTGACACCATTATAGATTATGCTGTCTTTAAATCCTGTTCTTCCCTTGACCATAACCGGAACGGCATCCGGAGTCTTATGATAATCCATCTTAGGAAAAACCTTATAACTTTCAGGATCTTCAAATCTCTCGTTAATAAGATCATCCTTATAATCAAGAACAGCAGAATACCACTCTATGGTTTCATGATTGATCCCAAGAGCAAATACATCATATAACATGGAACGGAGCTTATCAGGAAGATATGCCCAAATGTGTTCATATCCGCCTAAAGGAATAAACTCAGTTCCGGAGTTATCCATTTTATACGGGAAATTCCTCTCAAGTATCTCTTCCCTTAAAGTCTCTTTTCCGTTACGTCTGGCATACGGATGCAGACCACAGAACAATACTGAGAAAACGAGCATTGCGATACAATAATCTTCATGCTTCAATGTGCGCAGGAAGCTGACAAAATTGCGTCCCCAAAGTTCTGTAGGAGTAAACTCCTCAGTACCGACAGGACAAGGAAGATTACCGATCTGGCAGCTATCCATGTCGATAAGATAGCAGGAAGCCGAAGAATAAAGAAGCGCATTTTTAAGCTGGATATCACCAATAATGATATCGTTCATATGAAGATACAAGAATTTCTCCAAAAGATTAATTAATGTATCAACAACATCTACTCTCTTCCAATCAGGGAAAGCGTTTGTAACAGCATCCGGACCATCAAGTATGTTACTTAATGTGGAACCTTTTCCAAGTCTCATGGTATATCCGACCGGAACTCCCTGATAGAAAAGAAGATCAACAGGCCAGCATATCTCAACAGCATTTATTCCGCGAGCAACCATTTTCGAGAGCTTACTCCATCTGAGAGGAGTAATATTTCCCTTATGATAGATCTTTGCAACGATCCTTGGATCATTTGTCTTAAAGATCATACCCTCAGCACCATTACTGATCCTGGTTGAAAGAAGTATGGACTTCTGGGAAGCGGTCTGAACTACATCACCGACATTACAGAAAACATGAGCATCCAGATACTCCGTTTTTGCAGCCAAAGGACTGATCTTGATCTCTCTGACATTTTCATAGCATTCAGCACTGTTTTTGTAAAATTCAATACTCTCTTCTGAAACAACACAGATAGGCATATTAAACTCAAGCTTTTGATCATACATACGCTTGAATAAGATCCCTGTTCTGGATGTTAAAAGACATACACCGTCAATCTTTGAGACTTCTCTTAGAAAGCTGCGGCTACTGACAGTATCGATCTGGTGTACCTTTCTGTAGTTGAGAAGGATGCTGAAAAGATCTCTGAGCGAGCTGGACAGGATATCCGAAATATCATCAGCCTGGTGGGTTATACATTGATGCAGGAGCTTGAAGTCTTTGCTGACATAAATGTCACAATCACCATCAGAGACCCTCATAAAAAAGTCCCTGTATACAGTGGTGCCTACGAACTCTTTCATAAAAGAGTAGTCTAAGGCATATGAATTGTATAAACCAAAGTCCCCTGTTTGCATTTGCCCTTACCAAACTCAACTCATAACATTATGAATTTTATATTAAAACAAAGAAACTAGCAACAAAATAAAGGAATAAAAATCATTAAAACAAGGAAATCAAGTCCTCAAATGTTTCCCTTCTTCTAATTAATCTTATATTTCCGTCTTCCTGGATCAAAACCTCAGCACATCTTGGTCTCAAATTGTATGAGGAGCTCATTGAATAACCGTAAGCACCTGCATCCAATACAGCTACAAGATCTTCTGTCTTTATGATCGGAAGTTCTCTCTCTTTAGCAAGGATATCACCGGATTCACAGATATTTCCCGTAACTGTAATAACATCAGTGCCTTCTTCCGGTGAAACCACCTCATTATTTCTTATTACCTCAATGTCATGCCATGAATCATAAAGTGTAGGTCTGGCAAGAACATTCATTCCAATATCCGTTCCTGCATACTTATGACCGTAATTGGATTTTGTTGCAAATACTCTTCCCAAGATCAAGGAAGACTCTGCAACACAATATCTGCCCGGCTCAGACTTAAACAAAGGAGCATATCCGTAATCGGAAACAAAATCATCGAGGATAGGTTCCATCTCCTTTGAAAGCTTATCGATATCAAAGGGTGCTTCGTCGTTAAGCTTATGATATGGAGTACCAAAACCGCCGCCGAAATCGATAAACTCGAGGTTTGGGAACTTTCTGGCGATCCTTAGGAAGTTACCGATCGCAGCGATAAACGGATCCGGAACCATATAAAGTGAACCAACATGCTGGTTGATTCCGACGATCTTAAGATCATACTTAGCTGCTACTTCGAAAACAGTATCGATATCTTCCTCAGCGATAGCAAACTTAGTCTTCTTACCTGCAGTAACTACTTTCTCGTGATGTCCTGCTCCTACACCCGGGTTGATCCTTACAGCGCACCTTGATCCCGGGAACAATTTTCCGAATCTTTCGAGCTGATCGATAGAATCGAGACTTGTGATGATATTGTTATCATGAGCAAATGTAAGTTCCTCTGAGCTTACATTGTTAGGAACGAAGAAAATCCGCTCTGCAGGGAATCCTGCCAAAAGAAGTATCCTCATCTCATTAACGGACATTGCATCTGCATTAAGTCCTTCCTCAAGAGCGATCTTCAAGATGCTCAAGTTGGAATTGGACTTGATCGAGTAGTTAGCCGTATAAGGATACTTCTTGATAAGACCCTCGACTTTTCTCATCTGACTTCTTATAACAGACTCGTTATATACATAAAGCGGCGTTCCAAACTCAGAAACAAGGTCTTCCGGTTTATTGCCTTTGAAAAAATCTATTTTTTTAATATATGAGCTCATAACTTACCTCCATAAATACAAACAATATTATAATATAATGCCTACCAATTTCATAAGGTATTTTGCATTAGATACATTCGAAATTCCATCTTTAAGTTTGTAATCGAAGTAAATACCCTCATCATCATATGTTTCAGAGAAATGGTAGTAACAGATATTCTTAAGCTCCTTTTCTGCTTCATCACACAAAGCATAATCATGAGTAGTCATAAGACCGATGATCTTATCGTCAGAAAGTATCTTAAGAACTGTCATCGCACCTGCAGTTCTGTCAGCGGAGTTTGTTCCCCTGAAGATCTCATCTATGAGGAAAAGAAGAGGTCTTCCCTCTCTTCCAGCCTTAACGATAGCAGATATCCTTACAAGTTCAGCCTTAAACGTACTCATCTCTTCTTTCATGCTGTCTACGATCCTCATGGAAGATACGACTCTCATCCTTCCGAGTTCAAGCGAAGAAGCAAGTACATTTGCTCCAATGTAAGCCAGGATCGAATTAACTCCGATAGTCCTTATAAGCGTAGTCTTACCGGACATATTAGAACCGGTAATAAGAGCTATCTTACCGTCGATAGTTATAGAATTTGAAACGGCCTTCTTAGGATCGAGCAAAGGATGAACAATGTCCTGTCCTTTAAAAAGAGCGTTTTTGGAAGAATCCAAAGGAGCATCAACAAATACCGGTCTGGTACTCTTCTCGGAGATAATCTCAACAACAGAAGCAGACATCATAGCTTCGATCTTACCGAGATTATTAAGATTTCCTTCTAATGAAGATCCGTATTTTTCTGCCCATGATACAAAACGGTCAGCACAGTATGCATCATAAATGCAAAGAGCGTTCAGAACCAAAGCGATCAAAGGCTGAGACCTTAAAGAACAGAAACCGCAAGCATTTGACAAGGCTTTGAAGCCATCGGAAACCTTGCCTTTTGTCTTAACGTCACAAAGAAGTTCCTTGGTATAGTTTTCCTTAAGGCTTTCTTTTTCGAGCATGGAATAAAGGGTATGAAGAGCCTCAGTCTGTCTTGCGATACCGTCAACTGCGGTAAAACACTCCTTGTACCCGAAAGTCATTACAAAACTTGCGATAAGGTTTATGAAGATTATTCCCAAAGCAGCAGGTACGAACAGTTTTGTAGAAATGAATAATAGTCCGAACGGGATGATCCATAAAAGCAAAAGAAGCTTACTTACAAGTCTTTTTGTCTTCGAAAAAGCGAAGGTTTTATTTGATGCCAGAGCCATCAGAGCAATCGGCATCTTATCAAGCTTACCAAGCCTCTCGGCAGCCTGATAGTTCTCGACAAATTCGATCTTATCACTGAACTCATGGATAGCCTTCTGGCGGCTTAAAAGTTCCTCGGTAGATCTTGGATCGATATGAGCATTAAGAAGCTCATCTTTGAATGCCTGACGGCCGGTAGCGCTCTCTGAGATGTTATAAAGTGCAAACAAAGAAGATTCGCCGAAGATATCGAGGTCGATACAGTAATCGTGATCAGGCACAACAAAATCATTGCCTTTGTCCTTAAGATCAGCAAAAGCGCCGTTAACACGGGCTACGTACTCTTTATTGATATCCGAAACAGCAGATTTCAGCTTAAGCTCAGTACTTATCTTCCTGTGCTTCACGCAAAGAAAAATGAAAACAGCAAACAGAACTACCGCTATCGGAATGAAGATGATCTCTTTTTTGAGATAAAAACCTAATCCAAGCAGAACAGCTACGGCTATAAAAACAGCAAGACGAACAAGACTATAGTTCCCGCTCGTCTTCTCAAGTTCTTTGACATTCTTATCTAATTCTAATTGTCTGTTTACAAAGTATTCGTTGTCATATCGCATTTAGACTTTTTTCCTTACCAAAGTCATTTTTTCTCAGATGCTTTAGTCTTGCGCTTTGATGCAGTCTTCTTCGCTGTTTCAGAAGTCTTGGAAGCGGACTTTTTCGAAGAAGCAGAAGACTTAGAAGAAGCAGCCTTCTTGGCTGTAGTTGTCTTTTTTGCAGTCTTCGAAGATGAAGCAGTCTTAGTTGAAGCCTTAGCTGCAGTAGTTCTTGGTTTTCTCTTAGGAACCACATAATCAAGGACTTCACCGATGCTGTCATGTATAGTCAAGAGCGCCTGAAGGTCCAAATGTGTTGAACTCTTATTGATTATTACTACTCTGTCATGCTTCAGGAACTGAACAAAGGTTGCTGCCGGATATACAGTTAGCGATGTTCCGCCGATGATCATAAGATCAGCCTTCTTTATCGCCTTAATAGCCGCATCGACCTTGTCATGCTCAAGATTCTCTTCATAGAGAGTCACTGCAGGTCTTACGATGCCTCCGCACTTTGTACAACGCGGAATACCATCGCAGCCGAGAATAAAGTCGAGCTTATATTTTTTGCCGCAGTCAATACAGTAATTTCTGTGAACGGAACCATGAAGTTCGATAGTAGTCTTACTGCCGGCCATCTGATGCAGGCAGTCGATATTCTGTGTAATGGTAGCTTTGAGCTTACCCTGGCGCTCAAGTCTTACAAGAGCTTTATGAGCCTTATTAGGTTTAGCATCAGGATAGCAAAGCTTTTTTCTGTAAAAATCATAGAACTCTTCAGGATGCTCTACAAAGAAAGAGTGCGAAACAACGTCAACGGCACGATAGTTAAATCCCGTCTCCTGATTGAAAATACCTTCGCCGCTTCTGAAATCAGGTATGCCGCTCTCTGTAGAAACACCGGCACCGCCCAAGAAGACAATGTTATCAGATTCAGCAATAAGTTGCTTCAATTGATCTAATTTCTTTTGTTTAGCGCCGCTATAGCGATCCTGTCTAGTTTCCAAAATCTACCTCGTCTTATCAGTTATCCAAGTCCAAACTGTGAGCCGTAAAATCTCCAAGCTCCATACTTGCAGAACCGAACATCTCTTTACCGAGAACTCTCTTCTCGTCTCTTTCCTTCTCAACCAATGTGCTCAATGCTCTTCTTACACGATCAGAATTCTTGACATTCTTGATCTCTATTACCGGAGAAGTCTGGTCGGCTGTATTAAGAATGATACTGCCAACGCCAAAGATCTTCTGTCCCAAAGTACGTCTGATAGTAACATCGAGAACACGATAAAGAAGGATCTCATCCTCAGTTGTATTGATCAATCCCTTACGGATATAGAGACGATTGTTATCAAAACTGTATGTAGTGAAGGAAATCGGCAAACCGAGATAGCGCTTCTTATCCTTCCAAAGAAGAACGTCATTATCAAGATATTGACTAAGTCTGTCAGTTTTTGCCATGTTTTTATCCTCCACAACTATAAATTATACATTAAAAGTTCTAATATTTTGTTTCAAAACTGTGTCAAATATACCCTCATTATATTTTAGAAGTCGCTTAAATCAAAGTGTTTTCGCAAAATCACTCTAATTTCTTGACTCTTGACTCATCATACACTTTATATACATCAAAAAGTCTTGACAGGTCAGCATCGCGCATATTAGCTCCGTTTATGAGCGTTCTATCGTAATAAAGATAGTTGATTCCATAGGTATAATACGGATTCGGACCAATTCCGAAGAATATCCTGAAACCAAGTCCTTTGAGGTATTCCGCACGCGGATCCGTACCATTAATGTAATTACCGTTAGGATATACGATCATATGTGTAGTTCCAAGGACCGAACCAATCTGACTTGTCCATTTTTCAGTATCAGATACGATCTCATCCATGGTCGCGCCTTCTGCATTGATGTTTCCGTATGTAGAAGATGCAAACTTCCAGCCGGTATCTTTAAGTGTTGAGACGATCTGAGAAACAGTGTTTTTGTTAGCTTCGATATCCTGAGCAGTGATATCTTCACTCGGTCTTCCGATAGCATTAAGGGCAAAGTTACGGTCATCGATCTCATCTTCGCTTATCACGTATCCAAAGCAAGATTCATAGCCGCATACGGAAATGACACCCTTTACACCGTTAAACGAAAAATCAGGATGTTCTTCAACAAACATATCAAGAATGCCGATCGCCTCAGCTGATCTTGAAACAACTTCCTGCCCGGAAGCATTTACATATTGTCCGCAGACCTGCTCCTGATCATTAAGGACCAGCTTCTCACATGTGCCGTTTCCATAATTACGCATTGAATAGTCAAGGTTTTCGATGATTATGATAAGAGGTTTCTTGCCTTCAGGCACACGAAGGTTGCACTCTACGAGATAGTCTTCGTTGCTGGTATCAACAAGAGCTTCTGCATCAACGAGAACATAGTTCTTAGAATAAAGTTCTTCAAGGATCCTCGAAAACTCCGTAGTAGTAAGATAGATATCCTCGTTACCGGAAACATAGTTAACATCAAATGCAAGTTCAGTATCAACGATCAACTGGCGCACACAGATAACTTCGACATTACCGTAATAATCCACTACAGGTGAAGTCTTCTCTGTGGCGATGATAAGGTCGTTTGAAATCCTGGTGTCATCCGGGAAGATAACAGCAAGGTTGGATAAGATCTCTTCTGCTGAATAATACTGATATCTGGCGAGCATGTGCTCACATTTTTCCAGCATCGGCTGATACATGATATCCTTGATCTCACCTACACGCCTGTCGGCAAAGTTATAAACGAAGCCTTCAGAATCTTCGAGAAGAGTGTTATATTGCTGAACCGCGGAGATATAATCGCCTTCGTTATATTCCGACTCAGCCGCCTGAACAATACCTCTGGCACGCTCGATCGAGTCGACCTCTCGCCACAATGGAGAAGCAACAGCCGAGATATTGTCTACCTTTGTTATCTCGTTGAAGATAAAGGTAACATCAGGTTTTTCTATATTTCCCAGAAGAAAATCCTCACAAAGAGAATTGAGCCAGTTCGAAAGATGAGAATATGTGATCTCACCCATACCGTTAAGGAACTTCAAGTCTTCAGTCTTCAGTTCATAACGCTCATATCTGATCTTGTTTTCGATGGTTACAGCCTTTTCATAGACAAGATTTTCCATCTTGATCATGTTCTCGTCGGCTTTTGCATCGGAATCGCTTTGCTGGATAAGTTCGTCATGGAGTTTTCGATACATCTCAAGAGCATCTTCGTACCTGCCTTCGTTCAATGCCGTTTCAAAAGCAGGAATTATCGAAGCCTTGGACTCTTTTGACCTGTCGATATAGATAAAGACAAATACCGAGAAGAGTAAAACCGCAACGCACAGTCCGATCGAAACCCAGTAAAGAAAACTGACTGGTTTTTTATTGCTAACAGTCTCGAAAATGTTGTCAGTTATGCTCTTTCTCAATATCAGATACCTTCAAGATTTAAATTGATCTGCTTATCCATCATGAGATCATCTTTGATGAAATAACCGACGGCAGGAAGTCTTCTGATCCTGAAGTACTCCGGATCCTTAAATGAAGCTTCTTCAACACGTCTGATGCTTATCATCTTAGAGCCTCTCTTAGATGTAAGAAGCTGAACACCCTGTGTGGTTCTCGTTGACTTCAAAGGAACGAGTTTGGACTCGAATACTGCAGCCTTTGAAATATCACTCTGAGCTACAAGATCAGGGTTCTCGTTTTCGTTAAGAACGATAAATGAAACAGCTCTGGAACCGTCAAAGAAAGCATTAATAAGTTTCTTTCTGTTCTGCTTTGTCTCATATACGCTTATCGGGAACAAAGCAACCTTACCGTTTTCAAATCCGATCATAAGGTTACCCTTGTAATCCTTGGTAACAATGATGAACAGGACATTCTCACCGTCATCCATACCGAGAGTTCCCGGCAGATAATGACCGTACTCACTAGGCTTCGTATCATCAAACTCATAAGCCTTTGCTTTATAAACGTTAGCCTTATCAGTGAATACGAGGATATCGTTAAGGTTTGTAGCCTCAACATCGATAAATATCTCGTCGTCTTCCTTGGTCTTAAGTTCACCCGCACTTCTCAATGAAACAAGAGTGTGTTTCTTAAGATAACCGTGCTTTGTGAGCATGATCCTGATATTGTAGTCCTCGATCTCCTGTCCCGGAACGAATGTATCAACTTCTTCCTGCATAACGACTTCAGATCTTCTTTCCTGACCATATTTCTTAATGATGGACTTAAGGACTTCAATGATCTTACTGTCGATTCTCTTAGGCTTAACGAGGAAGTCTTCAAGATCTGCGATCTCGTTTTTAAGAGTATCGATATCCTGAGTCCTCTTTAAGATATATTCCTTGTTGATGTTACGGAGCTTGATCTCGGCAACATATTCAGCCTGGATCTCATCGATACCGAATCCCTTCATCAAGTTAGGAACAACGTCCTCTTCAAGTTCCGTATTTCTGATAATGGCGATAGCCTTATCAATATCAAGAAGGATCTTAGCAAGACCTTCGAGAAGATGAAGCCTTTCCTTCTTCTTTCCGAGATCGAAAGCAGTCTCACGCTTAACACATTCTCTTCTCCAATTGAGCCATTCATCGATAAGACCGTAAACACCAAGAACCTTAGGTGAACCGTTAATAAGGACATTGAAGTTACATGAGAACGGAGATTCAAGCTTAGTGAACTTAAAGAGTTTAGTCATGAGAGCATCATGATCAGTTCCTCTCTTACACTCGATAATGATCTTAAGACCTCTGATATCAGTAGAGTTTCTGATATCACTGATCTCTTTGATCTTACCCTGCTTAACAAGTTCGCAGACCTCATCGATGATAGCTTCGCATGTTGTTGTATAAGGGATCTCATAGATCTCAATAGAATTCTTCTTTGTATCGATACGATACTTAGCTCTGATCCTTACAGAACCACGGCCGGAATCATAGATATCCTTCATTGTCTTCTTATCGTAAAGGATCTGTCCGCCGCCTGAAAAATCAGGAGCAGGCATGATATCGAGAAGATCGTCGGAAGGATCTTTCATATGAGCAATAGTAGCTTCACAAACTTCCTTCAGGTTAAAGGAACAGATGTTTGAAGCCATACCTACGGCAATACCCATGTTGCTGTTTACGAGGATCGACGGGAACGCAGCAGGAAGAAGCATCGGTTCCTTCATCGTACCGTCGTAGTTATCTACGAAATCAACGGCATTCTTATCGATACCGTCAAAGATCAGTTCACAGAACTTCTCGAGCTTAACTTCCGTATATCGAGATGCAGCATATGCCATATCTCTGGAATACTGCTTACCGAAGTTACCCTTTGAATCTACATAGGGATGCAAGAGAGCTCCGTTACCTCTAGTAAGACGGACCATTGTCTCATAGATGGCAGCATCACCATGAGGATTAAGTCTCATGGTCTGACCAACAGCATTAGCGGACTTCGTCCTGTCTTTATTGAGAAGTCCCATCTTGTACATTGTATAAAGAAGTTTCCTGTGAGACGGCTTAAATCCATCGATCTCAGGGATCGCACGTGATACGATGACACTCATCGCATACGGCATATAGTTCTGTTCGAGCATCTCCGTGATAGGCTGATCTACTGCCGGCATATCAGGAGTTAAATCGATAATCTCTTCTTTTTTCTTCTTAGCCATATTACCCTCTCATCAACCGATATCAAGCATATCAAGATACAGATGCCCGTCTTCTTCGATATGCTGTTTTCTTCCCTGAAGATTGTCACCCAGCAAAAGTTCGAACACTTCAGCTGTCTTCTGTGCGTCTTCAGGGCATATCTTGATAAGTCTTCTAGTCTTAGGACTCATAGTAGTAAGGCTCATCATATCAGCTTCATTCTCACCGAGACCCTTGGATCTCATGAGTTTCAGATT
Organism: Clostridia bacterium; assembly: GCA_024699245.1. Taxonomy (GTDB): domain Bacteria; phylum Bacillota; class Clostridia; order Saccharofermentanales; family Saccharofermentanaceae; genus Saccharofermentans. Next base: position 83,071 of record JAILPW010000037.1, on the reverse strand, counting down.
CTCAATACCGAATTTCTCAACGATCTCAGCCTTTTCCTTCTCGTTATACGCAAAGAAGATCTCTTCCTTGTCCTCGTCCTTCTTGCCCTTCTTCTTGAGAGTTATCTCGAAAAGAGGAGACTCAGCAACGTACACATAACCCTCTTCGATAAGCTTCGGGCAGAGTCTGTAGATCATCGCGAGGATAAGAGTTCTGATCTGATATCCGTCGACATCGGCATCGGTACAGATTATGATCTTGTTCCATCTCAAAAGATCGATATTGAAACTGCTCAGATCCTTGGAATGTTTACCCTGTATCTCGATTCCGCAACCCAAGACCTTAACAAGGTCAGTGATGATCTCACTTTTAAGGATATCGGCATAACTTGCCTTAAGACAATTTAAGATCTTACCTCTGACAGGCATAACAGCCTGGAATTCGGAGCTTCTTGCCTGGATTACTGAGCCTGCAGCAGAATCACCCTCAACTATATAGAGTTCTCTGATAGAAGTATCCTTAGAGTCACAGTCTACAAACTTCTTGATCTTGTTATTGATGTTATCAACATTACCCAAGACCTTCTTACGAGCTGCGATACGGTTCTTCTCAGCATTCTCTCTTGCACGCTTGTTATTAAGGATCTGCTCAACGACCTTATCGCCGAGAGCCTTATTCTCGATAAACCAGATCTCGAGCTTCTGTCTTATAAGGTTCGTCATGAATTCCTGTACGAACTTATTGTTGATAGCCTTCTTTGTCTGGTTCTCATAAGATGTCTGTGTCGAAAACGTGCTCGAGATAAGGATGAGAGAATCCACTACATCCTGGAATGTGATCTTACTCTCGTTAGCCTTGTACTTATCTCTGTCCTTGATCTGCTTGTCGATCTCAGCTACAAAAGCGCTTCTTACAGCTTTATCAGGAGATCCGCCGTACTCAAGGAAACTGGAGTTGTGGAAATACTCGACTACGTTAACTTCGTTATTGAAGCAGAATACTACTTCTGCCTTTACCTTATACTCATCACGGTCTGCAGCATCACGACCCTTGCCCTCACCGTCAAATCTGAACGGCTCTGTAAAGCCCTGCATGTTATTGAGTTCTTCACAGTATCCCATGATTCCTTCAGGATACTTATAGCTGAACTCTTCACCTGTTGCTTCATCGATAAGGATGAACTCAACGCCGTTATTTACGATAGCCTGCTTCTTGATGATATCCTTGAAAGCTTCGATAGGGATAACAGTCTCAGTAAATACTTCACTATCAGGCTTCCAATGCTGGATAGTACCGGTACGAAGAAATCTGTATGGCTCCTTAACGAGTTCCTGACCCGGCTCACCTATAACCTCACCCTTCTTGAAGTGAAGTGTGTACTTAGTCTTATCACGGAAGACAGTTACATCGAAGAACTCGGATGCATACTGAGTAGCACAGGCACCGAGACCGTTAAGTCCCAAGGAATACTCATAACTTCCCTGTCCTGAATTCTTATCGTACTTACCGCCTGCATAAAGTTCGCAGTATACGAGTTCCCAGTTGAATCTTTGCTCCTTAACGTTGTAATCGAGAGGAATTCCTCGTCCGAAGTCCTCAACTGTCAATGAGCCGTCTTTGCCTCTAGTTACTATGATCTTGTCACCGTAGCCCTCACGAGCCTCGTCGATAGAGTTGGACAAGATCTCAAAGAAGGAATGGATACATCCCTCGAGATTATCTGAACCGAATATTACCTGCGGCTTTTTTCTGACTCTGTCGGCACCTTTGAGCATTGAAATGCTGTCATTACCGTACTCAGGTTTCTTAGCCATAGTTACCCCCTTTAATAAACATAAAATAATTATACCAATAATTCTCGAATATCAACGGACAAAAAAGTCTCATTTTGCATAAAAAAAGAGCCCCTTTGCAAGGACTCTACCTTTTGATTTGGCGAGCCTAGGGGGACTCGAACCTCCGACCCACAGCTTAGAAGGCTGTTGCTCTATCCAACTGAGCTATAGACCCAAATTAGTGGAGCGGGTGATGGGAATCGAACCCACGTGATCAGCTTGGAAGGCTGGAGTTCTACCATTGAACTACACCCGCATAATATTGACGTGTGTCAAACGCCTAAGTATCATACAACACACGTCAAAAATTGTCTAGGACTTTTTCGAAAAAAGTTTTACTGAGCCGGAGTATCGGAAACAAGATCTGCGGAAATATAGAATCCGTCCTGTGTCTTGTACCAATTTCCGGATGTAGCAACTACTACAACCTGCATATTATTGGCAAGCTTAGCAACTACTTCGTACTCTGTACTTGGTCCCTTACGGACATTAATGTAATCCTCGGAACACTTAACATATTTAACTGTTGAACCGCCTTCAATCTCTGCTTCTTCCCAAGAGATCTCTATATCATTTGTTGAAGGTCCGGAAAAAGTAGGTATCGTAGTCGTTGTTACTTCTGTTGTCGGTGCTGTAGTTGTATCTTCTGTGGAAGCTGCATCTGTTGATTTGGTCTTCTTCTTGGAACCGCCGCATGCCGTCATGGAAAGAGCCATAACTGAAATAACTGCTAAAGTACCTATTTTCAATGCCAAAGAAGAACGCTTCATAGACACACCTCCGATTTCATATATAGTCATTATCTCATACTTTTTCTATTTTATACTATTTTTTCAATTTTTAAGTTTACTTTTTCATTTCTTTCAGATTTTCCTCAAAAAGCGCAAAACTCTCATGGTCCTCCCACTTTCCGTTTATGTGCATATAGGACTTCCTGAGCCCTTCCTGAGAAAAACCGCATCGTCTGATAAGCTTCAGAGATCTCTCGTTGCACGGAAGTATAAACGCCTCTATCCTGTGAAGCTTTATCTCCTTAAAACCGAACTGACACACCGCTTTAAGGGCTTCCGTCATATATCCGTTACCGCATGCCTGTTCATCCTGATGATAGCCTACAGCTGCACTTTGCATACCGCCGCGAACGATATTAAAAAGGGATATCCTTCCCAGTATCTTTTCATGATCACCCTTATCGAAAATAAAAAACGGAACAAGCCTGTCATCCCAGAACTGAGAGGCGTCACTTTTAAGGTAGTCTTTCTGTGTCCTGACGGTAAAATACGAATCAGGCTGGGTCTGAGCCCACTTTTTATGAAATGCCCTGTTCCTTACATAATAGTCGCAAACCTTTACCGCTGCGCTTTTTCGAAGGACAGAAAGACGGAGCCTGTCGGTCTCTATCGCAAAGATCTCATCTCTTTTGAGTCTGTAGTCAATCCTGTATAGCATTTATGCCTCCACACGTATCCTAAAAGAGATTTTACACAAATAGCATTGTTAAGAAAAGAACAAAAAAGACTGCTTCGGGTATCCGAAACAGTCTTGGTGGCTCACTGGGGGTTCGAACCCCAGACCCCTTGATTAAAAGTCAAGTGCTCTACCAACTGAGCTAGTGAACCGAAAATGGCTGGGGTGGCAGGAATTGAACCTACGGTGCGGGAGTCAAAGACCCGTGCCTTACCACTTGGCGACACCCCAGTGTCATAGGCTCAAGTGCAAACCTGAATGTAAATGAAAAAAGTGGGGTGGGATATGGGATTCGAACCCATGACTTCCAGTGCCACAAACTGGCGCTCTAACCAACTGAACTAATCCCACCATATCTAAGCACTATTAACCCAGCACGAAAAATTATATTAGTAGAGTTCAATAAAGTCAAGAAAGAATTTTCTCCCAACTTACTCTGCCGCGCTGGCCTTCAGACTGCTCACCTTTATCGGTGAATCGATATCGATGACTGTGGCTTTGTCAGATGATGCACTGATCATTCTCGTCTCAGTATCACCTGACTCATACATTATATCAACTCTTACGTCTCCATCAAATGATGAAATCAGAAAAACATCCTCAGAAGTCTCAAAATCTGCAACTTCACCGTCAAAACTCTCGACATCCGACAAGAAAGCAAATCTCGGATCCTCCCTGTCCACTACGTAATACATAGCTTTGCTTAAGTCTTCCTCGCTTTCCTTAAGCATTCCGACCTTGTTATAGATCTCGATATCCCTTCCGAGCTCAAGTCTCGCGATCTCCTCATCAGTATCAAGATTATCATGGACACCTGTAAGTCCCGGAGCATATAGACTTGTAAAATCAAGGTTCTCGATCTCGTCATCAGATATCATAGAATAGAATGTCTGCGCTCTGTTTGACACCTTTCTTCCCGCCCAGGAAGTGACTTCACTATAGTAAAGATTTATTCCGCATGTCAGGTACACTCCTGCACCTATAGCGATCGAAAAAGCATAAGCAGGTATCTTATTCTTTCTCGAAAAAGCGAAGATCAAAATACTTACAAGAAATATGCTCCATCCGAAATAGCATATAGTCGTCGGAACGTATCCGCCTACGCCCGAAGAGATCCAGCCCTGGTACTTGGCGATAAGAGAATTAGGGATCGCAAATGTTCCGCCGATGATAAGACCTGCCAGCGACAGTTTAAGTATCTCCTTGTTATCCGGCTTTTTTCCAAGATAAAAAGAAATGCATGTTCCTAAGGCGGCAGCAAGCGACGACAGGAGTTTTCGCTTACCCGGAGTAAAATACTCCCTTGAAGCGGCATTTTTTATTTCAGCCAGAGGAAACATACCGAACGAGTATACTTTATACGCTTTTGCAAATCCTGCAAGCTCCATTCCGTCCATACTCTCAACGTGGATCTGAGACGGATAAAACTTACGGAATCCAAAGAGCATAATCACATAAACGACCGCTACGATAACATGAGGGATCGATGACCTGATGGTCTTTTTGATGCCTTTGTCGTTATTAATGAAAGCAAGAACAACATAGATCGGCAAAGCGATTATAAAGGCCTCATAGACCTGAAGAGATTCATAGAACAGCCATAGACTAACTCCAAGCCTTATCTTGGAGTTACACCCGTCAAACAGGTAGATCGCAAGTATCATGCAGAAAAGACCGAACATGAAATCCAACGGATAGCAAACGATAAGGCTGTGCCAGACATCTATCTGCAGAAGTCCCAAAAAGAAGATAGAGAAAAATGCTCCGTATTCAGGACCGGTCTTCTTTCCGATGATATATGAAACAAGACCGATATTTAAAAGTATCGGCACATACTGCAAAAGCCAGATGGCAACAAAGTTTCCCGTACCGTTAATGAGATATCTGAAAGCAACCACCAAAGGAAATACGATCCCTATCCTTCCCCTGGCAAGGCCGTATTGGAAGGCATCGGTAAATCCCCTCTTAGGTCCGTAGATACGTGCGAGAATAAATTCGTAGAGAGAATCGTGACAAGCAAGGACAGTATCTTTTACACATCGAAAAAAAGCTAATACCATAACCAGCACCATACCCGCAAGTATGACGCGAAGTACCAGTTTTTTTGTGTCCAGCGAGCTTTTCTCCATCCTTTTGTCCCAGATAAACAAAGTTTTGAAGTAGAATAGCAAAAACACTATACTGTTGCAAGTTGCCAATAAGTGTTTTCGAGCGTAAAATCTCTAAGGTAATAAATTAATATTAGGAGCAAACTATGGATAATTCATATATTACGATGCCAAAAGGTTACAAAGCAGCAGGCGTCTGTGCAGATCTTAAGGGTGAAGGAAAACTCGACTTCGCTCTCGTATATTCCGAATATCCCGCTACAGTAAGCGGTGTCTATACATCAAACCTTGTTAAGGGTCATTCCCTTCAGAGATCCATCAAGCTTATCGCTAACGGCAATAGCAAGCGTGCCATCGCTATCAATGCAAAGAACGCCAATGCCTGCGTAGGTCCGATTGGCGAAGAGGATGCTAACGATATCGCAAAAGCTATCGCAGAAAAGCTTAATGTATCCAGCGATGAAGTACTTACGGCTTCAACTGGTGTCATCGGTATCAGACTTCCTGTCGAGAAAATGGTATCTCATGTACCAAACCTCGTTTCTTCTCTCGGAAGCGACGAGCAGTCAGCTCACAACGCAGAGCTTGCTATGATGACAACAGATACGGTCCCTAAGGAAGTCAGCGCAAAGATCACCCTTCAGGACGGCCGTGAGGTTACTGTAGCGGCTATGGCCAAGGGTTCAGGTATGATCCACCCTAATCTCGCTACCATGATCTGCGTATTCACAACAGATGCAAAGATCGAGAAAACTCTTCTCGATGATATGTTAAAGCGCGCTGTGTCTCATACATTCAACAGAGTAAGCGTTGACGGCGACACATCCGTATGCGACTCCGTAATGGTATTTGCAAACGGTGCCAGCGAAGTTGAGATCACAGAAGGAACTGAGGATGCTGATATCTTCTATACAACCCTCGAGCAGCTCTCCACTGACCTTGCACGTATGATCGCATGCGACGGTGAGGGCGCTACAAAACTTCTGGAAGTTATTGTTAATGGTGCCAAGGATGCAAACGATGCTAAACTTGTAGTTACAGCTATCGCGAGATCACCTCTTTGTAAGACGGCTATCTTCGGTGAAGATGCAAACTTCGGTAGATTCATAACAGCTGCCGGCTATTCAGGAGCTGATTTTGATCCTAACAGACTTGATATGTACGTTGGAGATCTTCAGGTATGTAATGACGGAGATGCAACAATTACTGATGAGGAAGCTGCCGCAAAGCTTCTTGCCGAGCACGACATCACGGTTACCGTAAATCTTAACGCAGGAGAATACTCAGACCGCATGTTCACATGCGACTTCTCATACGATTACGTTAAGATCAACGGAAGCTACAGAAGCTAATCAATCATTCAATTTTGTAATTTGTGAATTAATTAGGTTTTGTCATTAATGGGAATTTGGAATATATTTCATCTTCCCATTCTTTTTGCTCATCATTATCTATTTGTCCAACTCCCAAAACCTCAATTTTCTCAATATCTGATCCTGTTTGTGCTATATAATCATACATAGCATTTATGTACGATTGACACTCATACGAATTCATTTGATACAAAACAGGCATATATTTATCAACTGTGTAGTCAGTGACTAATCTTTTCGTATCATTATTTTCCTTTACGCTAAACAGCTTTTCATAATGGTCACCGCCCCAAACTACCATATCCAAAGATAAAGTGCGCGAATCAATAACTGAATTCAGTTGGCAATTAGGATTCGTATCCAAATAAACATTGATCATCACTCTAGCATCTTCCATTATCTTATAATCTGGAGTGGCCCAAAAAGTTTTTTTATCTTGAACATATTTCCCTTTTAGTATTAACGTAAAAACAAACTCTTTTTCAGATAATGAAGATGTCAAATATATGTAATCGCCGTACTTATCAACAATTGTACGTTCAATATCTTCGTAATATTCATCATAGATTTGTGGTTTGTTGTCATATTTATATGTCATATTCGAACATGAACATAGTGAAACAAAAAAAAATACACTAATAAACAAACAGAAAACTATCTTCTTCATATTTACCCTACACTATGATGATCAATTTAATAATATCATTATACTGTTCGACAATACTATAAAACGAATATGAATTCTAGAAAAAGGAAGCCTTTGTACAAACAAAGACTTCCCATAAATCATTTCTTACCTTTTTTATCAACATTATCAGGAACGACAACCACTAAAGCTTCTTCGCTCTCGACGATGTCAAAGACGAAATCGTCTTTCCTGAAATCGATCTTGATGCTCTTGCAGCCGTTCAGCTTGCCTTCAAGGAACATATCTGCAAGTTTGTCTTCGATCTTGCTTCTGATAACCTTACGAAGCGGTCTAGCACCGAACTTAGGATCATAGCCGAGTCTGGCAAGCTCATCGGCAGCCTTGTTAGTGATCTTAGCCTCGATGCCCTTCTCTTTAAGAGCCTCAAAGACTTCATTCATCATGATATCAACGATCTGTCTGATCTCATCCTTAGTAAGTTCTTCGAAGATTACTGTCTCATCAACACGGTTAAGGAACTCAGGTCTGAATGTCTCCTTTAATGCAGATGCGACTCTGCTCTCAAGAGCCTCTCTGGTTCCGTTTTCAAATCCGATCGTATTTGCCTTAGCAGAGTTTCCTGCGTTGGAAGTCATGATAATGATCGTATTCTCGAAGTTAACATGAAGTCCGTGGCTATCAGTAAGTCTACCTTCATCAAGAAGCTGCAAGAGAAGATTGAATACATCCGGATGTGCCTTCTCGATCTCATCGAAAAGGATTACCGAATAAGGTTTTCTTCTTACCTGCTCCGTAAGTTGTCCGGAATCCTCGTGTCCAACATAACCCGGAGGAGATCCGATCATCTTACTTACTGAATGAGCTTCCATGTACTCAGACATATCGATCCTGATAAGAGCCTCTTCACTGTCGAACATTACTTCAGCGAGAGCCTTAACAAGTTCCGTCTTACCAACACCTGTAGGTCCTACGAAAATGAAGGACGCAGGCTTATGTTTCTTTGTAAATCCTGATCTGTTACGACGAACAGCACGTGCAACAGCGCTTACAGCCTTATCCTGACCGATAACACGCTTATGCAGTCTTTCTTCAAGATGGATAAGCTTATCTGTCTCAGTCTCAGAAATGGACTTCAACGGAATACCTGTCCACATCTCGACTACTCTTGCAATATCCTCGATCTGAATAGGATCAGGCTTGATATCATCCTTGAGAGAATCGAATTCCTTCTGGAGCTTATCATATTTAGCCTTAAGTTCTGCCATAGTAGCGAAACCCTTCTCCTGCATCTCAGGAGCAAGCTCGGACAATGTATCAGAATAGTTCTGATAAGCACGTTCAGCTTCCTTAAGGGCATTTTCCGTCTTAGCATACTTAACGAGCTTGATATTCTCGAGATTAGCTCTGGAACCTGCCTCATCGATAAGGTCGATAGCCTTATCAGGAAGATATCTGTCTGTTATATATCTCTTGGAAGCTCTAACCGCAAACTCGATAACTTCATCAGAGTATGTTACGTTATGATGCTTCTCGTAATAGTCCTTGATTCCCTTAAGTATCTCAATAGCAACTTCAACTGAAGGCTCATCGAGCATTACCTTCTGGAAACGACGCTCAAGAGCGGAATCCTTCTCGATCTTACGATACTCGGCTGTAGTAGTAGAACCCAATATACGGAGTTCTCCTCTTGCAAGTGCAGGCTTAAGGATATTAGCTGCATTTGTTGAACCTTCAGCATCACCTGCGCCCATGATCGTATGAAGCTCGTCGATAACAAGGATCACGTTCTCCTCGCGCATAGCTTCATTGATAACTCCCTTGATACGGCTCTCGAACTGACCTCTGAACTGAGTTCCTGCTACCATAGCAGGAAGGTCGAGCTGCCATACTCTCATTGAAAGGAGCTTCTCAGGAACCTTACCTTCAACTATCTTAAGAGCCAAACCCTGTGCAACTGCTGTCTTACCGACACCAGGCGCACCGATCAATACCGGATTGTTCTTTGTTCTTCTGTTGAGGATCTGAACGACTCTGTCGATCTCCTTGTCTCTTCCGAGGATCCTGTCGATCTTACCTTCAGCAGCACGCTCTGTAAGGTCTGTACCGAACTCACTTAAGAACTTGAGTTTCTTTTTTCTGGTACCTTTAGTCTTCGCTGAGCCCTGTTCAGCAGTTCCCTCATCTCCGTCAGGAAGCTTATCTACAACTCCTGTGTTGGAACTGTCTTCATCAAACTCATATGGTTCATCATCATCAAACGGCAGATTCATTTCATCATTGTTAAGGATGGTCTTAAAGAAATCCGCAGGATCTGTCGGACCGCTTGTACCGCCGAGCATATTCTCGACTCTGTCACTCATCTCATCAATGTTTTCATCAGTGATACCTGCAGCCTTGAACATGTCGCTGATCCCGCTTAAACCGGATTCATACGCACATTTGATGCAGTATCCCTCATCTATTCTCTCGCCGTTCTCATATCGGCTTGTAAAAACGATAGCTACTCGTTTTTTACACTTCGTACAAATTGACATTATATCTATACTCCACTTTCTTTTACTTTACGTCGCGGCTTAGGTCCAGTCGCGATCTCTAATGCATCTTCCTCTAATCTGTCCTTATCTATCAATGCCTCAAGAGTCGTATACTGACCCTTGCTCTTAGCTCTGTCAAGAAGAGGCTTCAGGAATTGACCCGTATAAGACTCCTTAACCTCACAGATCTGCTCAGGCGTTCCTGTTGCTATAACCGTACCGCCTCTGTCACCGCTCTCAGGTCCGAGATCGATAATGTAGTCGCAAGTCTTAATAACATCAAGATTATGCTCTATTACCACGACAGTATTACTATTTTGTGTGAGGCGCTCCAAAATGTCAACAAGCTTATGGACGTCAGCCATATGAAGGCCTGTCGTAGGCTCATCGAGTACATAAAGCGTCTTACCGGTCGACCTTCTGGACAATTCAGCAGCGAGCTTGATCCTCTGAGCTTCACCACCGGAAAGCTGGGTTGAAGGCTGACCTAATTTAATATATCCCAATCCGACATCCTTGAGAGTTCTTACTTTGTGGTAAATCTTAGGAATATTAGAGAAGAACTCACAAGCCTCATCAACGGACATATTAAGAACATCAGAAATATTCTTGCCCTTATATTTTACTTCCAATGTCTCTCTATTATACCGCTTTCCTTTACAAACATCACACTTGACGTAGATGTCAGGAAGGAAGTGCATCTCGATCTTGATGACACCGTCACCGGCACAAGCTTCGCAGCGACCGCCCTTTACATTGAAGCTGAACCTGCCGTTCTTATAGCCTCTCTGCTTGCTGTCAGGCGTATTCGCATAAAGCTCTCTTATCATATCGAAAACACCGATATACGTCGCAGGATTACTTCTAGGAGTCCTACCGATCGGAGACTGGTCAATGACAATGATCTTATCAAGGTCACTGTAGCCGGTGATATCCTTACACTTAACCTTGGACTTTCTGGCTCCGTTAAGCTTGTTTTCGAGTACAGGAACGAGAGTCGAATTAATAAGTGAGCTCTTGCCGGAACCGGATACACCCGTGATACATGTGAAAAGTCCGAGAGGGATATCAACATCCATATCCTTAAGGTTGTTGGCACATGCGCCCTTGATCTTCAGGAACTTACCCTTTGGCTTTCTTCTGTCGACAGGAACAGGAATGAACTTTCTGCCGCTTAAGTAGTCACCCGTAATGGATGCCTTATTCTTCTCTATCTGTTTAGCTGAGCCCATGGCAATGATCTGACCGCCGTTAATTCCTGCACCCGGACCAACGTCGATTATCGTATCAGCTGCTCTCATCGTATCTTCGTCATGCTCGACTACCAAAACGGAATTACCGAGGTTCTTAAGCTTATTTAAAGTAGCAAGAAGCTTATTGTTGTCTCTTTGGTGAAGACCTATGGAAGGCTCATCAAGGATATATAGAACTCCCTTAAGTCCTGATCCGATCTGAGTAGCAAGACGGATACGCTGTGCTTCACCGCCTGACAAGGTCGATGCAGGCCTGCTCAATGTCATATAATCAAGACCGACGTCACATAGGAACGTAAGCCTGTTATCGATCTCTCTCAAGATAGATTCAGCGATCTGACTCTTACGCTGTGAGAGATTGAGCTTACTTAGGAACTTTCTGCAGTCCATAACGGATTTATCGGTAAGCTGACTAATATTGGTCTTATTAAGAAGAATGGAAAGACTTTCCTTCTTAAGCCTTGCTCCGTTACAGGAAGGACATACGCAGATACTCATGTACTGCTCATAGTTAGCCTTCATCTCCTCTGATCCGGCTTCCCTGTATCTTCTCATTACGCTTGGAACAACGCCTTCCCATGCCGCATAATAATCCGAATCTCTTTTATAGATACTGTTGCTGGTATCTATCTTCATCTTCTCTCCGCCGTTACCGAACATTATGATGTCGCGTGCTTTCTTGGAAAGCTTATAGTAAGGCGTATCAAGAGAAAAACCGTACTTTTCGGACAAGGCAACGATGAAGCTTCTTCCCCAGCTCTTCGGATCATCAAAGTTCCAGCCTGCAGTCCTTACAGCACCTTCATTAAGGCTAAGCTTAGGATCCTGAACGCAAAGCTCAGGGTCAACATTAGTAAGAACGCCGATACCGGCGCATTCAGGACAAGCACCATAAGGGTTATTAAATGAGAACATTCTCGGAGATACTTCTCCGTAGGAGATTCCACAATCAGGACAGGAAAGTCTTTGAGAGAAGAAATCTTCCTTCACCTCATATTCGCGCTCACCGCTCTCGCTTTCCTTAACGACCTGTACTTCGACATTAAGAATACCGTCAGCAAGCTTTAAAGCCTGCTCACAGGAGTCCGTAAGTCTGGACATGGATTCTTCCTTAAGAACGATTCTGTCAACTACGATATCGATCTCATGTTTCTTATTCTTATCCAAAACGATCTCTTCATCGAGTTCGTACATAGAACCGTCGATCCTGGCTCTTACAAAACCGGACTTACGATAATCCTCAAGTTGCTTTACAAACTCACCCTTACGTCCTCTAACTACAGGAGCCATGACGATCATTCTGGTTCCGACAGGATATTCAAACAGTTTATTGATGATCTGGTCTATAGACTGGGACTTGATAGGCTTACCGCACTTCCAGCAGACAGGCTGTCCGACTCTGGCATACAGAAGTCTCAGGTAATCGTATATCTCAGTAACCGTACCTACCGTAGATCTCGGGTTCTTGCTTGTGGTCTTCTGATCGATAGAGATCGCAGGAGAAAGTCCGTCGATCTTATCAACGTCAGGCTTCTCCATTTGTCCCAGGAACATACGAGCATATGAAGATAAGGACTCAACATATCTTCTCTGTCCTTCAGCGTAAATGGTATCAAATGCAAGCGAACTCTTGCCGGAGCCTGAAAGGCCCGTCAGTACAACAAGTTTATCGCGTGGGATATCCACGTCTATATTCTTAAGGTTGTGCTCTCTGGCACCCCTTATCTTAATAAAATCATCCATACTACTTCTCTCTAAAAACGAATTTATGTTCTTTTTCTATTAGAGTCTACCACATTATAAATTTAAATGGATATACTTTATATCATATATTTGCAAAAAAAACTCCTTGCCTTTCTAAAAATCGTATGCTAATATTTACAAGCGTGATTGAGGCCCCATGGTCAAGCGGCTAAGACGGCGCCCTCTCAAGGCGCAATCACGAGTTCGATTCTCGTTGGGGTCACCACTAACCTCGAAGCAAGTGCTTCGGGGTTTTCTTTTTGCCTGAATATTGTATGCTAAAACATGATTAACCCTGTCCAATACGTTCGAACATTGCACTATCCCTCAATTTGTTGTGCTATACTCTCTTCTTGATAAACAAGGAGGAACACACAAATGTTGAACGGAATTTTTATTTTCTTAGGTTTTCTTTTCATTGGTCTGGGAATTTTCCTGATCGTCAGAAAGTCTCTTAAGAAAAACAAGTCAGGCGTGGTCAATGCACCAAAGGCTCCTGTAAAGCACTATAGCGCAATCTTATTGATCGCACTCGGTATTGCAAGCCTTATCTTCTCAATGTCATTTACGATCATTCCTACCGGTTATACAGGTGTCAGAGTTACATTCGGTCAGGTAGATAAGAGAACTCTCAATAACGGTTTTAACTTCCACGCTCCTTTTATCCAGGAGATCGTTCTGGTTAATAACAAGCAGCAGGATATCAAGTTTAATGAGAATTCCATCTCATCTGAGACAAGTGAGCGTAACACGGTAATCTTCAAGGGCATCACGATCACATATCAGATCAATCCTGAGAAGTCAGCTTGGATCTATGCTAACGTTACAAACTATGAGGCAGGTCTTGTTAATGAGTCTCTCGTAGCTTCCGCTATCAAGACAACTTCCAAGACTCTTTCCCCTGTAGACTGTACAAACCGCAGCATCCTTGAGCCCAAGGCTAAGGAAAACATCCAGAAATCCATCGATGAGAAATATGGCACAGATGTTGTTTATGTTAATAAAGTAGTAATCAACGATGCTACATTCGATGCAGAGTATGATGAGAAGATCGCTAAGAAGCAGCAGGCTCAGATCGATTATGAGACACAGCAGATCGAAAACAAGAAGAACATCGAGAAAGCTGAAGCTGATGCAACAGTAACAAAGACAAATGCACAGGCAAAGGCAGATGCTCTCGTTATCAATGCTGAAGCTGAGGCAAACGCAAACAAGACCATCAGTGACTCTATCGATTCAAATGTTCTTCAGAACAAATACTATGAGACTTGGGACGGCAAGCTTCCTACAACGATCGTAGGTTCTGATGTAACAAGCTCGATACTTATCGGTACAGATTCGGAAAATAAGGTAGTTACGGAAACAACTACAACTGAAACAAACGAAGACTAATAAGAAAACAAAAAAAGGACGGTTCATTTCGAACCGTCCTTTACTATGCTAAAAAACTTATCTGTCAGACATCTCGACATAAGGGCGTCTCTTGTTAACGCACTTATATGCAGGTCTCATGATCCTACCGCCGGAAATGAGTTCCTCGATCCTGTGAGCACTCCATCCTGCTACTCTTGCACAAGCAAAGAGCGGAATGAAGAGTACTGACGGAATTCCGAGCATTGAATAAATGAATCCTGCGTAGAAGTCTACGTTAGCGCAAACGATCTTGTCTGATTTCTTAATATCCGCGAAAACCTTAGGTGCGATCCTCTCGACCATCTGGTAAAGATCAAAGATATCTTCCTTACCTGTCTGAACGGAAAGCTCCCTGGCGTATTCGCAAAGAGTCTTTGTTCTAGGATCGGAAAGAGTATAAACGGCATGACCGATACCATAGATAAGGCCGGACTTATCAAATGCTTCCTTACGGATGATCTTAGCAAGATAGTCATAAACCTGCTTCTCATCCTTATAGTCAGTTACATTAGCCATAAGGTCCTGCATCATCATAAAGGCCTTATTACTTGCACCGCCGTGCTGAGGTCCCTTCAGGGATCCTATAGCTGCTGCTATTACGGCATAAGTATCTGCACCTGTTGAAGATACCGCATGAGTAACGAACGAAGAGTTGTTACCACCGCCATGCTCAGCGTGTAGAACGAGACAAAGGTCAAGGATCTTAGCCTCAAGTTCAGTGAACTTTCCGTCTTTTCGAATAAGATAAAGGATATTCTCAGCTGTGGAATACTCAGGGTTAGGCTTTCTGATGTAAAGGCTCTTACCGTCAATATAGTGGCGTCTTGCCATATAAGCGTAAGAGATAAGAACCGGGAATCTCGCGATAAGTTCGATGCACTGACGTACAACATTATCGACCTTGACTGAATCAGGATCGCTGTCGTAGGTGTAAAGAGCAAGAACGGATCTTGCGAGCTTATTCATGATATCAGGGCTCGGAGCCTTAAGGATCATGTCCTCAGTGAAGTTTTCAGGAAGGTCTCTGCAGCTCTGCAAAAGCTTAGTAAATCTGTCGTATTCTGCTGCTGTTGGAAGTTCGCCCGTGATAAGAAGGAATGCGATCTCCTCATAGCCAAATCGGCCTTTGTTGTAAAAGCCCTTTACGAGATCCTTGACATCATATCCTCTGTAGAAGAGCTTACCTTCAACAGGAACTCTTTCTGCATCATCAACGATATAACTCATTACCTCACCGACTTCAGTAAGACCTACAAGAACGCCTGTACCGTCGTTGTTACGAAGACCGCGCTTTACATTGTACTTATTGTAAAGCTCCGGATTGATCTTGGATCTTGACGAAACCGTTGATGTAATGGTTTTTAATTCATTTATCTTTTCATCTTGCGTAAACAATTTATAAGCCTCTTTCCTAACCGAAAACTATACCTGTTTTCTAGTTTAGTCCAAATTAAAAAAATTATAATTAAAGGCGTAATTGTTTGTCAATTCAGAAAACACCCATATTTTTCACGTTTTCGGCGGTCTTCATTGTGGTTTTCACAACAAAATGAATTTGGAGCCCCTAATGACTCCAAATTCGCTTAAATTACGGTCTTATCTCTCGATCGCATAGTCTTGGCAGATATTGGTAAACTCCTGACTATTGGAAAAACTGTCAAAGACCTCGTCTCTTGTCATTCCTGAACCAAGCTTATCCATCCAATAAGCCTTGCCCTCTTCTTCAGGATCACGGCCCATGAACGTTTTATACAAAGTATCAAGATACTCGCTATTACCAAGGTTCTTATTCTTATACTCGGCGCTATAGAAGAATTCCTTGGCAGCCTGTGTACCGGTAAGTTCATGATTGGTAAGACCCAAACTCCAGTACTTGAGGCCTTCCTGTTCAGGCTCTCTTCCGAGACACTCAGTATAAAGTCTTGTAGCAAAAGCTACAGCATTTTGAGATGCTTCGGACGCCTTTACATAATTTGAACCCGACTTAACTCCGTAAGCGGCACAAAGATTGCACCATTCCTCAGAGTTGATAAATCCTTCAACTGCCTTATCTCTTCCTTCTGTCTTAAGAGTATTAAGCCAGAAGTTATAGCCGTTTGGATCATCACTTGCATTCCTGTCGAAAAAGGTCTTGTAAAGGACTTTTACAAACTCCTCATCACTTAATTTCCTGTCCTGGAACTCTTTACTGAGCAAAAACTCCTTAGCGCAAGCTGCACCCGTAAGATCGCCATTACCTACATGGAGGCACCAATAGTCCTTACCCTCTTTTTCTGACTGACGGTTCAAAGCTACCAAATATAGTCTTTCAACGAAATCGCCGAACTGCAGACCTGAATTCGAAGAAGCATTAGAAACTTCTGTTTTCTTGCAGATCCTAAACTCATAGGTCTTCTTGCTTCCTTTGATGATGGAAACGGAAACTGCGTACTGCTTGCCTTTTTCAAGATGGGCTCCGCATGAATTATCACACTCTACGCTATCGCCTTTTACAATGTCAGTTACCGTGAAATGAAGCGGTGTTTCAGAAGTGAAATAGTAATCATCTGTTACCGAAGGACAGAAAAGATAACTGTTATCGATAACCTCAAATGTATCCTTAACTCCTGAATTTGATGAAATGTCAGAAAGCTTCTTAAATGAAACATAACCAAGTCCGGTCTTGTCAAATGACTTAGCTTCAAGAACGGTACCCTTGATGCAGTTTTTGAAACTTCTGGTAAAAGTATAAGCGGAAGTTCCGACATCACTTGCTTTATACGACATGTAGACGCCGTTTTCCTTAGCTGTATACGTGTAATCATACAGATCATTGTTCTCAACGGTATCGTAACCTGATATGTCAGTTACTTTCGCAAGACTAAACTTTATAAAAGCTTTTTCGGTGCTTTTGAAGTTGCCCGACAAGACATCAGTTCTTCCGTTGATCTTGAAAAAGCCGTTAGCGTTCTTCTCTCTGTCAAACGCGTTCCAGGTAAGTTTACCGTTATTATCCAATTTGGAAAAAGTGGAATCCGTATAAAACTGGATCTTCAAGGCGTACTCGCCTTCAGGAAGATCAGTAAACTTAAGAGTAAACCTGGTATTTTTCTCAACAGTCATATATGTAAGACTGTTCTTTGTATAAATAGTGTTATTCGGCATTACCAGAACAACAATACGCTTCTCTGAGTTAGTGGTGTTACTTATCTTAAGCTTAATACCATTTGCTTTTGTTATCTGATAAGTAAATGTTTTATTGCCGTCGGAACTCTCATTTGAAGTTGTTCCGTTAGTGATACTGTATTTTAACTTATCCGAGTTGATAACATTTATGTCGTATACTTCATCAAAATCAACAGGTATCGAACATTCATAATCGTTTGTATTTGCAGGAATGGAAATAGTCTTTACCTTGTCCGGACATTCCTTGACCATAAAGGCGGAACTTCCTGCATCCTTTCTATTAAGATCAAGATGTTTGTGATTTACGGAGGTAAGGTCGACAATATCTCCGCTTACAGGAACAAGCTCATTACCTGCTGCCAAAGTATTTTTCGGTACCAACCCAAGTACCAGAGCCAGAGTAGCCAATAAAACGACTGCTCTTTCTAAGATTTTTCTCATTCGAGTTTTCTCCTTTTCATTTTCGATAAGAACGAAGCAAAACAAAAGCTTCGACGGGAGAATTGACGAATAAAAAAATATCCGTGTTGCAAGAAACACGGATATTGGGGCATTAATTTTCCTTGATATTTAGGTGTTATCTGATAATCGAATAATCATTGCATATCTGAGTAAACTCAGGGCAAACGCAGAAGTAATCGAATACCTCATCTCTTTTAGTGCCGTTCGAAAGCTCTTTTATCCAGAAGTTGAAACCTTCTTCCTCCGGATCTCTTCCCATGAATGTCTTGTAGAGCCTGGTGACATATTCTTTGTCATCCAGACCATAACCAATAAACTCTTTGCTGTAGAAGAACTCACGTGCTGCCTGGCTTCCCGTAAGTTCAAGATTGGTAAGGCCCAAACTCCAGAAGTTAAGACCATCCTGTTCCGGATCTCTGCCAAGGCATTCAGTGTAAAGTCTAGTAGCAAAAGCAATAGCGTTATCTGAAGCTTTGGTCGTCTTGATCTTTGAACCGGATCTGACTCCATAAGAACTGCAAATACCACCCCATTCTTCAGAGTTGATAAAACCGTCGACTACCGTTATCCTATCGACTGTTTCCAAACTTTTGAGCCAGAAGTCATATCCATTCGGATCTTCTATCGCTTCTCTGTTGAAGAATACTCGATAAAGGACTTTAAGGAATGCTTCATTAGTTAATTCTTTGTCAGTAAACTCTTTACTGTTCAAAAACTCCCTTGCACAGTCAGCACCTGTAAGATCACCGTTACCGACATGCACACACCAGAACTCCTTACCTTCCTTCTCGGAGTCACGTCCAAGTGCAACTACGTAAAGACGTTCAACAAAGTCAGAAAAGTTCATTTTCTTCTCTGTGTCCTGATAGTTTACGACTTTATAAGCCTTACCGTTACAAGCTACCCATTCAACATCTGTTGTCTCTGCGTCAATAAACTTACAGAGCCTTCCATATTCATTGTCCAGAGCATTTACGATGAAAAAAGTACCATAATCCTTATGGATGTAACATGAAGAATAAGTGGATTCTTCAAGATTATCGTAGGGTTTAACAACCTTAGGACAAAGATCTTCATACATACCATCAGGAATTAACAAACCGTATTTCTGATTGTACGAATGATACGAAAGCGGATCGAAACAATCCGCATCAGTAACATCAACACAATACCAGTAACCATAAAGGTTGATCATATCCCACGCATGTGCTGAACTACCGTTAACGATACATTGAACACCAACCTTGTTCATCAAAGCTGAAAACAGGACTGCATACCCGACACAGACAGTTTTTCCATGAAGTGCACTATATGCATTTTGGACCATCATCTGACCACTCGGAAGATAATAATCAGCATATGTTATTCTCTCTGCCATCAGATCGAAAATGATCTTTTCCTTTTCTTCAGGAAGAGCGTTTTCCGGGACATTTTTAACATAAGATTCGAGCAAAGATTTGTATTCTTCTTTTGCTCTTGCCCTGTCCTCTCCCTTCTGAAAATCCTTTAAAATATCAATGAAAACAGAACCCAAGACTTCTTCTCCGTCTACCCAGCCGTTAGTTTCAACAGGAAAAGCACCAAAGAAGAAATATTGAGGATTATTCTGAGTGATGACATAGAAGATCATCTTTACAAGGCTGCTATTCTCTGCATTCAATTCTAATTTCAGAGATCGCATATCAATGTAGACATACTCAATATCTTCGTCACTAAGAAGGATCTCTTCCATAGTTTTATCGTATATGTCGTAGATAGCTTTCTCAGTCTCATTCATCTGTTGATAATAATAATCAGAGGAGTAAGATCTCCAATAAGCTGCCTCATCTTCATTTGCAGCAACATCTGCATTTACAAAACACAACATGCTTAGCGAAATAATCAGTGCCAAACATAAGCTTAAAATTCTTCTCATTTCATTCACTTCCTATCTTTTCTTATCTGGTTATAGAGTATTTTTCACATATCTGAGTAAACTCAGGACAAACACAGAAGTACTCAAAAACTTCGTCTCTGGTAAGTCCGTTTGAAAGCTCATTTATCCAGAAATTAAAACCCTCTTCCTCAGGTTCTCTTCCCATAAATGTCTTATAAAGTCGTTTTACATACTCTTTGTCATCAAGACCAAGTCCTATGAATTCTTTACTGTAGAAGAATTCACGGGCTGCCTGGCTTCCAGTAAGCTCATGATTGCTAAGACCCAGACTCCAGAATTCAAGGCCTTCATTTTCAGGGTCCCTTCCAAGACACTCTGTATAAAGTCTTGTCGCAAAAGCTATCGCATCATTCGAAGCGGAAGTTCGCTTTAGTCTTGCACCTGATCGGACACCGAAAGATGAACAAACTTCTTCCCATTCCTTGGAGTTGATAAAACCATCGACAACTGTCTTTTTATCGACTGTCTCCAAACTGTTGAGCCAGAATTCATATCCTTCAAGATCATCTATCGCTTCTCTGTTAAAGAATACTCTGTAAAGAATCTTTACAAATTCTTCATCACTTAACTCTTTGTCTGTGAATTCCTTACTGTTTAAAAACTCTCTTGCGCAATCCGCACCTGTAAGATCACCATTACCTACATGTTCACACCAGAATTCCTTACCTTCTTTCTCAGAATCACGACCAAGTGCAACTACATAAAGCCGCTCAACGAATTCAGAAAAATCACTTTTCTGTTCTAATTCCTTGAAATTAATGACTTTGTATGTTTTACCGTTATATGCAATCCACTTAACATCAGAATGATCTTTATCAAGAAGGACAGCAAGTCTTCCCTTATCATCATCCAGATCATTTAAAACAAAAAAAGTATCAGAATCTTTTTGGATATATCTTGAAGAATAGTTTGTATATGAATAGTTACCCAACGGGTCATCATCTAGATTGTCATACGGAAGCGGAATATGGGAACTCATTGTTGCAAAAAGGCCTTCTGCTTCATAACCCTTACCACCGTTATAGCAAACATAACCATAAGGATTAAAACAATCATCTGCCGTCACATCAACGATAAACCAATAACCATGAAGATTGATCAGATCCCAGGCATGACCATGTCCGCCTGTCATTGTGCATTCAACACCGACTTTGTTCATTAATCCCTGGAACAGATCAGCATATCCCTGACATACTGTTGATCCCTTGACAGCGCTATATATGCTTTGCGTAAACGACATTCCACTTGGAAGGATATAATCACCATACGATATTTTCTCACACATCAGATCATGAATGATCTTCTCTTTTTCCTCAGGTAATGCGTTTTCAGGTACAGCATTTATATATGAGTCGAGGACAGCTTTGACCTCTTCTCGCGCTTTCACTCTGTCTGTACCATTTCTAAAATCAGGCATGATCCCCAGAATATAACCAACCAAACATCTTTCTCCGTCTACATCTTCATAAACAGGAGCAGGAATCCACCAGAAGAAATACTGAGGATTACAGTGAATGGCAAGTATCAACATATCATTGACGTAATATAAGGTTTCTTCACTTGAATCAAACTTATAAGACGACAGATCCACGTAAGCATATTCGAAATAGTCATCGCTTAGAAGGACTTCTTCATACGTGAAATCAAAAAGATCATATAAAGATCTTTGAGTATCATCCAAAACATTATCGTAATAATACCTTGAGGAATACCCTCTCCAATAATCCTTTTCATCGGGCGACGCATAAACGTCTATATCAAGTGACAATAAAATTGTGGAAACAAAACATAAGACTGCTAATATAGCAGACGCAATTCTCTCTTTTCTCATACAAATATCTCCATAATTTGATTTTTAGATTATAGCAGATATTATGGAACAAAAAAATATCTCGGATGCAGATCCGAGATATCAGATTATTAGCAATTAAATCTGTAGCCACAAGCGTGATATTTGATTTCACCTGCCTTTATGACCGGTGACTCAAACGACGAAACATTTATCGCGTTAGGATACATTTGAGCTTCAAGACAGATACCGCCGTACTGTTCGTAAGGTGTATCGCCCTTCTGCTCGTTATACGGAGCGCCAAAATGGAGATGGTTACCGCAGTAGATCTGAATACCCGGAAGATCCGTATAAACTTCCATGATCCTTCCTGTAACTGTATCTGCAACACATGCAGCGAATGCATACTTTTCAGATGTTTTCGGATTATTAAGACAGAAGTTCTGATCAATTCCGAGAGAGTTACACGTCTGAGGATCATCAGTCGTAAGTGCCTTCTCGATAAGATCAGGATCCCTAAAATCAAAGATAGTTCCTTCAACAGGTTTGATCTCACCTTCCGGACAATTGGACTCACCCTTGATCGTTATGTTATCAGCATCGATCATGAGGCTCTGGTCTTTAACGGAACCGCTGTCATGACCTCTAAGATTAAAGTACGAATGATTCGTCGGAGCAAAGATAGTATCCTTGTCGGAGCATCCTTTATAAAGGATCAAAAGAGTTCTGTCTATGAGCCAAACGTAAAGGACTTCAGTCTCAAGATTTCCCGGAAAACCGCAGGCTCCGTCCGGCGATGTATAACTGAAAAGCACTCCGTCTCCGTCAGCCTTTGAGATACCTTCTATTCCCGAATCGGAGATCATCTGATCAGCCTCTTCTTTGGAAATCACTTTACCGTCCCAGAAAACATTCTGATAAGAAGGTTTTCCTCCGTGAAGATTATTACCGCTGTCATTATCAGGAACCTTATACTCAACACCGTTCAGATTGAACTTGGCGCCTTGAATTCGGTTAGCACTTCTTCCGACTACCGAACCGTGATTGGCTCCGGAAGCCATGTAGTGATCCAGGTCTTTAAGACCGAGCATGATATCTGCTTTAGCTCCGTTCGTATCAGGAACGAAAAGTTTCTCTATAAGAGCTCCGTAGTTGAGAAGCTGCGCTTCACAACCGAAAGAACTCTTCATGGAATAACGATGCGAAATGCCCTCGTATTTTGAACCGTCTGCCTTAAGCAGATAGTCTGTTACACATACTGTCATTGATGATATCTCCTTTTATGTTAATCCTGATCGCTGGAAGTTGCAGGCTCATATGACCTGGTCTCAACTTCGACATATCTGTCGGCTACTGCATTTTTGGCAAGTTCAATAAGTTCTTCCTGGCTGTCATGCTTCTCTTTGCCGCGAAGATCAAGTTTATGATATGTTCCGTCAGAGCTTAAGATATGAGCTCTTACAGTGTCATTAAGTTCAACTTCCAATATCTCCATAACACGGCGGCGGCAGTCCTCATCCTCGATCGGGAACATGAGCTCGACTCGTCTGTTAAGGTTTCTCGGCATCCAGTCAGCTGATGCGAGATAGAGGTCTTCGTGACCTTCATTAAGAAAGTAGAATATTCTCGAATGCTCAAGGAAACGTCCTGTAATGGAACGAACTGAGATATTCTCCGACATCTTCGGAACACCCGGCCTTAAGCAGCAGATACCACGAACGATAAGATCGATCTTAACGCCTGCATTGGAAGCTGCATAAAGTTCCTCGATGACTTCATCATCAACAAGAGAATTGATCTTAGCTACGATCTTAGCTTCCTTACCCTCAATGGCATTTTGAGCCTCACGTCTGATCTTCTTGATGAAGTATGGCTTCATCTCGATAGGTGCAGGAATGAGTCTGTGCCAATGCTGCGGGATCGAGAATCCCGAGAGCATATTAAAGAACTCGGAAGCATCCTCGCCGAAACTCTCGGAAGCCGTAAACAATCCGACATCCGTGTAGATCCTTGCCGTTATATCGTTATAGTTACCTGTTGCAAGATGCAGATAACGTCTGATGCCGTCCTCTTCTTTTCGAACGACAAGAGTGATCTTACTGTGGGTCTTAAGACCGACGATACCGTAGATTACGTGGCAACCTGCTTTCTCAAGCATCTTTGCCCAGTTGATGTTGTTTTCTTCATCGAACCTCGCCTTAAGTTCTACAAGTACCATTACCTGCTTGCCGTTTCTGGCCGCTTCAAGAAGCGACTGAATGATCGGTGATCTTGAAGAAACACGATACAATGTCTGCTTTATCGCAAGAACATTCGGATCGATAGCTGCCTGATGAACGAACTCCAAAACAGGATCAAATGATTCATAAGGATGATGAACTATCCTGTCCTTTTCCTTTATCTGCTCGAAAATGTTATCAAGATCAGAATCGAACATTGATGCCTCAGCAGGAGTATGGTGCGGATAGCAAAGATCCGGATGATCATCTTCCAGACTTCCGTATACCTTCATGAGGAACGTAAGGTCAATAGGGCCGTTAACACTGAAGATATCGTCTTCGTTTATCGCAAGTTCCGTTGTAATGAACTCAAGGATATCAGAGTCGACATCTTCCTCTACTTCCAGTCTTATAATCTCACCGAAACGGCGCTTTCTTACCTGCTCCTCGATCTCTTTCAAAAGATCTTCGGCTTCATCTTCGTCGATATCAAGATCGGCATTTCTCATGACTCTGTAGCATGCAGAAGCCAATACTTTCTGACCGTTAAAGAGCATATCGAGATTAGCCTGGATGATCTTTTCAACAGGGACGAAAATAGTTGATTCGCCCTTCTTGATCATATACATTCTCGGAACGACATTAGGTACCTGAAGTGTTGCAAAATTTGCCTCCGGCTCGTCACCTTCAGTAACACCTGCTGTTCCATATTCGCCGGAAACCAATGATTTGCTCTTACTGTCGAGCATAACGCAGAGGTTGAGCATCCTGTTATAGATAAGCGGCAAAGGTCTTGATGAATCAACTCCCATAGGTGTCAGGATCGGATAAAGGACATTCTTAAAGTAGAAGTCGCATATCTCCTGATCATCATCTTCAAGCTCGTCATAATCGAGAATATGAATATCGTGCTGCTTTAACTGCGGGACGATGGATCTCATGTAAGTCGAATACATGACCGACATGGATTCACGGGTCTTCTGATCGATCGCCGTGAGCTGCTCGGTAACAGTCATTCCGGCAACATCTTTCTCTGTGAAATCGATACTTCTCATATCACGGAGAGAAGCAACACGGACTATATAGAACTCATCAAGGTTTGATGCTGTGATCGACAGGAACTTGATCCTCTCGAGAAGAGGATTTTTAACGTCTCTTGCCTCATGCAAGATCCTGTCATTGAATTCGAGCCATGACAGTTCTCTGTTAAAGAAACGCTCGGATTTTGATTTTGGCAAAGATTCTCTGCTCTTTTTCTTGCTCTTTATCTTTTTCGATGTCTTCTTATCAGCCATGGTCATACCTGCCTTCTGATCTTAAGTATTGCCTTTATTCCAATGACCTCTTCGAACAGGTCACTTCTGTGATCGAAAGACCACTTCTCGAAGGAGCAGTCATTCGTGGTATTACAGATTATATTGAGTTCATCTCCCTGAAGATGAACATTGAACTTGCTTATCTTTTGTCTGTGAGAACTGTCCATAGCATCAGCTATACGAAGGATAGCAGTAAGCTTTGAAATAAGGACCTTCTTCTCAGACGGAAGATTACCGTAGTACGGATCTTCATACGGATTCTCACGAGGATAGAGTTTAACAACAAGACCGACGATATCAAGTTCATTATTATCAAGTCCGATAAGCTCCGTGTAATTGATCAGGAAATGAGCTGCATCGTTATGACTCTTAGCCTGAACGAACTTACCGACTTCATGAAGGATAGCCGACAACTGAAGCAGGAATCTCTCACGAGGCTTTAAGCCCGTATATTTTACGGAAGCATCGAAGATCTCCAGTGCTGCCTTCTCAACGAACTCGATATGCTTTTTATCTGTCTTATATCTTTTTGCAATATTCCTTGCACCTGAGATAAGATCCGACAACGGATCGATCGCAGGCTTATATTCCATGTTCTTTACCGCATAACTGTAGATAACGCCGTCAGATAATGATGCCGTCGGGAAATATATCTCGTTAAGACCTGTGTACTCGAGCATGTTCTTAACGATAAGAGCTGCCGGCAGGAGCAATGGAGCAATACTTGACGGTATCGAATCATTAAGAGTAAGGTCAGTAGGTCTTGTGTGAAGAAGGTATTCGTATACCTTCATGAACTCTTTCTTACTTAGGATTACGCAATCCGAGAAGCCTTTACCCGCGAGGCGCTTGATAAATCCCGTCTCACCGCCGAAAGCTATGAGACTTTTATATGTGATGCCCCTAGGCTCAACGGCATGATAGTCATCGAGATCCTGTGCGATGAATTCCTCGAGGACATCTTCATAGTGAGTTGTCTTTTTCTGAAGATCAGAAAGCATCTCGGAAATACGAAGAGATCCCAATACCGTATTCTGACTGAAGATGAATTCCGACTTATCGTAAACTGTCGCCTGCATGGAGCCTGCACCGATATCGAGCATCATGGTGCCGTGCTCGACAATATCCTTGAAGTCAGGCATAGTCTCCTTAACTGCGATATTCTGGTAGAACCTCTCCATCGAGTTATCCAATACATCAACCCTGAAGCCTGTCTTGATCTTGATCTGTTCCAAAACAACTTCACGGTTCTTGGCATCACGCAAAGCGGATGTTGCTACACAAAAGATCCTGGATACTTTGTATTCCCTGCACTTGATCTCAAAACTGTTGAGACAGTCGCAGATCGCGTTTATCTGCTCAGTCTGCAAAGCCTTCGTCCTGAAAGCCTGTGTTCCGAGCGATATGTATTTTCTGATCGTCTCGATCTCCTTAGGGCGTTTTTTCTGCCCAAGTTCAAAGATCTTCAGCCTCGCGGTAAGCGAACCGATGTCGATCACCGCCACCAATTTCTTTGCCATAATAATTGCCTCACAAAGACTCGATAACCGCGGAAGTCATCTCCTCTGTGGTTACGAGCTTACCTTCTCCCTTAAAGATATCTGCCGTACGAAGTCCCTTCTCAAGGACTTTGTTGACAGCTTCGTTTATCATATCGGATGCCTCATCCTCACCTAGCGACCATTTGAAGAGCATCGCTGCCGACAGTATGGTTGCCAGAGGATTAGCTATTCCCTTACCAGCGATATCAGGAGCAGAACCGTGAACCGGCTCGTACATGCCGGGCTTACCCGGATCTCCGAGCGATGCAGACGGAAGCATTCCGACTGATCCCGTTATCTCTCCTGCCTCGTCGGAAAGGATATCGCCGAACATATTTGAAGTTACGATAACATCAAAGCTCTGCGGTCTTCCGATAAGCTGCATCGAAGCATTGTCGATATATAAGAATTCTACACTAACTTCAGGGAAATTTCCTGCCTCGCTCTTAACCACCTCACGCCAGAGCCTGCTGGTCTCGAGAACATTAGCCTTATCCACAACGGTTAGTCTTTTATTCCTTCCCATGGCATATCGAAAACCCTCTCTTACGATCCTTCGGATCTCATAGTCGCTGTACTCTTCAGTATCGTAAGCACCGTTATCGGTTCTGCCCTTTTTACCAAAATAAATGCCACCCGTCAACTCACGGACGATAAGGATATCCATTGTCGTTACGCCCTTGATCGGACACGCATCAGCCAATGCCTCATATAGTAGCGCAGGTCTCAGATTGGAATAAAGGCCCAATTCTTTTCGAAGACCAAGAAGAGCTTTCTCAGGTCTTACCGAAGGATCAACGTCATCCCACTTAGGTCCGCCGACAGCACCAAGAAGGACTGCATCGCTGTTCTTACAGATATCCAAAGTCTTATCGGTAAGCGGTACGCCGTATTCATCGATGGAACATCCGCCTGCGAGGCACTCGGTAAACTTAAGCGAAAACCCGAGCTTTTCTGAGACGGTATTCATAACCTTAACGGCACCGTCAACAACTTCAGGTCCGATACCGTCACCTTTTATAAGTGCTATGTTATATTCTTTCATCATGCATTTCCCTTCGTGTATTCCACTAATCCCCCTGCATCGATTATCTTCTGGATAAACGGCGGGAAAGGCTTAGCCTTAAAAACGAGATCTTTTGTCTTATCGATGATCAATCCTTCTTCAAAATCGACCTCGACCTCATCACCTTTATCTATTCCTTCAACTGCTTCCTTACATTCAAGGATCGGAAGTCCCATGTTGATGCTGTTTCTGTAAAAGATCCTGGCGAAGTCCTCAGCTATTACGCAGGAAATACCGCTTGCTTTGATCGCAACCGGAGCGTGCTCTCTTGAAGAACCGCAGCCGAAGTTCTTGCCTGCCACGATGATGTCACCCTGATTAACTTCATTAACAAAATTGCTGTCCAGATCCTCCATACAGTGAACCTTCAAAAGCTCAGGATCTGCAGTCGTCAGAAATCTTGCAGGAATGATGACATCCGTATCGATATTATTTCCGTACTTAAAAACCTTACCGCTTACTTTCATCTCAATACCTCCTTAGGTGTTGCTACTCTTCCGAGTATTGCTGATGCTGCCGCAACCGGCACACCGCTTAAGATGATCTCGGAATCCTTGGCACCCATTCTGCCGACGAAGTTACGGTTGGTCGTTGACACGCATCTTTCACCGCTCGCGAGAACTCCCATATGCGCACCGAGACAAGGTCCGCATGTAGGTGTTGATATTACGCATCCTGCCTCCTCGAAAACATTCAAAAGTCCTTCATTAAGAGCGGTCTTATAGACTTTTCGAGAACCCGGGATGATAATGCAGCGGACATTCGGGTTTACTTTCCTACCCTTAAGGATCGAAGCAGCCATTCTGATATCGCTGATCCTGCCGTTCGTACACGAACCGATAACGACCTGATCTATCTTCATGTCATTGACATCCTCTGCTTTCCTCGTGTTAGAAGGAAGATGCGGAAGTGCGACCGTAAGAGGGACTTCAGAAAGATCGATCTCAACCGTCTTGGAATAAACCGCGTCATCATCGGGCACGAATGCCTTGTACTCACCACTGGTAAATCTCTCTTGATTAACTTTATCCATAAATGCGAGAGTAACTTCATCCACAGGTAAAATACCGTTCTTACCGCCTGCCTCGATCGCCATATTGCAGATCGTAAGCCTGTCTTCCATCGTAAGATCATGAACACCGTCGCCCGTAAATTCGATGGACTTATAAAGGGCTCCGTCAACACCGATAAGACCGATAAGATGAAGGATGATATCCTTACCTGTTACGTACTCATTCTTCTTACCCCTGAGCACGACTTTTACAGCTTCAGGAACCTTAAACCAGGTCTTTCCGGATGCCATGGCACAAGCAAGGTCCGTCGATCCGACGCCAGTCGCAAATGCTCCCAGAGCACCGTATGTACATGTATGTGAGTCAGCGCCGATGATAGCATCACCCGGAAATACCAAACCGTTATCGGGAATAATGACATGCTCGATGCCGTGACCTTCGTCACCCAATTCATAGTACTTGGAAATATTCTTCTCTCTCGCAAAGCACCTCATGCATTTGGAAAGCTCTGCGGACTTAATATCCTTATTCGGAGTAAAATGATCAGGAACAAGGCACACCTTATCCTTATCGAAAACTTCTCCGCCCATCTTGCCCAGGATCTCTATAGCCGGCGGGGCTGTTACATCATTACCCAAGACCAGATCAAGTCTTGCCTCGATAAGGTCGCCGTCGTGAACTTCATCAAGTCCTGCATGATAAGCCAGGATCTTCTGCGTCATCGTCATTCCCATAAGCAAATTCCGCCTTTGAATTGATAGGAATATTTTACAACAAAGACATAGTCATTCTCAATTATGGAAACTTGGCATTTACTTAACGAAAAGCAGTATTTAAAGCATCTTAAAAACGATCACATTCCAAGAAAGCGGCTTAACATGAGTCTTGAAGATACCGTTTTCGAAAGAAACGGAAGCTACATTCTTTGGTTCAAAGAACGTGTCATCATTCGGGTCAGTGATCCTCTCGACATCATCACAGGAAATCTCAAAATGAGAATCCGGTTCTATACCCTTAAATCCGGTAAGATCGATAGTCAACGGATACTCATCCTTTGAACTCTTGTTAACGACAAATACTGTTATCCTCTTATTCTCCTTGTCATAGGCACATGCACTGTCTACAAAGTTAACTCCCTCTTTGCCTGTGTATTGAGAAGTATCGTCTACTGCGTAACCCGGCATATCAAATGTCTCGGATTCAACCTTAATTTCCAATGACATTCCCTTCGCATACTTCAAGAGCTGAAGCATCGCATAGTGGGATGCACTTCTCCAGACCTTGTCATGATCAGAAGCACAAAGAGCATGAAGTCCGCCTGTCATACAGCCGATCTTTACCCTGTCTGCGTGTCTTAAAAGTGCGAGCTGGATAGATACCATTGAGAGCATATGTTCCATGTCTCCGCCCGGGAAAACAAAATGCTTCATATTATCCGGATCATGACGGATATACGTTCGCTCCGGATTGAAACTATGATGGATCCTTGCCATGTTGTATCTGCCCCAACCAGGATTAAGCGGCATATTGGGCCTTATCATGGCACCGTATTCATCAAGAGAGATCATCATCTTCTTTGGTGATCTGTGCTTGGACTGGACATAGTCACACATTGCTATCTCAGTATTAAGGAAATCTTCGTAGTAGACTGAACCGCCCAAAAGAGCATTAAGATCTCCCGGAGGAGCACTGTGATAGAAATGAACAGAAAGATAATCAACTACGTCATAACACTGGTCAAGAACGGTCTCATCCCACTCCGGGAAGTGTTCCATAAACGGAGCCGAAGAACCGCATACCGCAGTCTTGATAGTAGGATCGATCCACTTCATGGCCTTACCTGTCTCAAGGCAAGTAACTCCGTAGCCTCTCGGATCTCTTTCCCATGAACCGAGCTGCCAGTGTCCGTCCATCTCGTTACCGAGATACCATGTGTCAACTTTGTATGGAGCTTCGTGTCCGTTCTTACGGCGAAGATCAGACCAGTATGTTCCGCCTTCATGATTAGTGTATTCCACGATATCCATGACATCCTGCATGGTGCCTGTACCAAGATTTACCGTATAAAGCGGGGATGTATTTACTTTCTCGGCCCACTGAAGATACTCATCGTGGCCGACATCGTTCGTGATGTACTGATACCAGGATGGATCAAGATGTGTCTTACGCTGATCCTTCGGACCGATGGAGTCTTTCCACTGCCAACAGGACACATAGTTTCCACCGGGCATTCTTACTGCAGGAAGCCCTGTTTTACGAAGAGCATTGATAAAATCAGTCCTAAAGCCCTGCTCGTCAGCTGTCGGATGTTTTGGATTATACATGGTTCCGTTGACCATGGTTCCGATAGGCTCCAGAAAAGCACTGAAAAGCCTTGGTGAAATCTCACCTATCTCAAACTTAGGATGAATCGTGATCTTTGCTTCTTTCGACATACTGACCTCCAAAGTAACGCACTCGCTTATTATTTTGCAGTCAGCGTTCTTTTTCGACAATGGAAAAAATCAAGCAAAAGACAGGACAGAAGTCAGTTCTTTCCCGTGGAGATCTTCTTGATCCACTTTCTGCTCCTAAGTCTTAATACGCACCATATGGTCTTTGCGACCTGGTCGAACTTAAGGAAGAAATAGATCCAAAATGGCGGAAGATGAAGTACAAATCCTGCCAAAAGGCCAAGCGGCAATGCAAGTACCCAAAGGAAGATATTATCTGCGAGCATGAGCATTGTCGTATCTCCGCCGCCTCGTAAAACACCCTTTGTCATGATACTGTTTGTTGCCTGGAATATGATGATTAAGCTGATCGAATTCAGAAGCTGATATGCGATGGAAACAGCCTCGGCAGTTGTTTTGTCACCATAAGCAAGAATGATCGGAGTCTTCATGAAGAAGATGAAAAGAGCCGAAAGGAAGCCAAGTCCGAATCCGAGTCCGAGGAATAGCCATCCCTGCTCTTCTGCCTTTTCTTTCTTGCCGTTTCCGAGCGTCTGTCCTGTTATGATGGCACCTGCCTGGCAAACACCCTGGATAACTACGGTACTAAGCTGCTGAGTTACTGCGGTTATTGAATTGGCAGCTACAAAAGCTCCGCCCAAATGACCGATCACCATTGTGATCGCATTGTTGCCGATAGCATAGATGGCATCGCTCAAAAGCACAGGAATACAAACTCTCAGATATTCTCCTATCAATGCCCTGGTCTTCATGAACAGATGCTTGAGTCTGTAACCGACCTTTTTATCGATAAATACGAGATAGATAAATACCGCAGATCCTTCAAAGGCTCGAGCTATACAGGTAGCAATGGCGGCACCTTCAATACCGAGTCTCGGAGCGCCGAAATGTCCGAAGATCAACATATAGTTGCAGGAAAGGTTTATAAAAAGCGCGACGACCGAGACATAAAGAGGATATCTCGATTGACCGATACTTCTTAGAACGATCGTCGTTACGAGAGAAAGACCCAGGAAAAAGAACGTCGGGATAGAGTATTTAAGATATCTCATTCCGACAAGAATAAGGACCGGCTCAGATGTATATGTCCTCATTATAAATCTCGGAAACAGCAAAGCACCCAGTGCAAATACGGTCGCCACGAGGAACATGAGCCTTAACATCAAAGTTATGGTCTGCTTTAGTGATATATCAGCTTTTCCCTCACTGTCGCCGGTGTTCTTCATGCCCCAATATCTGGATACGAGAACCGAGGCTCCCATACCAAGTCCCATGCAGAAGATCTGGAAAACAGTCATATAAGAGTTGGCCAAAGCAGTTGCCGAGAAACAATTCTGTGATACTCGGCTGACCATTATATTATCTAGCATTCCGACACTTACTGTAATAAGTGTTTGAAGTGCTATCGGAAAACCCAGGATAAAAACATTCCTGTAAAATTGTTAGTCCTTTTTAAATAATCTCATTTGCTTCTCTCTTTATATCAACACAACAACGAGAGATATTCTAACACTTATATCAAGGAAAAATCACCCATAAATTCTAGTAAAAAGTATGACAATCCCAGATGATCACTCTTCTGATTCTTCCTGCTCATCTGAATCTTCATCCTGTTCTTCATCACTAAGAAGGATCTTGATCGCTGAGGAAAGTTTCCTTCTTGCCTCAAAGCAATCGGAATTCTTTGCCTGACCCAGAAAATAACGAAGCCATCTGTTTTCGTAGTTTATAAACAACCAGGAATCATCTTCATCCCTGAATAAAAGGGTGTTCTTCTGACTCATCCTGATACTGGAGATCTTATCCTTATCCAATACCTTGCCGTCGATCGTAAGACAGTCTTTTCTAACTTCGATCCTTTTAGGAGTAAAACGGTATTTCAAGATAAAAATCAGTGCAAACAAAAGGCCGATGAAGATACAAACTAAAGACAAGTACCTGAGGAGCTTTATCTCTGATTGAGAAATACTCGGATCATTAAACGCAAAGAGAGACAGTGCATAACCCAAAACACCCAAAGCGATCGGTAAAGATCCTATCTTATAGAATTCTCTTCTTATAGCTCTTAGAGGGAACTCAACAGTAACCACATCGAACTTGTTATATATCTCAGTTTCTACTTCTTTTCTGGTCATGTCATGCTTTACGGCTTCACAAAGAACATAACAAAGAGCGATAAAACTGTTTATATCAAATGAGGTCTTTGAATCTGCAGCAACACCGCAGTAATAGTATCCGACCGTCTTCTCATTTTCATCTTTGACACAAAGTCTTCTAGGGAAAAACCAGAACAACCTCATCGCGCCTGTGCCGGGAACAAAAAACAATGTTCTCTCCTTAAGATCATAGCAATCATCATTTATCTTGATTATTCCGTCAGTAGTTATCTCATAACTTCTGATAGTCCTCTTATAGAGCATGAGATATCTTACGATTGCTATGATAAACGGAAGAAGGATAATAACTACCCAAAACAGGAAAGCGTATGATTCACCATGAGGCGAATGACGGAATAAATAAGTCAGGACACTAAACGGAACAGACATCAAAAGAAGTAGAATCAGATGGATTATCTGGTTTCTATGGATCCTCGATGTATCAAAGTCAAATCTTACCGGCTCCAATCTAGTCCTCCAGGCTCATATACTCATCATACAGTTCTTCAAGATGCTTTGCGTTTTCAGCAAATCTCTCATATTCCTCCGGTTTCGTATCAGCTCCGAACGAAGCTTCCATATCAGCCTGAAGCTGTTCCAACTCAGCTATTTCTTTCTCGATAGCACGAAGTCTTTCCTTACGCTTTGCCTCGGCCTTCCGTTCCTGTGCACGGTTCATGGAAGTAACCTTTGCTTCAGTAACTCTGGAAGTCTTCTCCTCATCAGCCTTTTTACTCTTAACCGATTCATCGTTAGAATTCTTAAGGCTTTGACGGTAATACTTGTACTTATCATATAGTTTAGCAGTTCCGCCTGCAAATCCGAGAATACTGTCTGCACATTTATCTATGAAGAAACGGTCATGGCTTACGCAGATGATCGCTCCGTTATAGTCTCTGAGCGCATCCTCCAATACTTCCCTGGACTCGATATCCAAGTGGTTTGTAGGCTCATCCAAGAACAGGATGTCCGGTTTTTCCTGAAGCAAACAGCAAAGATAAAGTCTTGATCTTTCTCCGCCTGAAAGCACACATATCTTCTTGAAAACATCCAGCTCGCGGAATCCGAATCTGGCAAGCATGTTTCTTGCCTGAGTTTCAGACATATCAGTTCTTCCTAAAAGTTCTTCAAGACATGTCAACTCTTCATTCTCAAAAGGAACGAACTGACCCATGAAACCGCTCGAAGCGCCGGAAGAAACAAAGACCGTACCGTCAAATCCGCCCTGTCTTCCGAGAAGCATCGTCAAAAGAGTTGATTTGCCGCATCCGTTAGGACCGCAAAGGAACAATTTCTGATTAGCCTTAAGTTCAAAACTGATATGCTCGAAAAGCATCGGGTCATCATCAAACTTCTTGCTGACATCCTTAACCTGAATTAGTATCTTATCTTCTGCACCTGTCCTGTCTTCAGGAACAAGTGTAAAACTCATCTTCATCGGATCATTGCCGAGTTTCTTCTTCTCTGCTTCAAGGATATCCTGAAGCTTATTTACCATCTTTTCTCTCTGATGATATCCGCTTATGTTTCTGTGAGAAAGCATCGTCTGCTTAACATCCAACTGATGCTCGAGTTCAGCCTCAAGATTCTTGACCGTAGCTTCCTGAGATTTAAGGAATTCCGCCTTCTGATACTTATAATCCGAATAGTTACCCTTATATTCCTTAACAGAACCGTCATTAAGTTCGATCACACGGTTCGCTATCTTATCGATAAAATGACGGTCGTGAGAGATAACAAATACTGCACCGCCATAGGAAGCCAGGAAGTTCTCGAGCCACTCGACCGCTTCAATATCAAGATGGTTGGTCGGCTCGTCGAGCATGAGGATATCAGGTCTTGCAACGATAAGCTGGGCAAGACAGACTCGCATCTTCTCTCCACCCGATAGAGTTGTAAGATCACGGTCTTCAGACAGATCAGCAAGATCAAGTCCTGCGAGAGCATCTTTCATTCTGAAGTCAAAATCATATCCGCCCATCGCTTCAAACTCAGCAAGGACCTTGGAATACTCATCACTTTTAATCTTATATTCCGGGGATTCAGGGTCAACTGTTGATAGTTCCATCTCAAGAGCAGTCTTCTCCTGTTCTTTTTCAGACAGACGAACAGGCTTAAGAGTCTTGCCGTTAAAATCCTGCTCTTCCATGTTCTGAGACAAAAATCCCACGATAGTATTTCCGTGCCTTATTATCTTGCCTTCCTTAGGAGTCAAAGTTCCCCTGATGATCCTGAAAAGCGTTGATTTACCTACGCCGTTATTTCCGATAAACGCGATCTTATCCCCTTCATTTATCCTGAAGGAGACCTTATCGAGCAGATCTCTGCCGTGAAAATCTATACTAACGTTGTCAATGGTTAAAAGTGGCATAGATAGGATTGTATCACATTTAGATTTAAACGACATAAAAAATCCCGAAGCCATAAAAATGTCTTCGGGACTTCTATGGTATCTATTGAACCTTATTATCCACCGATAATCTCTTCCAAGGTATAAAGTTCACCATTAACCTCCATGACAGCAGTTACTCCGTCCTGTTCATAAGTAAGGAGAGAACCGTTA
The DNA here is from genome assembly GCA_024699245.1 of Clostridia bacterium. Classification (GTDB taxonomy): domain Bacteria; phylum Bacillota; class Clostridia; order Saccharofermentanales; family Saccharofermentanaceae; genus Saccharofermentans. Next base: position 47,037 of record JAILPW010000037.1, on the reverse strand, counting down.
TCTGTTTCTTCGATCTTGTACGCAGACTCATCATAGTAAGAGAACATCTCCTCTACCTGCTGATCAAAAAAAGCCTTTGCGGTCTCTGAATCCTCAAACAGATAGCATAAATAGATCTTAAAATCGGAGTCTTCATTGATCGAGGAATCTGAGTTACCTTCATCATCAGCAGATGCGGATACGCCTATACTTCCACCAGTAGCCATGAAGCCTTCAACAAAATTATCAAGATCTTCGGCCATATCAGCCTCGATCTTCAGGAGTTCAACACCGTTATCAACAACCTTTTGAGCATATTCTTTTACACGATCATCATTAAAGTCGGAAACATCGGCAGGCTCCGGCATCTGGAAATCCATATCGCCGTCAGTCTCTACTTCTGTCTCATCTTCTGTTTCTTCAGTTTCTTCTGTTGTTTCTTCTGTTGTCTCTTCAGTAGTTTCCTCTGTTGTTGTCTCCTCAACCTTAGACGTTGTCTCATCACTGTCCTTAGACTTATCACCTGTAGATGAGCATCCTGCTACAGAGAGCATAAGTCCTGCAGATACTGTAAGTGTAGCAAGTACAGTAATTAATTTGATATTCTTCATTTCATTTTCTCCTTTTTCTCGAAAAATAGTAGTGTGATCCTCTTTGTGATCTGAAGTGATTATCCCAATAGAAATCAAAGTTTTCGCAAACGAAAGATTAAGAAATGTTAAAGAAAAAAAGAACTGCCGAAGCAGTTCTTTTCGAAAAATATCATTATCAAAAGATTATTTGGTCTCTTCAAGCTGATGCTTAGCAGTTGTCTTTACTTCTACTTCGCATACCGAGAAGATATCGTCTACGAGTTTCTTATCCGGTTTCGGAGTAATAAGGCTTACAAGTGGTACGATAACGAATCCAGCAAGCATTGCAAAAGCACCGCAGTTGATCGGAGACTGAAGGATCGCAGGGAGCTTAGCTCTCCACAACATATTTACAACCATGATCGCAGGTCCGAACAGGAAACATACCCAGCAGGCGATCTTTGTTGTCTTTTTCCAGTAAAGACTGTAAAGGAATGGAGCAAGAAATGCACCTGCAAGAGCACCCCAGGAGATACCCATGAGCTGAGCGATAAATGTTACGGAACTGTTGTACTGGATGATAGCAATAACAGCAGAGATCACGATAAAGACGAAAACGAAGATCCTGAGGCAGACGACTTTCTTAGTCTCTGACATCTTCTTGATGATCGTACCGTTGATGAAATCAAGAGTAAGTGTCGAACTTGATGTAAGAACAAGAGAAGACAAAGTAGACATCGAAGCTGAAAGTACGAGGATGACTACTACTGCGATAAGAAGATCAGGAAGTCTCTCGAGCATAGTAGGAATGATCTGGTCAAAGCCCTTAGCATCAACCTGATCCTGAGTAAGGAATATACGACCGAATCCGCCGAGGAAATAACAACCGCCTGCTACGATTACCGCAAAGACAGTAGAGATTATAGTACCCTTACGGATAGCATCCTCTGACTTGATCGCATAGAACTTCTGAACCATCTGAGGAAGTCCCCAAGTACCAAGAGAAGTAAGTATAACAACGCCGAGAAGATCAAGTGGCAACGGTCCGAAGAACGAAGCATAGGAACCCGGGAAACTGCCTTCGACTTCTGCAAGTTTTGTAACTGATCCCATAAGTCCGCCGTTTATATTTAGAACTGCAAGAACTACGGCTACGATACCAATGAGCATGATGATACCCTGGATAAAATCGTTGACCGCCGTTGCAAAGTATCCGCCTGCAATAACGTAGATAGCAGTAAGTACAGCCATTGCTACGATACAGACTGTGTAATCGATTCCGAAGGCCATCTCGAAAAGTCTGGAAAGGCCATTATAAAGAGATGCTGTGTAAGGAATGAGGAATATAAAGATGATCGCTGATGCGCCGATCCTCAAAGACTTGCCTTTAAATCTCTTGTCAAAGAACTCCGGCATCGTTGAACTGTCAAGTTTATGAGTAATAAGTCTCGTTCTTCTTCCGAGGATGACCCAGGCAAGAAGTGATCCGATAACAGCGTTACCGATACCGATCCACGTTGAAGCAAGTCCGAATTTCCAACCGAACTGTCCTGCATAACCGATAAAGATAACGGCAGAGAAATAAGATGTACCGTATGCAAAAGCCGTAAGCCATGGACCTACGTTACGGCCACCGAGTACGAAACCATTTACGTTCGTTGCTTTTCTTCTGCAGACGATTCCGACCACTACGACACTCGCAAAGAATACTACGAGCATGATGATCTTAATGAGCATAAAAAAACCTCCTTAATCTTCGTCAGGAGGAAATACAAACGTCCTCCCGGACCCAAAATAAAAGTCCAGAGGACGGAAAATATCCGTGCTACCACCTCTGTTCTCCCAATAGCTCACGCTAAAAGGACTCATGAAGTATGAAGACATACTTCGGCACTGTAACGTGTGCAACTCCGGGATAGCCTACTATGAAGTACTACAAGCTCCGCCAAAGGCAAACGGAAAAACTACAAAATGCTACAAACACTTCAATTCAGTATCCGACTTCCGAGAGGTATTCGTATCATGAATGACCTTGGGGCTCTCACCAACCGCCCTGTCTCTGTGAGGCTCACTCAAGAACTACTTGTTCTCAGTCAACGTCTTTACTTGGTGAATTATATAGGTTTTTTATATATTAATCAACCCGTACGATATATCACGCACGGTTATTTTCTCTTCAGTCTGAAATAGAAATAGATCTTTGCATCAATCACCCACAATAAAGCTTAAGAACCAGACTTCCAGTTGATTGACATTTATTCTTCAAAGTTATAGATTTGTGATATGGAAAGAATAAGGGTTATATCAATTTCAATTTTAGTCCTGTTTTTATTTGCAGGATGCAACTTAAACTTTAATTTCAACATCAATTCTTCAAAGGGTCCTAAGGACGCTAAGGTTGAAGTTGTTGAATTTATCTCAGATGAGGATCATCGAGTTAACACGTTTGTTCTCAAACTCACAACAGCAGATAATGAGTATATGATCAACGGCTACCAGGAGACAGTCGACGAGAAGCGTGTTTTCCTCGAGAGATACTATTATGAAGGATTCCTTCTTTATGTTACCAACGTAACTGAAGATGAAGCCGAGTATTATTTCGGAAAATTTAAGGATTCCGTTCCTCTCGAATTGAGCGGAGATCGTTCTGATTATGTTACCACTGACAAGAACGAATTCTTCGAGACAGAATACTGCTGTGTTTTTGTTCCGGAAAACACAGAGTTAAGAGAAGATACTGCAGATATCATTGACAATATATGTGAGGCACTCGAGAATGAATCAGGTTTAAAATTTGATTCCGATTCCCCATATGCTGATCTTTCTTACTACATGAAGGAAAAGTCCTTTCCCGAAAAGTTCTGGGACGTAAATCCTGATAAGGCTAAAATAGATATCGTTGTATCCAATAATCACTTTGATCATAACGAAGTAAACTATGGCGAAGTAATGATCAGTGCTGAAGATCTTGATTTTGACAAAAACAACGGTAACCTCGTTCATGATCTTGCACACGTTCTTCAGAAGAGCAATGGTCCTCAGTTGGATGAGATCATGGCTGAAGGTTTTGCAACATATATGACCGAGAAAGTCATTCACGATATTGATGGTCTTAAAACAGATTTCAATGCTTACAAGATGTACTCAGGCGATCCTGAAATCGACAGATTCACGATCCAAGACAGATTCGAATGTTCAGAAGGTTATCATGAATCCAACTATGAGTTTGGATTCAGATTTGTGACCTATCTTTACGAAACATACGGAAAAGAATTCTTCATTGACTATTTGAAGGATGTATCCGTAGATGATCCTGATGTCTATGATCTGGTACCACCGGTAAAGAGTTTGGAGGCGCTCAAAGATCATACTTCTGGAAGTGTATTGAAGGAATTTATAGGTTGGCTTGATAAGAACGAAGAAAGATTCAGCGGTTAATCAGTTAGTTCTGATCCGCCCCATTCAACTCCGGATACTTTAACAGGAACGGAATCTAACGCATATCTGATACCTCGGACTTTAACCGTTCTTAACCAAGTTACAGATTATCTCCGCACATTTATCTACACCAAAGAAACTACTGTCAAGACAAAGGTCGTAATTAGCAGCGTCTCCCCACTCCTGATTCGTGTAGTACTTATAGTTCGTCTTACGCTTCTTGTCCTTCTCAACAAGTCTCTTTTCAGGCTTTTTCTCACTCTCGCCGTATAACTTGACGATACGTTCCTTGCGGAATTCCATATCCGCATGGATAAATACGTTGAATACACCGTCAAAATCCTTAAGGATGTAGTCAGCACAACGTCCGACGATAACACAAGGCTTATCTTCTTCTGCTATCTTCAAAATGACCTGACGTTGAATGCTCCAGAGGTAATCCGCAGCTGACATTCCGTTCATGATACCCGGAACCCCCTGCGGTTCAAATCCATATGAGAGGATAGTCTTACCGGGAGCATGCTCTCCTCTCTCCTCTATGTACTCTTTACTGAATCCGGTTTCAACTGATACGTGATCGATGATCTCTTTATCGTAGTAATTGAAACCAAGTTCATCAGCTACTTTCTTTGCAATTGTTCTGCCGCCGCTTCCGAATTGTCTGCTGATAGTAATGATCTGGATTGACATAGAATCACCTCCCGTCTTTATATCTTAATTATACTATTATTTTTCTTTTAAGACACACCAAAAAGGTTTAAAATATTGTTTAAACAAGGAGCTGGTAATATGAGCAATATTTTGGATTACATTAAATGGAGAGGTGACCTTTCTTTTTCGAAAAGTCCCATGAACGAAGTCGACGGCATGATATTTGCAAACCTTTGCTATCTGTACTTTGATGCCGTTCTTGACAGCATCGAAAGCGAAAGTATCACCATAAAGGAATACACTTCTCTTGTTCGAAAAAACAACCTGGAGATCCTTAGGATGCTCCTGGTAAATACCAAAGAATACGATGATCTTCTTTATTCATGTTCCAAGTCAACTCGTTTCAGGGATGTAAAACTTTCTGATTACGTGAGCATGTTTGATCCGAAACTCGAAATGCAGTTCGCTGCGATCACTTTTGAACTTGATGACAAAAGTCTGGTTGTTGCATTCAGAGGAACTGATGACACCATCGCCGGCTGGAAAGAAGACTTTAACATGGGATTTCTTGATGTTATCCCTTCTCAGGCTCAGGCCCTCAACTATCTTAACCGTATATACTCGAAGCATCCGGACAGAAAACTTTATCTGTTGGGTCACTCCAAAGGAGGAAACCTTGCTATATACTCAGCAGTAAGATCTCCTCTTAAGGTCAATTCTAAGATCGCTCACATTTATAACTACGACGGTCCGGGATTCAGAGGCGACTTCTTGGAGGATAAGACGTATTTAAGGCTGACAAAGAAGATCACGTCTATCGTGCCGGAATCTTCCATCATCGGAATGCTTCTCGAGCGTAAGGAGTCAGAATTGATCGCCAAGAGTAATGTCATGGGCGGATTCTATCAGCATGACGGTTTTTCCTGGGAGGTTCTCGGAACCAAGTTCGTAACCAAGAAAGAACGCAACATCGATAGTCAGATAATCGATAAGACTCTTAAGAGCTATCTTTATAACTCAACTTCCGAACAGAGAATGCAGGTTGCAGATGCCCTATCTATGATCTTCAAGGGATATGAGAGTTATACCCTGACTGACCTTACAGCCGATAAGATCAAGGTCATTAACAGACTTAGCAAAAGTTATGACGGTCTTGATAAGCATACCAAGGACTTCCTTACAGCTTCCCTGCGCCTTATCTTCAGCGAAGGCATAAAGGCAGTCAGAGGTAACACCAGCGGTCTGAAGCTGCCGGTTGGCCTGCTGTCAAAGAAATGAGTCCATATTTATTATTATGAAGAAAAATGTACGTTTTTTAATTTAATGCATTTTTGCAATTTCAAAATGCAAATTATTCATTTATAATCCATTAGTTAGAATATTTTTATTAAGAAAGTGAGATAACGAAAATGGCTATAAGAATTGGTATATTGGGCTACGGAAACCTCGCACGAGGAGTCGAAGCCGGAATTACACACAACAATGATATGGAACTCGTCGCTGTTTTTACAAGAAGAGACCCTGCTTCCTTGCAGATCAAGACACCTAACGTTCCTGTTGTAAGCGTTAACGATATCGCTTCATACAAGGATAAGATCGATGTATTGGTTCTCTGCGGCGGTAGTGCTACAGATCTTCCAAAGCAGACAGTTCAGTACGCTAAAGACTTTAACGTAATCGACAGTTTTGATACACATGCTAAGATCCCTGAGCACTACGCTGAGGTAAACGAGCAGGCTCTCGCTAACCAGAAGGTTGCTCTCATCTCATGTGGTTGGGATCCTGGTATGTTCTCCATCAATCGTCTTTATTCTAACTGCATCCTTCCTGACGGAAAGGACTACACATTCTGGGGTAAGGGCGTAAGCCAGGGTCACTCTGATGCTATCCGCCGCGTACCCGGTGTTAAGAACGGCAAGCAGTACACAGTACCGGTTGATGCAGCTCTCGAGGCAGTAAGATCCGGTTCTAATCCTGAACTTACAACACGTCAGAAGCACACTCGAGTTTGCTACGTAGTTCCTGAAGAAGGCGCTGACAAGGATCTTATCACTAAGACGATCAAGGAAATGCCTAACTATTTCTCTGATTACGATACAACAGTTAACTTCATTACTGAAGAAGAGTTCGTAAGAGATCACAGCGGCATGGCTCACGGCGGTTTCGTATTCCGTACAGGTACAACCGGCTGGAACAACGAGAACAAGCACGTTATCGAGTATAGCCTTAAGCTTGACTCCAACCCGGAATTCACAGCTTCCGTACTTCTTGCTTATGCTCGTGCAGTATCCCGTCTCGCAACAAAGGGCGACTACGGTTGTAAGACTGTTTTCGATGTTGCTCCTGCACTTCTCTCACCTCTTTCCGGTGATGAGATCAGAGCTCATCTTCTCTAATACTTAATCGAGAATAATTACTGCGGGATTTCCTGATAATGGGAAGTCCCGCTTTTTTTCGAGCAAGACACGTAATTTGCCCTAAATATGAGATTTTGTTGTGTTAACATATCTAGCAGAACATAAGAGGAGATATCGTATGAAAAAGAATCTGTCACTTATCATGGCTCTTGTAATGGCAGGATGCATTTGTGCCTGCAACAAGGATACCGGTGATAAGAAAGAAGTTACTGATAAAGAGACAACAATCACGACAACCGAAGAAACAACTGTAGGAGAATCCGTGCAAACGACTTACGTTTCACAAGTCGTAAAGGATATAGAACCATCGGAAACTGATCCTCAGATCGATCTCATAGCTTCAATGAAAGACACCTGGTTTACCCCGAGTGATGATCACGCGACTTTCTATTACTGCGTTACGGACTTTGATCATAACGGCAGACTTGAGATCAACTGCGCTTCCATGCAGGGCTCGGGATACTTCACATCGGCACGTTTTTTCGAAGTGAATGAAGCTTGTGACGGTCTTACTGAATGTTCTCTTCCGAATGACGATTTTGAAGGATTCCTCTTCCCTGACATCATTACTGATGAACCGATCGAAGTATATACTGACGGAAACACCTATACTTATATTTTCGAAGACACCGTGGTGACAAATGCAGATGAGTCATCGCTTTATACCAATACTTTTTCGATCAATAACACTTACATCAATATATTCGTCATCGCGGAAAAGACCTCCAGATCAGACGGCTCGATCTTCTATTCGGATTTCTCGAGAGTCCTTGATGAGAGCGAGTATCAGTCGATCCTTGATAACCCTGTTCCGGGTCAGACAAAGTCCACCTGCTGTCTCGGATGGATCCCGACCGGAAACACGGATGACCTTAGTACACTTCTTAAGGGAAGCTACCAAACCTTCTTAGGTTAATCTTCCTGCTCGAAAATGTACTTAAAGTAATCGTACTGGATTATATATCCGGAATATTTCCACTTGTCCTTTACAAGCTGATTAACGTTATCCACGTAATCATCAGGAACAGTCACGCCCGGCTTCGGAATAAACTCCTTAGTCTTACAGTCATATTCGCCTAACTGTGTCTTCCAGCTGTTACCCGCATTTACGGGAAGTATGACTAGCGGCATTGAACTATTGACCGAATTCACATCATAAACAGGAGCAAAGATATCTCGTCCGGGGAATAATCTGGAATCATATTCTATTCCGAAAAGATTCATCAATGTAGGAATGATATCTATCGAGGAACAAGGTGTATCAACTATGATAGGTTCTTCGATGGAGCCGCACCACAGGACAAGAGTATTCTTATATCTTATGATATCCTGCTCGGAAGATTCCATTCCGGAGAGCTCATCATAATAGTCTGTTCCGCCGTTTGCCATTCCGTAAGGATAATGATCAGCGCACATAACGATTACCGTATCGTCAGCGATACCGGCCTTCTCCAGCTTATCGAGAAGATACTCCAGTCCCTTATCAAGTTCCTTGTTACAAGCCATGTATGCCTGGATCGTCTGTGATGAATCAGGGAATGCTTCGATCGCGGAGTCTTTATTACGCTTACTCATGGCATTAGCTGCCCAGCTGTAGTTACAGTGTCCGCTAACGGTCATGTAGTACGCATGGAATTTCGTTCCGTTATTCACATAGTCATCGATGTAGGAATCAACGGTCGCTTCAAACATCTCATAGTCTGATGCAGGCCATGCCAATGATTCGACTTCCAATCCGTGATTGATAGCCGAGAAATCATATCCGAGATTAGGATGTGTCTTATCTCTGTCATAGAAAGTATATGCGCCGTTATGCCATGCAGGAGTCGAGTATCCCATATCTCCGAAAACATATCCGAATCCGTACGGCATATAATCATTCCTGCTCGCATAGAACGAATTGCTGGAACCGATCCACTGAGGGATCTGTCCCGTCATGACCGCGAACTCACCGCCTGTAGTCGACAAATGCCAGTTCGGCTGATAGAAATCAGTAAATACGAATCCTTCATTGGCAAGTTTATATAATGTCGGAGTGTAGTCCTTGTCGATCGCATAAGGACAAAAAGCCTCAGCAGTTATAAGGATAAGGTTCTTACCTTCAAACATGCCTGTATACTCATTTTGCTGAGTAGGCATATTATTTCCGAAGTAAAGATGCATTCCTTTGATCGTATTGTTGTCCGTCTCGTTATATAGTGTCTCAAAATCGATATCCGTGATGTTGAACGGATAAGGAGTAGGCGTCGGAGCAGGTTCTTCAGAGCTTTCTGCAGGATCGGTATCACCCGTATCAGGCAATGAAGAAACCGTTGTAGTTTCAGTAAACATAGACGGCTCAAAAGTCGTAAACAAAGGCTCATCCGGATTAATCTCGGGAAGCGGCATCTCAGGCTTACCGAAAACACCATAGCGCGCTTCAAGGATCAGCGAATCAACCAATCCGTATCTTTGTATAGCCATGTTAGGTTCGAAATCATAAGTCGCGTAATTGTTATCCGGTCCTTTAAAAGACAAAAGTGATCCCGCGATCAATAGTACTAAAACCGAGACAAGAGAAATGATCCAGAATCGCTTGCCGGATTTTTCGAGAGGAATGATGATACGGATAAAGACAAAATACAGGACTACAGGTATGAAAAGGACCAGTATCTGAGGTATCCTCGCTCCTGCAACCTGAGTGATAGTCCCCTTAAAGCCGTCTACGACCTGGCCTGTCATTCCCGCCATATACCCGAATCCGAAATATGTTCCGTAGAAATCCATACAGCAGAATTCGATGCCATAGAGAATAAATGAAGCTACGACGATGATGCCGCCAATTACCCTGGCAACGATCTTCTGAGGAATAATATCAACGATAACTCCGATAATAAGTCCTACAGGAATCGCGAATAAGAGTATCCTGACCAAAGACAGATCAAAGAACGGAATGTCCTTTGCCATCAGCCTCAGCATCAATTCCATATATATCGAAAAAAACGGAAAGAAAAGGACAGGCACAAGACCCTTAAACGGGCCGTGCCTGTCCGAACTATCTGATATTAACCTCTTAATAAGATCCATAACCCCTTAGATCAACGAATCGAGTAGTAAGCCTCCCCTGCTTCAAGATCGATGCCCTTTGCTTCTGCAAGCTCACTAACCGTAACTAATTGATAACCCCTGTCAATAAGTTCAGGAATAACTATATCCATAGCATTTCCAGTTGACGAATAAAGATCGTGCATTAATATAATGTCACCATCTTTTACATTATTCAAGATTGCATTAGCAGTCTTAGTTGTATCACGATTCTTCCAATCCTGTGTATCGAGGCTCCAGATGATCATCGGCATACCGACGTTAGCCTTGGTAACATCACTGAAGGAACCGCCGCAAGGACGCATGATAGTAGGCTCAACACCAATTATGCTCTTAACTGCGTCGTTACATCCCGTGATCTCCCACTTAATCGTAGCTCCGCTAACGTTTGCAAGATTGTTCTCATGGTCGAATGTGTGGTTAGCGATCTCACAGCCAAGCTCATAAGCTCGCTGAACACAGCTCGCATATGTAGGAACACGGTTACCGACTACAAAGAATGTCGCCTTACAGTCATACTCCTCACAAAGATCCAGGATATGATTTGTTACAGGAGCATAAGGTCCGTCATCAAATGTAAGAGCGACCATCGGCTTATTAGGATCGATCGTGCTGACTTTTTCCGGTTCAGGTTCAGGTCTTAAAGAGAGATCATGATCGGAAAGGATGCCTGCAAACTCAGGGCTGTTCTTAAACTCGTCAAAGAGCTTATCTTTGGATTCACCGTTCTTCATAGAATCGAGCCAGAAATTCTTTCCGCCCTCGTCGGCTGCTCTTCCCATGAATGACAGATAAAGCGCATCGATAAAGGAAGAATTATCAGTAACGGTCTTTTGTCCTTCTTCGGAATAGAAGAACTGCTGGATCAGTTCCTCAGGATATACTTCGTTATTAGCAAGAGCTGCCGTCCAATAATTAAGTCCTTCTGCCTCTGGATTTCTCTTAAGGATATTTCTGTAGCAATCGCTTACAAACTTAGTGTGAGGGACGTTCAGATCCCTTGACTCAACATAATCAACAGAACCGGATGTAATTCCGTACTTCTGACAAAGTCCGTTAAACTCAGCTGAACTTGCAAATCCATTGACGATATGTCTTGTTGAAAAACCTGTATCAAGAACTTCAAGCCAATAAGCCTTACCTTCCGGTTCAGCTTCTCTCGACAACATAACGTTATAAAAGATCTCAACTATCTTCTCATTGGAGTATTCCTTGGATTTAAACTCAGGACTCTCCGAAAACAATGTTATCATCTGGGCTGCATTAATATTGTGATCATTAAGTTCGCTAGTCCAGTAATTAAGTCCGTCTTCTTCGGCTTCTCTGTCAAGCATCAAAGTATAACCACGCTTAACGAAATCCTCTGTTGACTGACCTTCAGTCTCGTCTGCCAAAGCCGTTCCGGCATTAAACGATACTACGCTGATAAAAAGCAACATTGACATAAATGCCGATAAGACTCTGAACCAAATCCGTTTCATTCTATTCCCTCTTTCAATATAAAGATTTTGATATTTAAACAATTGATATTATATCACCTAAAACCATCGAAAAGATAAAATTAACGTATAAAATTTTATATTTCGGAGGTGAATCCCAATGTATGATTTTGATTCGGCTATGCTCGGCTTCGGACTGATGAGACTTCCTGAAAATGATGGCGTTATAGATTTTGACAAAGTCTGTTCTATGGTCGATAAATATCTTGCTTCAGGAAACACATATTTTGATACGGCATATGTCTATCACGGAGGCAATTCCGAGAAAATCGTTAAAGATGCTATCGTAGCCCGTTACCCTCGTGATTCATTCACACTTGCTACCAAACTTCCTGCCTGGTCCATCAAATCAGAGGAAGACAGGGATCGTATCTTCCAGGAACAGCTTGACCGAATGGGCGTAGACTACGTAGATTATTATCTCTTACACAGTGTCGAAGACGGAAACAATTACGATGTATACGAGAAATATGACTGTTTTAACTGGGCTATGGAGAAAAAAGCTCAGGGAAAGATCAAGAAGTTCGGTTTCTCTTTCCACGGAACTCCTGCACTTCTCGAGAAAGTCCTTGATAAACACCCTGAAGTTGAATTCGTTCAGATCCAGCTCAACTATGCTGACTGGGACAGCAATCTGATCAATTCGGGTAAGCTATATAAGATACTTACTGACAGAAGCATACCGATCACTGTTATGGAGCCTGTAAAGGGCGGAACTCTTGCAAAAGTCGTTCCGGATGCTGAGAAAGTCTTCAAAGAAGCTCGTCCTGATATGTCTATAGCTTCCTGGGCTCTCCGTTTTGTCGGAAGCCTTCCGGGCGTAAAGTTCATCTTAAGCGGAATGAGCAATGATGAGCAGATGGAAGATAATCTAAAGACATTTGCAAACTTCGAACCATTAACTAACAGCGACAAGGAGACTTTGGAGAAAGCCAAGAGCATCATGTTCGCTTTTGATCTGGTTCCTTGTACAGGTTGCCGCTACTGTGTTGACGGTTGTCCGTCAAATATCAGCATACCTGATGTCTTCACAGCTCTTAATGATAAGAGAAAGTTCCCTAATGATATCAGACCTAACTTCTACTACAACGGTCTTACAGCTAAATACGGTAAAGCATCCGATTGTCTTGAATGTGGTCAATGCGAAGGCGTATGTCCTCAGCATCTGAATATCATCGAACTTCTTAAGGAAGCATCCGAGAAATTTGATAAGCCTTTATAACTTCAACACTTTATAATAATCTGGTTTCACTAGGACCTCTTGAAACGTACCGGTTCAAGAGGTCTTATAAATTTCAGAAAACAGTTATCCATATCCTTTTAGCCGCATCCCGATAATAATTTATCGTTATTCGATAATTTATTGTTGAAATTCAAAATCTCCAGTGTTATGATACAACTGTCGAACGGAGGAAAATGGATATGAAGAGCAAAGAGACAAAAAGGAGTATTATCCTGACAGCTGTATTCTCATTACTGACTTTGATAGCTGCAGTATTCTGTTTTTTGGTCACCAATTTCGGATCAATAATCGTATCGTTAACATCTGTTATCTTCTTGATCATATTACTACGGCTTCTTCTTAAGAAGAGAAACAGACCTTGCTTCGTATGTTCAATAGTATTCACTGCTGTCCTTCTTTTAAGTTCCCTCTTCTGGTTATTCTTCCTTATGTTGCCGGTTAATTCCAAGAGTAAGTTTAAGTATCCGTATGAGATGACTTATATTTGCGACAGCAGACCGGGAAGATCAACCCGACCGGAATTCTTCCCGAAGGAGATTCCTTCAAGTGCAACAGACTATGAACTGGATTTTCTCCCATCGATCATGCAGGGTCAGGGACACCTGACAGTCTCGTTCAAGGCTGATGACGAATATATTAAAGATCTTAAAACTTCTTTGGAAGATAAAGCGATACATGTCGTTCCTGTAAATGAATTTGCTTCGTTCAACGAACAGATACACGCTGAAGATCCTGAAGATCCTTTTAGAGAAGTTGATCTCTATTGGGGTAAATGGAACAAAGAACATTCTGACGGAACAGTCTATATTATCTCGACAAATTATTACTCACACCACCCTCATACGGATGCAGTCATAATAGACGGCAATTACGTATTCTTCTCGAATTACTGATCTTTATATAACATGGAACAAGGAGAACTAAAATGAAACTGTTTAAGACTATCACAATAACACTTGCACTTTTGATGATGATCGGATTAACAGGATGTAAAAATGATCCTGTTAAAAACGTCAGTTACAAAACGGACGATTATGTGATCGAACACTACACACAAGGTCTTGAAGGCGTTAAGGCCAACGAATATGAAACTATTGTCTATACAACAAAGTATTTCGACTTAGGTCCTCACGAGTCAACATTCAGAGGCATCATCTATCTGGAGGAGGATGCGGCTCAAGAGCTCATGGAGAAGTACGAGTGGAAAGAAGTTCAGAATACTTCATTCGAGTTTGACGAAGTGGATATCGGAGATGCCGAGGATAAGACATGGTATCGCTCCAACGAATTCGAGAAGGATACATTCAAGATGATCTCAGTCAGATATGCATGTTTTGACGGAGAAAAGATAATCTACAGTATCAATCAGATATGATCTTCAGAGCATGACCGGAGAATTCCTGAGCATGTGATCTTCGATAAGATCATTAACTTCATAGGCATATCCTTCAAGGTAATCACCGCTGTCTTTTATATTGAGCTTCTTGACCAGATGATCTTTTATAAGACGTGAAGAGTTCTCGATAAAATCATTCGCGTTCATCGGATCAGTAAGAGCGTTTTCGATCTCAGGTTTCAGTTCAGAAAAAAGGCTTAAGTTTTCGATGCCTTTTATGGACCACTTGTAGTAAGGCATATGTTTTCGATTAAGGATATAGATACAGGAAATAAGGGCCTTGACGTAATCATTGAGCGAGAATACCGCAGCGCCCTTCTGCCCGTGCTTTAGACATCTCGAATAGTTATACTGACCCTTCTGAGCCATGTCAAAAAGTTCGCTTCCGAGCTTCTTGTTCCATACGTCTGAAGGAACATCGTTCATGATGGCATTCCTTATTCTCGTAAACTCTCCGATCTGATCAGAAAAGACTTCACCGTTGACGGCTTCAGCAAGATAAAAAGACGGGATCCTGAGCCACTCTTCATTCGTCTCAGGAAGTCTTCGCATCCCAAGATAGAACGAATAGTAATCCCAGATCGTGTGAACACCCTTCCCGCGAGTGCCGTAAATACTGGATTCCTTTAGTTTAAGACCCTCGAATTCCTTCGGAAGCTTACTATATGCCCGCATCAGTTTAAAACCGAAATCCTTCTCGTCTTCATCAGTAAGCCAGATGCAAAAGCCCGGTTCGAAATCGTGATCCACGGATATCTCATCATCAAAACCGAAACACTCGGAACCGTGACCGCACAAGCCCGTAGCGATTCTATTAAGTTTATCGCCGAATTCATTTTGAAGCATCGGAAGACCGTACTCCTCATAGAACCTTCTCGCGAGGTCAAGACCTTTTGTATATTTCATCTGCGACCTCCATCAATGCTATTGCTTCATAATTCCTTCCGAAATGTTCGAATGAAGGAGCGCATTTGCTTATGGCAAACGCATAATCTCCACCCCTCGGAAACGGTTCGTTATTAAGTTCTTCCCAAGCCATATCAAGGAGCATATCAACTTTTGAAGGATCCCTGGTTTCTTCCACATGAGCCATATTCACATATGACACTGCGATCTCCGTATGATTGGTCCCGAGTTCATTCAATATCGTAACAGCATTCTCATAACTTATCATGGCCTCATCTTCTCTTCCGATATCAGCAAGAGTCGTTCCGTAATTATTCAGGAACGCAGCATACTCATATGTCTTCGTCATATTATTCTTCTCGAAAATATCCTTCGCACAGGAGTAATACTTAAGCGCCTCTTCACTGTCACCGTACGACTTAAGAGTTGTCGCGATATTAACGTATATAACAGCACTTCCGGGATATTTGTCATCCACGAGGCCTAATGCTGTTTCAATTGCTTTCTTTCCCTTCAAAACGTCCTTGTTCCTTCTGTAAAAACCGATCTGTTCATTTGAGATCGTCAGAAGACCGCCGTTATCACCTTGTTTTCTGCATTCTTCTTCCCAATAGATAAGAAGATCCTCTGCACCATTTACGTTGTTCGATGCATAGTAAGAATCAAGTTTATCGATTATCCTTCCTGCCGGGATCGCCATTAGAAAACACCTTTTTTATTTGATTTTACCATTAACTTAATAAGACTCCACATTCTTGACTGATCTGTTGCCGGCAAATGCACAGCAAAGGACTTTAGAAGCACCGTTTAAGATCAAGACTTCAGCAGCCTCATGCAAGGTATTACCTGTTGTTGCAACATCATCTATCAAAAGGATCGATAACCCGTCTATAGAATATTCATCGTTAAACTTGAATGCACCTGACATATTGGCAGCACGCTTAAGATTATCTTTTATCTCAGCCTGCCTTAACGTGTTTTTCGAGCGGATCAAAACATCTTTCAAAAGCGGTATATTTAGTTCATTACTTACATAAGAACTTATCAGTTCAGCCTGATTAAATCCTCGTTCGGAAAGCCTTTGTTCCGATAGAGGGATCGGTATTACCGCATCACAGGAAACATTGTCATTAATAAGACATTTCCCGAGAAGAGTACCGAGAACAGCGGTAAGTTCTCTTTTATGCCCGAACTTGATCCTGTGGATTAGACTTGTGATCCTGCCTTCATATTTGAATGGGATATAGAGTGTAAGCGACGGACAGGGATCGTTTTCGAAAGGCTCAGAAAGACAGAACTGCCACCTCTTATCACTCGGGACAGGAACGAGATCCGTAAGGCATTTCTTACAAAGCGGTGAATCGAACAATCTTATGTCGGATATCTTGCCGCATATAAGACATTCCTTCGGAAACATTATCTCCAATGCTTCCTTAATTATCCTCAATACTCTTACCTCTTTTGTGATCGATGATCTTAAGAAAATCCGAAAGAGATGTGATCCTTCTGCTGGTATCGGATGAACGGATCATCCTTCCGAGCATTCCGTAAGTGTCGATTATGATGACATTCTTCTTTCCTCTTGTAACTCCGGTATATAGAAGCTTACGATTAAGCAGCTTCGGAGACATCCTACCAAGAGCGATTATGACAGTATCGAACTCGCAGCCCTGTGATTTATGGACCGTCATGGCATACGCCAGATCGATATCTTCGAGCGTCTTTCCGGAATAGACCACCTTACGTCCGTCATCCAAAAGGACCTCGATCGATCTGTTAAGTTCGTTGATCTTTGTGATCATTCCAAGTTCGCCGTTATAAACACCTGTTACTGTCTCCATGCTGACAGGATCAAAACTCTCGATATTGTAGTCATTTTTTACCTGCATCACGCGGTCAGTATCTCTGAACATTCCCTTACTTCCGACAGGCATGGATTTATTGGTCGGGTCAGACGCAATCGACTGTATCTCTTTATTGAGCATCGAAGTTCCGAGTGCGTTCTGCTTTGTAGGAGACAATATCGCCATATCATCACCCCTGTATTTCTCGTAAAAATCGAAGAGCTTATGAAGCGCGTCCTCTTCGTTCACGGCATTAACGATCCTGAAATCAGTATCATTTCCGATAAGCGTCTCACCGTTTAGGATTCGGTACGCATTAGCAGCTATTGAGCTTTCATTTTGCTGCCTGAAAACATATTTAAGTTCGACTCTCGGTATCGACTCACATTCCAAAAGATCCGCGAGAAGATTTCCGGGACCTACGGACGGAAGCTGATTCGGGTCACCGATCAAGATGACTGAACTATCAGGCTTAACTGCTCGTAGCAAAGACAGAAACAAAAAATTTTCGACCATGGAAGCTTCATCAACAACTATGACTCTCGCATCGAGAGGATTGTTGCCATTTCTTCCGAATGCGAATCCGTCATCACCGTTGACCGGTCTTACTTCAAGAAGCCTGTGGATAGTATGTGCATCGACACCCGTCGCTTCAGATAATCTCTTGGCTGCTCTTCCTGTCGGAGCACAAAAGACAGAAGATATCTTCTGCTCCTTAAAATGCGAAGCAAGAATACCTGTGATCGTTGTCTTACCGGTTCCCGGGCCGCCTGTGATTATGGAGAACGGCTCACAAAAGCACATTCGAAGCGCTGCCTTCTGAAGATCGTCCAATTCGATGTTGTGTTTTTCAGCAAGTCTATTGATCTTCTCATCAGCCTTCTCATCATCAAAACAAGCTTTCTTTGCATTAACAAAGGATTCAACTTCGGATTTTATTCCGGCTTCAGTACGGAAGACTTTCTTAAGAGCCACACGTGCTCCGTCATCTTCCTCACCGCATCCCATGCACTTATTGTTCTCGAACTTATAAACAACTAAGTCATCGAGTTTTCTTCCGAGCTCCAGTGCCTCTTTATATGCTTCCGGGAACTTATCAGTTGTTTCCTTATCCAGATCTGCATTTACCATATCCTGAACGCTGTTTTTAAGATCCATAGGGATCATATACGTATTTCCGGATACATAATGAGTGTCATTCAACACACAAAGCGCAGCACCGAGAAGTCTCATCGGATCCATCTTATCGATGTCTATCTTTCCCGCCAGATACTCGCAGGTCTCAAATCCTATTCCTTCAACACGGATGAGCATATAAGGATTATTGGAGATCTCATCGTGACAGGTCATTCCGAACATATCATATGCCTTCGAAGCCTGCTCCTCCGTTAATCCGAAAAGGCGAAGCTTCAGTATCTGCTCGAGCACGGGTCTTTTCTCCGTAACCACATCGCACATTGAAAGAGCTCTTTTTTCTGATAACCCCTTGATAGCTTTTGCCATGGATCTGGGTCTTTTCTCTATCTCATCCAGGATATCCTCGCCATATTTCTCAGCGATAAGAAGGCCTGTCTTCTCACCTACTCCGTCGAAGTTACTTCTTATGAACGAAGCAATAACAGGTGCTTTCGAATCCTTATCTTCGATAAGTTCGATCTTACTTGCCGTTATCTGGAGCACCCTGCCGTAAAGACCTACAACGCCGCTTACTTTGTATCTTAATCCCGGAACGATACTTCCCGCGAAATTACCTTTTACCGAGAAACTTCCGCAGTAAAATATCACAAAGCCGTTTTTTTCGAAAACAACCTTTGTAGGCAGAACAATAACGTCGGAAACAGATGTCCCGACGTCTTGTTCTTCAGGTATATATAGTTTACTTACTTCGTCTTGAGATTTCATATCTCAAGCCTAACAAACTTTTGTTTGTTAATCAACACACTTTGGTCTCAATATATTTCTTTTCGAAAAAGCGTCCCCTTTGATCGTTAATGGAATACTGCCTCACCGATCGGCTCTGCCGCATCCTCACTATAGACTTCGATCTTGATAGGCTCATTCTCGTACTGGATATCGATATACATCTCGAACGGATTCAAGAACTTATCGTCAAGATCTTTGTACTCGATCTTCTTGGATTCATCACCTTCATAGACTATGAAGTAATCAACTTTCTCGGAATCCTTGATATCGAAAACCGCGAACAGTTCATTCTCGTTGTTGTAAGTAGTAATACTTACTCCGTCCAGATCAAACTGCTTCTGCATAAGAAATCCCGTGTTACTCTTAACTTCATACACACCGTCCTTCTCGTTGATCTGAAGCATAGCCTGATTCATAGTTGAAGTACCGCTGTTCGTATTGTACTGGAACATATAGACCATATATGTCAAACCGATCACACATGCTACGCAGCAACCGACGGTAATAAGAACAACTACAAACGGAGATATCCATTTACGAAGTTTTGTTTCTGATTGGATAGCTTTGTTCAGATGCTTGTTATAGAAAAACTTATAGATGAAGTACACGATCAGTGTAACAGCAAGTGTAACAGGTAATGCTACCAGAATGAGAATTATAAATAATGCACTAAAAGCCATAACGCACCTCCTATATTCCGAATACGTCTTTAAAGTTATAGTAATAAGATCTGGTAACCTCAGTCTTTGTACCGTCACTCATATGAAGCACGAACTTCTGAAATACGGATGCCTCTATCCTTCTGATATGCTTCTTATTAATGATCGTAGAGTTACTGATCCTCAAGAACGTATCGGTGTCAAGAACAGTCTCGAGATACCTCAGACGCTCGCGCGAGTTATAGCTGTCGCCCTTGGTATGAATGACCACATCGTGGCCGAGGCTTTCTATGAAAATAATGTCTTTAACATCAACAAAAAACTGCTGCTCTTTGAGCTTGCCCTGAATGTAACGAACTCCGGCATTCTTGCGGATGATCTGATACTCGGCATTAACATCATCTTCTATCCCCAACTTTTGCAATTCACTTCTGATCGGGTCATCAGGGTCAAGCATAAGTTTCAGTTTCATGTTGCACCTCACGTTCTTTAGTTTGAAAAGCTCTTCAATATCATCATACATATATATTCTCATAAAAAAACAAAATTGAGATACTTTGCAATAAAACGAGTATAACTTGCAATGAAGTCTTCTTTTTCGCGAAAAAAAGCTGTCCTCCGCGAACGAAGGACAGCATTAATATCACACATAAAACGATCAGATACCTGCGTCAGCCTTAAGGATCTCAGCCTTATCAGTCTTCTCCCAAGGAAGCTCGATATCAGTTCTTCCGAAGTGGCCGTAAGCAGCTGTCTTCTGGTAGATAGGACGACGGAGATCGAGGTCTCTGATGATAGCAGCAGGACGAAGATCAAAGTTCTTCTTAACGATCTCTGTGATCTTCTCATCAGCGATTACACCTGTACCGAATGTATCGACCATTACAGAAACCGGCTTAGCTACACCGATCGCATAAGCAAACTGAACTTCACACTCCTTAGCAAGACCTGCAGCTACGATATTCTTAGCGATGTAACGACCCATATATGCAGCAGAACGGTCAACCTTCGTCGGATCCTTACCGGAGAAAGCTCCGCCGCCGTGACGACCGAATCCGCCGTATGTATCAACGATGATCTTACGACCTGTAAGACCTGAGTCACCCTGAGGACCGCCAACAACAAATCTTCCTGTCGGGTTAACGAAGAACTTGGTATCATCATCGATAAGTTCAGCAGGAACAACAGGCTTAATAACCTGCTCAATGATGAACTTCTCAAGATCTTCATGTGATACATCTTCTGTGTGCTGAGTAGAGATAACAACAGCATCAACTCTCTTAACCTTGTTGCCGTCATACTCGACTGTAACCTGGCTCTTTCCGTCAGGACGCAGGAAGTTAACTACCTTATTCTTACGAACTGATGTAAGCTTCAATGTGAGCTTATGTGCAAGAGATACCGGAAGAGGCATAAGTTCTTCAGTATCGTCATTAGCATAACCGAACATCATACCCTGGTCGCCTGCACCTGTATCGAGAGGATCTGTATCGCCTTCTCTTGCCTCGAGGGACTTATTAACGCCCTGAGCGATATCAGGAGACTGCTCATCAATAGATGTAAGAACAGCACATGTCTTGTAATCGAATCCTGCATCAGATCCGTCATAACCGATCTCTTTGATCGTATTTCTTACGATCGTCGGAATATCTACATAAGCAGATGTTGTGATCTCACCCATAACGAGTACCATACCTGTTGTACAGCAAGTCTCGCATGCTACACGAGCTGTCTTGTCCTGGGCAATGATCGCATCCAAGACACCGTCAGAGATCTGATCGCAGATCTTATCCGGATGTCCTTCAGTAACCGATTCCGAAGTAAAGAGCCATTTACCAACTTTGTTTCTCATAAAAACCGCCTTTCTTCGTTCATTCTTACCTTCAGCAAAAAAGCCTTCCCCGAAGAGGAAGGCTTCTATTATCTATATATTTGCCTCTCATCTTTCAGGTTTCCCTGCCGGATTTGGCACCGCTGCTTTCCGCGGTTGTCGGGCTTCATAGGGCCGGTTCCCTCCACCACTCTTGATAAGTATGAACAATCAAAAATTACGGTATATTATAGTATCTATTTTTCCCTGATGTCAATAGAGCTTACCGAAAATGAGACTTTTGTCGTTTTTTGTAATTAATTACGGAAAATTGTCGACACTTTTTTGCTTCAAACCATTATAGAATACCTCTCACCACATCAACAGAACGGAGGTATAACATGAACATCGGGATAATCATTTTCGAGAAAGAAGACTATCTATTTAAACTTCTGAAATTCAGGCTATCGACTTACTTCCCTGACGGCTACATCGTAAGAGGCGATTCAGGTGGTATAAATCCTTCTGACATACCTCTGGCCAAAAAGATCCACGTTTTATACGACAGCGATCAGTACACATCCGATCAGATAAACCGGGAATGCAGAGACATTGATATTCCCATAAGCATCTCAACCATATATAACGACGAGTTCAACAGGGGACGCATTATCGATTGTAAATATCTAGCCAGGAAGATAATGAATCAAAATAAAGAGACTTCTCCTGTTCGAAAAGGCTCCGGCGAATCAGATTCATTCAACGGCAAGCTTATCATGATCATTTCATACGCCTACATGGATGAACGTGAGAATCTGATCGATACGGAATTCGATTATCTCAGGAAAGATACTCATATGTGTCTTCGAATAGACCTTATGTCAGGAATAAGAATGCCTTCATCATTTTCCGGCCTCGAAAACTCGACAGGCGGAATAACTGATATCCTCCGTCTTGCAGCTAACGAGAGCCTTGAACCCAAAGATATTATGGCCTACAGCACTCCGGGAACAAACGGGTTTATCACACCGGGTAAACCTGTCCACACGGATGATGTCTTCGACTTCGGAATTAATCCGATAATAAACCTCATCGAGACATCAAAGGAACTGACAACAGACATCACATTTCCGATCAATGTCCTTATAGTAGCTGAAGGCTTCAAGTTTAAGGATATCGTCAGGATCGCGGGTCTTGCTGATGAACTTCACTTCCTTCTTCCGGAAAGACTTCTTAAGGATTATCTGGGATTTAAATCAGAGATCGGTTCCATAACGAGATCTCTTCCTCCTGAAGTTCCCGTAACCATGCATTACTGCGACAACATAATCAAGAGTAAACGATATGAAACAACTAAGATATGATACAGAATTAATAAAAGAAAAGATCTCAAGATACGTACTCGCTGCTATAAGAAACGAGAGCGAACCTGACGATGCCAGGTTAAAAGAGATCATCGCCAACGTCATAAGTGAGGATTCCGAAAAACTCGGACTGTCACTTAATGAGAAAAGAGAACTGGCGTTAAATGTCTTCAACAGTCTAAGAAGACTCGATGTCATCGAGCCGATGATGCAAGATCCTGCTGTAACAGAGATCATGGTAAATGGTCCTGACAATATATTTTTTGAGAAAAACGGAAAGCTTTTCAGATCGGAGATCAGGTTTAAAGATAAAAACTCCCTCCAGACATTAATCTCGTGCTTTTTTGCAAATTCTAATCGACCATTAAATGAAGCAAATCCTATCTCCGATCTGAGACTTCCTGACGGATCCAGAGCAAATGCTGTCCTTCCACCAATAGCACCTGACGGTCCTATTCTTACCATAAGAAAGTTTACGGGCATAAGACACGATATCTCTTCTTTGATCAAGCAGGGATTCATTAGCAGTGACATCGCCAAGTTCCTATACGAATGCGTAAAGAATAGAAAGACGATATTTCTGTGTGGCGGTACAGGTTGCGGAAAGACAACTTTTTTGAATACGATCTCAAGCTTTATACCTAAGGACGAACGAATCGTAACGATAGAAGACTCAGCCGAATTAAGTCTTCAGGGAATAACTAACCTGGTTCGCCTTGAGGCCAGACTTCCGGGACCTGAGGGAAATGGTGAAGTAACAATAGGAACATTGATAAGAGCAGCCCTGCGCATGAGACCTGACAGGATCATAGTCGGCGAAGTAAGAGGCACAGAAAGCGCCGATATGATGCATGCACTTAATACCGGTCATCCGGGTTCCATGTGCACAGGTCATGCTAATTCATGCTATGAGATGCTTGAGAGGTTGACCGGAATGGTTATTGCAGGTTCAGGTCTTCCTTTTGATGCAGTTATATCCCAGATCTCCATGGGTATTGATCTGGTTATCCATATAACAAGAAATAAAGACGGAAGAAGATATGTGGATGAGATAAGCAGTCTCCTCCCTCCGGTTGACGGAGAATTTAAACTTATGACTTTATTCACTAACGAAGGAGGCGAGAAAATTGAACAACATTGCTCTGATGAAACACTTCAGAAGATCTCGTCGTTCAGATGATGAGGATATTAAGAGCATTAAAAGATCAACCAGGATCAAGATGCTATGGATCTATCCGATAATAGTTATACTTATTATCTTCCTGTCCTCAATGTTCATAGATAATCTTGTAGTCAGGATCATACTTTCAGTGGTCTTAAGTATCTTTCCATTTATCTCGATCACTGACAGATTGTTTTCCATGAGATATACCCATCTCAGGACTCAACTTTTGGTCCTTCTTCAATCTCTTTGTACGAGTGTCAGCAGCGGCTACACAATAGAAAGGTCCGTATGCCAGGTTCGTCCCGTAATCGAACAGACATTCGGTAAGAAAAGTACGGTAATTGAGCCGCTTATTAAACTTGAGCACAACATTAATATGCACAGAGACCTAAGCTTTGCCCTTGATTCTTTTGCAAGGGAGCTCCATTTTCCTGAGATCCTTCCCGTTTTCCATGCCCTGGGAATCGCGGGAAGGATCGGCAATAACTCTTTGGAGATATTAAGAAGCAGTTGTCAGATGATGTCGGAAATGAGCGCAGTAAAAGATGAGATCGAAGCACAGAACTCAGGCAAGAATGCTGAGGCAATGATTCTTTGCCTAATGCCTTTTGTCATAACGTTTGCTCTTAATCATATGGGTGGAGATTATATATCTGAAGCTAGAAACGTACCATTGGGTAATGTTCTTATGACCATTGCTTTTATCCTTTGCATTATCGCTGCCGCGCTCTTATTTAAGTATATGACGCACGATACTTCTGTCAGAAAAAGCAGAAAATTTGAATCTGACAAAGAAGAAAAATATATACTGACAAAATATGCACTGAAGCTTTTTCCTCAAAACTTTATATCATCCAGATATGAACTTCTGAGCGAGTTGTCAAATAACCCGCGAAAAGCATATGAACATTATCTAAAAAAGCAACTGGTTGCATGTTCGTTGTTAACCTTACTTACAGCAGCTATTCTTCTTTTGATCAATAAACCAATATGGCTGTCATTATTCATATTCATTCCAGTCTCCTATCTTAACTATCTGGATATAAGAAGAGAATGTAACTTAAGGAAAGAAGAACTGATGAGAGATCTTCCTCTCTTCTTGTGTCTGATGTCTACCCTGTTGGAGGCCGGAATGCTCCTTCCGAGAGCCATAGAAATATGTTCGGAAGCTTTTCCCAATAACAAGAGTCTTTCATTCGAGATAAAAAACTTAAGAGCCATGATCCTATCCGGTATTCCAGCTCCTGATGCAATTGAAAAACTTTCACTTAGGATCAAAGTACCTGAAGCTCAGGCTGCGCTCCTTCTCATATCAAGATACGGAAGATTAGGTTCTTCTGAAGTACTAAATCTTCTTTCACTTCAGGCCTCTGCGTGCTGGAATCTGACACGTAATGCTGAAAGAAAAAAACAGGAAAGAGAGTCTCTTGGAATGATGCTTCCTATGACTCTGGATTTTATTTGTGTATTGCTCGTTGCTATGACTCCTGCAGTTATATCCCTACGTATTTAGAAAGGAGGTTTAATGAAAAAAGTTCGCAATAAAAAAGGAATGGGAACCGTAGAGATAGTCATCATCATTGCAGTACTTGTTACACTTGCTTTGATATTCAGGGAAAGCCTGATATCTTACGGCAAAAAAGTCATGGATTATTGCTTTGATGATAATAAAGTAATTGGTTCCCTCTGAACAATCTATTTAAAACACATTTATCTGTCTATAAAAATACATCCAAAATTCTAATTAATCAGAGGTAAAACTACATGAAGATCAGAAAAGGTCCCTATGGCTATTTTGCGGTATACGAGATCAAAGATATGCAACAGGTTTACAAATATGCATGGGATACAATAAAGGATCATTTGGTCGATGGCTTATTATGTGCCTACGACGAAGAAACGAGAAAAGGAAATGAGTTATTGTATGACTTTTCAGGTTTGATCAATATAACTGAACAGGAAGCAATCAATACTGATTTAATGACTAAGCGCAAAGCCATAGGTGATCTTTTCAATTTAATTAGCAAACTGGGTGATTATCTTCTTCCGGCAGATAATCTCATACTTGATCCGGATTATATCTTTTTTGACACGGATCAGAAAAAGATCAATCTCTGTTATATTCCTCTCATAACGGAAACAACAATAGATATATCCTCATTGGATTATGGAAAACTTGAAAGGCTGCTTTCCAGTGAATTCTTCAGATCTTCACTTTCTGAAGATGAGATAACCTCATTAATCTATTCGGTAAAATCAAATAATGAAGAATTGTACGTTAAGGTAACCGAATCCATAATGACAAATACTACTGAGCCTAAAAGAGAACTAAACATCAATAAACTCAGTTTCATCCTACTGATGATCTTTTCTTTTATAACTCTCATCTTTTCTATTCTGTTCTTGGATAGGATCTGTTCAATCATCCTTGGAATCATCTTTTGTTGTCTTCTGGTAAAGACTTTATATGATCACAAGAAAGATAAGATCAAAACTTATACCGGTGATCTATCCAAAGACAGAACACAGATATTATTTGAAAAAGATCCGGATATTCCTGATGATAACTGTAATCTGTTTTCTTTTGCATCCATCGAATCTGTCGAAGATAAAAAAGCTTATGGAATATATGCATGTGAAACAACGATCGGATCTGACAGGTTCTTATCTGATATTTATTTAGATGATGAAAAGATATCTGCGCTTCAGGCCAAGATACTCAAAGAAGATAACAGTTTCTTTGTTATGGATTGTTCTGACAGGAATAATACATATCTTGAAAACAGGGCTTTAGAAAAAGAAAAGCCTTACGAGATTAAAGACGGACATGAAATAAGATTCGGAGATAAAGTATTCCTTTTTAAGATCAATTAATCTTCCTTGGTTCTTAATTGTTCCAAGATACGCTTTTGCTCTTCAGTTCCATGAGACTCAACAAGATGAAGTCTGGCTTTTGCTCTGTTGATATTATCTTTACAAGCCAACTCTCTGAAATCATGGATAGTAGGATCTCTTAGGATCTCTTCATTTTCAACAATGGAATTAAAAGCTCGTTTAACATCGATATCTTCAACCCATTCAGCGGAATTACAAACGACCAATGCCATATGCTGGCTTATCTCAGCATAACCCTCTGTTATGACGCAGTACCTCTTCTCTCCGTTAATGTTAAAGGAACAAGTTCCCGGAAAAAGAGCAAATACGATAGGCATATGTCCGGACATTACACCGATGGAACCATCCTGTGTAGGCAAAGAGATACTATCAGCTTTTCCTTCGAAAAAGTTGTGATAAGGCGTTACTACGGTAACCAGTATCTGATGTTTCTTAACTTCTGCCATTATACATTCTCGTTCTTATAAGATTCATAGACATCATCGATGTCGCCCTTCATGAAGAAGTGCTGCTCAGGAATATGGTCAAGAGAACCGGAAATGATCTCGCCAAATGCTTTAACTGTCTTATCTACAGGAACATATCTTGGAGCAAATCCCGTAGAATCAGCAGTTACAAAGAAAGGCTGAGAAAGGAATTTCTGAACTTTTCTCGCTCTTGATACCATCTGTCTGTCTTTCTCGGAAAGTTCCTCCATACCGAGGATAGCGATGATATCCTGAAGTTCCTTATATCTTTGCAAAGTCTCCTGAACCATTC
This sequence comes from Clostridia bacterium, assembly GCA_024699245.1. Lineage (GTDB taxonomy): Bacteria > Bacillota > Clostridia > Saccharofermentanales > Saccharofermentanaceae > Saccharofermentans. Next base: position 19,433 of record JAILPW010000037.1, on the reverse strand, counting down.
TTGCAACATGATAATGTTCACGTCCGACAACATCTTCAGTAAGGATCCTGGAAAAAGATTCCAGCGGATCAACAGCCGGATAGATACCGAGCTCAACTACTGAACGTGAAAGAACGATGTTAGCATCAAGATGCGCAAACGTTGTAGCAGGAGCCGGGTCAGTAAGGTCGTCTGCAGGAACATATACGGCCTGAATGGATGTAATGGAACCATTCTTAGTTGATGTGATTCTTTCCTGAAGCTCACCTACCTCATTGGCAAGAGTAGGCTGATAACCAACGGCTGAAGGGATACGACCTAAAAGTGCCGATACCTCGGAACCTGCCTGTACGAATCTATAGATATTATCGATAAAGAGAAGAACATCCTTCTTCTTAACGTCTCTTAAGTACTCAGCCATTGAAAGACCTGTCAAAGGAGCTCTCATACGGGATCCGGATGTCTCGTTCATCTGACCGAATACCATTATCGTCTTATCCAAGACTCCGGATTCTTTCATCTCACCCCAAAGGTCATTACCCTCACGGCTTCTTTCACCGACACCGGTGAATATCGAATATCCGCCGTGCTCAGATGCGATATTTCTTATAAGCTCAAGGATAAGGACCGTCTTACCTACACCTGCACCACCGAAAAGACCGATCTTTCCGCCTCGGCTAAATGGTACGAGAAGGTCGATAACCTTGATACCTGTCTCAAGCATTGTCTCAGCAGGATACTGCTCGGTAAACGAAGGAGCTTTTCTGTGAATAGACCAATAATCAGCAGCCTTAACTTCTCCAAGTCCGTCTATAGGCTGACCCAATGCATTAAAAAGTCTTCCTGTGATCTCTTCACCTACAGGAACCTTGAGAGGAGAACCCAAAGACTCACAATTAACGCCTCGCATTAGGCCCTCAGTAGCATTGAAGGATACACAACGAACTATTCCTTCACCTCTTTGCTGAAGGACTTCTGCATATATTTCAGTATCTTCGTTTTTTATCTTGACTGCATCATTTATATGAGGCAACTCATTTTCGTTAAATCTGCAATCGATAACAGGTCCAATTACCTGTACTACTTTACCTAAAGCCATAATAGCTCACCTCTCGTCAAATATTATCAGCCTGCTCGGCTCCGTTAATGATCTCAGTAAGTTCGTTTGTGATCTTAGTCTGTCTTGCTCTGTTACTTAAAAGCTCAAGTTTCTTGATCATCTCATCAGCATTCTTGGAAGCATTGTCCATCGCTGTCATCCTGGCGGTCTGTTCGCTTGAATAAGCTTCCACCATCGCACCGTATACCATAGCGTTAAGATATGTATCGATAAGGAAGTTAAATACTGTTCCGGCGTTCGGACTATACTCCATCTCGGAACCTTCCTCCAAAGCTACGCCCGGGTCACCGATATTTTCCGGAAGTACTGCCGTGATGGACTTCTTATCAATAGGCACGAGTCTTAGGATGATCGGCTTCATATTAATAGCCGATGCCATCTTGGTATATATAAGATAAACAAGGTCATATTCGTTGGACTGGAACTTCTCCTTGATTATCGTTGCCACTTCCCTTGCCTGATAGAAAGTCGGTTCAGAGATCGGATACGAGAACTCAGGATCAACGTTATAACCGTTCTTTTTAAGTTTTTCCTTAGCAAGCTTTCCGAAAACATAAAGCGTGTAGGACGTTGAAAGTCCCTTGGCAGTGTTATCAAGGATCTTCTGCTGAACATGCTGCTCGGTAGTCTTAACAACTTCGTTATTATAGACACCTGCTAAGCCCTGATCACCGCTAAGTACGAAGTAAGCGATCTTCCAAGTTCCTTCTTTTTTCTGCTCAAGATTACAGTATGGATTATCTATACGATAATCACCGTGAAGTATTTCAAGCATACTCTCGGCACAAAGAGAGAAAAAAGGATAGACTGTCTCATGCAAAGCCCTGGAGCGTCGCATTTTTGCAGCACTGACGAGCTGCATCGCACGTGTCATCTGTCCGATGTCGTCAACACTTTTTATTCTCTTTTTAATCTCATTAGGATTATCCATACTATATCTTCTTTGGTCTTACTCTTCTCTGTACTCAGTATGCTCGGCTATGAACTTCTCCTTATACTCATCGTAGATCTCATCGATCTTTGCCTGAGTTTCAGGAGTAAATTCGCCTGTCTTACTGATGGTCTTATACACGCCGTTATAAAGAACGTGGATATAATCAAGGAAACCGTCAACAAAGTCATCGATATCCTCACGGGCAACAAAGTTCAGACGGTCAGTTGTAGCAATATAAAGAAGGACAACCTGCTCTTCCATATCAAGCGGACTGAACTGCTCCTGCTTGAGGATAGTATTCATTACTACGCCTCGCTTCAGCTGGAGCTGTGTATTTTCATCAAGGTCTGAACCAAACTGCGCAAACGCAGCCATTTCTCTTGCCTGTGCAAGAGAGATACGGAGCGGTCCGCCAACCTTCTTGATAGCTTTTGTCTGAGCTGCACCGCCGACACGGGATACGGAAAGACCAACGTTGATAGCAGGTCTTTGACCGGAGAAGAAAAGTTCGGACTCAAGATATATCTGACCGTCCGTAATGGAGATTACGTTAGTCGGGATATATGCTGAGATATCTCCTCCCTGTGTCTCGATAATAGGAAGTGCAGTAATTGAACCTCCGCCGAGATCGGAAGAAAGCTTAGCTGCTCGCTCCAGAAGTCTTGAATGGAGATAGAATACGTCACCCGGATATGCTTCACGTCCCGGAGGTCTTCTAAGGAGAAGTGATATCGCACGATAAGCCTGAGCATGCTTACTCAGATCATCGTATACGATAAGAACATCCTTGTGATGCTTAAACATGAACTGCTCGGCCATAGCACAGCCCGAATAAGGAGCAATGTACTGCAAAGATGCCGAATCAGAGGAACTGGCGGCAACGATCACTGTATATGAGAGCGCGTCATGTTTTTCGAGAGTATTAACGGTAGAAACTATAGTACTCATCTTCTGACCGATCGCTACATAGATACAGATAACATCTTTATCTTTCTGATTGATGATGGTATCAATGGCAATAGCCGTCTTACCTGTCTGACGGTCACCGATGATAAGTTCTCTTTGTCCTCTTCCGATAGGTGTAAGAGCATCAACTGCGGTAATACCGGTCTGCAAAGGCTGGTTGACAGGTGATCTCTCAACGATAGAAGGAGCCGGTGACTCGATAGGTCTCTTGTTGTTATAACGGATGATTCCATTACCGTCTATCGGGTTACCGAGAGGATTTACGACACGTCCCAAAAGTCCGTGTCCGACAGGAACAGAAACCGTCTCTCCTGTTCTCTTACAGATCATGCCTTCAGTAACCGTCTCGCCTTTTGTAAGGAGGACTACGCCTACCTTGTCGAGTTCAAGGTTCATGGCGATACCTGTAGCGCCGCTCGAGAAAGTGATAAGCTCTGTTGACTTACATTTATTGATACCTTCAACCATAGCAACACCGTCGCTTACACTCTTTACAGTACCGACTTCGTCTATGGTCGTAACTTTAAGGAATGTCTCCTTGAGTTTTTTGGTTACACTCGTCAGCGTAATACTGTCATCAGCTTCGATCTCTTCGTCTGTAGCCCAGAGATTCTTATCGTAGAGAGCTGCCGTAGGAGCTTCCTGGTACATGGAAAGAGCTTCTTCGATACTCTCCTTGATCTCTTGACCTGTAAAGTTGGAGATATCATTCTCTTTTATCTCCGACTCGTCCACGACCTTACGATTACGCTTGATAAACTCACTTATACGACCGAGCTGACCTTTTACGCTGTAATCGTATCTGTGACCAAGAGCATAGATAGCAAAGCCGCTGATGAGGGACTCATCGCGCTTAGCTTCATACTCGTAATTCTTGATCTTGTTGATCGAGGCAAAACGCCTGATGATGAGTTCTATTCTCTCATCGTCAAGTTTTTCGGCATAGACGAGCTTTATAAGGATTGTCTTATCATTGCTGTCCATCGATCTTGTTCACCTCTGCATCAAGTATGCGGTTTGCGTGCTTCAGACAAAGTTCTTCGAGAGTCTGCTTGGAAACGATCTCTCCGATTACCTTCTCGGAAACTTCAACAGCGAGATCCGTAACCTCGTCTTTTACTTCCTCGAGAGCGGTCTTCTTGATCTTCTTAACTTCGTCATCAGCCTTCAACAAAGTCTGCTGAGCTTCTTCGTTTGCTTTGGAGATAATGATACTTGCCTGGCTTTCTGCGTTTTCCTTGGCATCGTTGATTATCTGAGCAGCCTCAGTCCTCGCAGCATCGATGATCTGCTTACTCTCATCGATCCTTGACTGAGCATCCTGTTCAGCCTTCTCGGCACCCTCAACCTTGTCCTTAATGAGCTTTTGTCTGTCATTAAGAAGCTTCATCATCGGCTTAAAGATAACGAACTTGATGATCAAAAACGAGATCAGAACCGTTATGATCGCTATAACAGCTGTGGACAGATAACCGCCCAACTGTTCCGGCGAGAAAAGACCCGGTTCTTCCGCAGCCTCGGCTGACAATAAGATATATTGATAAAGCATATTCTATTCCTCTTTTTTCAATAATAGTGTTTTCGAAAAATCAGAATGTAAAGATCAAGAGCAATGCCGTAACGAGGGCATAGATCGCAACTGACTCGATAAATACGATAGCTGTCAAAAGGAGTGTCTGGATCTTGCTGAAGATCTCAGGCTGTCTTGCGCCTGCCTCTACCGCCTTACCTGCTGCAAGTCCCATACCGATAGCGCCGCCCAAAGCACCGAGACCGATAGCGATTCCTGCGCCGAGTCCTGCGAATCCCTTAGGATCCATTGCGAGCAATACAGGCATAATATTAAGTAATGTGTTCATATCAAAACCTCCGAAAAGTTATTTCTTAATTATTCTCTACGGCCGCTGCCGCTGTTTGTTTTTGAGCCAATTCCAAAGCTTCCTGCTTCTGCTGCTCCTTCAAAGCTTTCTTCTGAGCCTTCTTCTCTTTCTTCTCCTTGTCGAGGATCTCGGCTTCGTGAGCACCTTCGACTACTTCACCGATATAAGACATAAGAAGATAAGCAAATACCACGGCCTGAAGTATACCGTCGATGAGGTCGAACCACAGACCGAAGATAGCCGGGAATATGATCGGTGTTACGATGGAAAGGAATTCCATGAAGATAAAAGCACCGAAAACGTTACCGAAAAGACGGAGTGAGAGCGATATAGGTTTAATGATATAGTCCAAGATCTTAAACGGAACCATCGCAACCATAGGCGATTTAAGCGATCCCCAGAAACCTTTGATACCGACCATCCTAATAGAAGTGATGATCACATAGATGATAGCCAATAAAGCCAAGGCTACCGGGAAAGCAATGTTCTTTGCAGGCGGTGATACATGGAACCATGAGATAACGTTACAGGAAAGGATGACCATTCCGAACGTTCCTATCATAGGTGCGATGCTCTCAGCCTGTTCTCTGGTAAGACCAAATCCTTCTGCTGATGAAATGATGAGTTCAATTAAAAACTCTACGATCGTCTGACCCTTACCCGGGATCATCTCCTTCTTTCTGATCGCGATAGCGAACAATATGATGATGATCGCGATGGCGATCCAGGAAACAATGGTAGCATCCGTAATTACGAACTGCTGACCGCCGACCGTGAAGTATTCCTTCACCTGAAGGATTCCATGGCTTATCTCTTCTCCTATATTTCCACCCGGTATTATCTTCTCGATAAGGTGATCCAAGAAACTATGCCAGAATCTGGATAACCATGAACCAGTGGACAACACAAGATCCATATATATACCTCCCGTTTTTGTCTTTTTTACTTACAAAGGAGCTCAGATAAAATCTGAACTCCGTCATTGGCGTTTAATAATTTGTCTGATCGCGATCATTTCGTACCGAACAATCTGTCACCGGCATCACCGAGACCCGGAACAATATAAGCGTGATCATTAAGCTTCTCATCCTTGGCAGCGCAGTATATCTTAACGTCAGGATGATCTGTTGTAAGCTTCTCGATACCGCATGGAGCAGCGATAAGGCACATGAACTTGATGCTCTTGATGCCGCGCTCCTTAAGGAAGCTGATAGCAGCTGATGCAGATCCGCCCGTAGCGAGCATCGGATCGAGGACGATTACGTCTCTGTCAGCGATATCTTCAGGAAGTTTGCAATAATACTCAACAGGCTTCAAAGTCTTAGGATCTCTGTAAAGTCCGATATGACCTACTCTTACATTTGGAATAAGAGCCTCAAGACCGTCTACCATACCAAGACCTGCTCTGAGGATCGGTACAACAGCGAGCTTCTTGCCTGCAATAACGTTTGTCTTGGCAACAGCAACAGGTGTCTCGATCTCAACCTGCTCGAGAGGAAGGTCTCTTGTTGCTTCATATGCCATGAGCATAGCGATCTCTGAGACTAATTCTCTGAACTCCTTAGTTGAAGTATTCTTGTCTCTGAGAATAGATACTTTGTGTTGAATCAACGGGTGATCAAATACAAATACGTTACTGTTATCCATAAGATATACCTCCAGCTCTCTATCCTCGAAAAAGTTTACCACTCATATCGAGGAAAATATACACAAAACTTATATTTTATATTATTTAAATAACTCTTCTTCTTGTTTCTTGATGTCGTTAACGCGAACAGCGTGTCTCTCGCCTGCGAACTGCTCATCAAAGAAAGCATCAACCATGTTAAGAGCAACACCAAGTCCTACTACTCTTGCACCCATTGCAAGAACCTGACCGTCGTTATGCTGTCTGAGCATCCTTGCCATGAATTCGTTGTTGCAAAGCCCGCATCTTAAGCCCTTAAACTTATTTACTACGATAGAGATTCCGATACCTGTACCGCAGATAGCGATTCCTCTTTCGGCTTTTCCTTCCAAAACATCCTTAGCAAGTGCCTGACCTGCCTCAACGTAGCTGAATGGCTCAGTTCCGCTGGTAGCACCCTCGACGATCACTTCGTAACCTTTCTTCTCGAGATGCTCCTTGACCTTGATCTTAAGATCATAACCTGCATGATCTGATGAAATTACAACCTTCATAACTCCTCCAAAAATCAAATTTTATGATGTATGTGCTTAAATGTGCACTTATTACTAGCGTAATCGCCGACGATATGACCGTTACCGAGAAGCTTGTACTTGTAAGAGATAAGGCCTTCAAGTCCTACAGGGCCTCTCGCATGAAGCTTACTCGTACTTACACCGACCTCTGCTCCGAATCCGAATCTGAATCCGTCAGAAAATCTCGTGGAACAGTTAACAAGACAACAGCCGGAGTCTACGGACAATGTAAACTTCTCAGCTTTTGCATTATCAGTCGTAATAATGGAATCTGTGTGTCCTGAACCGTATCTGTTGATATGAGCGATCGCTTCGTCGATCCCGTCAACGATCTTAAGCGATACAGCATAATCAAGATACTCATGATGCCACTCTGTTACCTTATCAAATCCGTATTCAGCGCTGATCTCATCATCACCGTGCATCTCGACATTTGCTTCTTTGAATGCTTCAACGAGTCGCGGGAGGAACTTATCCTTTACTTTTCTGTCGATGAGAACAGTTTCTGTAGCGTTACAGACTGCAACGTACTGAGTCTTTGCATCAACCACGATCTTAAGAGCCATATCAAGATCAGCATCTTCTGATACATATGTATGGCATACCCCGTCGGCATGACCCATAACTGCGATCGTTGTGTTCTTCATGATGTACTGAACAAAAGCATTGGAACCCCTAGGAATGATAAGATCGATATATTCGTTTAATCCGAGCATCTCAGTAACATCCGATCTGGATGTGATGAGGCAAAGCCAACCTTCAGGAAGTCCTGAAGCTACGCCAGCATCGTAGATAACCTTTGCCAGAACACCATTGGTGTTGTTTGCTTCCGATCCGCCCTTAAGGAAAACGGCATTACCGCTCTTAAGGCAAAGGCTCGCGATCTGAACGAGAGCGTCCGGGCGCGATTCGAAGATAACTCCGATAACACCGATAGGACATGTGACTCTGTATAACTCAAGTCCGTCATCAAGAGTCGTATGAAGCTTGATCTTTCCAAGCGGATCTTCAAGCTTAATAAGACTTCTGATACCTGCAGTAACTTCGTCAAGTTTCTTGTCATCAAACTTAAGTCTCTTAAGAAGAGGCAGCGAAAGCCCTGTTTCTTCTGCTTTTGTAAGATCTTCGAGATTTGCATTGATAATGGCATCTTTGTTTTTAATCAGTGCCTGTGCAATATTTTCCAGAGCAGTATTCTTAAGCTCCGAAGAAGTAGTAGCCAGGATCCTTGATGCTTCCTTGGCTCTCTGTGCATTGATTGCTAGATCACTCATATGACACTTCCTCATTAGGTTTTTAATGATTATACCAAAGGCTTCACCAATTTACGTAATATATTTGTAATTTCGGAAGGTTTTTTTGGTCTTTTTCGAAAAGAACCGATGTGGACATCACCCGTTTGTACAAAATATACAAAGAAGCCCCGATTATGTAGTTTTTGAGTCAACATTGCGACAATACAGACACATTATCCACAATCAAAAATGTGGATAATGTGGATAACTTCGTTGATAACTCTAAGACAACTATTCCATTTTTGTATGCTGGTCAAAGCCTTGAAACAAGGGCATTTCAAAAAACACTTGACTTTTTTCTCAAAACAATTACGAGAATGTTACAAAAATGTTAACGCGAAATATAAGGCTTTACGGCAGAAAAGAACAAAATTTCTCAAAGTCCGTGTCCACCACTCACGGACACAAAAATCTCATTTTGGACATGCATACTACAATATCGCGCATTTCGCGATTGACCTTGCTAGAAACCTTCTTCTGGCTTATAATCTCGTTACTGTTTTAAAGGAAAAATATACTATGAAAATCATTATTACCGCACTTTTCGGATTGGAAAGCCTTGTTAAGGAAGATCTCCTTTCTATCGGCTATCAGAAAGAAAACATTACAGTTACTGACGGAGTCGTTACTTTGGATGTAGATGAGAAAAATCTGGCATCTGATGTTGCTGCGGTAAATATGTGGGTCAGACGCGGCGAGCGTGTCTTTTTCGAAGTCGGAACATTCAAGGCCGAGACATTTGACGAATTCTTTGAAGGTACCGCCAAACTTGACTGGAACGAGTTCATCCCAAAAGATTATGTTTTCATCGTCAACGGATTTTCCAGAAAATCGAAATTGTTCGGCATCAGCGCCTGCCAGAGCCTGTCTAAAAAGGCTATCGTTAAAAGTCTTCTGTCTTCAAGAGGACTTCCTGAAGGCGCTTCCGTCAATGAGGACAGAACGAAAGGTGAAGTTCGCATTCAGTTCGGCATCGTCGAAGATCAGGTTCGTTTCATGATAGATACTTCAGGCGACGGTCTTCATAAGCGTGGATACCGTCCGCTGACCCATGAAGCTCCCATAAAAGAGACTTTGGCAGCCGGAATGATCTCACTTGCCCACTATAAGCCATTTGATATCGAAGCTTTGGTTGACCCGTTCTGCGGAAGCGGAACTATCCTTATCGAAGCGGTTTTGATGGCTCTTAACATAGCTCCGGGCAAGAACAGGCATTTTTCATATGAGACTCTGCCCTACATCGGTCCTAAAGCCTACGATATGGCACGTGAAGAAGCCCTGAGCCTTGAAAACAGTGACCCGATCGATGACATATTCTATTTCGGATCCGATATCGATCCAAAAGCGGTCTCAAATGCCCGCCAGAACGCCAAAAATGCCGGCGTTGAATCATTCATAAGATTTGACGTTGCCGACGCCAAGGATAGGACTATTGAAGCACTTAATAAGCTTACATCCTTTGACCGTCACCTGATCATAACAAATCCGCCTTACGGCAACCGACTTCTTACACAGGAAGAAGCCGATAAGATCTACAAGATGATAGGTTTTAACTATCTGACAAAAAAAGGACTTTGCAAGAAAGGCGTCAGGCTTTCGGTCATAACACCTGATGATTCCTTCGAAAAAGCCAACAGAGCTAAGGCAGACAAGCGAGTTAAACTATATAACGGCAACACAAAGTGCCAGTTGAACAATTATTTCAAACTTGATAAGAGTCTATGATAAGAAAAACCTCAAAGCGAATGTTCGCTTTGAGGTTTTTTATTAGACTCATTTCGTTTTTCCAGTTTATTGTAAAAGCCTATTATCCTACAGGTGTAACGGATTCATCCCATTCATAATGATTTACGATCTTCAGAAGTTCAGTCTCCGGATCATAAGTGATAACCGCATCAGACGGGCATTGAGTGTTTCGATTATCCTTATATGTAATGATGCCGTCTGCTTCACTTACCTTGTCATAACCGATCTGATCTATGATCTCCTGAGAAGCTATATAGCAATCGATACTGTCGTATGATGATTTTCCTTCCTTCCAGGCGTCTATTCCGTTGTAAAGATAAGCAACTGCCAGATTTTCGTCATCAAAGAAACCTTCACCATAAAGGACCTTTGCGTTCTCCTCAGCGGTAGTCAAGGTATAACCATCATCAAGAAGTTTCTGCGCTTCAGCCTTAAGGATCTCATTGGTTATTTCATCCGCAGATTCGACCATTTTAAGTTCCGGATAATCAGTTGACGTATAGAATGCATCGTAGTCATAGAATTTCATATAGTTCTCATCAATTTCGATGTTCTGATCAGGAACCCATTCTGAATAATCAAAAGTAACAAAAGCACTGTCATCGTCTTCAGGATCATCAACGTCGTCTGTTTCCTCTTCTTTATCTTCCTTTTCTGTTGTTTCGGTTGTTGTTGTTTCAGCTGTAGTATCCTTAGTGCCCTCAGTTTCCTTAGCTTCAGCCTTGCTACATGCACCGATGAGCATTATAAGAGCTAAGATCGGTACAAGCATTTTTAATGTTTTTCTCAGTTTCATTTTTTTCCTCCGAAAAAGTTTCTTGTCGTTTTACCGACACTTATTTGACGAAGTGTTTCTCTATTCTGTTGCAATATTTTTTCTTTGCCACATTTTTACCGCATATCAAAAGGGCACCTTATAACGGGTGCCCTTAGAAAACGCTAAACTCGCAGACTTTTTAAGCTTTAAATGATGCTGTCGGCTTAATGCCTGCTGCTACACAAAGTCCCTCAAATTCATTCGAAGAAACAAATCCGTTAAATACAGATTCTCTAGTAGCACCATTATTGAGTTCTTTTACCCAGAATGCCTTACCGTCTGCCTCTGAATCACGATCAAGGAAGATCTTATACATTACTTCAACAAATTCCTCATTGCTGAGATTCTTGTTGGAAAGCTCAGGGCTGAAGATAAATCCGTAAGATACGTCTCTGCCGTTTGAACCGTTCTTAAGCTCACCAACCCAGAAATTAAATCCGTCCGGATCAGGATCTCTGGACAAAGCCAAAGTATAAAGTCTTGTAATGAAGCCTTCTGCCTTTGCCTGATCGAAAGCAAGGTTATAAGTCGAATTGCTGGAATACGTTGTCTTTTTAACCTTGTATGTATCACAAAGCTTGTTGAACTCAGTAGAATTAAGGAATCCCGCAAGTACGAACTGTCTGGAGAAGTGCTCTTTCTGGAGCTGATCAAGCCAGTACTGAAGTCCCTCCGGTTCAGCCTCTCTTCCAAGACATGTAGTATAAAGTCTCTTAACGAATTCTTCGTCTGACAGGTTCAATCCCTGGAACTCTGCACTGTTATAGAACTGAGCAGCAACATCTTGACCTGAATCTGTCTGAGTAGCGAGTTGGTTGATCCAGAATCTCAATCCGCCGATATCATATTCTCTTCCCATGAAGCCCGTATAGAGTCTTTCAACAAAAGGCTTGATAGTCTTAAGATTCACATCTACCTTATCTGTATCAACATATGTTCCTGCATCTACACTGTAAAGATTGAAGAAGTCATGACATTCCTTGCTGGCAGAGATGATCTGATAAGGATAAAGAATGCTATAACCCTCACTCATAAGGCCCTGGTAGTACTTCAATCCGTCTGCATCAGGATCACGGTTGAGGAGTACCTGATATACGAGTTTGATCTGATCATCTGTAGAGAGATTTCTCTTCTGATACTCAGACTTATCAAACAATGTAGCGATTACAGCTACAGGATCTTTACCGTCAGCTACCTGCTTATTGAGAGCGTTAAGTTCATCATTGGATGGTTTTCTTCCGATGATAAGCTCATGAGCACGGAAAAGAAGCTCGTTTGCTGCATTCTCCTTTGTTGGGAGCGGACAAGCCTCAGAAGGCATATCCTTATAAACAGGAATGATGAATGTAAGTTCTGCATTTACGAGACCTGATTTATCGTAAGCACCGAACATTCTCTTTGCTTCTGCTGTTGCAGACGTTGTAGCTGTCATGTACTGGTGATAACAAGTCTTTGTTGCAGACTTAGGAGATACATTAAATCTCATGAAATAGATAGTGTTCTGACCCTTTGATACGTAGAAATCACTGATCCATCTGGCACCACCGATAATGGAGTCACCCTGTGTATCCCACGGGATCAAATACTGCTTGTTATAAGCAGAATCCTTAACGCCGTTACCGAACTGAGCGAATTTAAGTCCGACATAGGCGGAATTAGTAGCATCGGAATAAGCACCGATATTGTAGAAGTTATAGAAACCGGAAGCTCCGTTTGAAGATGTGCTTCCGTTGGATCCAACCTCCTGAACTGATCTTGCAGCAAGGAAGATCGGGTTAACGGATGACTCATAACCTGCAATAGTAAAGAGCTTGCAGTATTCAAGTGTAGAATCAGCATACTTACCGGAAGCGTTATTCATAAATGTGCCTGCAAGTACTTTTGAAACGTACTGATCAGGGTTGGTAGGAATAGCTGAATTTCCGTAGGAAAGATCGAGGAACTGGAAGATTCCGTCGTCATTAAGGTTGTTTCTAGGATCAAGATAATATGCAACCAAAGGTCTTGAAGCATTTACCCAGTTAGGAGAATCGATAACCTTATATGTGTTAGTTGCAGGATCATAAGCATCGGATGCCTTAGACTTCCAAGAATTATCAGCTGTATTCTGAACAAGAGAACAGCCGCTTCTTGTCTCAAGGTTCAATACTTCGGTCCAATCCTTAGGACATGTCTCTGCAATAAATTTCCACTTAGGGTGCTTCTCGTGAAGAGCTCTAAGTGAAGCTTTATAGCTTTCCGGGAAATCCTTGATCTGCTCTTCAAAACTCTTATCTGTATTTGTCGGAGTCGGAGTAGCAGTTGCTGTAGGTGTTGGAGATGCTGTAGTCGTATTCGTATTTGAGATCTTTACGAAAGATTCTGCTATATAGCCCGAATACTCCGTATTATTAACGGTGACCTTGATCTTACACCATTTGGAAGAACCTGACGTATCTCCTGATTTAGCGCTGACCGTATCTTCTACCTTAAGCTTTGTGGCATTAGGAATAGAAACAACGATGTCAGACTTTGTAGTCGGTTCTTTTCGAACATTTACCGTGGAAGTGACGTTAACGACTTCACCATCCTTGGTATCAGCACGGAGTGTTGAATTAGGGGCGATAAACACAACCGTGGAGAGTATCAGAAGCAAACTACACAATATCAATGTAGCCTGTCTGATTGCATTAGACTTTCTGGACATGAGTAATTTCCTTTCATATTTGCTTCCATAATAATCACGATTAACTAAATAATATTGTTGCATTCTTTTAAAAATATTCAACCGTTATGGTATCCTTTTATCGAAAGGTGGGATATTTATGCAACAAAGAGTCGCTGTCATCGGCGTTATCGTCGAAAATAAATCATCCATAGATGAACTGAATCACATCATTTCCGAGTATTCTGAATATATTGTCGGAAGAATGGGAATTCCCTATCACAAAAGAGGAATAAGCATTATCTGCCTTTCTGTTGATGCACCTCAGGATAAGATAAGTGCTTTGTCCGGAAAGATCGGTAAACTGGACGGAATATCGGCAAAAACCGCCTATTCAAACGCCGTTTTCGAAGACGTTTGATTATTTTATTTAAATGTGTTATAACCTTTTCGACTAAAGAGAAAGAACTGTTCTGACTCTGAAGAAAGGATAATTGAATATGTACGATCCAAAATCGCTGAAGGCTGAAGACTTCATCAATCACGAGGAGATCTTAGAGACCCTTGATTATGCTGAGGCCAACAAAAATAATCTTGAATTAGTTGATACCATCTTAAAGAAAGCAGAAGAGAGAAAAGGCTTGTCACACCGTGATGCGTCTGTCCTTTTGGCATGTGAGGATGAAGAGCGTGTACAGAAGATGTATGCTCTCGCCGAGCAGTTCAAAAAAGACTTCTACGGCAACAGGATCGTACTCTTTGCTCCGTTATATCTTTCAAACTACTGTGTTAACGGCTGTGTATACTGCCCTTACCACATGAAGAACAAGCACATCTGCAGAAAAAAGCTTACCCAGGAAGAAGTTAAGAAAGAAGTTATCGCACTTCAGGACATGGGTCACAAGCGTCTTGCTATCGAAGCCGGCGAAGATCCGGTAAATAACCCTATCGAGTACATTCTCGAATGTATCAAGACCATCTATTCCATTAAGCATAAGAACGGTGCTATCAGAAGAGTTAACGTAAACATCGCTGCAACAACAGTTGAGAACTACAGAAAGCTCAAGGAGGCAGGCATCGGAACATATATCCTTTTCCAGGAGACATATCATAAGGAAAGCTACGAGAAGCTTCATCCGACAGGACCTAAGCACAACTACGCTTACCATACTGAAGCTATGGACCGTGCCATGGAAGGCGGAATCGATGACGTAGGACTTGGCGTTCTCTTCGGACTCGAGCTCTACAAGTATGAGTTCGCAGGACTTCTCATGCATGCTGAGCATCTTGAAGCTGTTCACGGCGTAGGTCCTCACACGATCTCAGTTCCGCGTATCAAGAGAGCTGACGATATCGATCCATCAGCTTTTGACAACGGAATCGACGACGAGACATTTGCTAAGATCTGCGCCCTCATAAGGATCGCAGTTCCATATACAGGTATGATCATCTCCACAAGAGAGTCCAAGAAAGTACGTGAAAAGGTTATCCACCTCGGCGTATCACAGATCTCCGGTGCTTCAAGAACGAGTGTCGGCGGTTATGCTGAACCGGAGCCTGAGGAAGATAACTCTGCACAATTTGATGTATCCGATAACAGGACATTGGATGAAGTCGTACATTGGCTCATGGAGATGAAATATATCCCTTCCTTCTGCACTGCCTGCTACAGAGAAGGAAGAACCGGTGACAGATTCATGGCTCTTTGTAAGAGCAAGCAGATCCAGAACTGCTGTCATCCGAATGCACTTTTGACACTCAGAGAATACCTTAACGACTACGCTTCCGAAGACACTAAGCGTATCGGAGAGGAACTCATACAGCGCGAGTTGCAGAACATTCCTAATCCTGCTGCCCGTGAGACATGTGAGAAGCGTCTTGCCATGATCAACGAAGGCAAGCGCGATCTTTACTTCTGATATTCGCTGCTTTTCTCATGTGAGATCTTGCCGACTCACTTCCCAATTAAAGGCAAGTCTCACTGCAACGAAGCAAAACATAAGGGGTTGTCTGATCGACAACCCCTTCGTTTTATCTTAAACGATATTTCTTATTCCGTCACATATCTTCTTTGCAACCGTCGGATTATTCATCGTATAAAGGTGGATTCCGTCGCTGCCGCTGGCGAGAAGATCGATTATCTGGGATATGGCATAGTAGATACCCGCATCCAGAAGGGCCTCACTGTTGTTCTCATATCTTTTTACTATCTTCTCAAATCTGTGAGGCAAAGAAGCACCGCAAGTTGTTACCATTCTCTTGATCTGAGCTGCGTTAACGACCGGCATGACACCCGGTGTGATCGGGATATCGATACCTGCGATCCTGGAATCTTCCACGAATCTGTAGAACAGGTCATTATCAAAAAAGAGCTGTGACAGAAGGACCTCCGCACCTGCATCAACCTTCTTACGGAGATTCTCAAACTCGGAAACGCGGCTTGGCGAATCAGGGTGACACTCAGGATAGCATGCACCTGCAATGCAGAAATCGTACTTGCTCTTAATGTACGTTATAAGGTCAGAAGCATGCTTAAAGTCATCCTTCATCTCAAGGTTAGGATTGAAATCTCCGCGAAGAGCAAGGATATTCTCGATCCCGTTATCCATAAGTTCCAGACAGAATCTGTCGATCTCTTCCTTGGAATATGTAAGACACGTAAGATGCACGACCGGTTCGATCTTATACTGGTCCTTGATCTTTCTGGCAAGCCTTATGGTCTTGTTGTTATTGGATGAACCGCCTGCACCGAAGGTAACACTGATATAGTCAGGATGAAGGTCACTCATGATCTCGAGCGTGGCATCGATATTAGTCAGCTCTTCATCATGTTTTGGAGGGAATATCTCAAACGATAAAACCCTGTCCTTATTCTTATATATATCTGAAATCCTCATGTTTACCCCCAAAAAAGCATTTGAATAATTTTACATCACACACCATAAAAAGTGTATACTGAGAAACATAATATCAAAAAGGAACTTTTTTATGCTCGAAAAAACCATTCCGTTCTTCGACCCGCACAAGATAGCCCTGAGCGGTCAGGCATTCAGATTCAAGATCCTGGACGATACCCACGTGGAGCTCGTCGCCAAGGGAAGATACCTTCAGATCGCATGTCTCGGCGGTGATGATTTTGCTTTTTCCTGTGATGAGGAAGATTTCGAAAACATTTGGAATGACTACTTCGATCTTGACCGCGATTACGTCAAGGTGTTTCACAGCATAGATGAAGATGACGAGTACCTTAAGGATGCAGCCGCTTTCGGTTACGGTATAAGGATCCTGAAACAGGAGCCTTTTGAGACGCTTATAAGCTATATCATCTCTCAAAGGCGCTCGATCCCGTCGATCATGACTTCTGTCGAGAAGATCTGCGAGAAGTACGGCAAGAAGATAAGTCTCCCTTCCCTGTCTGATCCTTTCATCAGACCTGAAAAGAAAACATACTACACATTCCCTGACTGCAAGGCTCTTTCCAAAGCCAAACTCGAGGACATAACTGATATGGGTGTCGGATACAGGGACAGATATATAATCGAAGCCGTTCAGGATATCAACTCAGGTAAGATCGACTTGGAATCACTTAAGACAAAAAGTGATGAAGATCTTTATGCGATACTGACTTCAATGTTCGGTGTAGGCACCAAAGTAGCTAATTGTACGATGCTCTTCGGCTTTAGCCGCACAGGCATCTTCCCTATAGATGTCTGGATCAAAAGGATCCTCGACAAGTATTACGGCGGTTCATTTGATACTTCACTTTATCCTGAGACTGCTGGTATCATGCAGCAGTTCATGTTTTTCTACGAGAGGACGATCTCCGGGAAATGATGTGAAGTCGTGATATAGATCAAAGATACGGAGCAGCTATGTCATAATCGGATATGGCTGCTACCGGCATCTCGAGCTGTAATCCGATCTTACCTTCGAGATGATTCAAAGTCTTGGTGTAGCCGTCCTTACCGCTCTTGTCCATCGAGTAACTCAGGATCGTGTTTTCCTCAAGCGACTGGAAAGCGTGCCCTATCCCGGAAGGTACAAGGACTGCCAGTGCATTTTCTTCGGTAAGTTCCAGTTTTTCCCATTTGAGATACGTCGGCGAGTCTTTTCGAAGATCCACAAGATAATCCATGCCCCTGCCCTTTATGACAGAAACCATCCTGTTCATCGGGTCTTCCTCATCACGGTAATGTATGCCGAAGAATGTTCCCTTCGTGTTCATGGAATACATCCTGGTCTCTTTTACTCGAAAACCATCGATGCTCTCATCATTAACAACGGTCATGACCCCTCGGTCATCAACTCTGGAGCGCCTTTTAAGTATCAGAGCTCTGTCAAAGACTTTTCCTATCAGTTCCATATCAATCTAATTCCGTTGGAGATTTAACCTTAAATGTGTCGCAAAGATCATCAATGAGATCAGTGTCTTCAATCATAGTCTTATAAGTCAGTACAGTCTTTCCGCACACATAGAAGCCTTCCAACATAGCTTTTCCCTTAGAATTCTCCCCTGTCTCGATGTAATAAGTATATCCTTTTTCCTCGCCTGCCTCAGAGTCCTCAATATCCTGATCGCTGTATTTCTTATATAGTTTTTTGGCATCTTTTTCATCTTCCATCGTAAACAGATAGCAAAGGATCACACCGCCATCTCCATCATTAAAGACAAACACGGTAGTTTGCTCCACATCATAACTCGGATAAGGATCAAAGCGGTTAAAGATCACATCATAAATATCCTGGGCGTCACTCTTATCGCATGAAAAATAAATACCGTCGACATCAGCGGTTCCATAAGTTAAATGAGCACTGCAATCCTTGATAAAGTCATCATAGTCGTCATATTCGTCCATATCATGATCTTCACAAAAATCCACCATCTTCTGATGTTTAAACTCTTTTGGGGCACAAGCAGCAAGACTTGAAGTCATCACGAGAACCAAAGCTATACTTACTATCTGCTTAAATACTTTCATAGATAAACCTCCCAAAAGATATATCTCTAGCAAACCACAAAAAAACGGCAATTACAATCTCATAGGCTCAAAGAAGCTCAAGTTCCACATGCTTAAGGAATGCATTAAGGCCTATCATAAGATCATCATATGTCTCATCGAAATTATCCGTATACCACGGATCAGCCACATCTCTGCCAAGGCCTTCTCCCGAAACAAAATCAAGAAGCTTATATATCTTCTGATCTCGTCCGCCAGCAAGTCTGGCCATATTCCTGATATTAGCCGAATCCATTCCGATCAGATAATCGTAATAGTCATAATCTGCCATAGTCATCTGACGAGCACGATGTGGTACGAGCGGTATCCCGACTTCTCTAAGTTTTCCGACAGTTCCATAATGAGGCGTATTTCCGATCTCTTCTCTGCTCGTGGCAGCAGAATCAATCTCGAATTTATCCTCGAGTCCTCTCTCCTTCACCATATAAGTAAACATACTCTCTGCCATAGTGGACCTGCAGATGTTGCCGTGACAAACGAATAGTACTTTTATTGCCATTACGATTTAACACGATTCGAGGTGAAACTCCCGTATTTATTGGGCTTGCGGTCATTAGCCTTTAAAGCTGCATTTTCACTTATCGTGGCTTTTTTCGCTTTTCTTTGTGCCAAAAGGTACAAAACCGGGTACAAAAATCAAGTTTTGTACCCGGCCTTTTCCGGGTCGTTTCCTGTAGGATCTTACACGGCACCAAGTTTTGTGACCTCAGCAGCAACGTCTTCATACTTAACATGTGTATAGGTATTAAGTGTTACCGAGATGTCGGAATGTCCCATAAGGTACTGCAATGTCTTGGGATTCATTCCGTTCTTAGCCATATTTGAGCAGTAT
>JAILPW010000030.1:0-7292 GCA_024699245.1 Clostridia bacterium | reverse complement strand
TCGAATGGATATTGCAGTATTTGATAAAGCAATCTCGTATTCGGCGGATAAAGAGAATATCAATTCCATAACTATTGTTGAATTGAAGAAACCCCAAAGAAACGATATGTCAAACGATTCGAATAATCCGATTAATCAGGTGCTAAGGTATGTTGCTGATATAAAATCTGGGAAAGTTCTTCAAAGTAATGGTCGTGATTTCGGCAACGTGCAAAACGCAGCATTTTACTGTTATGTTATAGCAGATATGACAAGCACGTTGATTACTGCGGCAGAAAACGCGGGCTTAATGAAGACACCTGATGGCGAGGGATTCTTCGGTTTTAATAGTGCAAGAGGTGCCTATATTGAGGTCATCTCATACCGTAAACTCCTAAAGGATGCTAAGAGGAGAAACCAAGTCTTATTTGATAAACTGTTTAGACCAAAGGCAAATCAAACAATGGTGTTATTCAAATATGGTAACAACGAAACTAAGTAATTAGATTGAATCTTCCGCGAATTCATTGACGGATTCTGGAAGTGAACATAGAATGGAAACATCGAATGCAAATGTTCTTAATTATATCGAACGGAGGAATGAATCAATGGCAGACGATAAGAAGATTGAAGCAACAAAAACTGAAGAAGTAAAAGCAGCTCCTGTAGAGAAGAAAACTCGTGGCAGAAAGACTGCTGCTAAGAAGGCTACTCCTGCAAAGAAAGCTACAGCTAAGAAAGCACCTGCTAAGGCTGCTGCAAAAGCACCGGCAAAGAAGACTGCTGCTAAAAAGACAGTTGCTAAGAAACCCGGTAGAAAGCCTGCCAAGAAACTCGGTAAGATCATTCTCGAGATCGATGGCCAGCAGATCGATATCAAGGCTCTTGAGAAGAAGGCTACTAAGCTCGGTGGCGATGTTTATGTTGTTGCCAGCGAGAAGAAGATCTTTGATACAGATGGTAAGTCTGTAGATCTTTTCTGATCGTAACGGAAAACGCTATTGAAAGAGTTGACCGGCGGATAGTCTCCGTCGGTCGTCTTATTTCATAGGAAATTTGATTTGAAGTCCGGTATGTTAATCGCCAGTCCCCGTCTCTTCAGATCGGTCGCTTTAAGTGCTACAAGATTCGGATCGGTATTCATTGTTGCGGCAATCTGCGTCTTGGAATATCCCTGCTTTATGAGATCAACTGTCTCGTCATCCGGAAGCATGACTTGAGCGGCAAACAGGTTCGCTTCATACTCCATGTTGTGGCAGGACATATCGAACAGATTTGTCTCATGGAAAGCGCTTGCTACCTCGCGGTGTAGAAGATGGTGTCCGATCTCGTGAAGAACGACAATGTTACGCATCTCGTCGGAAAGATCCTGATTCAGAATGATATATGGAAGATCTTCGATGCAGATATATACACCTTTCTGCTCTTTGAACGATGCCTCGATAATAGTCATGTCGAGAGCCTGTGCCAAAGAATGTGCGGATCTAGTATCGTGCTCCTTCACGATCTTATCTGCGAGCTTGATAATATAGTCAAAACTGTTAAGACGCATTCTGCCACCTCCTCTCGGGGACTTTACACTCCCCCATGGATAGCATTCTAACAGATGCACTGGTGCATTATTGGGACAGTTAGATAATTTCTCTGAGCTCGAATCGTCTCTGAATCACTTGTTTTTATTACTTTTCCGCTTCCCCGTAGGCTTTTCGCTCTTTTTCTTCTTTGCATCAATATATGCTTGCTGTACCGCAAGTACGAAAGCATCCATATCTTCTTCTGCCAAGCTTCCGCCGGAAAACAGGCTGTTTACCTGCGCCATGATCTTCTGTGCGCCCTGGCGTCCCTGATTTCCATAGTCTTCTTCAGCTTTAGCTACGAAGATAGCATCATCAGCCATTAGGTAGTTAATATCGCAGTCTAATACTTCAGCGAGTTTACTGTATAAATCTCGCTGCTTCGGATATCTCCCTTCCAGTTCCCAGTTTCTTACTGTTCTTAAAGAAACACCGACGGCTTTTCCAAGCTCAGTCTGGGATAATCCCTTTTGATTTCTTAATTCTCTGATCTTTTCGGCGAAGGTCATTTTTGTTACTCCTTTTCATATTGCCTATTGACAAGCAGAACATACGTTCATATAATTCATCTTGTACCAGATAGGCAAGTAAGTTACCTACATATTATCAAACTTGCCTATAAAGTCAAGCGAGCACATAGCTTAGTAATACAAACGTAAAGGAGTGGTTCATGAACACGAAGAGAATCAAGAAGTATGTTGAGGTTACGGCAGCCTTCTGTGCCGACGGAAGGCTTCGTCCCCTGTATATCAAATGGGAAGACGGCAGAGAGTTTCATATCGACAAGATCAAAGATATAAGAAGAGCTGCATCAGTAACTGTTGGTGGTAAAGGAATCAGATACACCTGTCTTATATGGGGAAAGGTTTGTTATCTGTTTTATGAAGAAAACTATAAATGGTTCGTTGAACAGAAAGTCGCGAACTAAGGAAGGAGCAAAGCATTGGGAAGAAAGAATTCAGAAGCATGGAACACGATTCACTCTGTATGTGAATGCGATCACATAAATGAGAAGAGACTTTACGATAAGACAAAACTCGTATTGAGTAAGTATCGTGACTTCTGCTGGCAGACAAGAGAAGATACCGATGAGACATTAGCGGATCTTTGTGTATGTGCAAGCAGTGATGTAGATGGTGCTCTTATCTATCTTGAGACATTTGCTCCGGAAAGAGAGAAAGATATTTTTGAGACGAAGATCAAGACACTCTTCGACAGAAGATGGATGATCGATATCGTCGATACAGCTATGGTTAAGACAAAAGAATTTCCTCACGGCGGAGATACCTTCTTCGAGATCATTTCAAAGTGTTATCTCACCAGATGGAAATATACCGAGAAAGAAATGCTCGAGATCCTGAATATGGACAGAAGTCGTTTCTATGATAAGAAGAAAGAAGCGATCATGATCTTCGGCATCTGCCTCTTCGGTAATGCTATCCCGAAGTTCAGAAAGATATGCTCTGAAGGGTACGACTAATGTCCGACTAAAGTACGACAAATGTACGACGGTTGTACTACTGATTGTCCGACTTTACCTGTGCTAGAGTAGTCATAACGGGATAATCCGCGTACTTAGACAATTGAATATAGAGACTTAAGAAAGCCTCGTAGCCATCACGGTTACGGGGCTATTTTTATGCCTTCCAAACGCTTCGTGCGCGGGTCTCCCGAAATCTATTCGAAGGGAGATAAAGCACATGAAGATGTTTTATCGCAAAGCACTAATGAAGACCGGGTTCGATCAGAACTCACAGATGTACAAGGACATCGACAGGATTTTCGATTGGGAGAAGAAAAGACTCAAGCGAGAACGGGAACAGAGAAGACGCGCAGGAATCACTTTCGTTCCGATCTTCTCCTTGGTTGATGACGACAACAACCCAATGGAGATTCCCTCCCCTGAAGACTTCGTCAATGAACTGGAACACGAAGAGGATCTCAAGCTTATGCGTAAGTGTCTCGATCGTTTGCCTGATCGAGATAAAGAGATGCTCCTCAGAGTTTATGGAAGCGAGAGAGGAGAACTTGCCAAGATCGCCAAGGAATGGGGTGTCACCTACTCGTGCGTGTATTACCACCTTCAGACTCTGCTCGAGATGCTCCGCGAAATGATGGAGAACGGCGGCGAGATTCCAGAGGGTTGGGACGATGACTGAAAATTTTTTCTCGAGTTTTACAAAAAACAGGGTCCTATTTGTCCCCTCTTTAAAAGTAGAGGGACAAATCGAACTCGATTATCCCCTACTCGAAAATTGACAACTTAATAGCAGATCTTCTCAAACATTCCTCTCTCAGGAGCCACACGGGGAACTGCCGAACCTTAAGGGTGAAGCCACAGCCCCGGAAACCGCAAGGCATATGCGGTGAGGCGACGATTGCGAGCAGGGACAATGATACTTCTGTATGGTCGTGGGCTGAGCGTTGAAGCGATGAACGAGCGTCGTGAGCCGTCGCACCCTGCGAGTGCAGCCGGGCGAGAGTCCGGAGGTGGACCCCCTATGTGAGACCCCAATGCAGGTCGAAGGAGAAGAGATCCGAGGAAGCCCTCTCAAGAGGGGGACCTCAAGCCCGGGAGTGGACGATAAATACGGGCAGTTAGACGATCACCTAAACGTTAAGTACAAAAACCATGCGGCGGTCCGTTTCGAATAGCGTACCGCCGTATTCTTTTGCACTTAAACAAATCCATTTACAAGGAGGAATCCCATGATTAGAGATTGCAAAAGAAGAAACAGAATCGAGAAGCCTTGGAGAAATAAGCGCAGAGGTTCTTTCGGTAAACCGATTGAGTTATGCCTTTGCTCCACTTGTGCAAACACGTTCTACCTGATGGACGATCACTATATCAAGAGAGTAGACAGACATCAGAAGTACAAGGACTCATGCAGTATGTGCGGAGTTAAGTACGGTTTCGATTACAAGATTTACGACAACAGTAAGGCGAACAGCCTTCTCTATATATAAAGGAATATAAATAAGGAGTTAATGCATATGAAAAAGTGTTTCATCAACGACGATGTAGTTGAGTGTTTCTACAATGGAACTGTTTTGAAGGTTCCGGTAAAGCTTTTTGCTTCTATGACTCTGGGTGTTGAGGTTCACGATAAGAAGTATGTTCGTTACAAGGATGGAGCAAAGATGTACGGCATGAGTGAAAGATCATTCTATGATCTTGTACGTGATGCAGAAGCAATCTTCAGACGCGGGAATATGGTTCTTGTTAACCTTGAGATTCTCGATAATTTCATGGAGTATTTCAGAGAATAATCGTATAAAAGAAGGAAGTCTTACAGTATGTTTCGTTGACTTTTTGAGTTACAAAAAGTACAATCGACTTATGCTGTATAAGGAGGTGCAGGACTTTGGCTAAGATGGGAAGACCCAAGGCGGATAATCCACGTAGTAGCGGACTTACTATTCGCTTCACTGAGTCTGAATATGAAGAGCTGAAAGAACGTGCTGCCAAGTACGGCTTAACAATTGCGGAGGCGATACGAAAGGATTTGAAGTTTAAGAAACAAAAGAATCCTTAGACAGTCTCTTAAGACTTCCTTCCTAACTTCAAATACGAAAGGAGTTTCAATAATGGATATAGTTAGGAAAGAAGAAAACAATGGCAACCTGAATCAGGTCGAATGTCATTACAAAGGATCAACGATCTTCATCTCCACTAAGATGTTTAGAGCTATGGCGGAGAGAATGCAGTACGACAACCGGAAGTTTGTCAGATACAAGGAAGGTGCTCAGATCTACGGCATGAGCGAACGCGAGTTCAATAAACTTGCTCACGAAGCAAAAGCCGTATACAAGAGAGACAAGCTTGCACTGATAAACCTGAAGCTCATTGATGAGTATCTTGAAGCTCATCGCGAAGATGCGGAGGTGTAAGTACTATGAGACGAACAAGATCTAAGATTTATGGTGACAGAGACAAGATGGTCGAGTGTCATTACCTAGGAACCGTTACTCATATTCCTGAAGAACTATTCTTCTCCGTTTTGATGGGAAGGCCATTAGTTGAGAAGAAGTTCGTCCGTTATAGGGACGGAGCAAAGATGTACGCCATGTGTCAGAGTGAATTCAATATACTAGCACATGATGCAGAGGCGATTTACAAGCGAAATAAGATGGCGCTTGTAAATATCGAGATCTTAGATAACTTCTTGGAATTCTTCCACGAAGTATAGGAGGATGAGAATGGCAAAGGTTAGGAGAGACACTAAAGGAAGGGTGTTGCATAGAGGCGAGCTCTACAAGAAAGCCAAGCAGCTTTACTGTTTTGCTTATACCGATTCTTTTGGAGTACGTAGATATATTTATTCTAAGGATCTTGGAGAATTAAGGGAAAAAGAAAAACAGGTTCAGAAGGATGAGCTTGATGGAATTGATGTATATGCTCTGGCGAAATCAGATCTTAACTTTGTGTTCGACAGATACATTGAGACAAAGTCAGAACTTAGAAGTACAACGAGAACCAACTATGTATATACCTATGACAGGTACATCAGGAAGGGCTTTGGGAAAAAGAAGATTACGGATATCAAGTATTCAGATGTTTTATTCTTCTACAATGCTCTGCTTAAAGAAGGCTTGACGATTTCAACAGTAGAATCGGTACACTGTCTTCTTCATCCAACTTTTCAGATGGCTGTTCGAGACAACATCATAAGGACTAATCCTACTGATAATGTCATGGCCGAGTTGAAGAAAAAGCAGAAAGGCAGACCTGAGCCGAGACGAGCTTTGACTGTAGAGCAGCAGAGAGCATTCCTGGATTTCCTCGACAGACCAGAGTACATTCGTTGGAAGCCAATGTTTGTGGTAATGTTCGGAACCGGAGTACGAGTTGGTGAACTGATTGCGCTTAGATGGAAGGATGTCAGTTTTGACGATAACAAGATCACTATTGAGCATAACATCACCTACTATCCCCGTCTCGACAAGGGTAAATGCGAATATGAGCTTACAGACCCTAAGACCGAAAGCGGTAAGAGAGATATTCCTCTTCTTGATAAGGTTAGGGATGCTCTGATCGCTGAGAAGGAATATCAGAAGAAATCAGGAAACAGCAATCAAATGGAGATTGGCGGGCTTTCTGGATTCATCTTCTGTAATAGGTTTGGCGGATTTCATAATCAGTCATCTATCAATCGCGAGATTAAGAGGATCGTAAACGATCACAACGCGAGAGAGGAAGTCAAGGCGAGACACGACGGCAGACAACCGGTTATTATTCCGAGTTTCAGTTGCCACATTACGAGACATACATTTTGTACGCGACTCTGTGAAAACGAGACGAACATCAAAGTGATCCAGACAATCATGGGTCACAAAGACATTCAGACAACTCTGGATATTTATGCAGAAGTATCTGAACAGAAAAAGCAAGACGTGTTCAGACAGCTGAACCACACAAACATCGTGTAGGAAGGGTTGTCTGGCAAGTACCTCAAAAAAACTCCCGGTACATCATTGGTACCGAAAAAGATCCAAAGCATGGTGCGAAGTATTTCGAAGCCATGCAGAGGGAAATAAAGAAATTAGAGCATCCTGCGAGGGTTTGCGAGAACAGAACATATGTTTGGCAATCGTCCCGACAATGAAACCCTTGGATTAAGAAACCCTTGATTTTATTGCGTTTGCGGGTTTTTAGGCCCCAAAACTTACACCATTTTTACCACTTTTAGGGTGTAAATACGGTGTACATGCGATGTAAACGTAGACTTTTAAGCCCTG
>JAILPW010000015.1:0-88267 GCA_024699245.1 Clostridia bacterium | reverse complement strand
CTTCCTGACTATGATGGAAAGTACTTCTTTATGGAAGACCTGACGGTCGATATCCCGTTGGATGTAAGTCACAAAGCCATCAGCCTTTATCATGCCGGGCATTCACTCAAGTATAATTCGAGACAGCCTGACGGGTATCTTTTTTACTTAGGACCGGGTTCGTCTTTCAGATATGAATCGGGATACGACGGATACACCAAGATCGATGCCGAAGGAATGCTTTCTTCCGACGGTTCACCGTTCTTTAACATCGATAATTCATCTTATCCTTCGATCAGTGACCTGATCATTGACGGCGGAAGAGATAACTTTTTCGAAGACGACGATATGGGAGGAAGTCTTTTCAGAGTAAGAAGTGCCTCACTCAGTATCACGAGATGTGAGATATATAACTGTACGGCCGAAAACGGCGCTGTTGTCAGGATCGACAGATCTGAAGGCTACAGCTACGGATCGGTCTATATAAACCTATGTTATTTCCATGACTGTTATGCGATAAACGGAGGATGCATCTATGCTCCTCTCGGCGAAATAAGTCTCTTCGAAAGCGAATTTGAGGATAATTACGCAGAGGAAAAGGGAGGAGTCGCTGCCATACTCGACGACGCTCATATTACCCTGCAGGGCGTATATATGTGGGATAATATGAGCGAGATGTCACTGGGCGGAGCCATATATGTCAACAGGATATCAGACGGACAGGACTTCTATCCCGCGATATCCATTACTGATCCGTACAATGAGATATTGGGAAACTACGGAAAGTATGGCGAAGAAAATAACGTCTATCTCGACTGTTCCAGATGTAATGAGGAGTCGAGCTCCGTCAATGCCATCAAGTTCGAATATGCCTCCTGCTCTGAGGAAACATATATAGGAATATCCTATAATCCGGATTACCCGCCGAAGACGATAATCTATCCCGTTACGGGCAACATGTACCGCCCTGAACTCAAGGATGTGAGCGGTATCACGCTTGATGATCCAAACCTTATGATAGTCCGCGACTCATCAGGAGCATTTGTTATCACTGACCGCGAGACTTCGGTCAAGGGTCTCATGGCAAACCTTGACGAGGGCAGGATCGCAACTAAGATCTTTGTATGTATCAGCGGAGAATACGATATAAACGATCTGCGGATGGATTACACCACAAAGAACTTCGCGAGCAAAAATACGAGTGTTAAGATCACAGGACGTAAAGCGGCCAAGGATCCGAAATACCCTGATCTTGTCTACTTTACTGTCGAGAGTGATCCGGCATTTCTGACTGAACCTATTAGCTATGAGATCTATAACGGTGGTACAAAGATACTTGAAGGAAGTTTCGATGTTATCTCCTATCTTGAAGCTGTTACCACAAATTATAACTACGGATCAAATACCATCGCTCTGGCAGAACGTATCATAAATTATGGTACAGCCGCTCAGGAATATTTCAATGTCAACGCTAATGATCTGAATTACACCGAGTATGCCGAGTATGATCTGGATTATATGTCGGCGGACGAATTCCAGGACTACAAATTTGCAGAAGATGTCAGATCATCAGATCTTGCCAGCTTCTACGGAGCAAGCTTCAGCCTTCGCGAAGCACCGTATATCAACTATTACTTCCTGCCTGGTGCTTCAGTTACGAATATGAAGCAGATTGTTGTCTTGATCGATGGTAAATCGGTTGACATTTCTTACAATGTCAATAAAGGATATTTCAGCATAAAGCAACGTGTCAATGTCTTTGAGTTTGACGAGACTCACACACTGAGCGTGGGATATTACGAAGACGGACAATTTGTCGAGGATTTCTCATTCAGATACAGCGCCTGCACGTATCTGTACAGGCACTTCTCCGGTGAAATGGGAAAAGATGCAAAGCTGGATAATCTTTTGTGGTATCTTTATCAGTATTTCAACTATTGTGTAAGGTACAAGAATTACGTTATGTCTGATTAACAGAAGGGGGGATTATTTATGGATGAATTGAAAGAATATATACCACCAGAGGTCGTAGTGCTCGAGTTGGAAGATCCTGTTGATATCAGCAATCCGTTCGGAAACACGCCGATCCTGAACTGACTATCGTAAATAGTGTATATTATAGGGCTGCCTCAACTTATAGTGGCAGCCCTTTAGTGCCATAAAAATGCAGTAACAGTATGCTTGAAAACTGACGATCATATTATCTGAATAAGACTATCGTCACGCCCGGATTCTCTCGACCCCAATCAAGATCGTTTTTGAGTTCCGGACAAAGCTCCACGAGTTTTCTTCCTTCTTCTGAGAACGGTCCGAAGTTCTCGCCCGGACAATAGCCTTTGATGATGCCGCTTCTTCTGTATCCCATGAGTTTTTGACGGCAGGCTTTTTTCAGGATGCCGCCTTTTCCTGTAGAGCCGTAGCCGTGGATTATCTTGACGCATCTTGCACGCGATGCGCGCTCGGAATAGATGCGATTATTTAACGTATTCATCGCATCATCTGAATTAGGCATTCCGATCTCAATGTTTATCGTTCTCATATTAATTGACTCCGGACTTGATCTTGCTTACGTCCATGACACCCTGTCTTGTAGGGTCTGCCAGGATCTTGACCTTGAATCTTGTTTTAAGGAGGACAACACCGTCGCCCGGTTGGATATCTGTGAATACTTCCTGGTCCACCTGATAGCTCATCAGTGTCTGATCCGTATCTTCGAGGTAGATATCGAAAACATACTGATAAGTCTTATTCCTGTTGTCCTTTTCTTCCTGAAGTCTTGATGACGCGAGTACCACGCCTTTCCTTATCCCTCTGAATCCCGCGAAAACATCATGGATCCAGTATCCCGACAGTAAAAGTCCTAACACGAATGCGACCAATGCCGTTATATCTTCGAACGGCTTGTCAATGCCGGCTATGACGGAACTTATGACTCCCCAGCAGCAAAACAGGAGGATCGCGAACATAGCCACCAAAAACCACTTGTTCGCACGGATATGCTCTTTTTTCACATCTTTCAGAAGCTCTTTATCCTCAGCCTTTATCTTATCGAAAACAATATCCGACAAGGGGGCGGATTTACTTACATAATCTGAATAGTGAGCATTCATAAATCACCTCAAAAGACTAAAAACACTGGACATACCAAGCATCATGATGATGATCATCACAAAGAAGGAAATCGTCATTACACCAATAATGATAGCGAAAATGATCCCGATAGTCGATACTCCGGTCGCGGCCTGATCACCCGAATTTACGATCTTCATCCTCCTTCCCGAAAACCTTCTCGAACGTGAACCGTATGCGGAAGAAGGTCTGTTAAAAGATGATCTTCGAGAAGAACTTCTGTGAAGTGCAGCTCCGTGGGCTGCAGCATGACTGCCGTTTATCCTGACGCCCGTTGCTCTCCCTACCGCGAAAGCATGTGAATCGAAACCTCTTCTTCTCGCCAAACTTTTCCTGTGTGAGATGCTCGAGTGAGACCTTGTCATTCTTCGGGAAAGGCTGCTTCTTCTTGTCAGACTGCTGCTCCTTCTTCGTGAACTCAACGAAGACCTGTGGTGACTTCTGCTTCCGATACTGCTTTTTCTGCTCATCGAACTCCTGTGTGAACCGCTTTTCATATCTGTCTCCTATCCCCGAATATGGTTCGATTTTACCATGAATGGTCTTGATTTTTTAATATTTATATTAGAAAAATGATGAACTATAAGAGTGATTTTGTTATAATTTCCTATAGGTTATGAAGTGGAGGTGCTTATGAAAGTATATTGCGATTATTGTGGCAATCATATCGAAGCAACTGCTGAAGAATGTCCTCATTGCGGAGCCGTTAATACCCACTTCGCGAGAACAACCTCCGACACTCCTCAAACAATCGACGAACTTAAGGCTTATTGTGCAGCAAATAATCTTCCTCTTGAGAAGATGCATGTACATCTCGGCGAAGATTATAAAGCACCTAAGGCTTTCGGAATCTATAAAGATCAGAGATCGGGACACTTTGTCGTTTACAAGAACAAGGCAAACGGACAAAGAGCCGTCCGATACGAAGGAACTGACGAGGCATACGCAGTTAATGAGATCTATCTTAAGATAAAAGATCTCGTAATGGATGCAAGGCAGGCTACTTCCGGAAATGGAAATAGCCGCAGTTCGGCAAGACCTCAGCAGAGTAAACGTAAGGGTCCTAATCTGGTCAATTTAGTATTGATAGTTGCGATCCTCATTATTATCTTTGTTGTTATGTCGACCGGTATAGCCAATCTTTTCGGAAAGAAGAACGGCTATTATGAGATCGACGGAGATACATACTACAGGCACGGAAATTACTGGTATGCATATGACGCGGATGATAATTCCTGGGATTCTGCTTCCAACATGGATTCCTATGTTGAAGATGATTCTTATCTCGGATCTTACTACGATGACGATTACGATGCGGAAGAATTCCCTCGCGAAGAGTTCTCCCAGGATTGGGATACCAATGATGATTGGAGCGGCGATAACGATAACAGTTGGGACGATTCATACGACAGTTATGATTACGATTCCGGCGGAGATTGGGACAGCGATTGGTAAATGACATGAGAGAAATAGTAGGAAAGACATTTGATGAGGAACGTGCACTTTACGGTTCGGACGATCTTATTGTAAAGCAATGTAAGATACAAGGTCCTGCCGACGGTGAGAGTGCGCTCAAGGAATCGAGCAATATAAAGGTCGAAGACAGCTTCTTTGATCTTCGATATCCTTTTTGGCACGATTATCATCTTTTTATCGAAAACAGTGAGATGACATCTAACTGCAGAGCACCTTTGTGGTACTCAAGGGAAGTCATGATCACTAACTGTAAGATCCACGGTGTTAAGGCTGTCAGGGAATGTAACAAGGTAAGGATCAAGGATTGCGATATAGTATCTCCTGAATTCGGATGGAACAATAATGAAGTTATCATTGAAGATACATCCGCATCTGGTGAGTACTTCCTGATGAATTCCAAGAAGATCAGGATCGCCAGGTTTAGTCTGGAAGGAAAGTATTCGTTCCAATATATCGAAGATGCATTAATTGAAGACTGCACATTTGATACAAAAGATGCATTCTGGCACGCAAAGAATGTTACTGTCCGTAACTGTAAGATCAAGAGCGAATACCTTGCCTGGTATTGTGAGAACGTAACTTTTGAGAACTGCGTCATTATAGGTACTCAGCCTCTTTGTTACTGCAAGGGTCTTAAGCTCATTAACTGTGAGATGATCGAATGTGATCTTTCTTTTGAAAAGTCAGATGTCGAAGCAGAGATCCGTGAACCTATAAAGAGCATCAAGAACCCTGCTTCAGGTCATATCACTGTTCCTTATGCGGCAGAGCTTATAATCGATGATCCGAATTCAAAATGTGTTATCGATGAGGTTAAGAAGAGATGACGCCTGAAGAAGTTATAGCATATTTCAGTAAGGACAGATACGCTACCCAGACAACGGGTATAGAGATCCTTGTAGCTGAGAAGGACCACGCCAAGACAAGACTTAAGATACTTCCTAAGCATCTGAATGCCAATGATACCGTAATGGGCGGATGTATCTATACGATAGCTGATTTTACGTTTGCTTTGGCTTGTAATGTTGATAATACTGATACGTGTACGCTCAGTTCGAATATCATATTCAACGCACCTGCAACAGGAGAATATCTGTACGCAGAATCAAGGGTTATAAAAAGCGGAAAGACGATCGCATCATTTGATGTCATAGTAACCGACGAGAATGGCAAGTTGATCGCGACTTCCACGATGATGGGTTTTCGTAAAGCATAAGGAGGTTCCTTTATGGGTAAGAGTATCAAAGGTATAGCAATGATAGCTGTTTTCCTCGGTTTTTGGTATGCGACCAAGAACGTGGATTTCTTTATCAACCTTTCAGGATTTACAAGAACTGCCATATTGGTCGTTGCCGCTATTCTTATCTATATCGTTGTCGATCTCGTTTTCGAGAGAGACGAAGGATCACTTAAGAGAAACCTCGTCATAGTTGCTGCCGGCGCGCTTTTCCTTGGCGTAAGCTTTGCGCTTCAAAAACTCGGCGTATCCGAAAATGTTATGATGGTCGTTTGGTTCGCGATCCCTGTGGGACTTATAATCTATACCTCTAAACCTGTGCAGAAATTCCTTAAAGAAAGGCAACGCGCAAAGGCAGAAGAAGAGGAAGACGAGGAGTAACTTTATCCGAGTTTTTTCTTGACGATCGGAGCAAGTCTTTTACCCAAGAACGCACTCAACACACTTTTGATCGCATCCCCCGGAAGGAAGATAAGAAAACCATTTAAGACGAGACCTTTTATTGCCATATCTGTTTTCAGGTAGAACCTGCTTATGAGATAGCAGTAAGGAACACCGACAAGATAGACGGCGAGAAGACCCGCGAGTGAAGCGATAAGATATCTTACAAATGAAGGCTTTCCTCTTTCTGCGATAAGACCTGTTACAAATGCTCCCAAGACAAATCCGAGGATATAACCGAAGCTTGGCTGAAGGATATAAGCAGGTCCGCCTCCGCCTGTAAAGACAGGAAGTCCGATAAGACCGAGAAGTACATATGAACCTACGGAGATTGCTCCGAGTTTACTTCCCAATATGATACCTGCCATGGTCGTGAAAAGAAGCTGAAGTGTGATAGGAACCAATGGAGCAGGGATCTTAATAAATGCTCCGATCGCTGCAAGTGCCGCAAAAAGGGCGCACAAAACTAACTTATACGTTTTTTTCATACAAATTCTCCTTGATTATTATTCGGGTCTTATACTGACTTCGCCTGTTGAAAGAGTACCTTTTGTTCCGTCCTCGTATTCAACGATAAGTGCGCAGTCTGAAGTTATATCCAAAACGGTTGCCTTCTTTGTATCGGTAGGTGAAATCACGTTGACTTTCTTGCCGATAACGAAGCTTCGTTTTTTGTATTCTTTATCGTAATCTGATGAATCCATGTTGTCATAGATATCTTTAAATCTGTTCAGAAATTCCGATGCCAATCTGTTCTTTGCATCAGGTACTGTCTCATCCAGGATCGAACCTGCGATGCCCTTGATCTCTTCAGGAAATCCGCCTTTAGGTTCATACACGTTGAAACCTATTCCGAGCACAGCGTATTCCAGGTTTCCTGTTTCCATTGAAAGTGATGCTTCAGTCAGGATCCCTACGACCTTAAGACCATCCACAAAGATATCGTTGACCCACTTGATGAGAGCTTTTTTCTCTGTGATGGTTTCGATTGCTTCGCATGCCGCGACAGCTGCCATAGTCGTTATCTTCAGTGCCTTCTGAGGTTCGATATTCTGTGGCCTTAAAAGTACGCTGATATATACACCTGTATCAAGCGGTGAATAGAAGCTTCTCCCAAGTCTTCCTTTGCCGTCGGTCTGTGAATTAGAGACAATGACAAGACCTTCTTTGGCGCCCTTCGAAGCTCTTTCTTTAAGCATGTTATTCGTTGAACCGACTTCATCATAAACTTCGACTTCGAGGTCTGTCGTAAGATACTTGGATATTCCCTGGGAGGAAACTTTGTCCGTCATAGGTGACAGGCAATAGCCCTTGGTCTTCTGAGCATCGATATCATACCCGTCGTTTCGAAGACTGTTTACAGCCTTCCATACGGCAGTCCTTGAGATCTTGAGACTGTCGGCGATCTCTTCGCCAGACAGATATGTTCCTTTGTTCTTCTCGAAAAGAAGCAGTAGTTCATCTTTGGTGCTCATCTTGATTCCTCCGATATGAAAGATAGCACTGTTCTTAGTCTTAGTCAACCAAAAATATTTTATGGTTAACTAATCTTTTCCGAAAAGAAAAAGAGGGTTGTCAAAGACAACCCTCTGAAAGAACAATATTGTTATAAGATCACTTAGCTACGATGTTAGCAAGTCTTCCCTTAACATAGATGAACTTCAATATATTTCTTCCTGCAAGAGCTTCGTTGAAGCGCTCGTCAGCCTTAACGATCTCTTCTACAGAAGCCTGGTCAGCTTCGGAAGGAACATCAACCTTGAATACGATCTTACCGTTGACCTGAACTGCGATCTCGATGGAATCCTTAACGAGTGCGGACTCATCAAATGAAGGCCACTCCTGGTTGAAGATGGAATAACCGTTGCCGATCTTCTCCCACTGCTCTTCAGTGAAGTGAGGAGCATATGGTGCGTAAAGAACGAGAAGTGTCTCTACTGTGTGACGGAGGAATCCATTGTTAACGTTGCCGGACTGCTGATACTTTGAGATCGCATTGATGAGTTCCATCATACGAGCGATGGAAGTATTGAACTGGAATCTGTCTGTATCATAAGTAACTGCCTTAATGGTGTAGTTGAGGACATAGTTAAGATCCTTATCATCCTTGCTCAAAGAGGAAGCATCATAGGAATCCTTAATATCTTTAACATCATCAGCAAGACGCTCTACACGGTTAACGAACTTAACGATAGCCTGAAGACCTGTATCACTCCATGGACCGCCTTCTGTATAAGCAAATCCGAATGCGAGATAAGTTCTGAATACGTCTGAACCGTACTTGGCAACATACTCGTCAGGAGCAACCGTATTGCCTCTGGACTTACTCATTCTGTTGCCGTCTGGTCCGAGGATGATACCCTGGTGAACAAGGCTCTTGAATGGCTCGTCAAAGTTCAAAAGACCCATGTCACGCATTGCCTTGCAGATAAATCTCGAATAGAGAAGGTGCATAGCAGCATGCTCAGGTCCTCCGACATACTTATCTACAGGGCACATCTTGTTGATGAGATCTTTGTTGAAGATCTCGTCAGAGTTCTTGTTATCAGGATAACGGAGCTCATACCATGATGAGTCAACGAAAGTATCCATTGTATCAGGATCGCGCTTAGCATCACCGCCGCACTTAGGACACTTACAGTTCATGAAGCTGTCGCACTTGGCAAGCGGGCTTTCTCCGTCAGGCTTGAACTCAACATCGTAAGGGAGGAGGACAGGAAGGTCTTTCTCCGGAACCGGTACGATGCCGCATGAAGGGCAGTGGATCATAGGAATCGGTGTACCCCAGTATCTCTGACGGGAAATGAGCCAGTCACGAAGTCTGTAGTTGACCTTCTTGGAACCCATATCCATAGTAGAAAGCTTATTAACGATAGCGTCGATAGCCTTGTGCATCTCGATTCCGTCAAACTCACCTGAGTTGACGAGAACACCTTTCTTCTCGCAGTAAGGAAGATCGTCTTCAGCGCCTTCCTTGGAAGCTACTACACGGATGATATCAAGACCGAACTTTGTAGCAAACTCGAAGTCTCTTTCATCATGTGCAGGAACTGCCATAACGACGCCTGTACCGTAACCTGCGATTACATAGTCGGAGGCCCAGATCGGAACCTTCTTGCCGTTCAACGGATGGATAGCGTAACTACCTGTGAAGACACCCGTCTTCTCACGTGTTGTAGACATACGGTCGATATCGCTTGCTTTAGCAGTGAATGCCTTGTACTCTTCAACTGCTGCTTTCTGCGCATCAGTTGTAAGTTTTGTGCAGATCTCTGACTCAGGTGCAACTACTACATAAGTAACACCCATGAACGTATCCGCACGTGTTGTGAATACCGTAAGCTTCAAAGGATCGCCGTTTTCATCCTTAAGCTGCTCGCCGTCTTTTTCGCAGAAGAAAGATACTTCAGATCCTTCTGATCTTCCGATCCAGTTTGTCTGGATCTTCTTTGTCTTTTCCGGCCAATCGAGCTGCGGGAGACAATCGAGAAGTTCCTGCGCATACTTTGTGATAGCAAAGAACCACTGAGTCATGTTCTTTCTCTCGATCTCGCTGTCGCAACGCTCGCACTTACCGTCTATAACCTGCTCGTTTGCAAGAACTGTCTGGCACTTAGGACACCAGTTAACGAGAGCATTCTTTCTATATGCGAGATTGTTTTCGAAAAGCTTTATAAAGAGCCACTGATTCCACTTGTAGTAATCAGGCATGCATGTAGCAAGCTCGTAGTTCCAATCGAAAGTAGCGCCCATTTCCTTGAGCTGCTTTTCCATTGTTGCAATATTCTTGAGAGTGGAATCCTGTGGATGGATACCTGTCTTGATAGCATAGTTCTCAGCAGGAAGTCCGAAAGCATCGAATCCCATCGGATGGAAAATATTGTATCCCTGCATTCTCTTAAAGCGTGACCAGGAATCAGTCAGAGAGTAGTTATACCAGTGACCTAGGTGAAGATTGGCTCCTGAAGGATATGAGAACATTTCCAGGCAGTATAGCTTATCGCCCTTCTTGTTCGGATCGAACTTGTAAAGTTCGGTTTCTTCCCACTTTTTCTGCCACTTACGGTCAATTTCAACTGAATATGACATCTTTTTCACCTCTTCTTTAAATAATAAACTAGAACATTATAACACCAGTTTTCCCTCAATGAAAATGAAATGTTATGTTTATAATATAAAAGTGAAACATAAGGAAGGGTTTCAATGTTTGATTTTATCAATCACTAATGTATAATCAAAATGTTTATTTTTGAGTTATACTCCGCTATTTGTGGAGTTTTCGATATATTGTTGAGGTGATCTAATGGGTTTAGGAATGGAAATTGGTATCGATCTTGGTACCAGTAGTGTATTGATTTATGTCCGCGGTAAGGGCGTAGTCCTTAAGGAACCTTCAGTAGTTGCAGTTAACACGAAGACAGGTAAAGTTCTTGCAGTAGGTGAGAGTGCAAGCCTTATGCTTGGCCGTACACCTGGTGTTGTTGAGGCTATAAGACCTCTGCGTGAAGGCGTTATCTCCGACTTCAGAGCAACAGAGGTCATGCTCAAGGCATTTATCGGTCGTGTCTGCAGCGGTTTCAGAGCTACATATTTTAAGCCGACTATCGTTGTCTGCGTTCCTTCGGTTATCACACCGGTTGAGCAGCAGGCTGTTGAGAATGCCTGCCGTCACGCAGGTGCTAAGGACGTATTCCTTATCCGTGAGCCTATCGCTGCTGCTATCGGAGCAGGTATAGATATCACTAAGGCCTGCGGTTCCATGATCGTTGATATAGGAGGAGGTACAACAGATATCTCCGTTATCTCCCTTTGTGAGCCTGTTGTTGATGCATCCTTGAAGGTTGCAGGCGATAAGTTTGATGAAGCTATCATCAAGCATGTAAGACGTAAGCATAATATCCTTATCGGTGATAAGACAGCTGAGATGCTCAAGATCCAGATCGGTTGTGCATATCCTAGAGATGAAGAGTTGACACTCGACGTTAGAGGAAGAAACCTCATCACAGGTCTTCCTTCAACAGTTACAGTTT
The DNA here is from genome assembly GCA_024699245.1 of Clostridia bacterium. Taxonomy (GTDB): domain Bacteria; phylum Bacillota; class Clostridia; order Saccharofermentanales; family Saccharofermentanaceae; genus Saccharofermentans. Next base: position 76,975 of record JAILPW010000015.1, on the reverse strand, counting down.
CTTCAACGGAAATGCTCGAGGCACTTGAAGAGCCTGTATCTGCTATCTTTGAGGCAGTTCACGTTGTGTTGGAAAAGACTCCTCCGGAGCTTATGGCTGATATCTCACAAAGAGGTATTGTTATGACAGGTGGAGGAGCACTTCTTTACGGTCTCGACAGAATGCTCGCTACAAAGATCGGTATCGATGTATATATCGCTCAAGATGCCATCTCCTGCGTAGCTATCGGTACAGGTAAGGCTCTCGATATGATGGATAAGTTCGCCGCTTTGGGTGATCAGTAATATAGAAGATTATCTATATAAAAAATATTAATCAGAATAAATGTATCGCCGTTGATTTCAGCGGCGATATTTGTTTGATACAAAGAATAGTTCGATATACAAATCAAATTATGTTGACAACGTTTTTCTGCTCACGGATAATTTAAGTATCTTGTTATCTGTAAGTGTTGGTGGGAAATGGAAGAAGTAAGAAACAGTGCTGATGTCATAGCAACTGATTGTCCTTCTGATGAAGGTAATCTTACTGCGGATGCGCTTATTCCCAAGATCGATTCTCACATCAGGTCCGGCGAGTTCTCAGAAGCAATGAAATTGATAAAAAGTATACTTGAAAAAGAACCCTGTAATTGTTCCGCTCTTAAGAGAAAACTTTTATGTGATCTCAAGATCAAAAGTATAGAAGAGATCCAGACGATTAGTTATAACAAACTCTCTGAACTTGATATCGAGTCATATATAAATGCAGCACCTGAAGAATCCAAATCCTATTTCTCGGATCTCGTCAGATATAAAGAATTGAGAAGTGAGATCAACACAACAAGCAGAGAATGTGATGACTTAAGAAATAAGATCCAGCCGAAGTATAAAGCATTGGATAATGTATCGAGAAAAGAAGCCAGAAGGGAACTGTTCTCTTGGGATTATGGTGAGAATGCTTCTTATCCGACAATTCTCGGACCGATCTTTTTCATAGTCGTGCTTCTGACATATGTATACTATTGCAGTACCCATAATAATTCTCAAAGCAGTGAGATAATAATGGGCTGCGTTGTCCTGTTTATTCCTGCTCTTTTATCTGTTCCTGCAATAAGAGATATCATAAGACTTTTAACTGCTCCTAGAATGGAAAAAGAGATCGAAAAAAAGTATTCGGATTTCGACACCAGTCTTAAGAGTAAGACTGAAATGATCAAGGATAAAGAATCCGAAGCAGATGTTCTTTTCAATAAGATCTGCGGTGTATAATCTTCAAGTATGAACAGAAGAATTATTTACGGAATAATATCCATATTATTGTTGTGCGTCGAAATACTTATCGGATTATATGCACATGGCTGGATAAGGAATTATATAGGTGATCTTTTAGTTGTAATCTTAATATACACGATCATAAGAACAGTCAGTCCTTATCGACCTTCAAAGTGGTATATACTTCCTACGGCAGTGCTCATGTTTTCATTCGCTGTTGAGTTTATTCAACTGTGGGGTTTTTGTGACAGATTCGGGATCACAAACAGATTTTTAAGGATATTGATCGGTACCGGGTTTTCGGTTATTGATCTTGTCAGTTATACCATAGGTGTGATCCCTTGTTATGTACTTGATTTCATTAACTGCAAATATAGAAGAAACAAGCAATAACATTGCTTTGAAGTGTTGCGCAAATAAATAATTAGTGCTAAAATTCACACAAGTTAATACGACTTTTAAATTTCCCAGACAATTTAAGACTTGTATACACATCTACTCATACTATGATTGAGGATAATTTATGACAGAAAGAGAAGCATTGGCGCAGAAGTCACATGACGATCTCGTAGAGATCGCAGTTGCGTTTAATCTCGTAGACAGAGAAAAAGCTGTTAGTATGGATTCCGACAAACTTGTTTCATTGATCGCTCATGACGAAGAAGTCAAGGACGAGAAGAAGGAAAAACCTGCAAAGGCAGCTGCAACTAAGAAAAAAGCACCTGCTACGAAGAAGAAAAAGACTTCCGAAGAAAAAACTGAGGCAGAAGCTGTTTCCGAAGAAAAACCAAAGGAAGAAGCAAAGCCAAAGAAGAGAACTTCAAAGAAAAAAGAAGCTGAACAGCCAAAGATAGAAGAAGTAAAAACTAAGGCTGAAGTTTCTGAAGAAAAGCCTGAAGAGAAGGCCGACGAGAAGAAGCCTGCTAAAGAAACAAAGGCTAAGGGAAGATCAAAAGCCAAAAAGGAAACTGAATCTTCCGAAGAAAAGAAAACAAAGAAAACCCCTGCTAGATCCAAAAAGAAAACAGAAGAGAAGACACCTCTTGAAGAGATGGCTGAAAATTCTGCACCTTCTGAGGAAACTGTTCCTGAGAAGAAGGAAGAAGCAGAGGCTCCTGCTGAGAAAGCTCCTGAAGCAAAGCCTGAAAGACCTGAAGGCAAAGCTAAGAAAGGCAAGAGCAAGAAGAGGACATTGTCCTTTGGTCCTTCAAGTGATGACGGTAAAGTAGTTGTTACTGAAGTTGATCCTTCAACTGTTGAACAAAGTGAAGACGGTGAACCTGCTAAGCCTGAAGTACAGGAGCCACAGTATATTGAAGTTGAGGGCGTTCTTTCTATCGGTAACAGCGATAAGGGCGATTTCAACGGATTCGTTCACAGACATAACTATCTTCCTGGTGAAGAGGACGCTTTCGTTCAGGGTCAGCTCATAAGAAGACTCGGACTCAGAAGAGGCGATTATATCAAGGGACTTGCAGTTGCTCCAAAGGGCAAGGATAAGTACGCTCCTTTGAAGAGAGTTCTTTCCGTAAACGGGATCGAACTTAACGAGGATACAGATCTTGATATTATCCGTAAGCGTAAGAGATTCGAGACTTTGACAGCTGTTTATCCGAATGAGAAGTTAAGACTTGAGACAGCATTCGGCGGTTCAAAGCTCAATGATATCTCCACAAGGATCATCGATCTTTTCTCGCCAATCGGTAAGGGTCAGAGAGGTATGGTTGCTTCTCCTCCGAAGGCAGGTAAGACGATCCTTCTCCAGAAAATCGCAAATGCTATCACAGCTAATAATCCGGACTGCAAGCTTATCGTTCTTCTTATCGATGAGCGTCCTGAGGAAGTTACGGATATGCAAAGATCCGTTAAGGGTGAAGTTGTATATTCCACTTTCGATAAGAGACCTGAAAACCATGTAAGAGTAACAGAGCTCGTACTCGAGAGAGCAATGAGACTTGTTGAGCTCGGTGAGGACGTTGTAATCCTTCTCGACTCCATGACAAGACTTGCACGTGCTTATAACCTTACGATCAACCCGACAGGACGTACTCTTTCTGGTGGTCTTGATCCGGGATCCTTGTACGGACCTAAGAGATTCTTCGGTGCTGCAAGAAATATCGAAAACGGCGGAAGCCTTACGATCATCGCTACTGCACTTATCGAGACAGGTTCCCGTATGGACGAAGTTATCTTCGAGGAGTTCAAGGGAACAGGTAACATGGAGATCACGCTGGATAGAAAGCTTGCTGACCGTCGTGTATTCCCGGCTATCGCAGTTGATAAGTCAGGTACAAGACGAGAGGATCTCCTCCTTACACCTGAGGAACTCGAGGCTATGATCCTGCTTCGTAAGAAGCTTGCGGATGTTGATACGACAACGGCTACGGACGCAGTCATCAACTTTATGCTTAAGACGACAAATAATAACTCTTTCGTATTATCTGTCAAAAAGTCTTTCTCAGTTGATGATTGATGTATTGACAAGCGACTTCTAATAAAGTAATATACCAAAGTTACTACAAAATCCGGTATGGTATACGTGGCTTAAGTGGTTACGCACCATGCATTTGATGAGAGGTGAGAACAAATGAAAGATGGAATTCATCCAAAGACACAGCTTGTAACTGTTAAGTGTGCTTGCGGTGAGACATTCGAAGCTCTTTCCACGAAGCCTGAGCTCCGTGTTGATATCTGCTCTAAGTGCCACCCGTTCTACACAGGTAAGCAGAAGCTTGTTGATACAGGCGGACGTGTTGATAAGTTCAACAAGAGAATGGGTAAAGCTTAATTTTTTTACGACATTCATCAGAGACTGCTCAAAAGGCAGTCTCTTTTTTATGTTTTGAGAAACCTGAGCCATATTATTACGATATATTAGGTAAGAACCTGATGACAGGAGAGGAATTATGAAGAAGAAAGCTATATTATCGCTCGTTTTGGCTATGGCCGTGCTTTCCGGTTGCAATTCTGCTAAGGATACTAAGTCAACCAAAAACAAAGATGATGATACGGATGAGACTGTTGTTACAACTGATGAGACGGATGATACTACAACAACAGATGTAACAACGACTGAGACATCAGATGATGATCCGGGACCGGTATCTGAGCCGATGGCATATTCGGTTACAAAGGAAGACCATGATGCGGGCGTTGTTAAAGACGGCGTATACTTTGCGTCGAATATTGTTTTCGATGAGGAAAACAATGGGATTAAATCAGATATATACGAGTATGTTCATTTTGATGAGAGAACGATGGATTTTATGGATACGGCATATTTTCTTGATATTGAAGATTGCTGCTATGGAAACGACGTAAACGGCTCTATGACTGTTAAGACGGTCAATACATATGTTACGCGTTCATGCACTTATGGAGAGAAAATTGTTGAACTGAATAATGAAGGATGGTACCTGAAGTTGCAGGGTGACGGAAACTATTATATGTTCGATCAGTATGATATTCCGCTTCTTTTCCCTTATGAGGAGCAGATCAACTTGAGCGTAGGTGAAGAGCCGGTAATCTACGCATATGCTGATGTTTTCTCCGAAGACGGCATAAAGACTTATGATTTTACTTATGAGTTCGACAGCTTCCAGTCGTTTAAGGAAACGATTGATGCTGCTTCGCTCAATTCTATAAACTACAATGCACATATCGTTGTTGAGGATGGAGTCATAAAAGAGATCTGTATTGTTCCTGTTATGGTCAAGGGTAATGTTGTTTATGCGCATAATACGGAGCATGAAGAGGGTAAGATACCTGACGGGGATTATTGCTGCGACAGGTATTCTTTCGATGAGGATATGAAGGGTATGACACTGGATATCCGTGACTATACGTACTTTACGCAGGAAGAGATCGATTCATTGGAAAAATGGGACAGTCTGGTGATCCTTGCTTCAAAAGATAAATATAATTATGCTACTGATCAGTCTATGGATTTCAGTATGATCACCGTGATAAATGATCCAAGTGTTGATGGTTATATCATGCTAGATAACGATTGGTTTTTAAGTCAACAATCAGACGGAACCTATTATGTCGATTGGGACGGACTTGTGAATTCTTCTGCGTTCGAGAAAGATGTGCATTTGGATGTTTCTGATTCGGTTGTAATAATGGACAAAGCAAATGTGTATTCCAAAGACGGAATAGTTACATATGATTACACGGATGTTTATGATGATCTTAAAAGTTTTGCTGAAGAGCTGGAAAGCGATACTACCTGGTATATCCCGAATATTCATATTGTTGTTGAAAGCGGTGAGATAGTCGGAATCTACATTAATCCTGATCAGCATCAGCCGTGGAAAGAATAAAACGTATCGAGAAAAATCACCTCCGATATCGGAGGTGTTTTTTTGTCGGATACTGATATAATAAGTATAATTTTATAACTTGTATAGAGGAAAACATGAAGGCACGTAAGCTTACTGCTGCAGTATTAGCTTCATCAATAATCCTTGGTGGTTCGCTTTTGATCAGCGGATGCGATCCTAAGACAAAAGATGATGAGACTAAGGAAACTGAAGAGACGGTTATAGAAACTGCGGATACAACAGAAGAAGAGACTACTGAGGCAACCACAGAGGAAACAACAGAGACTACAACAGAGGCAACGACTGAAGAGACCACTGAAGATACAACAGTAGAGACCGCTACAGAAACGACAGACTATGTTGCTAATATAGATGATCTGGAGGTCGAGAGTCTTTCTGCATCTAATCGTGTATTGAAGTTCCACAATACAGAAGATTATTCGAAGGTTCTTAAGACTGAAGAAGCTCTTTTCTTTATTCCAAGCGGAGGAACAAGTGACGGAAAGGTTACTATTGAAGTAAATGATACGTCGTATGTGCTTGACTGTTATATGGATGATGTCGGATCCGTGGGTGTTGCTTATCTGCTGATGAATGGCGATGACATATATATTTATGCTCAATGTAGTCTTATGGATGATTATTGTTCACTTAATGTATATAAGGTTGCAGGCGGTTCCGTTAATTTCGTAGGAAGTATGGAAGGATATAGGGTCTTCAATTATTATCTTGGAGCAGAATTTACTGATCCTGAGAATTTTGAACTCTATCATTCAGCAGGTCAGGGCAGTAACATGTTGATAGCAGGAGAGTTTAAGGTCGGTGAAGACGGTATGCCTGTATCTACGAATGATGTTTGGAGTTTCATGGCGTATTCTCCTGATGCAAGTTTTTACTTTGAAGAGGATAAGGTTGGCTTAGAAGTAGGCAAAGACGGATCTGTTTCTTCTGATGAGATAACTGTTGCAGCCAAAGATAAGTTTACGCTTGTTTCTACTGACAGAGAGACATATGTTGATATAAAGACAGAAAGCAGCGAGACAGTAAGAATAGATATCACTGATATAGTGAAGACTGCCAAAGAAGAACGTGGTGAGTATTACGATTTCTTCTATGCGATGTATGATCTGGGTGTTTGTGAAAACTATTAATTTAATCCAATAGAAAAGAGAGTCGAAAGGCTCTCTTTTTTTCGAAATAAATTAATGTCGAATAGGTAGGATCATTTACCGGAAGGAAGTTTCTTTGTATCGGTAAATTCAGAATCCTTGACTCCAAAAAGTCTTCCGATGGCCTTGATCACATCGTTCTTGCTCGCGTTCTCAGGAAGTGATTCGAGGATCTTTGTTACTTTATCAACCATGCCGTTCTGAAGTTTTCCTTCCATGATCTGCTTGACCCAATCGATATCTTCGATGGACTTGTTGCCGAGGTAGATCTGCTCGAATGCGTAGATAGTTCCCTCACCGATTGCAGCTACGAAAACACCTGCGATGACGGCATTAAGAACACTTGCTGCGATGTTGATTGCAGGGATCGCCTTAAGAGCTGTTATTACGCCGCGGGCAACCGTACTTACTGTACCTACTTCAACAATGGAGTTAAAAAACATCTTCGATTTCTCATCCTGTCTGATGCCGTAGATCTTGGCAAGGAGATTGATCTCCGCAGTCTCTGTCGGGATGAGTAAAGCTGCGTCAGGAAACGGGATCGGGATAGCACCGATAGCTACGCCGATACCTGTAAATGTAACTGTTGCTCCGTGAGCGATGACTCTCTTACGGTTAAGATTATATGTGTTGATGTCTTTCTTTGAAGCCTGGATTCCCTCAGGAAGGAGCTCGTTTATAGCAGAGATAAGCTCCGTGATTCCTTCAGGAGGAACTACTATCTCATCGCTTATTACATAAGGCTGAGCGACTACCGTGAAGATACCCTTGAGGTTGCAGTTCTTGCCTGCGAAAGCATCGTTGACCATCTGTTTATTGGCTTCGCGGTCAGGGAATGAGTAGGACTTCGTTATGATGACGATGATCGGAACATTCTTCCAGATCTGGATAGCCTTAAGAAAATCATCGATGGTCTTAGCGAAGAGCTTACTCGATGTTCCGTCGACACAAAGGCAGATGAGGTCGATGGAAGTATCGTCGTTATTGCTTAATGCAACATCCTTTGACCACTTCTGAACTTCGTTTATGGCCTTGTTCTTCTGAAGGAACTTAGTCGGCTCAAAACCGATCGTATCGATGATCCTGAATGGAACTTCTTCGTTCTCGTATGTCTTAAGTTCCTTTGTGGTGCCCGTTATACCGATTCCGGTCTCTGCGGCATCGTCATTCATTATCGCATTGATGAGCGTCGATTTACCGACACCTGAGTTTCCCAGGAACAAAACATTAGCCTTCTTCATATCCCTACACCTCCTTGGCGTTATGATTTGATTATACTATTTTGCCTGAATATAGCCACATTTTAGACTGAGACTTGCCCAATTTTCCTCGGGAAGGGCTTTGCTATCAGCGTTATAATCCAATGGTCCTAAGGAAAGGGGGACTATTGATGAAAGAAGTGCTTCGCCAAGTGGCAGACCTTATAAACTTTTCTCACGACGAGATATCCGAGATAAACGAAGGAACCAACCTCGCTTTTTCCGATAAGATACTTCACCTTATCGTGATCGGGATCCTTGGACTTCTGATGCTTATCATCATCTACCCGGTAGTAAAGTGGCTCAGTAAAAAAGGTTACGTGCTGGCGATCACGGGAATCTATGCCGCATCATTAGTCGTTTTCCTTACTGTCGCGATCGAAGTCGGACAGAAAGTAACCCATAAAGGCGCCATGGAATTAGGTGACGTCGTCTATGGGCTTATCGGATTTCTTATATTCTTCGCTGTCTTTGCCATTGCCGTTAAGGCAGTCCGTCACTTTAAGTCCAGATCATCAGGTCCGAAAGGATTCGGGCACAGGTCTGATACCTTGTAAACTTCCGCATCCCCGTTTGTTGAATAGCAGTATATCTTTTTATCCTGCTCGAAAAATTCCGTTATTACTTGTCTGCACATAAAGCACGGCATGCCGATGCTTCCGGAACCGACCATGAGATGAAGCTCTTCAAGATCTTTGGGACGGTAGCCTTCGCTTACGGCCTTGAAGATGGCGCATCGCTCGGCGCAGACCGTTGCTCCGTATGAGGCGTTCTCGATGTTTACGCCCGTAAACTCCCTGCCGTCCTTTGTAACGACGATGGCGCTTACCTTGAAGTTTGAATAGGGACTGTAGCTGTTCTTGAGATTATCCTTAAGTTTGTCGAACACGATAGACACCGTCCTTTTTTCTAAATGATAACAAATCGTGCAGAAAAATTGAATGTATCTGCTATATAAGAAACGGCTCCTAATGTATAATGCGTTAACGTAAGGTAACTCGATTTTTAAGGAGAAATATTCTATGGATATGAACATGAACTTCATAAGGAAACTTCCCGTTCCAAAGGAACTTAAGGAAGAGTTTCCGATCGATGACCAGATAAAGAAGATAAAAGAGTCCAGAGATAAGCAGATAGCAGACATTTTCGAAGGGAAGGATGACAGGTTCATCCTCATAATCGGACCATGTTCTGCTGACAGGGAAGATGCCGTACTGGATTATATGGAAAAGCTCTCCAAGGTAAGCGAGAAGGTTAAGGATAAGATATTCATCATCCCGCGTGTTTATACGAATAAGCCAAGAACAAAAGGTCTCGGCTACAAGGGAATGCTGCACCAGCCAAATCCCGAGCAGGGAGAGGATATGCTAGCGGGAATAATCGCGATAAGAGATCTTCACACGAGAGTCATTAAGGAGACCGGATTTACCTGCGCCGAAGAGATGCTCTATCCTTCAAATCACAGATACCTGTCGGATCTTCTTAGCTACGTAGCGGTAGGCGCAAGGTCAGTCGAGAACCAGGAGCACAGGCTCGTATCAAGCGGTATCGGGATCCCGGCAGGAATGAAGAATCCGACGGCGGGCGATCTTAATGTCATGATGAATTCCATTACAGCTGCGCAAAGTCCCCAAAAGTTCATATATAGGGGATGGGAGGTCCAGACCGAAGGAAATCCTTACGCACACTGCATATTGAGAGGATATGTGGATAAGTTCGGAAGATCACATCCGAATTATCACTATGAGGATCTGGAGAATGTTTTCGAGCAGTATCAGAAGGATCCGAGCCTTAAAAATCCGACGGTCATCGTGGATACCAATCACAACAATTCCGGTAAGAGGTTTGAGGAACAGATCAGGATCTCCAAGGATATCCTCCACAGCAGAAAGTGGAACGGGGATATTAAAAAACTCGTTAAGGGTCTCATGATAGAAAGCTATCTCGTGGACGGCGCTCAGAAGATAGGCGAAGGCGTTTACGGTAAGTCCATTACAGACCCGTGCTTAGGCTGGGAGAAGTCAGAAAGGCTGATCCTCGATATCGCTGATATCCTCTGATGTTTTCGAGAAGTACCATATTTTTACCGCTATCGAAATCTGACAGTAACATAAAAAGTGTTATAATAGGCTGAAAATAATAATACAAATAATATAGTGGAGAAGTATATGTCAGAAAACAAAACTGAATCAGAGGTCCTCGAGCAGCCTGTAGAGCAGATTGCCGACGCCGAGCCGGTGGTTGAAGAAGCCATCGCGACGGTTGAGCCTGAAAAGCAGGAAAATACCGAGATCTCACCTGATGTTACTGAGATAAAGACTGATAAGGATACAAAAGTAGCTTCTAAGGATAGGAAGAGAACAACGATCGGAGGCCAGGCCCTGATCGAAGGTATCATGATGTGCGGCCCTAAGCGCACGGCTATCGCAGTAAGAAAAGCTGACGGTTCCATCTACATCGAAGAGATGAAGCAAAGCGACAGAGTGTCCTACTTTGAGAAGGTTCCGTTCGTTAGAGGATGCATTAAGTTTTATAAGATGCTCGTAACGGGAACAGACGCAACGATGAAGTCTGCAGATATTTCCGAGCAGGGCAAGGAAGATGAAGCTGAAGAGAAAAAAGAAAGTAAGCTCGACTCATTCCTCGGAAGACACAGAAGCGTTATGCTTACGCTTTCTGCTATCCTGGGACTCGCGCTTTCCATCGGACTTTTTATCTTGCTTCCGAGACTTATCGTTGACCTCGTAAGTAAGCTCTTTGACGAGAACATGCTGGATGTTCTCTGGGTACAGCTGGTAAGAAATATCATCGAGGGTGTACTCAGGATCGTGATCTTCCTTACGTATCTCATCCTCGTTTCCAAGATGCCTGACATCAAGAGAGTCTGGCAGTATCACGGTGCAGAGCATAAGACCATCGCCTGCTATGAGGCTAGAGAAGCTCTCACAGTCGAGAACATCATGAAGCAGTCACGCTTTCATCCGAGATGCGGAACAGCGTTCATGTTCATCGTTCTTATGATATCGATACTCATCTATACGATCGCGGGTGTATTTATCGGTGACAATAATATGCTCATCAACATCGGACTTAGACTGGTACTGATACCTGTTATCTGCGGAATCTCTTATGAGATACTCAGATTTGTCGGTCGTCACTGTGACAGAGGAATCTGTAAGATCCTCGTTAAGCCGGGACTCTGGCTCCAGAGATTTACCACAAAAGAGCCTGATCCTAAGATCTGTGAAGTAGCTATCGCAGCAATGCAGGCAGTTATTCCGGAGAATGATAACGATGACAATTGGTGATCTTATCAATGAATATGAAAATGAATTAAACGAAGCGGGCATTTCTGATGCCCGCTTTGAAATATTGGAGATAATCGCACACGTTCTTAATAAGACTCCTTCTTCATTAAGGCTCTGTATGGATAAGAACGTTGACAGAAGTTTCATTGATCCGCTGATCATAAGGCTTAAGAACTATGAGCCTTGGCAGTATATTGTCGGTAAGGCATATTTCTTCAATGAAGAATATGAAGTAGGAAAGGGAGTACTTATTCCAAGACCTGATACGGAACTACTTGTCGAAAAGGCATTCGAGACCGTTGTTTCAACCGGTAAGACGGATCCTATCATCTGGGATCTTTGCACCGGAACAGGATGTGTGGGGATCTCTCTCGGCAATTATCTTAAAAGGGAAGGGTATGACCCGAAGTTAGTCCTGGTCGATAAATTCGATGAGGCGTTGGAATATACCCGTAAGAATCTAAGCCAGGCATTGGATAAGAAAGCATTCACGATAGTTAAGGCTGATGTCTTGGAAGGCTTTGATGATATTCCCGGTAACCCTGATGTCATTATCTCCAATCCGCCGTATATCAATTCTGATGATATGAAGATACTGGACAGGTTCGTGAAGGACAATGAACCTTCAACTGCTCTTTTCGGAGTCAGTGATGACGGACTTTTATTCTACCGTAAGTTCGCATCCCGTTCCCAAGTGTTAAATGAAGGCGGATCGATCATCGTTGAGCATGGATATGATCAGGCAGAAAGCGTCAGGGATATCTTCGAAAAGGAAGGTCTTAAGCATCCGCAGAGCTTCAAGGACTACGGAGGTAACTTCAGGGTGACTCTGGCATATAAATGAGAGGTGACATTGTACAGAACTTGTAGCTCAGTTCAGGAAGCGTGTCTCATCTGATTTCTGCTTCACGAAGTTGCTGCTGATATCACTCATCAATTTAGAATGATCATATAAGTCATAACCGTCAAGGAAAGTCATGATTCTTTTCGTAACAGCTTCAATGCCTTTCTCAAGGTTTGTACTGCCAAACTGATACGTGGGTCTCTCATTTATCCCGGCAAGTTCATACAGTTTCCGTAGATTAACCTCATACCCTCGATAATCAATGTAGGTATTTAAGCTATGTGCATAAGGGTGATACTCTATGGAGACTCTTATGCCTTCAAGTTCCCATCTCAAGATCGCCCAATCTTCTCTGGAGTCTTCCTGGACAAGACGGAATCCCCAATCACTTATTGAGCTCATTCTCTTTTTGCATTCAGAAATAAAAAACGGACTCTGATACATATCCATACCATACCTTACTTAATATACTGGCATTATATCATCAGGCATAAAGTAGGTGCTATAGATTAACGATATAGTCCTATGTAATCTATAATTTGATAAAGTCCTCTACTTCCCTGATCCATTGGTCTTGTTTAAAGCACGCCAGTTCAGCGTGGGCCAGACCGTCAAAACACCTGATCTTCATCTGTTGATTATGTTCTTTCATCTTGAGAGCTCCTTTGCGTGAGACTTTCTCATTTGCTTTTGTTCCGTGCATGAAAAGTATCTTCATGTGCTCGGGATATGATCTGAATTCAAACGGCTTGAACACTGAGTCGATGATATTATCGACAGACTGACATTTCATATTATCCGCGATCTTAAGGTACGGTTCCCAGTATGTTTCCGGGAGGAAATCTTTCTTGAATGACGCTTTTACCTTCGGATCACGCTTTTGGGATCTGCAGATGATGCTCCAATAATTTTTTTTCATGATTGTCATTAAGAGATTGTTTGTCTTCATTAAAGGTGCGCCGTCTAGCACGAGATATTCGATACTTACCGCATCACTTTTGGCAAGCTCTGCCGCTATCCTTCCACCCATCGAGAGACCTGCCAGAAGATATACTTTCCCGTTAAGTTCCTGTCTTATGTATTCGATAAGCATATTTACTTCATCTTCAACACTTATAAATGTGCTCTTCTCTTTTTCAGTGTGACCGTCTAACTCGGGCACGATCACGTAGTATCGGTTAGAAAAATAAGAAGCCGCTTCGTCCCAGATCTGATATGGAGTAAGCATTCCGTGAAGAAGGATAACTGCTTGATTTTCTTTGTTTCCATATGTATGAAAGACCATATCAAACTTTACCTCCCATCATCAGGATCACGGATCTTGCGAGATTTCTGAACATATCATCAGGCTTATATTTGCCCTCGATATGCGGTGCTTTAAAGCAACCAGTGAGAACATAACCTGTCTGGATTCCGTGGTATGTGACGATCATGAACTGGATCATCTCGTCTACTGAGGATACAGGCTTTAACTTGTTCTTCCTGATGACTTCCTTCAGAAATGTTTCCGTTGCCGTCGTTGCATAAAGAAGGGGACTTTGTTCGTCTTTACCGAGTCGCTGTGCAATGTTCATCGCTCTTTCCGGATCTGCCATCGCCATCATATCACTGTAGATCGATACTTTAAGAAGGTCAGTACCGACTTCGCTCATGTACTTCGCCAGCATATCGCATATGTCATAGATAGTCTTTTCCCACTTGCCGGGATCTGCTTTACTTAATATTTCATCAAGCATGTCATCGATCTTGTTTTGAGAATTGATCGTTATCACGAGATCTTTTAAGACTTCATCCAGATCCTTGTAGTATCTGTAGATGGCTCCGTGTGAAAACCCGGTCTCTTCTATTATGTCCTTCATCTCGATAGAAGTTATGGGCTTGCGGACACAGACTTTATAAGCAGCCTCCACTATCTCTTTGCGCTTCTTTTCTATGTATTCTTCGGTAACCTTCGGCATGTATCTTTCCTCCGTCAATATAAAAATGACTCGGTGTCATTTTATTTTCTTTCTCGAAAAAAGTCAACAGGTTTGACAAATGAACTATAAGGATGTAGTCTTTTAACAGATACCCCCAGGGGGTATACGAAAGGAGCAAGATCATGAGTGGTAAATGTCCTGCGTGCAGCGGTCGTAAGAAGCTTCGTACAGAAGAAGAAAAGGAGCTTCTCATCAAAAGACTTAAAAGGGCTGAAGGGCAGATCAGAGGCATCGAGAAGATGATCGAGTCTGATGCTTATTGTCCGGATATCCTTGTTCAGGTATCTGCAGTAACTGCTGCGCTTAACAGTTTCAACAAAGAGCTTCTTTCATGTCACATAAGAACATGTGTGGCAGATGACATAAGATCCGGAAAGGACGAAGCGATAGATGAACTTACTAAGCTCATCCAGAAACTCATGAAGTGATCACAATGGAAAAGTACGACATAACAGGTATGAGTTGCGCCGCATGTCAGGCGCGTGTAGAAAAGGCGGTATCCAAGGTTGACGGGGTAACGTCTTGCTCAGTGAGCCTTCTTACTAATTCCATGGGTGTAGAAGGGTCAGCCAGGAGCGAAGATATCATTAAAGCTGTTACCGAGGCAGGCTACGGCGCCAAGCTTCAAGGTTCGGCTAAGACAGCTGATAATGATAACCTCGAAGACAGAGAAACGCCTGTATTGGTAAAGCGACTTATTTTCTCCGCGGTATTTCTCATTATCCTCATGTATATGACCATGGGACATAACATGCTGGGACTTCCGCTTCCGGGATATTTTACTGACAATCAGCCTGCACTTGCAGTTACTCAGATGCTTTTGGCTATCATAGTAATGGTCATTAACGGAAAGTTCTTCAGGAGCGGTTTTAATTCACTGGTACACGGTGCACCGAATATGGATACCTTGGTAGCTCTCGGATCATCTGTTTCATTCGGATGGAGCTTGTTTGTTCTATATAAGATTCTCGGGATGGAGCACGGAGCTGATATGATGCATGTATATCATGATCAGCTCTACTTTGAGTCGGCTGCCATGATACCTGCACTTATCACGGTCGGTAAGACACTCGAATCCTATTCCAAAGGCAAGACGACAAATGCACTTAAGGAACTCATGAAACTTAAGCCGAAGACGGCAAGGATCCTTTGTGATGATAACGAGATTACGGTTAACGCTGATGAAGTAAACGTAGGTGATATCTTTATCGTAAAACCCGGAGAAAGTATTCCGGTCGACGGGATCGTGATCGAAGGCTCAGGTTCGATAGATGAATCATCGCTTACCGGTGAATCGGTTCCTGTGGATAAGAAGGAAGGCGATAAGGTAAGTGCCGCAACTATAAATACATCAGGTTTCATAAAATGCAGAGCAACTCATGTCGGTGAGGATACGACGTTATCACAGATCATAAAGATGGTATCTGATGCTGCAGCGACCAAGGCTCCAATCGCAAGGATCGCCGATAAGGTATCGGGTATATTTGTTCCTGTGGTCATTGCCATCTCGTTGATCGTTATCACGGTGTGGCTGATCATTGGAAGAGAAGTAAGTTTTGCGCTTGCAAGAGGCATCTCCGTTCTTGTAATATCGTGCCCTTGTGCACTTGGGCTTGCAACTCCTGTTGCCATAATGGTCGGTAACGGAAAAGGAGCAAGGAACAAGATACTCTTTAAGACAAGTGAGGCACTGGAAAACCTGGGAAAGACCAATATCATCGCTCTTGATAAGACCGGTACGATTACCATGGGAAAGCCTCAGGTAACTGATATCTGTCCTTATGAGATAAGTGAAGATGAACTTTTGAAGACTGCTTTCTCCATTGAAAGATTAAGTGAGCATCCTTTGTCGGGTGCGATAGTTAAAAGAGCAGGAGAAATGGCTTACAGTGAAGTAACGGATTTTAAGGCTGTAGTCGGAAACGGACTTGAGGGTGTTATCGACGGTTCGGTTATACGTGGCGGTAAAAGAGAATATATCGAGAAGTTCGTAACTTTGCCTGACGTTTTCGAGAAGAAAGAAAAGGAATTGTCAGAGCAGGGAAAGACTCTGATGTATTTTGCAAAGGATAAAAGACTTCTCGGTCTAATTGCTGTTGCAGATACGATCAAGGAAGATTCCGCCGAAGGAATAAGACAACTTAAAAATCTCGGTTATAAGGTAGTGATGCTGACGGGCGATAACGAGAATACCGCAAAGGCGATCGGTAAAATTGCAGGTGTGGATGAAGTTATCTCCAATGTCCTTCCGGACGGTAAGGAAAAAGCCGTTAGAAAGCTTCAGGAAGACGGTAAGACGGTCATGGTAGGCGACGGAATAAACGATGCACCTGCGCTTACCAGAGCCGATATCGGAATAGCGATCGGAGCAGGTACGGATGTCGCGATCGATAGCGCGGATATAGTGCTTGTAGATAACTCGATAAAGGATGTTGCGGCAGCTATAAGGCTCAGCCGAAAGACGCTTAAGAATATCCACGAGAACCTGTTCTGGGCATTCTTCTATAACCTTATCTGCATACCTTTGGCGGCAGGTGTATTCGTCTGGGAGATGAATCCGATGATAGGTGCCGCTGCCATGAGTATATCGAGTTTTACGGTGTGCATGAATGCGTTAAGGCTCAATCTTTTTAACATGCATGATGAAACTCACGACAAAGCGATCAAAGTAAAGAAAAAAAACAAAAAAGAAAGGACAAACACTATGGAAAAGACACTTAAAGTTGAAGGAATGATGTGCGAGCACTGCGAGGCTATGGTCAAGAAATCACTGGAAGCATTGGATTTTATCTCCTATGCCCAGCCGAATCACAATGATAACGAGGTTAAGATCAAAGTTGAAGGTGAGCTTGACGAGGCTAAGATCAAGGAAGTTATCGAAGACAGGGGATATAACTATCTCGGAATAAAGTGATATAATCTTTGCATTATCAGTATGGAGAAGATCATGAAAACTGTCCTCGTAATAGATGATGATGCATATATCAATGATTTAGTGGAAAAAGCTTTGGTATCGGAAGGCTATGACGTAATGAAGGCCTATTCCGGCACTGAAGCTTTGCTCTTACTTGGGCAGAAGAAACCGGATCTGATACTTTTGGATCTGATGCTCCCGGGTATATCAGGCGAGGAACTCCTTCCAAAGATAAAAGATATTCCCGTTATCGTTGTAAGTGCGAAGATGGATCTTAAGAATAAGGTTGAACTTCTCACTAACGGAGCTGCTGATTATATGACTAAGCCTTTTGAGATCGAAGAACTTAAGGCGAGAGTCTTGGTTCAGATGAGAAATATCGAGCATAAACCAAAGCAGAACGAGTGTATTGTTGCAGGAGATTTTACACTTGATCAGATGAATCTTACAGTTACATGCAGTAAAGGTAAAGTTACACTTACCAGGACAGAATACGCTATCATTAAGATCCTCATGATGAGCGAGGGGAAGCCGATCGGCCGTAATGACCTTATGGAGATGATCTCCGATGATACACCTGACTGCACGGAAAGATCTCTTAAGCAGCACATCAGTAACATTCGTAAAAAGCTTATGAGTCTTGATGGGAAAGACCATATAGACACGATATACGGAATCGGATTCAAATTCAAATCTTGACCATCTCTTGACTTTTCCTTGTCATTGTTCTTAATATCCGTATGATTTAATAGGTTCAACGATAAAGAAAGAGAGATATTGAAATGAATAACGTAATCAAGGTCAATGGTGTAACAAAAAGATATAGAGGTTTCACTGCACTTAATAATGTCTATATGTCGATCCCTAAGGGATCCATCTACGGTTTCGTAGGTAAGAACGGTGCCGGCAAGACTACTCTCATAAGGATCATCTGTGGTCTTCAAAGACCGACCGAAGGAGACTATGAGATCCTCGGCACTTCAAACGAGAGCAAAGATATCCTTAAGATAAGAAGAAAGATGGGAGCGATCGTTGAGTCTCCTGCTGTCTATCCTGACCTCTCTGCTGTTGACAATATGAAACAGCAGTATCTTAATCTCGGTCTTCCTTCATATGAAGGTATCGATGACATCCTTAAACTTGTAGGTCTCGAAAACACGGGCAGAAAAAAAGCCAGGAACTTCTCCTTGGGAATGCGTCAAAGACTCGGGATCGCCATAGCACTTTGCGGTCATCCTGACTTCCTGATCCTCGACGAACCTATTAACGGACTTGATCCTCAGGGTATCATCGAGATGAGAGAAATGATATTAAAACTCAACAGGGAAAAAGGCGTAACCATTCTCATTTCCAGCCATATTCTCGATGAGCTTTCAAAGCTAGCCACACACTACGGTTTTATCGATCAGGGAAGGGTAATCAAGGAAATGACGGCAAAGGAACTTGAAGAGGCATGCCGTAAGAGTACTAGACTTAAAGTTAATGATTCCAAGCTTCTTTCCATAACACTGGAACGTCTCGGATATAATTACACGATAATCGATGATAATACAGCTGATGTATATACTTCATTCAACTTCAGTGAACTGGCGATCGAATGTTCCAAGAACGGATGTAATATCGTATCGGCAGAAGAGCATGATGAGGATCTTGAGGGATTTTTCATGTCTCTTGTCGGAGGTGAGAAGGTTGGTTAATGTTCTACTAGCTGATATGAGAAAGCTTCTTAAGTCAAAAGCTTTCTACATCATTACGATCGGGGTCCCGGCTTTGATGATCATTATTGCCGCATTAGGTGATCTCGCAGTAAGACTGTTGGATATTGATATAACTATCTATTCCGATAAGCTTCTTTTGGATTTTGAGTGCCGCTACGCAGCTATAATCATTGCGGTTATCGCCACATTCTTTGTGGGGTATGAATTAAGAAACGGAACAATAAGGAACAAGCTCGTGTGCGGCTGTTCGAGGATCGTATGCTTTCTGTCATCAGTGGTCACGTCATTATTTGCAGTAGTAGTTATGCAATTGGTTGCATATATTGCTTCGCTTGTGATCGGTAAGATCTTGGGAGAATCCTATCTCGATCATATTAGTACATTAAAGGATCTTTTACTGTGGATATGTGCATCTTTTGCGGTAGCTGCTTTCAGCGTATTTGTAGTATATATTTTCGGTGAGTCCAATGCATCTTATGTAGCTGCCGGAGCGATCGCAGTACTGCTCTACTTTGTTATCAACAGGATAAATGACAAACTGTTCCCGCAGGACGGAATAGTTAAGATAACGGGAACAAAACTTATGATCTACAGAGGTATCAGCAAGTACTTTGCTTTTTCATATCTCAGCTTACCGAGATACTATGAGATCCGTTTTTATATGATCGGATGTCTGGCAATGGCGATCTTAAGTATTGTCATCGGATGTGCTGTTTTTTCGAGGAAGGAGTTGAAATAAATGATCTCATTGATCAAAGCAAATATGAAAAGAATGTTCAAGCATATGATCTTTATTCCGGGACTTATCCTGGCTATGCTCATTACATTTTTGTTTCTTAAGTTAAGACCTACGGAATTTGAGACGATGAAGTATTGGTTTAGGACACTCGGTCTGGGAATCCCTGCTTTTTTCTCATTCTTCATCCCTTTATTTATCGGAGTTGAATACAGGAGCGGATCATTCAGGAATAAGGTAATCGCAGGACATAAGCAGTCTGAGATCATCACATCTTTCTTTGCATCTTCATTCATTGGAGTTACGATGATGGCATTGTGCTGGATCGCTGCGGGAACAGTTTTTCTCTTGAGCGCAGGATTTGCTCCCGATAAGGAATTTATCGTGACATCCATAGGATTATGGTTTGCATTTCTTGCTTATTCCTCGATCATTACACTTGTCAGTCTCAAAGTGAGGAATATGATAGTATCAACTATCGTCTGTATAATCTTTTTTATGGTATCATACTTCCTCGGAGTAACTGCTTTCTCGATCAATATGTTAGTTGAATCTACGATCGGTACTGCATTGCTCGAGAACATCTTCCCGCTTGGTCAGTGGTTCGGTATTATGAATGCTGATGATTCATTCGTAATGCCGGTAAGGATCATCATCTCAGTCGGTCTTATCGCCGTAGCGGTATTGATCGCGAATTATAAGATCAACAGACGTGAGCTGAATTAAGGAGTTAAGAATATGGTTGTTGCACTTGTTGTCTGTATAGTAATTATCATCGTATTGGTGATTAAGCTGATCGTTATGAAGCTTTCTTTAAGATCGGTCTCGACTCAATTCCGGGAGATAGTTAATACTGACACAAATGCAGTGATCGGTGTAAGTTCAGCAGACGGCGATGTTAAAAAACTTGCCTCGTCCATCAATAAGACACTTGTCGATCTTCGAAAAGAACATCACCGTTATGAGGAAGGTGATATGGAAATGAAGATGGCACTTACGAATATCTCTCATGACCTGAGGACTCCGTTGACCGCTATATGCGGTCATCTTGAGTTAGTGAGAGATGAGGAGATGTCTTCTGAGGTCCGAAGGGTAATAGAGATAATCGAAGACCGGGCTTTGTATATGAAGAAACTTACTGAGGAACTTTTTGAGTTCTCGCTGATAATGACATCAAATGATGATGTTCCGAAGGAAGAGACGGTAATTAACCGTATTTTGGAAAATACGATCATAGATTATTATGCGGCTCTGACAAAGAAGGGTATCGAGCCTAAGATCAATATAACGGAGACGAAGGTAATACGAACGGTCAATAAGCAGCAACTCGACAGAGTTTTCTCGAATCTTATAAGTAATGCGATCAAGTATAGCGACGGTGATCTGGAGGTCAGCTTGTCTGACACAGGTACCGTTGTTTTCGCGAATGATGCAAAGGGTATGGATAAGCTTCAGACAGAAAAGCTCTTTAACAGGTTTTATACTGTTGAATCTGCGAGAAATTCCACGGGACTCGGGTTGTCCATTGCCAAGAAATTCGTAGAGGAGAACGGAGGTACAATAGGTGCCGATTATGAAAACGGCAGACTTAAAATATCTATCTCACTCTAAGTTGAACGTTTTAAACCCTCCGCAAATAGTGTATTATCTATGTACTGAATAATCCTTTTTACGGAGGGACTTTTATGTCTATTTATGCTCAGAACCCTATCATGCCGGGTTTCTATCCTGATCCGTCTATCTGTGCGGTAGGAGAGGACTATTATCTTTGTAACTCCACATTCTCTTATGTTCCGGGTCTTTCCCTGATGCACAGTAAGGATCTCGTGCACTGGGAGCAGATCGGTAATGTTCTTACAAGACACTCTCAGATCCCGCTCGAGGGCGCAGATCATTCACAGGGACTTTTTGCTCCTACTATCAGATATCATGAAGGAACATTCTATGTTATCTGTACCAATGTAACTCACGGAGGTAACTTTATCGTTACAGCTGAGAATCCTGAGGGACCGTGGTCTGAGCCTCACTATCTTGAGGATGCTGACGGTATCGATCCTTCACTCTTTTTCGATGATGACGGTAAGTGCTATTATATCGGAACTCATCCGAATCCGGACGGAGTAAAGTACAACGGTGACTGGTATATCTATATCGCTGAAGTCGATCTTAATGAATGGAAACTCGTAGGTGAGAAGAAGAACGTCTGGAACGGTGCTTTGAAGGGCTGTATCTGGCCTGAGGGACCGCATATCTACAAAGAGAACGGTTATTACTACATTATGCACGCTGAAGGCGGTACAGGTCCTGAGCATTCAGTAATGATCGCACGAAGCAAGGATATCTGGGGTCCTTATGTAGGTAACCCGAAGAATCCTATCCTTACTCATAGACACCTTGGTAAGGATTATCCGATCAAGTACGTAGGTCATGGTGATATCATCAAGACTCCTAACGGTGAGTGGTTCATGACAATGCTCGCAGTCCGTCCTTTGAACAGATTTACCACAATGGGCCGTGAGACATTCCTTGCAAAATTCATCTGGGAAGATGAGTGGCCGGTAGTTAACCCGGGCGTCGGTATGCTCACGGAAAAGGTCGAGATCGATCTTCCTGAGTGGGATCCTACAAAAGATCCTGCATCCTATACTTCAAGGACAAACGGTAAGACAACTATCCCTGGTACAAGGAAGGATTATAACTTCGCATCAATGAAGGAGCTCGGAGACGAATTCCTGATGCTCCGTAACTATCCGGATGATATGTATAAGTTTGACGGCGAAGGCTTAAAGCTCAAGGCAGGTAAGGACGACATCAAGGCAGTAGCAAGTCCTTCTTACATTGCTATCCGCCAGCAGCATCATCACTTCAAGTCTTCCGCATCATTTGATGCATCCGTTCTTAAGGAAGGCGAGAGTGCAGGTCTTATCCTTCTTCAGAATAACCTTTATAATCTCCGTGCTGAGGTTATCGACGGTAAGTGTAAGATGGTCCTTTGCCAGGACGGTAAGGAAGATATCATCGGTGAGACAGAGGCAGCAGGTAATGTAACAGTTTCCATCGTCGTTGACGGACTTAATACTAAGGTCCTCTGCGGTGAAAAGGAACTCGGTAAAGCATCAGTTGCCAACCTTTCGACTGAGGTTGCGGGAGGCTTTGTCGGATGCTGTATCGGTATCTACGCTTCCGCTAACGGCAAGGATTCAGATACATACGTAAACTTCACAAGACTTACATATGATTTTTGAGCCGGACATTGATCTAGCATAGACTTAATACTCCGGTACGACATCGTGCCGGAGTATGTTTTATAAGGAGGTAAATTTATGATCAGAGAAGCAAGAAGAAATGACTTAGACGGTATATTGGAACTTTATCTTTTTCTTCATGATGCCGAGATCCCTAATCACGATCAGCATCTCAAACACGTGTGGGATCACATCCTGAATGATCCTTATTATCACCTTATCGTCTGTGAAGAGGACGGCAGGATCGTATCAACATGCACCTGTCTTGTCGTACCTAATCTCACACATGGTGTCCGTCCTTATGTCCTTATCGAAAACGTTGTCACGCACGAAGACTATCGTGGCAAAGGCTACGCTACAAAGTGCCTTGACTATGCCAAAGAGATCGCTAATGCAAATAATTGCTATAAGATGATGCTCATGACAGGTTCAAAGCTTCCTTCAACATTGAAATTTTATGAGAATGCAGGTTATGACAGCAGCGATAAGACTGCGTTCAACCAGAAGCTCTGATCGATCATAGTGCTGCTTTGAGTTTTTCTGCAACTTTCTCGGAAACTTCCTTTTCTCCCTTAGGATAGATCCAATCGAATCCGTCATTTTCGAGCCTTGGAAAAACATGGAAATGGAAGTGTCCGAATTCACAGTTTGCTCCGCCGTTTTGCATTACGCCGTAACCCTTGGCGTTATATACCTTCTCGAAGGCCCTGATGATCTTTCTGGATTCTTCGGTGATATCCATAACGTATTCATTCGGTAGATAGAGTATCGAGTCAACATGAAGCTTCGGAATGATAAGGACATGTCCTTCGTTAGCCGGATTGATATCCAGAAAAGAGACGGTCCTTTCGGTCTCGCTTATGAACAAAGCGTTCATTTTATGGCTGGCAAAATCGCAGAATAAACACATTTCCAGTTTCTCCTCTAATATTTCTTATGAAGTATTATAACACTATTAAACTTTAACAATGTTATAATATGCGGGGGAGTGAAATGGGTATTAGTTTTATGAGGTAGGGCTAATATGAAGGTATTGAAGAAATTATGTGATTATTTCTTTTACTGCGGGATCGGAAAAGACGAATACAACAAGATAAAGAAAGATGCATATGTTTCCAACTTCATCGTTTGGAGGATCCTTCATGTATTGATTGCCGTAGTTTTCCTTTTCCTGTTCATCATCTCTTTATTCGATGGTCCGATGGTAGTCAACAGATGGTTCTACCTGGCTTCATTGATCTATTTCTGCCTTGTAAGTATTCTCTTTTTCTTCTTGAAAAAAGATTCTCTTATAGCTCAGCTTTTGATCTATCTTTCCATCTCATGGATGTTCGTATTCGGTTGTCTTATCACACAGAATAAACCAGATAGTCCAGCCGTAACTTTCATAGCGGTACTGTTGGTCGCTCCGATGTTTATGATCGACAAACCGTTCTTTATGGCAATTGAACTATGCTCTGCTTCTGCAGTTTTTCTCGTATGGATGCATGGTGTAAAGCCGCAGGAAGTCTGGATGTACGATCTGATGAACGTTATTCCGTTTACCATTGTCGGGTGTTTTCTTAACGTAATCGCGAATGCCGTCAGGATCAGAGAGTTTGTCCTTACAAGAAAGATCCATATTCAGAAAGATACCGATGATCTGACCGGACTTAAGAACAAGGGTGCTCTTACAAGAGAGATCAATGAATATATTGCCGGAAAGACAAATGCCAAAGGGATCATGTTTTTACTGGATGCCAACCGTTTTAAATCAATAAACGATACATATGGACATGATGCCGGTGATCAGGTAATCGCGGAACTTGGTGAATACTTAAGAAACAAGTTCAATAACGGTGAGGTAGCAGGTCGTTTCGGTGGAGATGAATTTATCATCTTCTTAAAGGATAATGACGATCCGGATGCTGCTCGTAGGATCGCAGCAGATATAGCAACAGGTGCTTCGCAAAATGTTCGTATCCCCGATACTGAACAGAATATAACCGTCAGCATAGGAGTTTATATCTTTAAGGGACTCGAGAAGAATTATTCGGAAATAATCAAAAAAGCTGACAAGGCCATGTATAAGGCCAAATCTGATCCGGATAGAGACTACTGTTTCTACGAAGAATAGGCTTATCAGGGAACAGAACTTGACAGTGATAATACAAGTGAAAATTTAACAATTTAAAGTTTTGCTTTAAATTTCTATTGACAAACTTTAATTCCTGGTGCTAGTATAATCTCAAGATCGCGATCAAGGATTTATTTGATCCTACATGAGAGAACACGGAGGAATTGACATGGAAAACAGATCAGCTTCACTTAAGAAAAGAATATCTGCCGACAGATATTGCTCACTGGTATTTGCCATTATCGAATTTGCTATCGGAATGTGGCAGATAGTCCGACTTATCTCAGAAAATGATGAATTTGCACTTAAAAGAAGTATTCATGCTTTTACCGGAGCTTTTGCTATCTTCTTTGTCTTCATGATACTCAGCAGAGTGAGTAAGACAGGTAAACCATTTGACAGTACAGTGATCAATTATCTGAGAGCAGCATCGATAACCATTATCGCAGGCGGAGTATTACCGTTCTTCGCAGCTATGATACTTGGAGTAGTAAATGAATCCGGCTTCAGTATAGAGATAGCCAATATCGATATCCTGATCCCGATGGTAGGTATTACTTTGGGTATTGTTTCCGAGATATTTGTTTATGGCAGAGATCTTCAGGAAGACAATGATCTTATCGCATAACGGGGGGATAAGGAAATGGCTATAATCGTCAGATTAGACCGAATGATGGCAGACCGTAAGATCTCCCTTAATGAACTGGCAGAGAAGGTAGGAATGTCGAATGTAAATCTATCCAATCTTAAGACCGGTAAGATGAAAGGCATCCGTTTTGAAACATTGGATGCAATCTGTGATGTCCTGGACTGTCAGCCGGGAGACATACTGGAACATAAGTGATTCTTTAATGGCTGTACAAAAGGAAGGATTTTTTCGAAAAACATATTGACAAAACTGAAAAACAAGAGCAAGATAACGGTGTTACGTAACACCGTTATCTATTTGTTGAGGTAAAAAATGAATAACGACAATGAAACAAGAAATAAACTCCTTTTATGCGCAAAAAAGGAGTTTTTGGAGAAGGGATATGCTAAAGCTTCGCTTAGGCATATCTGTTCCGAAGCTGATGTAACGACAGGTGCCGTTTACTTCTTCTTTAAGGATAAGGAAGGACTATTTGAGGCTATCGTCGGAGAACCGTTGCAAAAGCTGCTGGCTGCTATAAAGGAACACTTCAGTGTCGATAATACTGAGGATTTTACAACTTATGTTCATAAGCCTGGCGACCATGATGATTTTGCAGAAAGTCTCATTAATATCCTTTATGAAGACAGAGAAGTTGTAATGCTCCTTCTTACAAAAGCTTCAGGTTCGAAGTATGAGAACATCATCGATCAGATGATCGATATGGTGGATATGAACTTCGGCAGACTTGCTGATAAGTATGCAAAAGCCAAGAATAATAAAGTGAATAAATATATGTCTCACTGGCTTTCACATCTTTCGGTCATGTCCTTTATTCATCTGGTTACTCATGTTGAGCGTAAAGAGGATGCTTTAAGGTACATCAAACCTATGCTCGAACATCTCGTAATTGGATGGATAAACTACGCTTTGGAGGAATGATCCTTATAAGTCATTAAACTGACCTCACAAATGATAAAAATACCACTCGGTTAGCATATGCTAACAGAAAAGAGGAAACATGTATTTAGAGATTAAAGATGTTAAGAAAAGCTATGGTAAGGATGAAAGCTATATTCAAGTCCTGAAAGGTGTTACGACCGGTGTTGAGAAAGGTCAGATGTGCGTTATCCAGGGAACCAGCGGCTCTGGAAAATCCACTTTGCTTAACTGCATCGGAGGTCTGGATGAGATGGATTCCGGATCAGTCAAAGTGGAAGGGAAAGAGGTGTTCGGTCTTAAGCCTTCAGAGCTTTCGGATTACAGACGTGATAACCTGGGATTTATCTTCCAGTTTTATAACCTGGTTCCGAACTTGACTGTTAAGGAAAATATCTTGATCTGTAAGCACATAGCACAGGACCCGCTGGATCTTGATGAACTTATGGATACACTTGGTCTTACTGAACATCAGAATAAGTTCCCGGCTCAGCTTTCGGGCGGTCAGCAGCAAAGATGCGCGATAGCAAGAGCTCTTATTAAAAACCCGAAGCTGCTTCTTTGTGATGAGCCCACTGGTGCACTTGATTCCAAGACTTCCAGGGATATACTTGTCCTTCTCGAAAAAGTTAACCGGAAATACAACACGACTATGCTAATAGTTACTCACAACAATTCTATCAAGAACATGGTAGACAAAGTCATCGTGCTCAAGGACGGCCTTATCAGGAAAGACTATATGAACGAGACTAAAGTGCCTGCCGCAGAATTGGAGGATCTTTGATGGATAGTGTGCTTAGCAAAAGAATATTTAGGGATCTGAAGCAAAACTTCGGAAGATATTTAGCGCTTCTTTTCATGATAATATTCGGGATTTATCTTGTCGTCAGTATTGTTGGTTCGGCCGAAGTCGTTATTATCGGAACAGAAAACATGAGGGCCGTAAACAAGGTTGAAGACGGGCAGTTTACAACATTTCTTCCGTTATCTGATGATGAACTTCAAAAGATCAGTGAAGGTGGAACATACATAGAGGAAACATTCTCTTTGGATCTTACATGCAATGATGAAAGTGTAGTAAGGGTTTTCAAGAACAGGGAAGATATTGATAAGGTTATCCTTGATTCGGGAAGACTTCCTGAATCATATATGGAAGCCGTAGTAGAAAAAGGTTATGCAAGAGAGAAGAATTTAAAGGAAGGAGATACGCTTGTTGTCGAAGGACGATCGTTCAAGGTCGTAGGTATCGGATCAGTTCCTGACTATGATCAGGTCTTAAAGACTTTCAGTTCTCCTGCGGTAGACAGTAGCAGTTTCGGATTGATCTTTGTCACTTCGGAAACATACGAAAAGATCAAGGAAGAACTGCCTTCAAAGATCGAAACTTATACATATGCATATAGAATAAATAACATTACTGATGATGAATTGAAAGAAAGGATCAAGGAACTTGATTTCGACTATGAAAAGGTAGAGGATCAATATTTCAAAGCAACCATTGAAGACATCACAAATGACCGCGACGATCTGGAAAACGGTGTTAGCGATCTTTGTGACGGAGCAAAGGATCTTAGGGACGGATTATCCGAACTTAAGGATAACAATGCCGATCTTGTTGATGGAGCAAATGAAGTTTTTGACGCTTATCTTTTAAATGCCGGATTAAAGCTCCAATCGCTTGGAGTAAAAGATGAATTAACAGAGGATAACTATGAGGAGATCCTCAAGGATCTTATTGATAAGACAGATTCGGAAGAACTTAGGGAACTTAAAAAGAGTTTGGACGGACTTAAGGAATTTAAAGACGGATTGAAGGAATATACCGACGGGGAAGAAGAAGCCTATGACGGTTCAGTTGAACTTTCTGACGGAACAGATGAGTTGAAGGAAAAGACAGATGATCTTATTGATGAGATCTTTGATATCGATATTGATAATCTTACTTCTTTTATCAAGGCCAAGGATAACATAAGGATCGAAGGCGCAGCCGGAGACGTAGTTATGGATAAGAACGTTGGTCTTGTTGCAGGCGTTATAATCCTCATCTTGTTCGCTTATGTCATCTCGGTATTTATCGTTCATCAGATCGAGAGAGAACAAAGTGTTATCGGAGCATTGTATTCGCTCGGAGTTAAGAGGAAAGACCTTCTTACTCACTACATCATGCTTCCGACTTTTATTGCTCTTCTTGGCGGTATAATCGGATATTTCATATCGATATCTCCGGTCGGAATCTCTATGAGAATACAGAGTACTTATGAATACTTTTCTGTACCTGATTTTGAGCATGAACATCCTCTTTATCTTGTGATCTATTCTGTCTTGATCCCGCCGCTCATATGCGCGGTAGTAAACTACCTTACGATCAACAGCAAGCTTTCAAGACCAGCATTGTCCCTTCTTCGTAATGAGCAATCTGCTACAAACTACAAGAGTATTAATCTTAAGATAAAAAACTTCACTTTGCTTTTCGGTGTAAGACAACTTTTAAGAGAGAGCAGATCAGCTATTACCATGCTTCTCGGAATGTTTATTACATTCATGGTCATTGCACTGGGATTTAATACATACACACTTTGTACCAGAGTCCGCGATAACAATACGGCTGATACGAAATACGAATACATGTATCTATATAAATACGAAGACAAGGAGGTTCCGGAAGACGGTGAAGGAACATTTTTAAAGTCATTGTCTATAGATTGCAACGGAAATACTTTAGATGTTTCCGTAATCGGAATCGACGGAAGCAGTAAGTACTTCGACGCAACTCCCGAGAAGGGGAAGAATAAGGCTGTAGTTAATTCTTCCCTGGTCGAGAGGTACGGTTACAAAGAAGGCGACAAGGTAATCCTCTCGGATCTTTCGGCAGATATCGACTATTGCTTTACGGTATCCGATGTGTCTGATTATTCAGTTGGATTTACTGTCTTTATGGATCTCGACAGTATGCGTGAATTGTTTGGCGAAGATGAAGATTACTTTAATGTGGTCTATTCTGACAGGGAACTGGATATCGATGAGGGCAAACTTTATTCGGTAACGACCAAAGGTGATATTGAGAAGAGTTCCGGAATATTCCTTAAGATGATGGTTCCTATGATGACAATGCTCTTTGCTGGAGGAATAGTTATCTTTACCATTGTCATGTATTTGATGCTCGCAGTAATGATCGACAGATCTTCCATGGGTATATCCCTTATAAAGATATTCGGTTATCGTCCGGGGGAGATACGTAAACTGTACCTTAACGGCAATACGATCGTAGTGATCGCAGGTCAGCTTATTGTATTCCCGTTATCCAAATTCGTAATGGATAGATTGTACCCGAGTTTCATATCGAATGTAGCATGTTCTATGAGACTTAGCTATCCATGGTACATCTATTTGATCGTATTTTCAGGTGTAACGGTCATCTACCTCATCATCAATGCGTTGCTGGTAGCTAAGATCAACAGGATAAGTCCTGCAGACGTACTTAAGAACAGAGAATGATCTGATCAGAAATTCTCGATGAACATAGGGCTTTTTTCTACTCCTCGGCTGAAGCCGCAGGCTTCGTAGAAGGAAACCCTATTGTTATATGCGACGATCACGATCCTTAAAAAATCGCTGTATCTGTCCTTTACCATGTTTAGAAGCTGACTTCCGACTCCCTGGCCCTGATACTCGGGATCAACGAGGACATACTGGATATAAGCGGTCATTATACCGTCGTCCATTATGCATACCATTCCGATAAGTCTGTCGCCATCCCAGGCGGAAAAAACAGAATCGTAGTTTGTCATGGCGATCTTAAGCTTTTCAGGATAATTACCCGACTCCCAGTTAACTGACAGGAACAGCCTTCTAAGATCACTTTCCGTAAATTCATGTGTGTCGTTGTAGATAAAACTCATTATCGAAAACTCCTTTTCTTATGGTTTGATTCGAGTATAAGTCAGGAGTATACTATCTGTAAAACGAATTAAATTGATAGTAACAATCGATAAACTCGATAATAACAAGGAGACCATATGGACATAGAATCAATGAGGACTTTTCTTATCCTGGCTGATACCGGAAGTTTCACGAAGACTTCGCAGGCCATGTTCGTTGCTCAGTCGACTGTAAGTAACAGGATCAATGAATTGGAAAAAGAACTTAAGGTAAAGCTATTTGAAAGGACAAACAGAAAGGTTGAACTTACTTCTCAAGGTGAGAGGTTCAGGACGTATGCTCAAAAGATAGTTGACCTTACTGAAACAGAACTTCCGAATATCGCGAATGAAAGCGGAGAAACGATAAGGATAGGCTGTGCGAATACTATATATGCATGTCATCTTGAAAAGGAGATCAGTAAATACATTGATGAGAATCCTGATAGCAGCGTGATCGTTTCGATCGATATGTCCAAAGAACTTATCGAAGAGATCCAGGAAGATAAGTTTGATGTTATCTATTCGATCATTCCTCTCCATAAGGCTGGCTTTTCTTGTGAAGAGTATAAGAATGATGAAATGGTCCTGGTCACAGATTATAACAATACAAAATATAAAAGCATAACTAGAGAACAGCTCATTAATGAAAAGTATGTGATGTGTGATTTTGCCTTAAGAGAGTTCGGTGAATATATACGCAACCTGTTTCCTAAATATCACAGATTCCCTATAGAGATCGATGACTGCGCAAAGGTAATTCCTTTGCTTAAGGGAAGGGATTACTATACGTTCCTTCCTATCGACATGGCTGAACCTCTAATAAAAGAGAAGGTTCTTCGTAAGGTCAGACTTAAAGATATTGATGCACCTGTCATCAAAAGCTATGTGATTAGACGTAAATGATAAAAAGGGCTGTCTCAAAATTAAATCGAGACAGCCCGCTGTTTTTAATATCAGATCGTCTTACCGTTCTTCAAGCGGATAGTACGAGTACCGTATTCAGCACATTCATCGGAGTGGGTAACCTGAAGGATCGTAATTCCGAGTTCCTGGTTAACCTTCTTAAATAACTCCATGATCTCTGCGGTAGATTTAGAATCCAGATTACCTGTCGGCTCATCTGCAAGTATGATATCAGGTTTACCGATCATTGCACGTGCGATGGCTACTCTCTGCTGCTGTCCGCCGGAAAGAGTTGCAGGCATGGCGCGTTTCTTTTCCGTAAGACCTGTTATCTTTAATATCTCGTCAAGATCTTTTTTCAGACTTGCCTTAGATGCACCTTTTACTACCTGTGGAAGAAGGATGTTATCCATAACGTTGAGGTTTTGTACCAGATTATAGAACTGGAAGATGAATCCCATCTTGTTAAGTCTGATATCGGTCAGCTTCTTTTCCTTCATGTTAGCTTTTGTGATGCTCTCGCCGTCGATCGTTATGTCGCCTTCGAAGTCTCTGTCGAGACCGCCGATCAGGTAAAGAAGTGTAGACTTACCGCTTCCTGATGATCCCATGAGAGAAACGAACTCTCCCTTTCTGACTTCCATGCTACAGTCATCCAATACCTTGTTGAGGTTGTTCTTTGTTCCAAATGTTTTGCTTATGTTCTTTACTTCGATTACGTTTTCCATTTTAATATGCTCCTTATTCGTATTTAAGCTGTTCTGCCAATTTCATTTTCCTGACTGCTCTCATTACAAAAAGTGAAGTTAATGTAAATACACCCCAGAGTATCAAGAGCATTCCTGCGATAGAACCGATTCCCGATGTGATCTTCAGATTGAAAGAGAAGAATGCGAAGGTATCTTGTATCGGTTTATAGAGGATGATTCCTGCAGGTATCGCACCGAGAAGTGCTATGCCTGAAGAGAAGAAACTCTCGAGTAAGAACAGTTTGTTGAGTTTCTTTCTCGGAAGAGAAGTTGACATGAGAACAGCACATTCTCTCTTTCTTCCTTCAAATCCGATAAGAAGGTTACTAACCGCACCGAGGAATGTAATTCCTACACCGAATCCGATAGCGAAATAGATTATCGTCAGAAGTGCAGCAGAAGAAGTCTTGCTGTCCTCGAGTGCCTTTTCCCTCGTTGTGTTTTCGCTTACATAATTTCCTGCATATTTATCGATGAACTCAACAGTCTCGTCAGGATTTTCCGAATTGAACAATATATATC
The DNA here is from genome assembly GCA_024699245.1 of Clostridia bacterium. GTDB lineage: Bacteria > Bacillota > Clostridia > Saccharofermentanales > Saccharofermentanaceae > Saccharofermentans. The sequence goes on along the minus strand of JAILPW010000015.1, from coordinate 44,448 downwards.
TCGGTTCATCCGGATACAGATCGTGGAATGTCTTGTTTGACAGGATGAAGGTCATTCCGCCTACATCGAGCTTGCTGGTATCACAGATATACTTGACAGTCATTGTTCTAGTCATCGGATAGTAGGATTCGTTGTGGAAGACAACCTCGACCTGATCTCCTACCTTGACATTGAATTTCTTTGCAAGGACATCCGTAAAAGATATCTCATCATCTTCAAGAGGTCCGCATTCTCTTATAGCCGTAAAGTGTCCGAAGGTTCCGTCTTCCTCCTGAGCTACGGCTGCAAGAGACATATCATGTGTTTTTCCGTTTACCGATATATCATCGGAATATGCATAGAAGTACTGAACATCCGATACTCCGTCCAGGTTCTCCACGAATCTGTAGTAGGAAGCTTCTTTTCCGTTAGTTACGATCTGGTTTGTTGAATCATATCTGTCTGATGCCAAAACAGCCAGGAGTGACAAAGATACGGAATATATAATGATCGCCAGTGCGATAGATGTAGTGATCAATACCGAGCTTCCGAATGTGCTCTTCTTGGTAAATACTTCTGTTGCAGCAAGTTTTGCTATAGGCATATTCGTTTTGTTGAAGAGTCTATAGAGCAACTTTCCGATCGCATATTGAATATACGGGAAGAGAAGTGACAGTGCAAAGGCGAATAGGAACACCTGAGCAAGGCTGATATAAAAACTCTTAGGTACGAAGAACAGGATCACTGCGATAACGATGCAAAGGATTCCGCCGATCGTTCCTGCTTTGCTGAATCTGTATTCCGTATCCTTGTTCATGAATATAAGATCACGGATAGGCGTGGAAGATGCCTTTATGATTTCTTTAAGAGGACACAGACATTCGATAAGGATAGCAGCTATGATGACAACTATATAAAGATAGAACTTCATGCTTCCGAATGTAAAATCGATGTCGTTGTCGCTCGATGGTCCGATGTATGCCATAAGAAGGGCATTTCTGACGAGTGAGTATAAGAAGCATGCAGGGATCGCTCCGATAAGACCGTATAGGGCATTTTCGAAAAGAAGTATCATGGCAGTCGTTCTTGACGATACGCCAACACTTCTTAAGGTTCCTACAACTGCCATTCTCTCGGAGATGATCCTCTCCGATACCGAGATGGTTACAAAGATGACCATCAGGATGCTTATTGCGAAAAGTACCATCGTAAGTTTTGTGATGACATTGATCATAAACTGCAATTGCGGATCATCCATCAATGACATGACATTCACTGTCGGGTGTGCGTCTTTGATCTTATCGACCATATCCTGTGACAGGGACTCGTCCTTAAGGTTCAAATAGCTCTCTATCGGCTTCGGATCGATCATCATGGATCTGATCGCATCCTTCGTGATTAATACTGATTTTTCGGTAAGAGGATATGTATCCTTTTTTACATCACTGATCGTGAATTCGACCGGATTATGGAACTCGTCATTAAGAGTGATCTTGTCGCCTTTTTTATATCCGTATTTTTCTGCGAATTTCTCGGATACGAGTACTTCGTCATCAGCGATATTTTCATAAGAGAACATACCCATTTTCTTGGCTTCGTCAAAGTCGAAACCCATTATGGAAATCTCATTTTTCAATACATACGAGTACTCGTTTTCGATGTCGGTATAGATGGCATCATCGATCTCGTAAGCTTCTGTATGGGTAAATTCGGGAAGCCCTTCATCCTCGAGAAATGACATGTCTCCGACAGTGGATGAGACGATAACATCCGTCTTTCCGAGACCATCCTGGCTATATACACTCCTGAACAAGTTGTCCAGAGCACCGGACATATCGAGACTGAAAAGTGCGATGAACGAACAGGCGAATACACAGAGTACGACCAGAAAGGTTCGAAGCGGCTTTTTAAATATATTTTTTAATGTGTGCTTAAATATTATTCCCATTTATAATTCCTCTCATTTCCATCTTCCGATCCTTTTTTCGGGCGCGATATACATACCGTCGCCTTCTTTTACGTCATACACTTCATAGAATTTTTCCGTTGTAGCGAGAATGGCGTTTGTTCGGATCTCTGAAGGACTGTGCGAATCAAATGCGAGCTGATTGATGATGCCCTCATCAGACATCAATGCACACCATAATCTTCCGTAAGATTCAAAGACGGTCTTATAATCGTCATCACTTGCTTTCAGAAGTTCACATGTAGACATGACCGCTTCCATTCCGCCAAGGTCTGCATAGTTTTCTCCGAGAGTATTATCTCCGTCTACGGAGTATATCTCGAAAACGTTAAAGCTGTTTTCAAAATACTCGACAGCAGCATTGTTTCTTTCTTCCAGAAGTTTCAGATCATTTTCCGGGAGCCAGTCGGGATCCAGGACTCCATTCTCGTTAAACTTGATGAGATTAGAGTCGAATCCGTGACCGATCTCATGTGCAACTACTGTTCCGAGTCCGCCGAGATTTTCATAGTATGGATTATCAACATCAAACCACGGATCGGTCATGATCGCAGCCGTTATGGTTACGGTGTTGTCAGATGAATAGCAGGCGTTTACCGTCTGCATCGACATTCCGATCACGGATCTGTCCCTTGTTTTTCCGAGATTTCCGATAAGTTCGTTATAAGTCAGTTCGTTAGAAGCGATCAAAGTCTCTGCAAGATTACTCTTGAACGAATCAGCTTTCTCACTGTTATTCTTCATGTTTTCTTTCACTGTTTTTCCGGTAAGGAAGGTAATGTTATCGAGTTTTAACTCTAAGCTCTTTCTGGCTTCTTCCGAGAGCCAATCAGAATCATTGATGAGAACTCTGTAACCTTCGATGATGTCGTTACACATCTCCATCAATTTCGCATCCATCTCGTCGGTATAGAGGTATTTGACATAAAGGTCGCTGAGTTCCATCGGATAATAGATGTTCAGAAAGTAGTATGCTCTTGTATCGAAATCAAGTCCGCTCATCGGGAAGTATTTTCCGAGCTCCGGATGATCTATGACCATATATTCACCGAATGATGTGACCAGTTCAGTTACGTACCAGGCCTTGAGTATCTCCAGATTTTCCTCGACGAGCAATCCGTCATAGGCCTTGATCTGTCCCGGATCATAGACTATCCATCCGCCATAAGGGTTAGATGTGATGGCACACCATTCCTCGATATCCTTTGCCGTGGAATTAGTAAGAAGTTTATTTATCTCTTCTTCTGACATGAATTTCTGCGGGAAGTTGTTGACACCGTTTAAGATATCCTTGTCGGTTGCCCATGCTATATCGATGACCTTGTACATGAGATCATGAGCGGTCTTTTCTGCCGTATCATGGTCGACACCTGCAGCCATCAGACTGTCAATTACCATCATCTCTCCTTTTTCGGCCTTGGAAGTATCTTTGCTTATCTCGTCAAGGTCAAGTCCGAGGATGTTCCTACTCTGAGCCCATATGATGCTGTACTGATCCGGGTCAAAATCATTTGTGCTGATTCCGATGTTGCCCAGAGGTGAGATCGGATATTTTTTTACCACATCGGAAGAAACCTTCTTAAGCTCATTAAGATCATTACAATCCATGATCTTTTGGATATCACTCTCTATTATCTTCGCAGATGCTTTTTTGTTTTCATCATTGGAATCATAATCAAGATAAGCGTTATATGCTTTTCGGATTATATCCTCGCAGGAACCTTTCTCATAGTTTTCGCTGCCGGTTGCGATCTCTTTGATCTTTGCCTGAAGGTCTTCATCGATATCACTGCTGTAGATAGCGCCTGCAGCGCTTTCTCCCGGAGCGATGCTGAGTCCTTTCAAGGTGTTGAGATTAACGTAGCCGTAAAAATCATCTTGAGGTCTGATGTCTTTTATATCAGCTCTCGAAAAATCAGCCTGCTTTGTCTCGTCTGTCTTGTCAATTGCCGCTGCAGCATTACAGCCGGAAATCATCAGGGCAGTACAGAGCAAAGCCGCCATAGCTTCTCTCAATTTCATATTATTCTCCTTCATATTTGGTGATGAGTATACTATGGACTTAATTAGTCAAAGGAGAGTAAAGAAAAGTTAAAGATATGTTTAAGGATTATGATGTCCGATATATGACATATATATAATGCTTATACCTTTTTACGGATCTGAAGTCAGATCTTTAAGAATCGCTATATATTCCGAAGTCAGGTGTGAAGGATGTATGGAATTCGGAAGGATGTACCCGATCTCCATGTAGTCATCGACCTTTAGTTTCTTCGCGATGATATTAGGACCGTTTAATTCCTCATTTATGATACCGCTGCTTATCGTGTAGCCGTTAAGACCTATGAGCATATTGAAGAGTGTAGCTCGGTCAAGGACTATGAGTTCTTTATCACAGTCTTCGGTACTCAGTATCTCCTCCGAGAAATAGAAGGAGTTATGGCTTCCTTGCTCATATGACAATCTCGGATAAGGTTTAAGATCTTCCAAAGTAAGGTATCTCTTTTTCGCCAAAGGTGAGTTCTTGCCTATGAAAACATGGGGCTTGGCAGTAAAGAGCGGTGTAAAGGAAAGGTTATTGTCCTTTAAGGTCTTTCTTATAACTTCTTCATTAAACTTGTTCAGATAAAGGATCCCGATCTCGCTTCTCAGGTGGGCTACGTCATCGATGATATTAAAGGTTTGTGTCTCACGCATATGAAATTCGTATTTGTCCGCACAGCTTCTTTTAAGTAATTCCACAAAAGCTTCGACGGCAAAGGAGTAGTGCTGTGCCGATACGAAGAACTTGAGCTTACCGGATTGCTTTCCCATATACCTTTCTTCTATGAGCTTCGTCTGGTCAAGGATCTGCCTTGCATATCCTAAGAATTCCTCGCCTTCGGAAGTAAGCTTGATACCTTTGTTGGATCTCATGAAGATGGTGATATTATATTCGTTCTCCAGTTCTCTTATGGCGGAAGTCAGGCTCGGCTGAGCGATAAAGAGTTTTTTGGCGGCATTTGTTATATTGCCTTCTTCCGCTACCGTAACCACGTATTGAAGCTGCTTATAGGTCATGGATCGATATTTCCTTTTGATAGATATTTATTGCATTTTATCACTCATCATAGATTTTATCTATGGACAAGTAATGGTTTTATGTATTTTACCTACCAAACAGGTAGGCTTATACTCTCAATCAACAAATAAAAAACACTTTTGGAGGAAATATAAATGAATACTTCAGTCGTAGGTTATCCGAGAATAGGTAAAGACAGGGAACTCAAGTTTGCTTCAGAGAAGTTCTTCAAGGGCGAGATCAATGAAGCGGAACTCTTGAACGTGGCAAAGGAGATCAGAAAAGGAGATCTTCTTAAGCAGAAGGAAGCGGGTATTTCCTGCATTTCATCCAACGATTTCTCATTTTATGACAACGTACTCGATACGGCTTTTCTTTTCAATGTGATCCCTCAAAGATATAAGGATCTCGGTCTTTCGGAGCTCGAGACATATTTTGCTCTTGCAAGAGGATATCAGGGAGATAAGGGTAACGTTAAGGCACTTGCCATGAAGAAGTGGTTTAATACCAACTATCACTATCTCGTTCCTGAGATCGATGATGATACGGTTATAAGCCTGGTAGGAACAAAGCCGGTTGATGAGTACCTTGAGGCTAAGGAATTCGGTGTAGATACGAAGGTCGCTTTGATCGGCCCTTTCACATTCCTTAAGCTTGCAAAGTTCACAGGAAACAAGAAGATCAGCGATGTATCGGCAAAGCTTACTGAAGAATATGTAAAACTCGTTTCTATCCTTGCTTCAAAGGGTGCAGGCTGTATCGAGTTTGATGAGCCGTATCTTGTAAGAGACCTTGATTCGAATGATATCGATCTTTTCAAGACTATCTATTCATCGATCCTTTCCAACAAGAACGGAGTTAAGGTTCTTCTTCAGACATACTTCGGTGATATCAGAGATATCTATAATGATGTGGTTAAGCTCGACTTTGATCTTATCGGTCTTGATTTTGTTGAAGGAAGAAAGACAATGGAGCTCGTTAAGACAAACGGATTCCCTGAAGATAAGGTCCTCATTGCAGGTCTCGTAAACGGTAAGAACATCTGGAGAAATGATTATAAGAAGACTTTGTCCGCTCTTTCCGGTATCGGTGTCAAGAATCTTGTTTTGGGAACATCTTGCTCACTTTTGCATGTTCCTTATACTCTCGAAAACGAGACTAAGCTTTCCGACGATTACAAGAAGCATTTTGCTTTCGCTGAAGAAAAGCTTACGGAACTTTCTGAGATCGCATCACTTTTCGGAACAGACTATGAGAACAGCGAAGTTTATAAGAAGAATCAGAGCCTTTTCGAAGGAAGAAAAGACAGTGAGGATAAGGAAGTTCAGGCTAAGGTTTCTGCCATCACTGATGCCGATTATGTAAGACTTCCTGCATTTGCTGAAAGAGAGAAGATCCAGAAGGATATCCTGAAGCTTCCTTTGTTCCCGACAACGACTATCGGTTCCTTCCCGCAGACACAGGATGTAAGAAAGAACAGACAGGAATTCAAGAAGGGCATCAAGTCCAGGGAAGAGTATGTTGAGTTCAACAAGAAAAAGATCGCTGAGTGCATCAAGCTCCAGGAGGAGATCGGTCTTGACGTATTGGTTCACGGTGAGTTTGAGCGTAACGACATGGTCGAGTACTTCGGTGAACACCTGAACGGATATGTATTCACTGAAAAGGCATGGGTTCAGTCCTATGGTACGAGAAATGTTAAGCCGCCGATCATCTGGGGTGACGTATCGAGAAAAGAAGCTATCACAGTTGAATGGTCCAAGTTCGCTAAGTCATGCACAAATAAGCCTGTTAAGGGAATGCTCACAGGTCCTGTTACGATCCTTAATTGGTCTTTCCCGAGAGAAGATATCTCCATCAAGGAGAGTATCCTTCAGATCGCTCTTGCCATAAGAGACGAAGTTCTCGATCTAGAGGCTAACGGTATCAACATCATCCAGATCGACGAAGCTGCCCTTCGCGAGAAACTCCCTCTTCGTAAGTCCGACTGGAACAGTGAATATCTTGATTTCGCTATTCCTGCTTTTAGGCTCGTACATAGCAAGGTTAAGCCTGAGACACAGATCCACACACATATGTGCTATAGCGAATTTACGGATATCATTCCTGCTATCGACGCAATGGATGCTGACGTAATCACATTCGAGGCTTCACGTTCCGATCTTCAGATCCTTGATTCTCTTAAGGAGAATAACTTTAAGACGGAAGTAGGTCCGGGTGTATATGACATCCACAGCCCTCGTGTTCCTTCTGTTGACGAGATCGTTAATGCACTTACAAAGATGAGAGCAAAGATTGAAGATTCAAAGCTCTGGGTAAATCCGGACTGCGGTCTCAAGACAAGAGGAGACGAAGAAACCAAAAAGAGCCTCATTAACCTTGTTGAGGCAGCAAAGAAGATCAGAGGATAAGTATGAAAGTATCACAGGTTTACAACAAGAAAAGAAGTCTCTCGTTCGAGATCTTTCCTCCCAAGAAAGACACTGAACTTGAAAATATCGACGAGACACTCGAGGTCCTTTGTGAGCTCGAGCCGGACTTCATAAGCGTTACCTTCGGAGCAGGCGGATCATCTTACTGCAACAGGACGATCGGCCTTGCCAAGAAGATAAAAAACGAGTATAAGATCGAGCCAGTGGTACACCTCACTTGTCTACATTACGATAAAAGAGAGATCGACGAGTTTGCCAAGGTCTTAAGATACGAAGGTATCGAAAACATTCTCGCACTTCGCGGTGATCCTAATCCCAACGCAGGAGCCAAGGATGATTTCAAGCACTCGTCGGATCTTATCTCGTATCTCAAAAACGATAACGACTTCTGCTTTTTGGGAGCATGTTATCCTGAGTGTCATCCTGAATCACCAAACGTAGTCTCTGAGATGAAAAGCCTTAAAAAGAAAGTCGATGCAGGTGCAGAAGTTTTATTGTCGCAGTTGTTTTTCGATAACGAGATCTTTTATAAGTTTCATGAGGAATGCGAGATCGCAGGACTCGGTGTTCCTGTTATCCCGGGAGTAATGCCTGTTATCAATGCCTCTCAGATAAAGAGAATGGTGTCGCTTTGTCATGCATCGTTCCCGAGAAGATTTCAGCAGATCATCTCGAGATACGAAGATAATAAGGAAGCCCTCTTTGATGCGGGAATGTCTTATTGCTTAAGCCAGATAATCGACCTTCTGGTAAGTGATATCAAAGGGATTCATCTTTACACGATGAATAACCCCCTGGTCGCAAGAAGGATCTGCGAAGGAATAAGAAATATCATCTAATGGATAATCTATGATAAAATACCTTCACTACTACGGAAGTGAAGGTATTTTTTTATGGAATTAAGTAACCGCAGTTACAGAAACATCTTTAAGGAGATAGGCAAGACAGACGAAGAGATCGAGAAGAAGATCATGGATGCCGTTCATACCTTTTTCTATGATGAGAATGAGAAGATATTCAGTAAAGCAGGAGATGACATGGGTTATCTCACTGATACGGGAAATAATGACGCCAGAACAGAAGGCATGTCCTACGGTATGATGATGTGCGTTCAGCTCGATATGAAGGAAGAGTTCGACCGTATCTGGAAGTGGGCTAAGACATATATGTATATGGAGACCGGAGAGAACGAAGGTTACTTCGCATGGTCTTGTGCTTTGGACGGAACACCTAATGCATACGGACCAGCTCCTGACGGTGAGGAGTTCTTTGCAATGGCACTTTTCTTCGCATCCCACAGATGGGGTGACGGAGAGGGAATCTTTAACTATAGTGAGCAGGCAAGACAGATCCTTAGTGCCTGCCTTCATAAGGGCGAGAACGGAAGACCGGGTCAAGCTATGTGGAACAGGGACAATGCACAGATCCTTTTTGTTCCGGGATGCCCGTTTACCGATCCTTCCTATCATCTTCCGCACTTCTACGATCTGTTTGCACTGTGGGCAAATGAGGAAGATCGTGAATTCTGGAAAAAGGCTGCAGATGCAAGCCGTAAATATCTTGCTACAGCATGTCATAAGGAAACGGGTCTTAGCAGTGAATATGCAAACTTTGACGGTACTCCGTATGATAAGCAGATGCCGTGGGGAGGTTACTTCGGAAACTTCTATAGTGATGCATATAGAACTGCAGCAAATATCGGTCTTGATGCTGAGTGGTTCGGAATTGACGAAGGTCAGGTCTGTGCTCCGATCAAGATGATGAAGTTCTTCGGAACTGATCTTGAGGCATGCCGTTGTGAATATAAGATCGACGGAACTCCGCTCGACAGAACTCTTCTTCATCCTTTGGGACTTCTCGCAACAACAGCTCAGGGTGCTTTATCTGTTCCATATAGTGATGACGAGAACAGTGACTTTGCAATTGCACGCCAGTGGGTTGAATGGTTCTGGAATCAGCCTATGAGAAAAGGCGTAAGAAGATACTACGATAACTGCTTGTATATGTTTGCGCTTCTTGCTTTGTCAGGCAATTATAGAATGTGGTAAGAAATGCAGAAGATATCGTCGGACATTACACTGATACGATGGAGTTACTCCGTGATCCTTACGATCGTTGCAGGGATCATGATCTTTACGCAGTGGAAATTTGCGGCTGCTGCGATCTGGATCTCGTTGATGCTGATTTTGGTGACGGTATCGATAGTTTTTGACGGTAAGAAATCTTCATTGATCTTTAAGGCACTGGCATTTGGTACATGTTGTGCGATCTTTCCGATATCAGGATATGCATGGTGGGCAGGATTCGTTCTTACCGCTGCTTCCGAGATAATGATGGTCAAAAAAACTTTTATCAAGGCCGCTATAGCGATCTTCGGATCTGCTTTGGGTATTATCCTGTGTTTCATTAAAGGAAATATCCAGGGAATCGAACTTTTTAAGTTTTCGGCGATACTTTTCGGAGGCGTGGCACTTTATATCGTTGCTTCGTATTTTTCGAGAAAAATGGCTGTTATAAATGAGAGTTATGAAGAGGCGCTTAGAAGGTCAGCTTTGGACAGCATGACTGAGAGAAAACTTCGTGAGGAACTGTCGTACAGGATGGCTGAAGAGGAGATGAACGCGAGACTTCTCGAGCGTGAGAGGATAAGCAGGGATATCCATAATTCCGTCGGCCATACTTTGTCGGCTGCTTCCGTTACTCTTGATGCGGCGAAGATCCTGGTGGATACGGACAGCGACATGGCAAGAGAGAAGATGACCGTCGCTAATGACAGGATAAAGGAAAGCATCGATTCCATTAGAAGTGTTGTAAGGACCATGGACAGTAAGAATAATACTGTCATCGTAAAAGACTACGTAAGATCATTGTCGGAACTTACTTCGAACTTTTCTATGGATACGGACATAAAGGTGTATCATAACTTTGATGATATTGATGATGAAGGAACGATAGATATATCAGTTGCATCATTTATATCCGGAGCTTTATCTGAGCTTCTGACCAACGGAATGAAGCACGGCAATGCATCGGTATTTGTAATCATGCTGATCATGGATGCAAAGCATATTCTTCTTAAGGTTCAGGATAACGGTAAGGGCTTTGGTAATATATCATATGAAGAGGAGCAAAGACTCATGGAGGAAGGATTCGGTCTTAAGAAACTTCAAAGACACGCGTCCTCACTCGGAGGAAAGATGGCGATCGACGGTTCCGACGGTTTCAAGGTAACCATCGACATTCCGAGAGTTGAAGCTCCAAAGGAGGCATAAATGGCTAGGATAATCCTTGTAGATGATGAACCTCTCTTGACGGAGAGCATGGAAATAATCCTAACGCTTAAGGGCGGTCACGAAGTTGTCGGCAGAGCCGAGAACGGTGTTGATGCACTGAAGATCTTGGAAAGCCAGGCAACGGATATGATGCTTGTCGATCTTAATATGCCTCGAATGGGTGGAATCGAACTTATAAGGAAAGTTCATGAATCCTATCCTGACATTAAGATAATCGTACTTACGACTTTTTATGATGAGAAAAACATAGCTGAAGCAATATCGGGCGGAGCAATCTCCTATCTTCTTAAGGACTCCGGAAAAGATGCGATATTAAACGCTGTTGACCAGGCTTTGAAAGGGCAGAGCGTACTCGATAATAAGGTTATGCAAAAACTCACCGGCATGATGTCAGGCGAGAAGGTAACCAAAGCTTCAGTTGATCCTTACGAGGGAAAAGACCTGACTGACAGGGAAAAGGAGATCTGTAAGCTCATAGCTGACGGATGCACCAACAGCCAGATCGCATCGATCCTCTTTATTTCTGAAGGCACAGTTAAAAACTATATGTCTTCCATTTACGACAAATTCGATATTCATGACAGAGCTAAGCTCGTATCAATACTCAACAGCTGATATGACTGTGGTCATGTTATAAGATGTGACCGTGGTCACTTCAGGCAATTCTTCAATAGCGATACTATAATCCCGTAAAAGATTGTGTATAACGATTGGAGAAATGAGTTAATGAGTAGGGAAAAGACGGGCCTTTCACCTTTACCATACATCAAGAACAATAAGCGAAGGATATTGGCGCTGGTCATAAGCATCTCGCTTTTTGGAACGATGCTTTATGTTCTGGGATATTTCCTCGGTACTTTTGAGGAACCGTACGGTGAGCCTGTTACCAAAATATATGATCACATTACGTTATTTCTGGAAAATCCGATCAGATATGCACCTGAAGATTATGTTGAGGATCCTAATGTTGACCTTGATACTCGCGCTATTCCTATTATGGAAAAAGAAGCAGAGACAGTTTCAAAAGATATAGGGGAGGAAGTTCTTGTAGTAAGACGAGGTGTATATCGGATCGAGAGCTCAGTCGGTATGCAGACTATACCGATCTTTTATTTTCAAACACCTGAGGATGCCCAAAAGTTTTACGACAAGTATGACATGGAATTAGTAGAGGGAAGGATGCCTCAAAATCCGGGAGAGATGGTAGTTGATGAGATTTCCTACACTAATCAGGGAGATGATCTGTTTGATCTCAGTAACGATAACTACAAGATAGTCGGTAAGGTAAAGTGTGATAATTACGCTTTCTTCGGTCTGCCTCTCCCGAATGAAAATAACTTTATGTGCATGATCCTTCATGATGAGAATGATATTGACTATAAAGAACTTCTTACAAAAATGGGACATGAGACCTCATATTTTTACAACAGGGATAATAGGATAGAAGACAGCAAAGGAGATATGGAATCTCTTCCTAAGATAAAGTTTCTTTTTACCGGTATATCGACAGCAGTCCTTCTTATCTGTGTTGTAGCCGTACTGTCTCTTCATATAAGAGACAGACATGAAGAATGGTGTCTTTTAAATTCCATCGGTTATTCGGTAACTGATGTGTATCTGATGGCTATAAAAGAACAACTGATAAGCTTTGGATTGGCTGCCGTAGTTACTGCGGTCTTATCAACGATATCAGTGATCATTATCAAGACACTGATGGTCGATCCGAAAGGTTTTTACATAAGCGAGATCAGACCGGAAGATATTAAACTTATCGCTGAAGTATTCCTGGCAGTATTTGCCCTGTGCAATATTCCGATCTTCATACAACTTCGAAAAATAACGACAATTGATGATATTGAGTAAGGCGGTGGATAACATGTTTGAACTTAAGAATGCAACGATGATCTATGACATGGATAAAGAGGAAAAAGTCTATGCAATGAAGGATATCAACATCAAGTTCCCTGATACGGGACTTGTAGGTATTATCGGCCCTTCTGGTTCCGGTAAATCCACTATGATGTACGTTATGTCCACGTTGAAAAAACTTACTGACGGAGATGTTATCTATAACGGAAGATCATTGAACGGAATATCTGACAGCGAACGTCAGGACTTAAGAAGAAATGAGTTCGGTTTTGTTTTCCAGCGTCACTATCTTGTTCCTTATATGACAGCTATGGAAAATGCAGTTATCGCTTCGACTAAGGATCTGAAGTTTTCGAGAGAAAAGGCAAGAGACTTCCTTCTCGATATAGGTCTTAAGGAAAGTGAACTTAATAAGACACCGAAGAAACTGTCGGGAGGCCAAAGGCAGAGAGTAGCGATCGCCAGGGCGATGATGAATGATCCTAAGGTGCTTTTCGCGGATGAGCCGACGGCATCTCTTGACCATGAGAATGCATATCTAGTTATGGCCAAGCTTAAGGACTATTCGAAGAAGAGACTGGTACTCGTTATAACGCATGACAGAAGCATCATAAGAGACGCTGATATTACTGTTGAGATCTGGGACGGTTCCATCTCCAAAGTTACGGAGGGAAATGTATGAATCCCTTTTCGTCGCTCACATATATCCTGAGAGATTATAAGCGAAGCATACTGTCGACTATTGTTCTGTCGCTTGTTACGGTATGTTTTCTCGCGGGAATGTATATCAATAATCCTGAGGATGTCTACAGCATCACTCATCACGGACCGGACAGGTTTTGTTTTGTGATGCCGAGAAGCGGAAATGCCGAGATTCTGGAGGATTACGGCAGGTTTTGCCAGAATATTGATTCGTATAAAACAGATAATGTCGATACTGTCATACAGGCTGGAGAGATCGGTCTAAACTATACTTCCATCATGTCATTTGATAATGGTGCAAATTCATTCGTCTTTGCTTCAAAAGAAGACTTCGATCTTTTTAATTCCAGAGTCCATGTGATCGAGAAAGATGTGGATTTCAAAGAGGGAGAATTGATAATAAGCAAAGCTATGGCGAATAATATCGGAGTCAAAGTCGGAGATAAGATCGACAGAGATCACAGTAACCTTTATGGATTAGTGGATACAACTGTTTCCGAAATCGTTGATGAGCCCGGTATGTTCGTATATGCGATCGGAAATGTACAAATGAGTTCATGTACTTTATTTGTAAAAAGTGAGAACGCATCTGACGAAGATGCCGATAAAGATATCAAGGCTATCATAAAAGAAGCCAGAGAAGACTATCCTAATCTGGCGATCGACAGCTTTGAAGGTCACATGAATACTTTCCATGAGCAGATGGGATTCATGATCTATATCCTTTATCTGATCGTTGCGATCGTAGGCGTTGTTCTCGCAGTTACCATTAATTCTCTTTTCTCAGTTGTGTACGACAGGAGAAAATTCGAGTTCTCCATCTACAAAGCTCTGGGATTTAGAAACAGCAAGATCTTCACGAAGATAGCAGGCGAGATCCTTACGATCAATACTGCGGCACTTCTTATCGGAAGCATTCTGTGTGCTGCAGTGGTCTTCGCAGTAAATTACATCATGGAACCTAAGGGTATCGGTTTTGTAAAGTTCTCCACTAAGGGATTTATTGCTGCTGTAGCCTGTGATCTCATGGTCGTTATACCTGTTATCCTCATCAACTGGAGAAGAGTAAAACGCTACGATGTGACCGAGAACTGACAGAGAGTTTGTAGGGTGTTTTAGTTGGTTTTTTCAGTATAATATTCCCTCTCGAAAATATATAATGTCCCTATGCCAAAAACAAAGAAGGTGACATAAACATGAAAAAACTGATACTAACACTGACATCTGCTTTGGTCTTAACCGGACTTCTTTGCAGCTGCGGATCTTATGAGCCGATCGTTGAACCGACTTCCGATACGACAGCTTCCGAAGCAACATCCGAAGAGACAACAGAAGCAACGACCGAGACAACCAAGGAAGAGATCGTTTATAACTACGAATCTGAGATCCCAACGGACTACACGATGTCTTTCAAGGGCGGCGAGTCAGGAACAGTAGAGAAGATCACATATACAGCAAAGGACTATATCGGAGACGGTGAAGGCTGTGAGAAGAGTGCATTCGTATATCTTCCTGCAGGCTACGATCCTGAGGGTCAGTACAATGTAATCTATCTGATGCATGGCATCGGCGGAAACGAGTACGAGTGGGGACTTAACCTCGAAGCTTCAGAACTTAAGTTCATCTTTGATAACCTTATCGGTAACGGCGACATCGATCCTGTGATCGTTGTAACTCCTAACGGTAAAGCACTCGGCTGCAAGCACGATCAGGACATGGATTCTTTCTATAACTTCGGATATGAACTTCGTAATGACCTTATCCCGTATATCGAAGAGAATTACGCTACATATGCAGAGTTCTCCGCTGACGGTTATGACCTCAGTGCCACACGTGAGCACAGAGCAATGGCAGGTCTTTCCATGGGCGGTATGCAGACCATCAACATCGGTATCGGTGAGTGCATGGATCTGTTCTCATGGTTTGGTGCTTTCTCAGCTGCACCGACATCCAATGCAGCTTCCGTAACAGCAGCAACCATCAATGATTCCGAATACACAGTAGACTATTTCTACAATATTTGCGGAACAGAAGATGACATCGCATATTCCAGTGCAAGCAATGCAGCCAAGACTCTTCCGGACATCTGCGACAAGATGATCCCTAACGAGAACTTCACATGGCAGCAGCAGGAAGGCGGTCACGACTGGCCGATCTGGTACCTCGGTATCTATAACTTCGCCAAGATCGCTTTCAATAAATAATTGCTTAATCAGGCACCCCGGGTCGTAAGTGAGTTATTCCTTACGGCCCTTTTTTATTTTCGAAAAAGATATGCAGTGATAAAATATATTCCATACAGTTCCCCGATGAGGTACTTATGGCTAATAAGTTCTTTTTGTACAAGTACAAAGGAGGTGGCATAAATATGAAAAAACAGATATTAACATTGACATCTGCTTTGGTCCTAACAGGTCTTCTTTGCAGCTGCGGATCTCATGCGCCGTCTGTTAAACTTGAATCCGAGATCCCTACAGACTACACAATGTCTTACAAGGGCGGAGAGACAGGAACAGTAGAGGAGATCACTTATACTGCAAAAGACTATATCGGAGACGGTGAAGGCTGTGAGAAGAGTGCATTCGTATATCTTCCTGCAGGCTATGATCCCGAAGGTCAGTACAACGTAATCTATCTGATGCACGGCACCGGCGGTAAAGATTACGAGTGGGGACTTGATCTCGATGATTCCAAACTTAAGTTCATCTTCGATAACCTTATCGGTAACGGCGACATTGATCCTGTGATCGTTGTAACACCTAATGGTAGAGCACTTGGCTGCAAGAACTATGGGGAAGCGGATTCTTACAATAAATTCGGTTATGAGCTCCGTAATGATCTTATCCCTTATATCGATGAGAATTATGCTACATATGCCGATTTCTCATCTGACGGTTATGACCTTTCGGCCACACGTGAGCACAGAGCAATGGCAGGTTTTTCCATGGGCGGTATGCAGACCATCAACATCGGTATCGGTGAGTGTCTTGATCTGTTCTCATGGTTCGGTGCTTTCTCGGCTGCTCCTACATCAAATGTAGCTTCCGTAACTGCTGAGACGATCAATAATTCCGAATACACAGTAGACTATTTCTACAATATCTGCGGAACAGAAGATTATGGCGCATATTACAGTGCCAGTAACGCAGCTAAGGAGCTGCCGAACATTTGCGATAAGATCTCTAACGAGAACTTCACATGGCAGGAGGAGCCGGGCGGCCACGACTGGCCGATCTGGTACCTCGGTATCTATAACTTCGCCAAGATCGCATTCAATAAATAATCGCTTTAATGAGGTACTTATGGCTAATAAGTTCTTTTTGTACAAGTACGAAGAAGGTGACATGGTCACAATGAAAAAAGCCCACCCTTGCGGCAGCAAGGATTGGCTTGTCATGCGAGTCGGTGCCGAAGTGAAACTTCGTTGCTCAGGCTGCGGTCACGATATCGTTCTTCCGAGACCATCTCTCGAGAAATCTACCGTCGCCGTCAAGAAAAAGGACGAGTGATATCAGAACACTTCTCTTTGGGATACGCAGACGTGTCTTCCGTCCAGATCCTCGAAAACAAACTCACGATTGATATCTGCTTTATCGCCCGCGTCTGATAATCCCTTGATTATCGTGACACCAGCTGTTATGAGCTCATTTTGAAGGAGCATCGGTTCACTTACGTAGATATAAAGATCATACGGAATGCCGAAATAATCACGCATCGTAATGAGATCATTCGGAGTCTTTTTCTCTACTAAGATAAACTCGACATTGTCTCTGGCAATTCGGATATGAGGCATGGATTCATCGTCAAGATGAAGTGATTCAAATCCGAGATAATTCTCATAAAAACATGCAGTCTGGATAACGTCTTTACAGACCAGAACAGGAGCGCAGGAATTCATCAGATGAAGTCCCTTTCCTTTTTTGGTCTCATCTTCAGACGGTTCCTCTTCAGCCTTGATGTTGTTCGGATCGATGGAATCATTAGGGATCTCTTTATTATATGCGAAGCCCAAAAGAGGTTTGCAGAACGGCTTTTCGAGTTCGTCCAAAGAAGAGTTCATCTTTACTCTTTCCATGATCTGCTCTGTTGTAGGATTGGACGGGATATCTCTTAATCTTTCAATGGTCTCGCAGTACTCAACGAGGTTAACGAATCTTATGTAAAGTGGCATGATCTCGTCACAGGATGACGGAAGATCCCTGTTGCCGTGCAGAAACTGCATTCCGTATTCTACTGCTTCAGCAGGAAGTGCCGCGAAAAGACGGTTGATGAAGGTCATCTCGTCCAATGCGTTCTCTGCCGTGTCTCCGTGAAGGAGAACTCCGCTCATATAATCGAAGACCTGATTAATGTCATGTTCCGGATAATTTCCTGATGGCATAGTCTGCTCCTTATATTGTCATTTTAAATTTACAAGCATTTTAGCATAAGGTGTGGTTTAATTATATTATATTTACAAAAGGAACAGGGACGTATGTATAGGATTTTTATAGTTGAGGATGATGAAGTCATCGCCAAGCAGATGAAGCTCCATATCGAGAAGTGGGGCTTCGAAGTTGCTATCGATTCAGATCTCGAGAATGTAATGGGAGACTTTACCAAGTTTAAGCCGGATCTAGTTTTGTTGGATGTTAACCTTCCTTTTTACAACGGTTTTTTCAGATGTACAAAGATACGTGAAGTATCAAGGGTACCGGTTATTTTCGTATCTTCAGCTTCAGATAATATGAACCAGGTTATGGCTATGAATATGGGCGGAGACGATTTTATCGCGAAGCCGTTCAGCCTTGAAGTATTGACTGCCAAGATCAATGCCGTTTTAAGACGAGCTTATGATTTCGGTCCTAATTCGAACCTTATCGAGCACAAGGGAGCTATCTTCGTTCCTGCAGAGTCAGTTCTTAACTACAACAGTGAGAGAGTGGAACTTACTAAGAACGAGAACAAGATCCTTGCTGTTCTTCTTGCTGATAAATCAACTATCGTATCCAGAAAGAAGCTTATGGAAAAGCTCTGGGATGACGAATGCTTTGTCGATGAAAATACTCTTAACGTTAACGTTAACAGACTTCGCAAAAAGCTCGAAGCAGTCGGTCTTAGTGACTTCATCACGACAAAGAAAGGCCAGGGCTACATAATTGAGTGACCTTTGGCGTTACATAAAGTCCAAACGATGGATAATCCTCATGAATGTGAGTATCTTCGCATTCCTGACGCTCGTATTTTGGCTTTTTAACGTCAACCTGGTGATCATATTGTTCGCATTATCCATGTGGGCTTTTGTCCTTCTTGTAGCGGGATTTCTTGATTATCTTCGTTTCTCACGTAAGGCCAAGCTTTTAAGATCGCTTGAAGATGAGAATATTCCGTACACGGATTTCACGCCTTCTGATTGGATCGAAAGTGAATACGTAAGACTTCTTAACCGCGAATACGAATATAAGAGAGCCGTCGTTGAAAAGGATGCCGGCCGCTACGAAGAAACAGTCGATTACTTTACCATCTGGGCTCACCAGATCAAGACTCCTATCTCAGCCATAAGTCTTGTAGCGGAGAATATGCCGGACGATGATAACCGCGTGGATATCAAAAATGCGGTGACTGATATCAATGATTACGTTGACATGGTACTTAACTTCTTGAGACTTGATTCTGAAGTAAACGATCTGGTCTTCGATAAGGTCGATATGGATTATGTTGTTAAGCAGCTTCTTCGTAAGTTTTCTTCTCAGTTTATCGGAAGAGGCATTAATATCGTTTACGAATCAAAGCCGATCAGTATCATAACTGACGAGAAGTGGATATCGTTTATCTTGGGGCAGCTTTTGTCCAATGCGCTTAAGTATTCCAAGAAGGGAAGTATTACTATCGAGCTTACGGAAGATCATGTAAGCATAAAAGATCAGGGTATCGGAATAAGTTCCGAGGATCTGCCGCGTATTTTCGAGAAGGGATATACGGGATATAACGGAAGGACTCACAAGAAGTCGACGGGTATCGGACTTTATCTTGTTAAGCGTGCCTGCGACCTTATCAATTTTGATGTGAAGATAGAATCAGAACTCGGAAAAGGAACGAATGCGACGATCTTTTTCGAGAAGGAGGATCTGGATGTCAGAGATTAAGAAGACTAATGCGATGAGAGAGCTTACTGCGGCAGGGATCGAGTATACGGCTCTCGAATATGAATATGACGAGAACGACCTGGACGGCCATCATGTGGCAGACTTTTTGAACCTTCCTTATGAGGAAGTCTTTAAGACTTTGGTGACACGCGCAGACAGCAAGAATATCTACGTTTTCTGTCTGTCGGTCGATGATGAATTGGATCTTAAGAAAGCTGCCAAACTTGCAGGTGAGAAGAAGATCGACATGATCCCTGTTAAGGAGATATTGAATCTCACGGGATATATAAGAGGCGGCTGCTCTCCTGTCGGAATGAAGAAGAAATATAAGACATTCTTTGACGAGATGATACTTCTTGTCGATGACGTTTCCGTAAGCGGCGGCCAGAGGGGTCTTCAGATCAGGATGAAGGCACAGGATCTGGTCGATTATCTGGGCGCTGAAGTCGGCGATATTACGCATTGATCTAAAATTCTCAATAAATCCAAAGGATTTGCAAAAAACGTTACGAATGTGACAGGCTCATTTTTTTTTGGTGCTATAATTCTTGCTTGGAATACGAGTGTGAGAGTACAAAAATGAGGGCAAATTATCATACACACACAACCAGATGTCACCACGCTGTCGGAACCGAGCGCGAATATATCGAGCAGGCGATCCGAGAGGGTTTTGGTGTACTCGGATTTTCAGATCATGTTCCGATGCCTTATAAGTCCAACATCAGAATGGATCAGTCCCAGATCGAGGATTATGTTCAAACTCTGCTTTCTTTGAGGGAAGAGTACGAAGATACTATCGATATCCTTATCGGTTATGAAGTTGAGTTTTCTCTTAAGTATTTCGACAAGATGATGAACGAGATCACTAAGTATCCTGTTGATTATCTTATCCAGGGTCAGCACTTCGTACCTGATGAAGTACAAGGTGTTTATGAAGGTGCTCCTACAACGGACGAGAAGGTTCTGAAGGATTACGTTGATTTCACTATCGAGGGAATGAAGACAGGACTTTTCAGTTACCTGGCTCATCCTGATCTTATAAATTTCCTTGGTGATTCCAAGACATATCTCAAGCACATGGAAAGACTTATTACAGCTGCCAACGATCTTGATCTTCCGCTCGAGGTAAACATGTACGGCTTTATCGACAAGAGGATATATCCTAACGATCAATTCTTTGACTTGGCAAGCAAGATGGAATCCAGATTCGTTATCGGTTGCGACGCTCATTATCCGGGACTTGTGGTCCAGCCTGAAAATCTTCCGGGATTTTCCGATTTTCTTAAAAAGCATCATATCGAGGTAGGCGATAATGTAGTAGATCTTAAGAGGATCTCACAATCTGCAAGATCTCGATAAACACTGAAACTAAGGCATCTGTAACATTGTTACAGATGCTTTTTTATTCGTGGTTATAATATCCGTAAAAAGGTACTATTCGTGCGACGATCATACTTACAAATTTGTTATATTAATCCCTTCTTTGTAATGAAAATCTATTACAAAACAGGTACTTTTCAAGTAATATGATATTGGAGGTATCATATGTCACTGCTTGAAGTCAAAAACGTCAGAAAAATATACTCAACGAGATTTTCCGGAAACAAGGTCGTAGCTCTTTCCGATGTCAACATGACCGTTGAAGAAGGAGAGTTTGTCGCGATCATGGGTGAGTCCGGTTCAGGTAAGACCACACTCCTTAACATCATCGCAGCAATGGACGATGCCACATCTGGTGATATCTTCCTTAACGGAACGAACATCAAAGACATTAAGGAGCATAAACTCGCTGAATTCAGAAGAAGGGAATTCGGTTTTGTATTTCAGGAATTTAATCTCCTGGACACGTTTTCGATAGGTGACAATATAAGACTTCCTCTGGTCCTGGATGACCATAAGTCCAAGGAGATCGATGACATTGTTATCCCTTTGGCAGGTAAGCTCGGCATCAAAGAGATCCTCGACAAATACCCTTACGAGGTATCGGGCGGTGAGAAGCAGCGTGCAGCATGCTGCCGTGCCGTTGTAATGAAGCCGAAGCTCCTTTTGGCAGATGAGCCGACAGGTTCCCTGGATTCCAAATCAACAGGTGAGGTCCTTCATCTTTTGGAAGAACTTCATGCGTCCGGCCAGACCATTCTTCTGGTTACTCACTCTGTTAAGGCTGCCAGCCACGCTTCGCGCGTTCTCTTCATCAAGGACGGTGAGGTATACCATCAGCTTTACAGAGGTGATCTCAGCAATCACGAATTTTATAACAGGATTTCCGATTCACTTCAGGTGTTACTCGGTGGAAGATAAATGAGAAACGTCTACTTCAAGATAGCCGTCAATGCGATCTCCAAAAAAAGGATCGTCTACATACCGTATATCTTTTCTACAGCCATCATGGGTATGGTCCTGTATATCCTTATCTCGCTTTCTTTGGATCAGGATACCTCCGCCATGTTCGGCGGTCAGGCACTGGTCATCCTTTCCAAGATCGGCTCCATAGTATTCTTCCTCCTGTCGATGATCTTCAATATCTACATAAGTTTCTTCGTGACCCGCGGCAGGAACAAGGAGTATGCGGTCCTTAACGTTCTCGGAATGGAGAAGAAACACCTTCTTAAGATCATATTTATCGAAAACATCATCCTGTCGATCGCGGGTTCCGTCATAGGCATAGTCGGCGGCGTAGTATTTTATAAGCTCATCCAACTGTCGCTCATCAAGTACATGGGCGGCGAGATCAATTACAGGCTGACATTCAGTTTCATTGCGGTATTGATAGTTCTAGCTTCATATGCAGCTGTATACGCGATCATCTCCGTTATACAGATAATCATGCTTTATGTCTTAAAACCTGTCGAGTACATGAAATCAGGTTCCAAAGGCGAGAAGAAAGGTAAGCTATATCTTTTCTTTGCTATCCTCGGAGTGGCGATACTTGTGGTTGCATATAAACTCGAATCTTCCATCCCTCCTGATCTCAGGATCAGAACATTCATGGGCGATACCACCAAGAAATTTGTATTTGCTTCGATACTGATAGTAGTTGCTACTTATCTGATATTCGTCTTCGGAAGTGTAGCGGTCCTTTCTTCCATCAAGAAGTTTAAATGGTTCTTTTATCGTAAGCTCAGCTTCATCAACCTTTCGACTCTTGCCTACAGGATGAGAAGAAGTGCGATCGGACTCGGGACCATATGTATCCTTTCAACTTTGGCGATCATACTTACGGCTGCACTTCTCACATTCATTACATCAGCTGATGATTACCTCGCGACGATCGTTCCCGAATCTTTTACGTTGGAAGTAACGGATGATGAGGGCGCGCAGACTCTCATGACTTATCTTGATGATTACACGAATAATTCGAGCAGGACCCAGGGTGTTTATGATGCACTTCCGTTGCTGATCCGTATTCAGTCAGGACGAATAGTCGAGAATGCCACGGTAAAGAATGTTGATGATCTGGATATGATCTACATCATTGATGAGGCATCATATTCTGCTCTGACAGATATCGATCCTGACATAGACAACAGTGAATTCGGATTGATCGCCAAAGATAAGGTAAATAGCTTTCATGATATGGACGGAACAGAACATAAACTCGTGAATCTTGATTCTTCTGCTAAGCTTGAATCCGTATACGGAAGCGGAAACCTTCTTATATATCCGGGTGATATAGATATGCTTCTTGATTATTATCTTTCCAATGATGTCAGATATGTATCTGTCATCAAAGGAGGAGATGTTGCTTTATGGGCCGACAAACAAAGGATCGAAGAAGAGAAGGAGAGCTTCGAAGAGACATTTAAGAGAACTACGATCTACATAGTCGATGTTGACGGTACCTATGAGGCTCAGTATCGTGCTTATATAGCAGTATCAGGTATCGCAGGTATCTCCAATACCCGTTCTTCTACCGGAGAAGCCATGGAGTTTATCGGCCTTTACAAGGGTCTGACGTTCCTTTGTACGATAATCCTGTTTTTGTTCATCATAATGGTTTCGGTGACTCTCTATTACAAGAACCTGTTTGAGGGTATCGAGGATGCTCCGAATTATGAAGTCATGAGAAAGCTCGGCATGGATGACAAACTCATCAACAGGACTGTTTACATCCAGATGACCTTTTCTCTTATCCTTCCGATCGCGCTTGCCGCATTCCATGCTCTTTTCAGCGAGCGTTATGTAATCGGTGTCATCAAGACCGTTAACCCATACGTTCAAAGATCATTCCAGTACCTTACCGTGTTTTCGACCATAGTTGCTATCGTTTTGTATTTCTTCATCGGTATCCTCGCATCAAGGAATTATATCAAAATCGTCAAAGGCCAGAAAAAAGACGATTGATTTGCTTTTTTTCGAAAACGTCCTATTATAATAAGATGATTCATATTTTTAAGGACGGGTGTTATGTCTTTCAAGGATGATGCGAAAAAAGAAGGGAAGACCCTTTTAACAGGTTTTATCTCTCTTGCCAAATGGTTGATCCTCGCGAGCTTCACGGGAGTGATCGTTGGCCTTGTCGGCGTACTTATGGTCAAGGGAATAGATCTTGCTACAAACCTTCGAAATGACTATCCGTTCATCCTTTATTTCATGCCGGTAGCAGGTCTTATCTGCGTATTTCTTTATCAGATCGCAGGAAAAGACAAGGACAGCGGAACTAATGTCGTTTTGGAAGCCATAAGGAGTAAGGAACAGATCAAGTTCAGGACTGCTCCTCTCATAATCATTTCAACGATCCTTACTCATCTTGTCGGAGGTTCCTCAGGAAGGGAAGGAGCTGCACTGCAGTTCGGAGGCTCTCTCGGTGAATCCATAAGCAGAGTATTCAGGTTCAAGGAAAAAGACAGAGTAACACTTATCATGTGCGGCATGTCCGCAGCATTCTCAGCGGTGTTCGGTGTACCTCTTGCAGCAGTATTATTCCCGATGGAGGTAGCAAGTGTCGGAGTTATGTATTATTCCGCTTTGGTTCCTTGCGTCGTATCATCTCTTGTTGCTCACGAGGTAGCTTTGCTGTGCGGTGTTACTGCGCATCAGTACGTTCTTCCTGATATCGGATCATTCACGATCAAGGGAGTTATCGTTACGGTCGTGCTGGCAGTTTTAAGTGCGCTTTTAAGTATCGTATTCTGTCAGGCTTTGCATTCGACTCATCACGGACTTGATAAGCTCATTAAGAACAAGTACTTAAGAGTTCTTCTTGGAAGTGCAGTCCTCATTGGACTTACACTTATATTCGGAACAGATTATAACGGTGTCGGAGGATCTGTTATCGTTAAGGCAGTAGAAAGCGGTGAGGCAGTTCCGTACGCATTTATCCTTAAGATCATCTTTACGGTCATTACACTGAGTATCGGATTTAAAGGCGGTGAGATCGTACCGTCATTCTTTGTAGGAGCAACATTCGGTGCTGCCTTCGGTCATCTTGTGGGATTCAGTCCCGAGTTCTGTGCTTCGCTCGGACTTGTTGGTGTCTTCTGCGGTGTTACGAACTGTCCTTTGGCTTCGTTGATAATTGCATGTGAGATGTTTTCGTTTACCAAAGCTCCATATTATCTTATTGTTGTTGCAATCACATATCTGATCTCAGGCTATAAGAGTATCTATACTTCCCAGAAGATAATGTACTCAAAGACAGAGCCTACATTTCTCGGCAAAGATAAATAATCCTCTTTTCTTAATTTTCCCCAGACAGAAAGAAACTCCTAATAAATTAGGAGTTCCTTAGGGCAAATTATTATGTGAGGCATTTACAAACTAAATTAATTATCGTACGGATTCATCGTAATGATCTTTCCGTCTGCATCGTAGTTAAGTTCTCTGAACTTGACGCATCTCTTGCTGTTGATTCCGCCGGAGAGGGAAGAGTCGTGATAGAAAAGATACCACTTTCCGTCAACCTCGACGATGGAATGGTGAGTAGTCCAACCGATTACCGGCTCAAGGATCTTACCCTGATATGTGAATGGTCCGAACGGACTGTCACTTGTTGCATAAACGATGTAACAGGTTGTACCTGTTGAATATGAGAGATAGTACTTACCATTGTACTTGTGCATCCAAGGACCTTCGAAGTATCTTCTCTTCTCGTCACAAGCCTTGATAGGCTCGCCGTTCTCATCAAGGATCTGTACATGCTTAGGAGCTTCCTTATACTGAAGCATATCATCAGTAAGTTCTCCGACACATGGACCAAGTGCAGGCTCATCACCCTTAGGTCCGTCAGAACCAGGGATCATATCAGGATCACCCATTACGAAGGAACCTGTCTGCCACTTCTCGAGCTGACCGCCCCAAAGACCGCCTGTTACGAGATAAGCACGTCCGTCGTCATCAACGAATGAACAAGGATCGATACTGAATGAACCCTTGATAGGCTCAGCTTCAGGCGTAAACTTTCCGCCAGGTGTATCGCTGGTAGCTACTCCGATCCTGAAGATTCCGTCTTTGTCCTTAGCTGGGAAGTAGAGGTAATACTTGCCGTTCTTGTATGCACAATCAGGTGCCCACATCTGCTTGCTTACCCACGGTACTTCTCTCATGTTGAGAACTTCGCCGCAATCAACAACCTCGGATGTTACAGAATCCATTTCCAATACATGATAATCTTCCATCACATACTGATCGCCGTTGTCGTTATCAGTAACTTCAACATTGAGATCGTGAGACGGATAAACATATATCTTTCCGTTAAACACATGAGCTGATGGATCAGCTGTGTAAATATGCTTAACTAATGGTTTGTTCTGTTCAGCCTTGCTCATAAGGTCTCCTTTTATAAAAGCGCTACATATTGATATTAATCTATCACTAGCATACAAATCTTCAAGTAAAAATCGTTAAGTTAGCAAGAAGTGTATAAAAATCCGCAATATTTGTTTGTTTCGCTCTTGTTTCGCGCATGTTTATTGCTATTTTGCGTGAAACGATTTGCGCCGGGCAAAAAAGAAGGCTGCCCATAAGGCAGCCTTCTAAATATCTATTTAATAAGCATGATCAAAACTTATTTATTCATGCATTCCTCAACTGCAACAGCTACAGCAACGGAAGCACCAACCATAGGGTTGTTACCCATACCGAGGAAGCCCATCATCTCAACGTGAGCAGGAACAGAAGAAGAACCTGCGAACTGAGCGTCAGAGTGCATACGGCCCATTGTGTCTGTCATACCATAGGAAGCAGGACCTGCAGCCATGTTGTCAGGGTGAAGTGTACGGCCTGTACCACCACCGGAAGCAACTGAGAAGTACTTCTTGCCTGCAGCAACTCTTTCCTTCTTGTATGTGCCTGCAACTGGGTGCTGGAATCTTGTTGGGTTTGTAGAGTTACCTGTGATGGAAACGTCTACGTTCTCGCTCCAGAGAATAGCAACGCCCTCACGAACGTCGTCTGCACCGTAGCAGCGAACCTTTGCACGTGGTCCGTCAGAGTATGGTGTCTCTTTAACGATCTTAAGCTCGCCTGAATAGTAGTCGAACTGTGTCTGAACATAAGTAAATCCGTTGATACGGGAAATGATGAATGCTGCGTCCTTACCAAGACCGTTAAGGATAACACGGAGAGGCTTTACACGAACTTTGTTAGCCATCTCTGCGATCTTGATAGCA
Organism: Clostridia bacterium; assembly: GCA_024699245.1. Classification (GTDB taxonomy): domain Bacteria; phylum Bacillota; class Clostridia; order Saccharofermentanales; family Saccharofermentanaceae; genus Saccharofermentans. The sequence goes on along the minus strand of JAILPW010000015.1, from coordinate 17,411 downwards.
CCCTCAGCAGCTGCGAAAGACTCGTGGCCTGCGAGGAATGCGAAGCACTCTGTCTCTTCTCTGAGGAGCATAGCAGCGAGGTTACCGTGACCAAGACCAACCTTACGATCGTCAGCAACTGTACCTGGGATACAGAAAGCCTGGAGACCGATACCGATTGCCTCAGCAGCGTCAGCTGCCTTTGTGCAGCCCTTCTTGATAGCGATAGCAGCACCTACAACATAAGCCCACTTTGCATTCTCAAAGCAGATATTCTGTGTGCTTTCGCAGATCTTATAAGGGTCGATGCCCTTCTCGTCGCAGATCTTCTTTGCTTCTTCGATAGAGGAAATACCATTATCGTTAAGAGCCTTGTTGATCTGATCTATTCTTCTGTCATAGCTTTCAAACAATGCCATATTATATAATCTCCTTCCTCTGATTACTCTTTACGTGGATCGATGTAACGAGCAGCTTCAGAGAATCTGCCGTAAGTACCGATGTTGTCTTTGTATGCTTCGTTAGCATCCTTACCGTTCTTGATCTGATCGAGCATAGGTCCGATCTTAAGGAACTGGTAACCGATGATCTGATCGTCTTTGTCCAAAGCGAGCTTGAGGATGTAACCTTCTGTGAGCTCGAGGTAACGAGGTCCCTTCTCGAGTGTGGAGAAGATAGTACCTGTCTGGGAACGAAGTCCCTTACCGAGGTCCTCAAGACCTGCACCGATGGAAAGACCACCCTCAGAGAAAGCAGACTGGGAACGTCCGTAAACGATCTGGAGGAAGAGTTCACGCATTGCTGTGTTGATAGCATCGCAAACGAGGTCTGTGTTCAAAGCTTCGAGGATCGTCTTACCAGGGAGGATCTCACCGGCCATAGCCGCAGAGTGAGTCATACCTGTACAACCGATTGTCTCTACCAAAGCTTCCTGGATAACGCCTTCCTTAATGTTGAGGGAAAGCTTACAAGTACCCTGCTGTGGTGCACACCAGCCGATACCGTGTGTGTAACCGGAGATATCTTTAATTTCTTTTGCCTGTATCCACTTTCCTTCTTCAGGAATAGGAGCAGGTCCATGATTGCAGCCTTTAGCTACGCAAGTCATCTGTTCAACTTCATGTGTTTTGATCATGTGTTTGACCCCTTTCGAAAAATGTATGCGCCAAAATGCACTTTATAATTATATAAGCAATATTCGAAAAAATGCACGCCCAAAAAGTGAAAAAGATGAGAAAAATCGCGAATATTTTTACTCTTTTTATAATGTTACATAATTATTCGGTTAATTGATTTTTGAATTGAATTTTTAATGATGTACTATACAATATCTTTATTACATTATTGGGAACAGGGAAATGAAAAAAGGGAATTTTTTAGTTTATATCGGTATATTGGCAGTAGCGGCACTGGCTCTGCTCGTTTTTGTGTTCTTCTCAGATTCCCTCTTCGACGGACTTAAGAAGACATCGAAAAAGGACAACATCACAGAACTTAAAGAGCAGCTGGCTTCTCAGGACTTGAAGATCTACTGGATCGGTGACTGCCCTTCAAGACTTAAGGACGTTAATTTTGTTCAGGTATACAGCGTCAAGGAGGAAAATCTTCCTCTGTCATACAGATATATTCAGTCATCGGAACTTGTAGATAAAAAGATGGAATATGAGCGTATCAGGATCGACCAGGAATGCCCGACATACTCAGTTATCGTTGTTACCAAGACAGGCCTTACCGATGAGGAAAGAGGTTATATCTTAAGGTGTATGGAAGAAAGCGGCACTAAGCTCATTCTTCTCGGAAAAGATGCGGTTGACGAATACAGAGCATCTCTTTATATGGCTACGGGCCCATCCATAAAATATACTTCCATGATATTTGAGGATGGTGTATATCATGATGATATCTTTAGTTCAGACAGCATGAAGAATGTTGATTCGCCTGAATTTGCACAGGAATTCATGGAGTACCTGATTAACGCTTATGAGTTTACGGATTCAGCGGCTGAGACTTCTGAAAGTACTCATTAGCAAGGCTTTCGAATATAACTATGATTATTTTTCGGGAGCAGGAACATGGCAATAGACAGAGAAAAGACTTCAGCTATAGTAGCGCGTTATGATGAGATAATGTCATCTATGGGTGATCCGTCCATTACATCGGATACGCAAAGATATCTCGCCCTCAATAAGGAGATGGGCGAACTTGAGGATAAGGTCACAAAGATAAGGGAATACGACGAGTGTCAGAAAACGATCGAAGAAGCACTCGAGATGCTCAGTATCCCTGAGGACCGCGAACTTCACGAACTTTACACACAGGAATTAAATGATGCCAAGAAAAGATCGGAGATACTTGAAGAAGAACTCATGGTCCTTCTTGCGGATAAAGATCCGAGAGATGACAGGAACGTTATCATGGAGATCAGAGCGGGAGCGGGCGGTGAAGAAGCGGCCCTTTTCGCAGATACATTGTTTAAGATGTACAAAGGTTACTGCATGAGAAAGGGCTTCGATACGGAGATCATCGATCTTAATGCAACTGATCTCGGAGGAATCAAAGAGATCGTTTTCGAGATCAAGGGAAAAGGTGCGTATAGTAAGTTTAAGTTCGAAAGCGGTGTTCACAGGGTACAGCGAGTTCCGGTAACGGAGTCAGGCGGAAGGATACATACTTCAACCGCTACGGTCGCAGTACTTCCTGAGGCAGAGGCAACGGATGTCGTCATTAATCCGGAAGACTTAAGGATCGACAGATACAGAGCATCAGGTGCCGGCGGACAGCACGTCAACAGAACGGATTCCGCCATAAGGATCACGCACCTTCCGACAGGTCTTGTGGTGCAGTGTCAGGATGAACGAAGCCAGTACAAGAACAAGGACAAAGCCATGGCAGTACTTCAGAGCCGACTTTGGGAGATGGCTAATTCCAGTGCCAAGGACAAAGAGGATTCCGAGAGAAGGTCACAGGTGGGAACAGGTGACAGATCCGAGAGGATAAGAACATATAACTATCATCAGGGCCGAGTATCGGATCACAGGATCGGACTTACGCTTTACAAGCTCGAGGAGATCTTGGCAGGAGACCTTGATGAGATCATAAACAGTCTGACGGTAGCAGCTGCTTCCGACAGTTTAGGACAGGCATCGGACGAGGATTAATGATGGACAGGATAAAAAAATACGAACATACGAAACTTATAAAAAATAACGACAAAGAAGGTCTTAAGGATGCCGCCGAGCACCTTAACGCTGGTGAAGTAGTGGCTTTCCCGACAGAGACCGTTTACGGATTGGGTGCCAACGCTCTTGACGCAGAGGCTGTCGATAAGATATTTGAAGCGAAGGGAAGACCCGGAGATAACCCTCTTATCGTGCATATCGATAACAAGGGTCAGATCAAAGATCTCGTTTCCGAGATAACACCTATAGCTCAGAAACTTATAGATGCTTTTATGCCGGGACCGATTACAGTCATCATGAAAAAGTCGGACAAGATTCCTTCGAACGTAACGGCAGGTCTTGATACCGTCGGCATCAGGATGCCTATAAACAGAGTTGCCAACGAATTCATCAGCTTGTGTAAATGTCCTGTGGCAGCGCCTTCCGCCAACCTTTCCGGAAGTCCGTCTCCGACGAGGGCATCCCACGTAATGAATGATATGAACGGATATATATATGCGATAGTTGACGGCGGTGAGAGTGATTTCGGTCTTGAGTCCACAGTTGTCGATGCTACAGGTGAGACTCCTGTTGTTCTAAGGCCGGGTGCCATCACCAAGGCTCAGATAGAGGAAGCTTGCCTTCTCAAAGCCGGCGAACATACTTCCGTAACAGGAAACGAAGCTCCTAAGGCTCCGGGCATGAAGTACCGCCATTACGCGCCTTCCGCGGATGTGGAGATCATAGATTTTCCTAAGGGCGTCGATATCAAGATCAAGAAAGATGAAGAACTTACCGAAGAACAGCAAAGAGCTCTGTTCGAGATAGCCAAGCCTTACATCATGAGGGCTAAGGAGGCTCTTGCTTCTGACCCGTTTAAGAGGATCGGTATCTTCTGCGGCAAAGAGGTCAAGGACCTTTTCGAGATGCTCAAGGACAACATCCTTCTGTCTCATATCGAGTTTTTTATCTACGGCAAAGCATCCGATGTGTATTCCGCATCCCACTGTCTTTTCGACGGCCTTCGTACCCTGGATGATCAGAAAGTAGACCTTATCCTTGCCGCAGGCTTTGAAGGCGACGGCATGGAAGAAGCCTACATGAACCGCCTTCGTAAGGCAGCAGGCAAGAAAGGCGAGGGTGTTTCATCCGAGTCTTTTTCTCGAAAACGTGAGAAGCTCTACGACCACGATAATGTCGCTACCTTATCCGTCCTTTTCGTCTGCAAGAACAACAGGGCATTAAGCGCCGCTGCCGAAAGTATTTTCAGAAAACTTCTTATAGCAGAAGAGCCTTATTGTCTCTCAGATGACAGAAAAGTCGGAGCTGAAGTTTATTCCGAATCAGCAGGCATCTATGCAACTGACGGTGAAAATGCCGACAGCAAGATGATCAATGCTCTTAAAGAGATCGGATACGACATTTCGTTCCATAAGACCACCAAGGCCGGTGCATCCGTATACGACAGAAATGACATCATCATAGCAATGCGTGACGAACAGGCCGTTGAGATACTCAAGGCATTCCCTGATCTTGAGGGCAGAGTATTCTCCATGGCTTCTTATCTCGCATCAAAAGGCCTGGTAATGAAGGACGATAAGGGAAGAGTCATATCCCTTTCGATCCCGGATCCTGAAGGCGAGAACGAAAGTACATATTCTCACACTGCCAAGGCTCTTGAAGCATGGATTAGGATAATGTTCCCGTACCTTTTAAAGGACCTGGGAATAATGAGGACCTGATAGTCTTGAAACAAATGTTTTATTTTGTTGAGGTATGAGTTACAATAAGGCGAAGAGTATTTTGGATGTATACGAACAATAAGGGTTAATATGCCCCGGGGGAAATTGCGACAAAACTTCTTGACTTAGTTGCAATTGCTGTGCTATCCTAACATTCGCTGTCATTGTGACAGTATCCTTGCTCGTCAGGAAGTGACGGGCCGTTAAGTCCAAGAGGAGGTGAATATTATCATGGCAAACAAGTATGAGATGGTAGTTGTTCTCAATCCAAGCGTTGGAGAAGAGGGTTTGAATGCTCTCACCGAAGCAGTTAAGGCTAAGGTTGAAGAAGGCGCTACAATTGAGACTCTCGATGTTCTCGGCACAAAGAAGCTCGCTTACGAGATCAATGACCAGAAAGAGGGTTACTACCTTTGTTTCAATTTCTCAGCAGAGAACACATTCCCTAGAGAGATCGAGCGTAAGCTTAAGATCACTGAGAATGTTATGCGTTTCCTTGTTGTTCGTGTAGGCGAGTGATCGTACGACACGGAGGAATTTTAAATGAACAAAGTAATTTTGATCGGTAGATTGACCAAAGATCCTGAAGTAAGAAATACTTCCAACCAGACTGCATTCTGCAATTTCTCTATTGCAGTAGACAGAAGGTTTAAGGATAACAACGGACAGCGTCAGGCTGATTTCATCAACTGTGTAGCATGGAGACAGACAGCTAGCTTTATCGGTTCTTATTTCCGTAAGGGAAGCAAGATCGCAGTAGTAGGAAGTCTTCAGACACGTACATACGATGATAATCAGGGACAGAAGCGTTATGTTACAGAGGTAGTAGTTGAAGAGGCAGAGTTTGCTGATTCCGCTAACTCAGGTTCCAGAGAATCCGCTCCTGTAGCTCAGGCTCCGGTTCCGGCTCCTTCAAGTGCTCCGGCACCTGAAGCTCCTAAGGCTCCTGCTGCTCCGATTGATGTGAGTATCTACGAAGAAAAGGATGATGGCAATGGAGAATTGCCGTTTGACATTTGATCTAGTAAAGGAGATTAAGACTTATGGCTGAAAATAGAGCACCTAAAGCAGGTCGTGAATTCGGCGGAAACATGAGACCAAGACGTTCCAGAAGAAAGACATGTTCTTTCTGCGCTGAGAAGGTAGAAGTTATTGATTACAAGGACGCAGCTAAGCTTCGTAAGTTCGTTTCTGAGCGCGGTAAGATCCTTCCTAAGAGAATGACAGGTACATGTGCTAAGCACCAGAGAGAGCTCACAACTGCTATCAAGCGTGCACGTCACCTTGCACTTCTTCCATTTATCGCAGACTGATTCTGTGTACCGTTTTCGGTTTGGAATTGAGTGAAAAATAGTATATAATTACAGGGCGCCTTTTAAAAAGGCGTCCTTATTTTTTTCTTGGGGGTATGTTGGAATGAAAGTAATCCTTCTCAAAGATGTAAAGGGCCTCGGAAAGGCTAATGATGTAGTAGAGGTTAACGACGGCTACGGAAGAAATTTCCTTCTTAAGCAGAAAGTCGCACGTGAATACTCAGCAGCAAATCTCAATGATGTAAAGATGAAGAAGGGTGCTCAGGCAGAACATGCCAGAAGAGAACTCGAGGCTGCAAAAGAAACAGGCAAAAAGCTCGGCGGACAGAAGTTCGTTCTTAAGGCAAAGACAGGTGAGGGTGGAAAGCTCTACGGTGCTATCACGGCAATGGATGTATCTGCTGTTCTTAAGAAGGCCGGCTATGATATCGATAAGAAGAATCTGACACTTAAGTCACAGATCAAGAACCTCGGAACTTACGAAGTTAAGGTTAAGCTCCACACAGAAGTTTCCTGTGATATCGTACTTGAAGTTGAGGCTGAGTAAAGGGGTCCGTTAAAAGTGGCAGATCGTGAACTTAATGACAATCTGATCGGTAATGATACCAAGAAGAACGCATTTGATATTGAGAGCGAGAAGGCTCTCTTGTCGTTGTGTCTTAAAAACTCCGACGTGTTGGATCATGTCGTAAGCAGCAGATTGTTCCCGGAAGATTTTTACGATCAGCGCCACCAGATCTTATTTCTGACTATATCCAAACTTTATGAGGATAGTCAGACTATCGATCCTTATACGATCATCAAGAAACTTCAAAGTGACGGTATTCTTCAGAAGGCAGGCGGAAACAGCTATGTAATGGGACTTACGGATACATATGCCATTCCGTCCAGTAAAGAAGATTATGTAAGGATCATCAAGGACGCGAGTTCCAGAAGAAAACTTATCAAGACCTTGGACAAGATCGGAGCTTTGGCCAAGAATGGCGAGTCCTCGGCTTCCGATATTGCTGATACAGCTATCAATGAGTTGTCACAGCTTCGCGAATCCAGGGAAGATGAAGGTTTTGAATCTCTTAAGGACATCCTTAAGAAAACTATCAACGACATTTATAACGTTTCCACAGGTAAGACGTCACGTCGTGTTATCAAGACAGGTTTTAACAGATTGGATGCTAAACTTGGCGGTCTCCGTCCGGGAACATTTAACATCCTTGCCGCCAGACCTGGTATGGGTAAGACGGCTCTTGCAATCAACATTGCAGTTAATTCTGCTTCGTTGTTCAATACTCCTGTATGTATCTTCTCTCTCGAGATGAGTAAGACGGAGCTTGGAAACAGAATTATCGCATCGAGGACAGAATTTACGGCAAAAGATCTTCAGTATGCGAACTTTAAAGAAGATAAGCTCATGGAACTTTACAGAGGAACCAAGAGCTTGAATGAACTCAGTATCTACGTTAATGACACTTCCGTTGCAAATCCTGCATCGATGATCTCCGACTGTAAGAGATTGAAGGCTGAAGGTAAGCTCGGACTTGTCATTATCGACTATCTGCAGCTCATGAGCCTTCCTGATAAGCAAAGATCCAATATGTCCAGACAAGCCGAAGTAACTGAGATCTCGAGAAGCCTTAAGGTTATGGCCAAAGAACTTGAGGTGCCTATCCTGGCGCTTTCACAGTTGTCACGTGGTCCTGAATCCAGAGAAGACCATACACCTATGCTTTCTGATCTTCGTGATTCTGGTGCTATCGAGCAGGATGCCGACAGCGTTTGGTTTATCGACAGAGATAATTACTATGACAAGGACGGCGAGGTTCCTAACGAACAATCCGCGAGGATCATCGTTGCCAAGAACCGTCACGGAAGTACAGGACCTATCTACCTTAAGTGGATCGGATCCAAGACTCTCTTTATGGAGAAACCTGATAAGAATGAGCCGCAGGAACAGCCTGGAACAAGACCTCCGCACAGGCAGGATCAGCAGTCTGCTTCCGCTTCTTACTCATATCCTGACGAATCGGCAGTTCCTGATATGCCGCCGATGCCTCCTGCAGACTATGAGCAGGTTCCGCCTCCTGATTATGAGCCGGAGCCTATTATGCCGGGAGATGAAGCTCCTCTTGAGAATGTGGCCAACGATGAGATGTTTAACGATGCGGAAACATCGGATCAGTTCCCGGAGGGTTTGTTCTGATACATGGAATTTATTGAAAAGGTCCGTAGTTTTTCAGCCGATAACAAGATCTTCGACGGGAGGTCTTTGATCGTTGGTTGCTCGGGCGGTGCTGATTCCGTGGCACTTTTAAGGGTCCTTCCACAGATCACATCTTCAGATATCTATGTTGTTCACGTAAATCACTGTCTTCGCGAAGACGCAGACAGGGATCAGAAGTTTGTGGAAGATCTTTGTAAAAGCCTTGATATCCCGTGCAAAGTCTATAAGTTTGACGTTGGCGAAGAATCTAAGATCAGGTCCAGATCGATAGAGGATACCGGCAGGATCCTGCGCTATGAAGCCTTTGAATCATACGCCTTTGAACTTTTTGGAGAACAAAAGGATCAAAAGTCGGTGATCTGCCTTGCCCATCATAAGGATGACCTGTCCGAGACCATGCTCATGAACGTATTCAGGGGCAGCGGACTTGAAGGACTTTTGTCACCTCGTGCCGTAAGCGACAGGGTCGTAAGGCCTTTCCTCTGCGTCTCGAAAAAGGAAATCCTCGATTTTCTTGATAGCCTTGGACAGCCTCACTGCGAGGATGTGACCAATGCCGAGAACTGCTGCACAAGAAATATCTGGCGTAACAAGATCCTTCCCGAGATCTCGGAAGTATCCGTAAAAGAGCCTTCTGAGGCACTTTTCGAGACTTATAAGCTTTTAAGTGATGACATGGATCTTATTGACGGTCTTGTCTCGGAGAAGCTTGAAAGCTGCCTTGACAGGAAGCACCTGGTGGTCGATATCAGTGTTTTCGAGAATTGTCACAGGGCTATATCAACAAGGCTTATCAGGGCTCTTTGGAAGGAGACTTTCGGGGATCTGGTCGATTTTGAGCAAAAGCACGTTCAAAGCGTTTTGGACCTTTGTACCGATAACGGTCCTTCGGGAAGGAGCATCGATCTTCCTTTTTCTCGAAAAGCCTTTGTTGCAGGCAAAGTTCTGGGTTTTTGCAGGGCGTCGGAACTTGAGGACGGACTAAAACGCGCCGTCAGATCGTCGGGGATTCTTGTTTTCGAAGAGAAAACTGATTTTATGACGATAGAGGATGCAGAAAATACAACAATTTTACCCAAATCCTTTATTAAAATAAATTATGAAATCGTTGAGAATATTGAGACGATAAGGTATAATACTAATTCGTGGTTTTGTCCGTTTTTTACACCGGATCTTCTCGGAGAACTGAGTGTCGGACCGATCGACAGGAACATGACTTTTAAGCGTGCCGGAACAGACCTTAAGACCAAGGTCGATAAGCTCCTCGGATCTTACAAAGTGCCGGGCGCCGTAAAAGATCTGATACTCGGAGTCGTCAGAGGCGATGAGGTCCTGTGGATACCTGGAGTCGGACATGCCATAGGATTTACGGACAATATCTCCAGGGATAAGTTCCTTGAAGGTTCGTCAGATATGGGAAGACCCAAGTATCTGGTAATACGATTAACGGAGGTAGAAGCATGAACGGAGTTGACGTCTCAGAAGTAATGATCTCAGCTAACGAGATCAAAGCAATGGTAGAACATACGGCTGCTCTGATCAACAAGGACTATGGTGACGAGGAACTTCTGGTCATCGGTATCCTTACAGGAAGCTTCATCTTCGCAGCTGATCTTATAAGACATCTCACGATGCCTGTAAAAATCGACTTCATGCAGGTATCAAGTTACCAGGGACAGACTTCCACCGGAGTTCTGACAATCAAGAAGGATTGCTCCTTCGATATCGAAGGCAAGAACGTTCTTATAGTCGAGGACATCATTGACACAGGTTACACACTCAAGTGTCTTAAGGAACTCCTGCTTAAGAGAAATCCGAAGAGCCTCAAGATCTGTACGGCTTTTGATAAGCCTGAAAGACGTGTTAACGAGATCGAGGCTGATTATAAGGGGATCACGATCCCTGACAAATTTATTGTTGGTTATGGCTTGGATTATGACGGAGAATTCAGAAACCTTAAGGATATCTGCGTCGTATCCATGAACGGAGGTAATTAATGAGCGACAACAACGGTTCAAACAACAGAAAGATGCCGCCTTTATCAGGACTTCTTTTTTACCTGGTCTTGATAATCGGTCTTTGTGTATTGTTTGTCAGCATTTTCGGAAGAGATACATCCAAGGACAAGGTCGAGTATGTTTATAGCTACATCGAGTCCGAGGAATACGATGTTAAGAACGTAACTCTTCGCGGCACAACAGCCATCATCGAGTACAAGAAGGACGGCAAGGAACTTACAAAGTCCCTCGATGTTCCTCAGGAAGGTACGGATGAGCTTATTGAATATCTCGAGGTCGCAAAGTCAGAAGGCTTGATCGATTCTTACAAATACGAGGAACCGTTTAACTGGGGAATCGTACTTGACACTATAGTCGTAATCGCAGTCGTAGGTTCGGTAGTACTTTTCATCTTCCTTACAAGACAGGGCGGAGACAAGGGAGTATTTAACTTCGGTCAGAACAGAGCTAAGCTCGTTACTGCAAATCAGATGAAGATCAAGTTCGGCGATGTTGCAGGTTGTGCCGAAGAGAAGGAAGAACTCCAGGAGATGGTAGACTTCCTTAAAAATCCGGAGAAATACAAAAAACTCGGAGCGAAGATCCCGAAGGGCGTTATTCTTTCAGGCCCTCCTGGTACAGGTAAGACACTCCTTGCAAAAGCTGTTGCAGGTGAGGCAGGCGTTCCGTTCTTCCATATGTCCGGTTCCGACTTCGTTGAGATGTTCGTCGGTGTCGGTGCATCCCGTGTAAGAAGCCTTTTCACAGATGCTAAGAAAGCAGCTCCTAGTGTTATCTTTATCGATGAGATCGATGCAGTAGGTAGAAGAAGAGGTTCAGGTCTTGGCGGCGGACACGATGAGCGTGAGCAGACACTCAACCAGATCCTCGTTGAGATGGACGGTTTTGATACAAATACAAACGTTATCGTAATGGCAGCTACAAACAGAGCTGATGTCTTGGATCCGGCACTTCTCCGTCCGGGACGTTTCGACAGAAGAGTTCATGTTTCAGAGCCTGATCTTTATGAGAGAGAAGCCATCCTTAAGATCCATGCAAAGGGCAAGCCGCTCAAGGATGTAGATCTTATGGAAGTTGCAAGAGCAACAGTCGGATTTACAGGTGCTGATCTTTCCAACCTTCTTAACGAGGCTGCACTTCTCGCAGCCAGAAGAAACAAGAAAGAGATCACTCCTCTTGAGGTTTCCGATGCTACCTACAGAGTAATGATGGGTCCTGAGAAGAACTCCAAGAAGCCGTCTGAGAAGACTAAGAAACTTACGGCTTACCATGAAGCAGGTCATGCTATCGTTCTTCGTGCTATCTCTACTACCGACAAGGTCGATCGTGTAACGATCATTCCGGTAGGACAGGCAGGCGGATTTACTTCTCATAAGCCGATCGAGGATACGGAGTTCCACACAAAGAGAATGCTTCTTGATGATATCAAGGTATCACTTGGCGGACGTGCAGCTGAAGAGATCTTCCTTGATGACATAAGTACAGGTGCTTCGAGTGACCTTCAGCATTGTAACCGCATTGCTACATCCATGATCAAGCGTTTTGGTCTTTCTGATAAGTTCAAGAACATGGTATTCGGCGATGACAGCAATGAAGTATTTATCGGCGGTTCCTATGGTCAGGTACAGCCTTACTCAGACGTTACTGCAGCTGAGATCGATGAGGAGATCAAATCCATAATCGATACTTGCTACGAAGAGACAAAGCAGATCCTTCACGAGAAGAGTGCTATAGTTGAAGGTCTTGCATCCCGTCTTCTCGAAGTCAGCAAGGTTGACGGTCCTGAGTTCGAAGAGATCTACCTCGCAAACGGTGATCTTACTGCCATCCATCAGAAGGAAAAGGAGATGAAGGCTAAGTATTCAAATCCTTCCGACGATAAGGATAAGGAAGGCGGAGATACTCCAGTTGCACCTGCAGCTCCTGCTCCGGCAACATAATCTGGATTAAGATCTGAGGACTGTTCCGTAAACAATGGAACAGTCCTTTTATTTTTTCTTTTTTAATTTCAAATATTGTGCAATACTATTTCTATGCGATTTTTTAAGAAGGTGATCTAATGCAAAGAGGTTTGAATAAACTCGAATCTGGTTCAAAAATATATTTCATTGGTATCGGCGGTATCTCGATGAGCGGACTTGCTCTTTTGGCTCAGGGTTACGGATTTAAGGTCGGAGGCTCCGACATGAATCCGTCAGAGAGGACGGAGATGCTGAAAGAAAAAGGGATCACTGTCTATGATTCCCAGGTTGAGGAGAATCTAATCGAGTTTCAGCCTGACTACATAGTTAAGACTGCAGCTTGTCTTCCTACGAATAAGGAAGTTAAGTATGCGATGGATAATAACATCATGATGTTTGACAGATCAGAATTTCTCGGAATGATAACCGAGAGTTACGGATCGGTCATTAATATTTCCGGTACACACGGAAAGACTACAACAACAGCTATGACATCCCTTATGCTCCTCGAGAGCAAAAAAGATCCGACAGTTCATCTCGGTGCCGATTTCTATTCGTTCAACGGAACAGTCAGACTTGGAAAGGGAAAAGATCTTCTCGTATCTGAAGCATGCGAGTTCAAAAGATCGTTCCTTAATTTCTCATCTACGACTGCTGCCATCACGAATATCGATCACGACCATGTTGACTGTTATCCTTTGCTTCAGGATGTAATCGATGTTTTCGCTTTGTTCCTTGATAAGCTCTGTGACGGCGGAAATGTCGTAGTTACCGGACATTGTAAGAATACTGCTGAGAGCCTTAAGATCGCTTCCGAGAAGTGGAAGAATGAAGGCAGGGAGATGTTCAAGGTCTATACATGCGGTATCAAGGGTGAAGCATGTGCTTATACGGGAAAAGAGCCTGATATGGCAGCTGATAATATTTCCTATGACGGCGGACTTCCGCAGTTCGATGTATGGTTCATGGGAAACAAGATCGGAAGAGCAGAGCTTCAGATCCCGGGAAAACACAATATCGACAACAGCCTCATCGCACTTTGCTGTGCACTTCTTAACGGCGGTGAGCCTGCGGCTTGTCTTAAAGCACTCAATGAATTTAAGGGTGCAGACGGAAGATATACGACAAAGGGAACATATAGGGGGGCTACAGTCGTCGTAGATTATGCGCACCATCCTGCGGCTGCCAGAGCTACGATAGAAGCTGCGAGCCACATGCCTCATAAGAATATGTGGGTCGTGTTCCAGCCTTTGACTTTCAATCGTACAAAGATGCTCTTCGAAGACTATGTAACATCGCTTTTGCCTTGCAAGAAGGTATTGTTCTCGGAGATCTTCAGTGACCGTGAGATCAACACACATGAGATCTCAAGTCTGGATATCTCCAATGAGATCAACAAAAGAGGCGGTGACTCGGAATTTTTCGAGAAGAAAGAAGATATAATCGAAAGACTTGATGAGCTGGTCGGACAGGATGACCTGATCTTGATCTTGGGACCTGAAGATATCAGGGAACTCGGCGACGAACTTGTTAAGAAGGAAAGATAATAATGAAATTAAGAGGTGTCACTCTACTCGGGGTCATTCTTATGGTCCTCGCACTAATCGCTCAGATCGGACTTTTCGGATATTCCTATTCGGGATATGAGAAAGATTCTCCGGTCCTTGTCATGTACGGAAATTCAGACAGTAAGTTCACTGCCACCATGTTCCGTATGGCAATGGGACGTGCGGGTTTTCAGACTTTGATCCTTAATAAGGATCTTGTAAAGGCCCAGACTATCGGTGAGCAGATTAGCCTTCCGAGAGGCTACAGGAGCCAGAGTATCGTTATCCTTGCCCAGGGTGAGGCAGCAACGAGTTCACTGAAGCTTTTTGATACTGATGAGGATACCCTGGGATTTGTTCTCGTAAATCCGAAGTTTGAGACTAATTATTCCATGGAGGGAATGGGTTCTGATTTCCCTGTCCATGATGTGGCTATCTTTACTGATGATAATGCCGAGAAAAGCGATTCCAAGATAATGTATGAGCGTCTTTCCGGAGAAGATACCCTGTTCGGTATCACTTCCAAGACAGGCGGCACTTTCTCGTCAGAAGTCTACATGAATCCTTTGGGCAACAGATATCTTTCGATATCGTCGATCGGAAACGGCGACGGAATGTTCTTTTACATGTCTCCGTCCTTCCAGATCGAGCTTGCTGAGTATCTTTCTTCCAACTATTCGACAGGCAGGGAGCCTGCCAAAGCCATAATCGGCTGGTACATGATCTTCATCATGTCCTTGGCTCTCTTTATCTCCGGTCTTTTTATGTTCCTCTCGAAAATACCCGTCGTCCGTTTCAGGATGGTTGCAGAAGACAAGGACAAGATCGATTTCGTTACAAAGGTTATCGTTCTTACGGCTGCGGTTCTTACGACCGTCGGACTTGTAGTATTGACCATAATGGGAGACAAAGAGGATTATATTTTCAAGATATTGGGACTCTTCCCGTGTGCGATGCTCGTTCTCATGGCTTTGATAAGGATCCCTTATCTTGCTAAGAACTTCAAGGTCAAAAGACCTCACAAGACCATGTCACTTGCTGCGATCCTTACCTTTGCGATCCTCTCATTCGCCCTTCTCGTGGTGAACAACGCCTGGGGCATGAGCGGAGTGTTTGATTCTTCGAGCAAGGTTATTATCGCTATTACCGTATTTGTTCTGGATTTTGCATCCATCATGATAGTTGCAAGATGCGACAGTATATCTAGGATAAAGGGCTTTGGCGGATGTTCGTACTTCGGAACATATATGATGTTCCTTTTCACGATGATCCCGTCCTTTATCATGTTTATGGTATGTGCTCTTCTCGGAAAAAACGATATAGCATTGCTTTCGATCGGCGGAGTCTTCTTTGCCTTCCTGCCGTTCATTTCAGCTATGCCGGTCAAGCGCCATGCTAATGCAGTGAGGTTCACGGCGACTGTTCACGCAGGTATATATTTAATACTTTTGATTTTAATGATTTAAAATGGCATAATGTTTGTCGGGGGTCTAGTATTATATGAGCGTTACAATCAAAGATGTTGCTAAAAGGGCAGGGGTGTCTATATCCACCGTTTCAAAGTGTATAAACGGCGGTAATGTTTTGGAACCTAAGCGTTCTGAGATTTTCAGAGCAATCGACGAACTTAACTATAAAGTTAATCCTCTTGCAAGAGGAATGAAGACAAAGAAAACAAGGACCATTGGTGTTCTTATTCCTAACCTTAAAGACTATTACGGCGTATCCATTCTTACATCCGTAAGTCAGTTTATGTATGAGAAGAATTATTCGACTATCGTTTGCGACTATCACTTTTTCGAAGATCATTCGAATAATGCAAAGGAAAAGATCGACTTCCTTCTCGATTACCAGGTAGACGGTATCATCATGCAGCCGATCGGTGTTAAGTCCTCTGACTTTACAAGGATCCGTAAGGAAAAGGTACCGTTGGTCTTCGTAGACCTCGAAGATGAAGAGAATTATTGTGATTCCGTTGTTATCGACAACGAATCCATAACTTATGAAGTTATTAAGCACATAATGGATAACGGCCATAAGAATATTGCCCTTATCACAGGTGGCAGCGGTGTAGCTACAACAGATGACAGGGTTGCAGGTTACATCAGAGCTCTTCAGGAAGGCGGAATTCCGTTCAGACCTGAGTATGTTTTCAAGGAAAGCGTAAATGAAGAGAGCGGATATGCAGGCATGAAGTCATTTATGGCTCTCGAGCAGCCGCCTACGGCAGTATTTGCAGCAGGTCATGACCTTATGTCAGGTAGCCTTTTGTATGTGGCTGATAATAATCTGAATATTCCTAACGATATCTCATTTGTAGGTTTTGAGAACCTTGAGGTAGCTAAGATCTATAATCCTAAGCTCACCATCGGTATCCAGCCTATGGAGAAGATTGCAAGAGTTGCATCCGATATGCTTTTCGAGAGGATGTCGGGCACATATATGGGTGTTGCGAGAAAGCGCAAAGTCGATACCATGATCGAGTATGGCGCATCAGTTAAGAAAATAAACTGATTCTTAAAAAATTGTTTGACACCAAATACCATTGATGATAGTATATTTCGGTGACCGCATGCGCCGGGCTCTTAAATTCGCGCCTTTTTTGGCCGATGCCTAGGGTGAAGCAGCGAGACTGGAAGAACAGGAGGACACTTATGTACGCAGTAATTTTGACAGGCGGTAAGCAGTATAAGGTAGCTGTTGGCGATGAGGTATTCATCGAGAAGCTCGAAGGCGAAGCCGGCGATTCCATTACTTTTGACAACGTACTCGCAGTAGGCGATGATGCCGGCATCACAGCTGGTTCTGCTTGCAAGGCTACAGTAGCCGGTGAGATCGTTAAGCAGGGTAGAGGAAACAAGATCGTTGTTTTCAAGTACAAGGCTAAGAAGGGCTACCGTCGTAAGGCAGGCCACAGACAGCCATACACACGTGTACGTATCACAGCTATCAACGCTTGATAAGTCACGGCTTGAACATTGATATATGATAACAGTCATCGTAGACAGAATAGGAGACGATATCAAAGGTCTCTACATATCAGGTCATTCCGGTTATGCGGAACAGGGATCGGATATTATCTGTGCAGCAGCGTCAACGCTGTTCTACACGGCAGCAAATGCTCTCGAGGAACTTTGTTCCTTGAAGGATACAGCCGAGATCAATCAGGATTTTACAACTGATGAGGTCGATGCAAAGATAAGGATCCCGGAAGTTGACGAAGACTTGAAGAAGAAGGTCAGAACCATAATGGACACAGTCGTTGTCGGATTCAGATCTTTGGAAATGTCGGTTAATGATGATGATGGTCAGTATATCGAATTGATTGAATCAGGAAATTAGAACATCGGAGGTGTAATCACTATGATTAAGATGAATTTACAGCTCTTTGCTCATAAGAAGGGAATGGGTTCGACCAAGAACGGCCGTGACTCTGAATCCAAGAGACTTGGAGCTAAGAAGGGCGACGGACAGC
>JAILPW010000050.1:0-13433 GCA_024699245.1 Clostridia bacterium | reverse complement strand
TCCGCGCGACCCATTTATGGGTAGCAAGTAACACTTCGCGTGGCTGGCAGGCCAACAATAGACACACGTGTGTGTGGCTAGTAGTATGAGGGCTATGCCCGAAAATGAAAAACCACCGGCTAGGCCGGTGGATGTTTATTTATGGTATAATGAAGGTCTCTAAGGAGGTAAGGGACTATGAAAAAATCGAAAGTAATACTTGCCAGCGGTGCTATCTTCTGTGCAGCTCTTAATCTGACGGCATGCGTTTACGGCGCACCTTCTGATTATAATGAGACCAGCACTCAGGCTACGGAAGTACAGGAGACAAACGAAGAAACAGAGGAATCTGTCGAATCAGAAGAGTCTTAAGTAACGGAGAAGGAAAATGACACATCACGAATACAGAACAAAGTACACATGCTCACAGCTCATCGAATTTGATCTCGACGGAGATATCGTTCACAACATCAAATTCTACGGAGGATGCGACGGTAACCTTAAGGCTATCTCCAAGGCTGTTGAAGGATGGACTGTCGATAAGATCGAAGAGGTCTTCTCAGGTAATCTCTGCGGCATGAAGCCGACATCCTGTGCAGACCAGCTGGCTAAAGCTGTGCGTCAGGGATTGAACGAGGATCTGGCAGGCTGATCGTGATTTAATTATCAAACAAAAACGGGACTGTCCTTGTAAGAACAGTCCCGTTTGTTATGCAAGATTATTACTTCTTGATTATGACGAAATCATAGTTGCCAAGTCCGATAAATTGATAGTTCAGTATGGTATATGTTGTTCCTGCTCCATAGCAAATGAACTTCCGCAGCATTCACATGAGTAAGTTTTCTTGCCTTCATCTTCTGTCAGTTTCGCACCGCAGTTTGGGCAAGCCATATTTACGATCTTCATATAAATACCCCCGGATAAACAAATCTGCCTAGATTATATAAAAATAATTTGTCAGTGTCTAACTATAAGACTGGCTTCATCATGAACGATTTCGCATGTTCTTGTGGGATAAATTCAAGACATTAAGGAGAGTATACTTCGATCAGGATCCCGGGAAAGCAAATTGTAAAGCATATGTTAACAAAGAAGTAATGTACTAAAAATGGTACATAACTCTGTGCTACCCTTAGGACAGAAGAAACGAAAAATCGATTGCATAGATGCAAGGAGGACAAGAAGATGATGCTGAGATATGAAGGTCAAGAGTTGATCGACTTGTTGGATGAGGGAGCTGCATACGGCGTGTATGTAAGCGATGAACAGCTTAAGAAGAATGCTGATGAACTTAACAAAGTACTTAAAGAGATGGATATCGGAGCTAAGGTCATCAAGTTTGCCGGAGGGCCTGCTTTCTCTGAATACAGATTGAGCGTAAAGGATATCGTATCGATAGAGAAGATAGGGGCTTCCGAGGAAGAGATCCGCGAGAGGATGGGCGTCAGATCTTTCCGCATAGTAAAGGAAAGACGCTTCGGATTAAGGATGAGAGAGGTCACGGTCGAGATGGCAAATAACGAACTTACGGAGGTGAAGCTCAAGGACTTTTTCACCGATTTCAGGTTCAGGCTATCTTCGATGATGATACCTCTGGGGGCAGGAACTCACAGACGCTATTCTGCCGATCTGGGCGATAACATCTTCATGGGCGGTGATAATGATGCGGAAGTACATGGCTTTATCGATGCAGTGATATTGTCTTTGCTGTGCACGCAGACTCCTAGAGATCTTAATCTGATCCTGATCGGTTCAAGTTTGAAGGATTTTGAGGAACTTTCTGATCTTCCGCATGTAAACGGCCCTGTTATCAAAGATGTAAGTGGATTAAGAGGAACTCTCCGAGATATCGACAGGATGATCAACGACAGATACGAACTGTTCTACGGTAAAAATACCAGGAGCTTTGTCGAGTATAACAGAGAAGCAAGATTTACCAGAAGAAGCGAGAGGATCCCGAGGATAGTCTGCGTGATAAGCGATATCGGAGAATACGATCTTAATGAGGAAGACCGTAGGATATTATCCCGCATCATCATTAGGGGAAAGAATGCAGGAGTTAATTTCCTTATTGCAAATACGGATCTTCTGGTATCGGAAATTTCACAGGATATCAAGGATGTCATTGATACACGAGTAGCTTTTTGGGTATCCGGTGAAGAAGAGAGCAGGACGATCCTTGATCTTGACCTGGCAACTGGTCTTCTCGGTGAGGGAGATCTTATCTACTCGACTCCTTTCGATACAGAGAAAGTTCAAAGTCCGAGAGTATCGGCTGAGGAATATAGAAGGGTAACGGAATACATAAGAGAGAATCAGAGTGAGCTCTATGCGGAGAGAAGACCGCTCAGACACTCCCGTGAACTGCCTGATTCAGACGAGTAAAAAGAGGGGATAATTATGGCAGGAATCGAACCTAAAATGCTTTCTACGATGAGGGTATATGATATTCTCTTCAAGTACAGCGACGAGAAACATCCGATGACCCAGGCAGACATAATCGACAAGCTGGAATCGGAATACGGCATCACTCTTGATCGTAAGGCTGTAGCAAGGAAGCTCTCTGCCTTAAAAGAGATCGGACATGAAATACAGCAGACACGTAAGGGATGCTACCTCAAGCAAAGGCTCTTCGAGGATTCGGAACTTCATTTGCTGATCGATATGGTACGTGGCAATCCGATCATCAGCCCGAGACATGCGAACGATCTTATCGAGAAATTGAGCAGCCTGAGTAATGCGTATTTCAAACCGCGCATCAGCGTAACACAGACTATGGGTGCAGAGAAGAAGGGTGATAATCCGGCGCTGTTCCTTAACGTGGATCTCATATACGAAGCTATCTCTACGGGAAAGCAGATCAAGTATGACTATAATCTCTACGGAAGCGATAAGAAACTTCACAAATCTTCGGAACAGATCGTAAGTCCGTATCAGCTTTTCTTCCATATGCAGGGATACTATCTTATGGCGTATTCCGAACTCAAGGAACATATCTCTTTTCATAGGATAGAGCGCATTACGAATCTTCAGATCGTCGATAAGGCGATCACACCGATCAATAAGATCAAAGGCTATGAAAAAGGCCTCCCGCAGAATTTCTATACTGCGGCAAGACCTTATATGTTCTCTGATAGACCTGAGAGGATCGAATTATTGATCAATGATGATAAGTACCCGATCAACCAGCTTGTCGAGTGGTTCGGAAAAGACATTACGATCAAAAAGAGCGATGAGCATCCGGGTCACTATGAGGTAAGTCTCATAGCCAGTCCGAATGCCATGAAACTATGGGCGCTTCAGTATGCAGACCACGTCGTTATCAAGGGACCTCCGGAACTGGCAGATAGTGTTATAGAGTCACTGGACTACGCTATTAACCACTACGAAGACGAGTATTAAACTTCGATATATGCGCCGGCTTGTGCTTTCCACATGTCGGCGTATTTGCCGTTCATGGCAAGGAGTTGATCGTGGTTGCCTTCTTCCACGATCCTTCCGTTCTCCAGCATGAAGATGTGGTCGGCGATCCTCGTGGTGGACAGACGGTGTGAGATGAAGATTACAGTCTTATCACCTGTAGCACCAAGCATAGCGTGGTTGAGCTGATACTCTGCGATAGGATCGAGAGCGGATGAAGGCTCGTCAAGGATCATGAGACCGGCGTCTTTGTAGAAGACTCGTGAGATCGCGAGCTTCTGGGATTCACCGCCTGAGAGGTTAAGACCTTCATCATCGAATTCAGTTGTCAGCATCGTATCAAGACCTGATGACAGGTTCATTGCTCGATCGTAGAGACCTGCATCCTTAAGAGCTGATTCAATCTTTTTGTTGTCAGCGTTTTCGAGAGGAGCAAGGACAACATTTTCCCTGACACTTCCTGCGAAGATATTGAAGTCCTGGAAGACTGCGCCGATGGAGTCACGGTAGGATTCCAGATCGTAGTTTTTGATGTCTGTTCCGTCTGCCTTGATCGTACCTGAAGTAGGATCGTAAAGACGCATCAGGAGCTTAACGAGAGTTGTCTTTCCCGCACCGTTATAACCGACGAGAGCGATCTTTCTTCCCGGCTTGATGAAAAGACTAATGTCATTGATGACACTCGGAGTGTCAGCCTTATAAGAAAATGATACATTCTCGAGATCGAGTCTTTTTGCATCCTTGGTCGCTACCTTGTCGCCTTCGGAAACGATCTTCGGCTCCGTGTTGAGGAAGTCGCGGATCTTCTGGATATAAAGACTCGTCTCACATGAAGCAGGATATGTATCGGTAAAGACATTCATACTGTGCTTCAGTCTTCCGAAAGAGTTATAAAGGATCGCGAGAGTGCTTATCGAGATGTTCTTCGTAACGACGACCATAAGGATCAGGTAAGTGATATATAAGGTATCGCAGATGAAGAAGTTCGCGATATGCTTTCTCATGAACTCGATAAAGAAACGCTTCTTGGCATACTTCTTATCAATAGTGACTATCTCATCGGATGCCTTGTCAAACCTCTCGTACATTATCCCTGCGACATCAGGGTTCATACGAAGTTCTTTTGCGTAGTCGTTGAGGTAGAATATACGCTCGATATATGTGCGCTTACGCTCTGACGGATTTCGCTCGATCCTTGCTTTGTAATTGACCTTGATGAACATCTGGTTGAAGATGTAACTCATGATAAACGAACCGATGACAAAAAGGATCGACGGCTTATCTTTGACTATGAAGTAGATACCGTTTGATATGAACGCAGTAAGTCCGCTTAGGACATTTATGATGATGCCTTCGAGCTTATCTATCTGGTTATCGACCTCGGACAGGGCGAGTACCTGCGAGTTATAGAATTCCGGATCGTCATAGCATGATAGATCAACTTTGGAAGCTCTCTCGTAGAGCATGATCTTGATCTTCTCTTTGACCTTTGGACGCTCTTTCTCCATAATATAGTCGCCTGAGAAGACCGTGAAGAGCATACCGATGGTGATCGCGATCGCGAGTATCAGTATTACCGCACACACGCGCTCGAACGGGTAGCCTTTTTCTGCCGCTTCGAGTACATAACCTATTCCTACCGTATGCTCGAAAAAGATCGACAATTGTCCTCTGATCGCATCAAAAGCAGGAATGATGACAAACGAAGGTGATGCTTTGAGCATCAGCTTCAAAAGAAACATGTTATTTTTTAAAACAACGGAGACCGGCTGTTTGGTCTTCTTGTTCATAGGTTCTTTCTGACCCTTGCTCATAAGATCACCTCCTCTTCGTTTTCTATGGCAAGGTAGTTCATCGCCTGACGCTTATACATCTCACAGTAGCTTCCGCCGAGAGCGATGAGTTCCTTGTGTGTGCCTTCCTCGATAAGGCGGCCGCCCTCGAGCATGAGGACGCGGTCACAGTTCTTGACTGAGGACAGGCGGTGGGAGATAAAGAGCATGGTGTGGTCTTTACCTTCCTTCATGATGTTTTTGAATAATTCAAATTCCGCGATAGGATCGAGAGCGCTTGAAGGCTCGTCGAAGATCTTGACAGGCGACGGCTTCGCGAAGGTCCTTGCAGCTGCCAGTTTCTGATTTTGGCCGCCTGACAGAACTACGCCGTCCTCGTCGAATTCCTTCGTCATCATTGAATCGATTCCGTTAGGAAGTGTCTCGATCTTGTCGAGTATCCCCGTCTTTTTAAGACTTGATCTTACGACTTCGTCTTCGTTCTCCACATGTCTTCCCATCATGACATTCTCGCGGACTGTCATGCCGAAGATCTTAAAATCCTGGAACGTAGTGGCGAACAATTCACGGTAAGCGCGAAGTTCATATTCACGGATGTTGATGCCGTTTAATAAGATCTCTCCCGATGTCGGATCATATAATCTCAGAAGAAGCTTGATGATGGTCGTCTTACCCGCGCCGTTATGACCTACGAGTGCGACAGCCTCATCTTTGTTGATCTTGAATGACAGATCCTTGATGGTCTCTTCATCCTTATATGAGAAACAGACATTTCTGAACTCGATAGTCTCAAACTTCTCCGGAACGATACCCTTCTGATCTTCAGGGATCTTTTCTTCGTACTCCAGAAATCCGCGGAGGTTATTGATGAAAAGTCCGTTCTTGATAAGCTTCGTTATATCTTCGAATAATCTTATGAGGATCCACGTTGCAGCGACCATAAGGCTTGCCATGATAGTAAGCTGTGCGAGAGATATCGTTTCCGCTACCTGTTTTTTGTAGAACGCATAGATCAAAACACCTTCGAACATGACCGTGAAGGTGAACGTGATACGAAGAACGTTAAGGCTCATGTTCGGGAACGCGAACTTAACAGCAACCTTAACGTTTTCTGCAGTTGCTTCACCGTAGCGGCGCTTTAAGATCTCGAAGACTTTACTGAGCCTTATCTCTTTGGCTCCGTCCGGCAGATACATCATTCTGTTTACGTAGTTCAATACCTTGTTGTTCGGTGCCTGCTCGCGGTAACGCTTGAGCTCGTATTTACTCTTAAGGTTTCCGAATACAAAATTACCGATGATAGGTGAGAGGATGAACAGTACCGACAGTTTATCGATATCGAACATCAGCTTGAAAACACAAACAGAGGCAACGGTTCCGATGATGGCTCCGCTGAAACTTTTAACGATCTCCATTACCTTATCGGAGGAGCCGTCGATAGCCATGGTGTATCTGTTATAGAACTCCGGATCTTCGTAGCAGCGAAGCTCGACATTTCTTGCCTTCGCGAATATCTTCTTATATATCCCGTTATGAAGTTTTGTGCCTTCGATATTGAACGTGACTTGCTGCGTGTATGCATCATAGATCTTCAGCACAAACAGGATCGCCGCACTTATTCCGATGAACATGAGGATCGACTTAAGACCGTCACCCCTGTCCAGAGCTTCGATGATTATCCTCAGGAAATAACCGTCAAAAAACACCCATTCTGCATAGCCGATGAGCATGCAAAAGAACGCACCGAATATCGCAGGTTTGCTGAATGAGCCGGCCAACCTGATCGCATAGACATCGTTTTTGAGCGTTTGCCATAACGACAGTTTTTCCTTTTTCTTTTTATTTTTCCCCATACTTCATTAAGTTCCTTTTTTCGAAAAATATGGAAGGTATTATACGCTATATTTTTTATGCTTGAAAGTATGAATTATTTTACTTTAAATATTGCAAAAACAGGCTTTCCCCATCGGTTATATTATCATTGTTAAGACTACATCATGTCAGGGTGCCGTAATCCTGTCAGATAAGGATAGATCTGATATCGCTGCCGGTCTTTGATCCGAGAATGCCTGATCATTCTTCTTTTCGAAAACATTTTCTGAAGCAGTTCTCTTCGTTTTGTGCGGAAGTATGAATTATTCTGTAAATCAATTGCAAAAATAGAGCTATTTGTCTTTTGACCTCATGTTCATCCTTTGGTATCATCATAATACCTGCAAAGGGAGGAAGATATAATGACAAAAGCCGTAATTTTCGATTTTTACGAGACCTTGGTCACGTGCAACAAAGCTAAGCTCTATTTCGGTGAGCACATCGCAAAGGACATGAAGATAGAAGAATCTGATTTCCGTAAGATATGGGATGCGACTGATGCTGCAAGAACTTTGGGAAAGGTCACTTTTGAAGAAGTTATCCTCGACATCATGAAGGAAAACGATGTCTATAATGATAAGCTCTACGCCAAGATAATGAAGAAGAGAAAAGAGAGTAAGTTTGATAACATCCGTCACTACGACAAAGAGACAATCAACCTTTTTGATACGCTCCGTTCTCTCAACATCAAGATAGGTATCATCACCAACTGTTACAGCGAAGAAGTAAATGCTATCAAGGAATGCGTTCTCACTCACTACGCAGATGCGATCCTTCTGTCGTGTGAAGCAGGCATCAAGAAACCTGAGCCTGAGATCTATCACAGGATGACAGTTGCATTAAGCGTTCCCGCGAACGAATGCATCTATGTCGGTGACGGCGGTTCGAACGAACTATATGGTGCGCGTGATGTCGGAATGCTGCCGGTTCAGGCGACCTGGTTCCTGAAGTACGATAAGCGTAGAAAACGAACGATGGATCCTGAGTTTAATCACATATCACATCCGATGGGATTACTGAGTTATCTGACATAATAATTTGAAGCCGTAATGCAGATGCATTGCGGCTGTTTTATAATCTGATTATAACGAAATATTCGATTGGGCTGAAGGAACAATAATAGTGATTAAGTAGGTGGTTGAATGAGAAAAATAGTCAGCGGACTTATAATTATTTGTTTACTGTTTACTAGTTCGTGCTTTTCAAGAAATAATGAGCAGAAATATGACAAAGGATACGAAGATATCGAACAACAAATTGTTGAAAAATATGGTGATTATTTGAATATACACATATATGAAGATGGAGATATTATACTTAGTCTTAAGAAATCGTATTTGTCAGATGAGAACACATATTCAAAAGTGCCGGAATATGTGCTTATTGAAGATATTAGAGTAATGGTAAACGAATATATAGATGCTAATCCGAACAGTGTTCTTTCTAATGATGCAAAAGAAAAATGCATGAGCATAATATTGACTGCTCGGCTTGGGTCTCATTCAGAAAAACTTTTTGTAGTAGATAATTGGCACAGTAATTTCGGGAAGGGTGCTTTAGAAAGTGAACAATTTTTTGGGTCTTATTGGATGATTGATATATCGCCTATTTTTGGTAGAGTTAATGATTCTTATATTATTGATATGTATGATTACATTTCTCAATCAGGAGATGTGAGATATGTAGATATAATTTCCATGAAAAGCCTTAGTGATGAAGAAGAGAAAGCTTGGGAAGAAGAAATATTGGCTAAGTTTCCGTTGATAAACGAATATATTGAACATGAATGATAAAGAAGATTAGTTATTTATGAGGATGTTGCAGACAGAAACTTGGACGATATGTTTGACTACATAGCCAGGTCTGGTGATGTCAAACAAAAAATAATCGACAAACATGGTCTTAGTGCTGAGGAGAAAGAAAAGTGGAGAGAAGAGGTCATATCTAATTTCCCGCTGATGGCTGCAACTGATGAATAAAAGTAAAAACGGCTCCTTAAAAGAGCCGTTTTATATACTTCTGTGAAATCGATAAACAGGCAGATCAGAGTTCGATCTCGTTTTCGAGAGTAGCGAACGGTCCCGGGATGACGGATGCGCCTCTGTGGTTTCCGAAGAAATCTCTGTTGAAGATGATGTCCTTGCCGTCTGGTGTCTCGAATCTCTGCTCAGGTTCGAAAGCATAACCCAGTGTGGTGGTGGAGATCATGCCTGTTGCATAATCGCCGATGAGTTCCTTCAGGTTATTCTTCAATGTCATTCCCTTGAGAGTGATCTTGGCTTTCTTACGCTTGACAATGAGATTATCGGTTTCGTGTTTGCAGACTGTTGCACCGTTGATATAGGCGTTACCGGAGAGCCATACCGGAAGATGACCGAAGTGGAACTTAGCAAGTTTTCCCATGTCAGGTTCCTGATCCATCATGAAATTGCCGATCCACTCATCGTAAGTAGGGAAGATGTCGAACGGTGCTGTTCCGACAAATGTGTGGAACGGATCATCAGGACCTTTTTCCTTGTCTACGGCAGGAGTGTTCTGAACGAAGATGTTGTTGTAGATACGATCGTCTCCGTGAAGGATCGTCATGAAGCCTGCAACTTCGGTCCTGTGACGAATGTGGTACGGAGTATAACGCGGTTCGCGCTGACCGTTCTCGATACTGTCGACGCCTGAATTGATAAGGCTGAATCCGCCAAAGATCAGGTTGTGGACGACAGCGATACCTTCACTCGGGATCGTTATGGAAACGTTAGACAGGAGAAGGTTGTTATCGATGAGCGTCGGTCCGTGACCTACTTCGATAAATACATCGGTAGAGAACATCGCTCCTTCGGCAGGTTTAATGCCCTTAGGTCTTTCGTTGTTATACATGAGGTTCTGAGAGATCCTTGCACCCTGTGCTTCCCAGTCGAGCCATACTCCCTCTATGCAGTCGTGGATGTGGTTTCTTCTGATGGTAACGTCGATGGCTGCATGGAGCTTGATGCCTGCAGTCTCAGCTCCGCCAAGCTGCTGTGAATTACAGATGTGATGGATATGACAGTCTTCGATGGTTGAGAATACCGCGCCCATACGTCCGACGATACCTGTCTGCTCACAGTGATGGACTTCGCATCGGCGGATCTGATGTGAACCGATCCTTTCCTTTGTCCATCCGTGATACTGACCTCTGCATACTGCGTCACGCTCCATCTGTGTAGGGCTCTTTAAGTGCTCGGTGTAGAAGTACATATCGTTCTCGATATCTCTGTATTTGCCGAGTGAGATCCCGCAGCAGCGGCTGTTAAATACTTCCAGGTCTTCGAAGATCCAGCCGAGGCTCCAGTGCGGTCCGATAAGACCGTCCTGGTAGGATGCCGGAGGTGCCCATGTGGTAGCGCCGTTACAGATCTTGAATCCGCTTACGGTAATGTAGTTGAGGCCGTTCTTCTTCGGCATGAAGCAGTTACGGCGAACGAATATCTCCACGTCCTCCTTGTTAGGATCCAGGCCTTTGAAGTTAGCGTAGAAGACGGTGTACTGACCTTCGACGATCTCTTTTGCCTGAGCGTTGACTAATGTCTCTGTCTTGTCGCCGCAGAATGAATTTGACTCGCCTTCCTGAACGGTGAACCACTTAAATTCGGACTCCTTTGCATTCCATGCACAAGGGTCAGCTTCGCCCTTGAGACATTCTTCGAGAGATGCCGTCTCGTACATCATGCGGCCGTTTAAGACGACGCATCCGGTGTGCCTTATAGTCGGTGCGAAATACCAGTCTCCGCAGACATATGTAGTATACGGATTATATCCTCCGAAAACACCGTTATCGACTTTGACTGTCCAGACATCGCCCTTGAACTTCTTCCAGCCCTTTAAAACTTCAGAACCTGTGATAACAGCGCCGAGAGGCTTCTCGGATCTGTAGACGATACGCTGATCTTTTGTTCCTCCGAATCTCGGGATTACCTGCTCTCTGTAGATACCCGGAGCGACAATAACTTCATCACCTGCGCGGGCGATGGAAGCTGCCTGATTGATCGTCTTGAACGGAGCCTTTTTAGAGCCTGTTCCGTCTGCTTTTGCTTTGGCGTTTACGTAGTAGATCATGATTAGCCTCCTTGTACTTATGATTCGTTTTTTATCTGTGTGCCGCCAATGTTCCTGATGCTCAGCACCTCGCAGGCTCCTTCGCCGAATACGGATTCCAAGGCGGACTTAAGTTTCATTGTGTTTTCGCGAAGGACAAAAGACAGTGTTGTTCCCGCGAAACCTCCTCCGTGCACGCGTGATGCTTCCCGCGGTCCCAGGATCCGGTCGCTGATGCAAAGCGCGAGCGACATTCCCTGATTTCTGACATCGGAAGGGGAGTAGATATTCTGAAGATATTTGTATGATGAATTTCCCGACTCGCGCACGAGATCGATGAATGCCTGAAGGTCGTTATTCTCCAGAGCCTTTGCCTCATCCTGAGCTCTTTTATTCTCGTCGATAAAGTGGAGGGCGCGAAGGACCGCACGGTCACCCAGGGAAGAACGGATCGAACCGATATTACCGATGATCTCGTCGTAGGACACATCGCGAAGATAGTCATGACCGAGCATTTTCGCAACGGAAGTCATCTCAGACGGGATCGCCGCATACTCATGCGTAAGGTCGGCGTGTGAACCTTTGGTGTCGGTTATGAGGATGTCGTACGGAGAAGAGGCGAAGTCGAAGCCTATCCTTCTTACGACAGGCTCATTCGGATCCTTAAAATCGATGAATACGGGACCGCCGACGGAACTAGCCATCTGGTCCATAAGCCCGCATGGCTTTCCGAAGAAAACATTCTCAGCGAACTGACCTGCCTTGGCGATGAATATCGGGTCGGCCTTACCGTCGTTAAACAGGTGAGAAATAATGACTCCGATAAGTGTCTCGTACGAAGCGGACGAGGACAGCCCCGCACCGATAAGGACGTCGCTTACAGTGTATGCGTTAAATCCGCCGACTCTGTATCCATGATCTTCAAAGTAGGAGAGAACGCCCTTTATAAGCGCTGCTGTCGTGCCCTTCTGCGAAGGATCGGGCTTAAGATCCGAAGAATCCATACAGATCTGTCCAAAGCTTTCGGCTAAGATCCTGATCTTCGTGTCATCACGCTTTTGGACGGCCGCGGCGGAGTCTTTGTTTATCGATGACGCGAGCACACAGCCGTGCTGGTGATCCGTGTGATTGCCGCCGATCTCTATCCTTCCGGGTGCACTGAAAAACTGAAGATCCCCACCCTCATTGAAGTGCTCCTCGTATTTGCCTGCCAGATCTTTTATATTTCTCAATTCAGTACCCCATTTCTGCTAATTCATTAACTACGTCTTTGTAGAAGTCGACGATGTCCGAGACTCCGTCACCCTTCTTTTTTGAGAGAGGGCGTCTTCTCATGTCGACCACATCGCAATGGGAGATCCCTCTGTTATTTACGCTCCTATAAATCCCTCGGAAATTTGTCCACCTGACATCCCGCGGAGTCAGAAGACCGTCGTTTTCTCCGTCCACATGTCTTACGATAAGATTGGAGATCCACAGGAACATGTCACTCGTGACCTTCTTGCACACGAAGGAGAAACTCTGATAATAGATATTCGGATCGTCCGGGTTTTCACGGTTGAACTTCTCCGCCACAGGCGTTTTAAAAGCTGATATGACCTTGTAGGTATTCGGTTTTTTGTCGCCCAGGATCCTAAACCATATATCCGAGAAGAAGCATCCTATCTTAATAAGAAAATTCGGGAATCTCATCAGTTTGTCCACCGTAAGAGAACCGTTATGAGGAGTATCGATGGTGGTCAGTGTAGCCACATACTTATTCATACCCAGCGTGGAAATTGCATATCTCATATCAAGTCCGCCCTTGGAATGAGCGATGACGTTAAACTTGTCGATATTGTTTTCTTTTACGATCTGCTCGATCCTTTTCGAGAGGAATAAGGCATTATCTTCTGTGGAACCGTTGCTGTCCTGGTTGCCGAAGTAGATATTACAGCCGAGCTCTTCCAGTGCTCTTGGGATCCTTCCCCAATAGCAGAGATGCTTTCTGTCTCTAAAGCCCATGCCGTGAACCATCAGGACCGGATATCTCAGATTCGCCATACTATCCCCCCTAAAGTATCGTACTCCTATATTCTATTGTCTTGGGACTATTTTGAGAATAGTCTATTCCTTGACTTTTTATTATCAAAACAATATATTCTTATTGCACTTGAAAACATGGAGACGTATCGAAGTGGTCATAACGGGGCGCACTCGAAATGCGTTTGTCGGGTAACCGGCACGAGAGTTCGAATCTCTCCGTCTCCGCCAAAAATGCAACGGGCGTCGTAAAAAGTCAATAAATACAGGGTTTGCAA
>JAILPW010000019.1:0-7025 GCA_024699245.1 Clostridia bacterium | reverse complement strand
GAGCTCGGGTGGGAGGAAGAGTTTGTGATGTTATAGTTTACCTGACCATTCAAGATCAGGAAGTTTTCATTGCAACAAAGATAGAGATCATTACCGTTCAGATCGATCGTTATGGTCATGGGGTCCGAGATGTAATAACCCATATAACAGGTATAATCTTCTTCCAGTATATAATACACACTTGTTCCGGGATAATCTGCAGGCTTATAATCTGCATCCGGAAGATGATCCATGTCCCCGCAGAAATAATCATAGATATCGCATTCCAGGCTGAGCCACCTGATATCGCCGTCATCATACCAGTTCCACAGATCACCTGACTCGGGATTGAAGTAATCCCTTTCGTGTGTCCAGTGGACTCCGTCAGCAGAGACTTTTCCTGATGGTGAAACCAAAGGAACTACACCAGAGACCAGGATAATCGTCAGCAAAGCGGACAAACTTTTCAATAGTTTTGCATTTATCTTTTCGCTCCTACTTGCCATATAGAATCCTCCTTAGGACACTTCTGAAACGACTAATATGACAATCCTGCTTACCTATTTATTCTAACATGCAGAGGAATATTAATACATAGAGTCATCCGGATAAATAAACAACAGCAGTAATATTATTAAAGCAATGCTGACTATGGGCAAAACTACTGAAAATATAAGTATTACTTTTTTGGTTTTCTCGTTTAATTCATTCCTACGTTTAATGAGAATAAAAACTAATACTGCCTCCAAAAAGATTTCTCCTATCACGAATGCTAAAGATACAACAAACCCTATCAATCTTATTATGCGAGGAAGAGGTAGCAGTGCCAAAAAAAGAACACAACAAAAATGGGAAGCAGCTTTGTTATTACTTTTATGAGTCTTATCAATTTTTGCTTTCTGTCTTCTTCCATTATTCAGACATTCCTTCTGACGTTTATTAGATTCAAATAATCCGAGCATTCCCTTCTTAACTGAGAACACCCGGATTCTTGTCAAATTGATTTCCCGGTAAATTACTTCCTCATTCGGTAGCCGAAGCAAATTTCTTTTCTTTACTGTTTGTAATGATAGCCAGTACAAAGAAAACAACTGCCAGTATAAAGACTATCGCATAGAAAACAAAGAAACCTGCGGCATCTTCCAACATGGAAAAAAGTCCGATAATCGGAGCTATAGTAATCAAAGAATCAACAAGGACTATGATCGCAGCAGCCATCCTAAATCTTCTGCACTTAGATGCAGGTCTTTTTGCAGTGATCTTCGTGCTTATGCTGTTAAACACGATTGAAATAATAGCTGCATCTAAGAGAATAAAAGAACCAAAACAAACCAGCAATCCTATACCAAAAATATCATCGACGTCGGCACCTAACATCATGGCGAACGGACCTATAAAAAGCATCATTCCTCCAATTGCAAATGCAGGAAGATTTATGACAATGAGCGATATACAAGCAATGAGTCCAAGCACAAAACATGCCTTTCTCGGTCCGGCCTTAGTTTTAGCAAGAGCAGGAGCGGACTGAGGCACTGCCTGAACCGACTGCTGATAAGTAGCATATGCCGGTTGAGATGCTGCTTGTACAGGTTGCTGATAAACAGCAGGCTGAGGAACAGGCTGTGACACTGGGGATGGCTGCGGAGCAGATTGCTGAGCAACAGGTGCTGTTGCCTGAACCGTCATAATAGGTGTTCCGCAATTCTTACAAAACTTTTCCAGATCTCCTACCTGCGAACCACAATTAGAACAAAACATACATAACCCCCTCTTATCAATAATCCATAATAATCAATATTTAATCACTTATAGACTGAAAATCCGAGATTATACAAACCAGGATTCCACAAAATCAGTAGACTCTGAAAAATTCTTATCCCACAACTGTACTTCTATAACAAGTATGAGATCGTCATCGATCCTTCTTGCATAGTGTGTCGTCTCGTAGATCTGACCCTGATATTCTTCCTTGATAACGTCTTTGATGTATTCATTGCCTCCGAGAGTAACTTTCTGTTTCTCCACAGGATGCGTGTGAGAGATCGATCCATTATCTTCTTCAGGACTAAAGGAATTATAATAATCGATCAGTTCTTCCGCAGTGCAATCCGGATTATCCGGAACACCTTGAGAAGCGTTGACAAACTCAACAATAACAACCGCACTTCCGCTCTCAAAAGCATTATCCCAGATCAATGTATCGTAATAGGTTTTTTCCTCTTCCACGTTATAGTCACTGGCAAAGAATTCAGCCTGTTGTCTTAGCTTGGTATCATCCACCTGCGTAAAACCTTCCTGGATGTTCATGCTAAGGTTAGCATACTCATTATTATATTGAGAGTTTTCGAAAACACCCCTGGAATAATTTGTACCTGATGCTGCCGTATTGAATGAAAATCCTGATGATGAACTATCCGCTTTAGCAGCAACATCCGGATTAGGAACAAAACCTTCTGAGTATGAAAGTCCGTAGCCTCTCTCGAACCAGCACTCGTCCGTGCCGATTTGATCAACTGAAGAATACCATGGAGACGGAAGTTTGCCTGTGAAGTCGGAGCAGCCGCAGAGAACATCAGAGATTCCCTTGCCCTCAGAGCCCGGCAGATAGCACATTACTACGCTGTCCCAATTGTTATAATCTTCCTCTTCAATGAGCACGTGACGGCCCGCAATGATGCAGGTAACAGTCGGCTTACCGAGTTCACGCGCTTCATCGATAGCAGACTTATTAGCGGAAAGACCTGTTATACCTGTGAGCTTAAGAGAGTTGGTATCGCCCAGCCACTCGGCGTAGGAATTCTCACCAACACAAAGGAGAGTTACATCTGCTTCTGATGCTCTTTCCTTGTCAGTTATTACTTCGATACCATAATTTTCAGCATATCTCTCGAATGCTTCCTTTATGGTGGTAACGCCTTCTATCTCCTGAACACGTGCCTGATCCCAGCCCATTGTCCAGCCTCCGACCTGAGCTCTGCAGTTGTCAGCGGCAGGACCGGTAATGTATATCTTTGTACCTGCTTTAAACGGCAAAGTATCATTCTCATTCTTAAGGAGCACGAGACTCTTCTCGACCAGTTTCTCGGCAGCAGCTCTGTAGTCCATGGAGCCAGGCTGTTGCTGAACAGTAGTCAGATTCTCGCAGAACGGATCGTCAAAGATCCCCGCATCTTTTTTGACCTTGATTATCCTTCTGACCGCATCATCAACACGGTCCTTGGTTATCTTCTTGCTCTTTACTGCATCGACTATGATCTGTCTTGCTTCTTCATATCTCTCACCTTCCATGAGAACATCAATACCGCAGTTGATGGCACTTATAACCTGCTCTTCATATGTCTCCGGAGATGTGCCTTTTATAGCCATGCTGTCGCTGATGACAAATCCTTCGAATCCCATCTCATTCTTGAGCTTCCAGATATAGTCGCCCTGCTCGTGCATCTTGATGCCGTTAAGGGAAGAATAGCTTACCATTATGGTCTGAACGCCGGCATCGATCTGTGCCTGATAAACCTTCAGAAGTTCGTTGATCTCAGCTTCGGAAAGTTCCGCATTTCCTCTGTCGATCAGACGCTCATAATCACTGCACTCACCTGTTCCGAATGTTGTATTTCCGTCTCCGAAAAAGTGCTTCGAACAAGCAATTACACCACCATCGATAAGACCCTTGGTGTATGCGGTAGAAAGCTTTGTGATCGTCTCGAGATCGGAACTATAGCACTCGTATGTTCTTCCCCATCTCGGATCAGTTGACTGAGCTACACAAGGATAAAGATTCCACAGCATGTGACACATCTTTGCTTCATCTGCAGTGATGAGTCCTACCTGATACGCCAGTTCCTCATCGTTGGCTGCGCCCTGTCCGATATTGTGTGGGAAGTACACCGCACCTACACAGTATCCTACTCCATGAACATCATCCTGCGCCAGTAGAAACGGGATACCTGATTCTGATTCGATGGCGGCCTTCTGATATTCGTCGACTGTCGCACGCCACTGTTCAGCTGTGAGCATTCCCTCATCGCCGTAGATACTGCCGTAACAATTGGTCTTCATTCCGTCAACTTCTGAAGCGTAGAGGATAGGCTGAACCATCTGGGCAGCCTTTTCTTCCAATGTCATCTTTTTGACGATCTCTTCGGGTGTCATAGATGCGTATTGCTGATATCTTGTACCGTCATTTTTGGATCTGCATCCGGAAATCGGCAAAAGCATCGCTAACCCAAGCAATAATGCAAGTGCTTTTTTCATTGTCTTTCTCCTTTGAAGAATGCTTTATCTGTTTAGTTTTTTGATCAACTTATTGAATTCTTTGTAACCCTCATCACTCATCGTACGGCATGCGGATTGTCCGTTTATCTGGATCAGCGAACCGCAAACATATGCTTTGCCGTCGCGCTCTGCCACAATGAACTCATGACCGCTCAACGGATCCGAATCCGAACCGCACATAAATATATGGGTGTAGCTGTCATGATCTGTCTCAAACATTTCCCAATCGATGATCTGCGTACATTTGTCACCTGACATAAGACAATCATAAAGCCGTGATGCATCATCATTATCGAATACTGTAGCTGAACCTATCATCGATGCTTCAGAATTATTAAGAAGCGTGGATTCTATGAGAACTTTTGCTCTGTCGCCCGCACCGGATATTGTTTTCGCTGATGTTCCAAAAGCAACTGTTGAAACGATCATGATCGCTATCACAAAAACAGTGAGGACTTTGGAATTCTTTCTCTTGCTCTTTATAAATCTTATCCTGTCAACCACACTGTTCTTGTCAGATGCAAAGGCGGATGAAAGAGAGATCATTTTCGAGAAAGAGCGGCCCTGGACTGCTGATACTATGGCAAGGCCGTAGGCTGTTTTCTCACTGTCGGTCATGTGAGAGATGACCCAGGCATCACAGGCAGGTTCGCGGTCCTTTGTGGAGAGCTTGCCCATGATCCAGACCAGCGGATCAAACCAGAAAAGAATGCAACACAGGGTTGTGAGAAGCGCGTAAAGATTATCGAATTTTCTTATGTGAGTCATCTCATGAGTAAGGATATATCTTAGATCCTCCTCTGACTTTGCTGCCCACTCCGGAAGGTAGATAACAGGTCTTATGATACCGACCGCGCAAGGAGATTGAGTCATGCGGGAAATATATATCTTAGGTGTATGTCTGCCTTGAATGATATCAGTCTTGAATTCGCGTCTTCCCATGCGAAGGATCTTGCTGAATCTCATGTTACCCCAAATAGTAAAAACAGAGACTACAACAACACCTAAGATCCAAATAACAAAGAGCACTGCCGTCAAAGATATTGTGTGAGTATTATCTGCGACAGATGTGCCTGCCGTGATCTTAGGCATAGAAGGCATATTGGTATGAACCGTGTTTATGATATGAGTCTTCGGGGTATCCTTAAACAGATTCATGACACTTAGTCTGCTGCCGATGGACAAAGGCAAAAGAAGGCGGATCATAGTAGGGATCCATAGATAATATAACGCACGCTTATCGAGCTTACTTCCCAAAAGGCCGCGAAGGATCAGGACTACCGCGATAAGCAGCGTCGATTCGATCAATATCTCCAACATCAATGTCAGGATATCATTTACCATCCTTGTCTTCCCCGTCCTTAAGTATCGCGATCATCTGAGCTATCTGTTCATCGGAAATGCTTCCGGTCTTTGCAAGATAAGAAACCATCTTTACCGGACTGTTATCGAAAACTCTGGTAAGTGTGTTTCCGAGTTCTGCCCTGATCGCTTCATCTTCTGCGATCAATGCGGAGTAGATCTTTACAGACTCGCTGTCATTCACCGAAACGGCACCCTTAGCTTCCATCTTTTTCAAGAAAGAGATGACTGCATGACGGGTCCAGTCGTGGTCTTTGTTGGCTTCATCACAGATCGTGCGCAAAGTGCACGGCTGGTTCTCCCAGATGATCTTCATGATGTCCCACTCATTTGCTGTAAGATTTACTTCCACACTCACTGTTTTGAATCTCCTTAATCAACGCAGGTTCAGCGCGTTTTCTCGATAATCATTCAACAGGTAACCAAACGGTTACTCTGATTGGATGATATTACATGGAAAAATCAAAGTCAATCATTTTTGGTAACTTTTTGGTTACCACTCGAAAAATCCCGCAAAAAAGACCTCTGCAAACTTGCAAAGGTCTTAGTGTTCTTACTTATCCGATCAGAAAATTTCCGTCGTCCACTCCGCATCGAGTAGCTCGTTATTCAGTCCCTGAACCGCTTCGAGTTCTTTATCGAATGCATCAACCGCGTCCTGCCCGCTATATATCACATCTGTCATAGTCTCACCGCCGGCACCCTCGTAGTAATAATACTTAGCATCGTCGCTCATCTCATCTTCTGACTCGAGCAAACAAATGAGATTCACGCATTTACTCTCGCCATCGTACTTATAGATACCGGTAAA
Organism: Clostridia bacterium; assembly: GCA_024699245.1. GTDB lineage: Bacteria > Bacillota > Clostridia > Saccharofermentanales > Saccharofermentanaceae > Saccharofermentans. Next base: position 601 of record JAILPW010000019.1, on the reverse strand, counting down.
GTTTCCTCTACCTGTGAATCGCATCCTGCTATTCCCAGAACAAAACTTAAAGCAATCGTTGCACCGACTATCTTTCTTTTCATATCTGTACCCCTCTTCATCTTCTCTTCAATCTCAGATAAAAGAACCTGATCATAAGTCCCAGGATCAGTATCAGTACAACTGATGTTCCAATTATATTCGTGATATTCACTTTACCCTTGATCACAATGTCATAAGCCTGTGCGGCCGACAGAAAAAGAATAGCCACAAGAAGCACTATCCCCTTTAAGCTTGTTGCTGTATCCTTGCTCATTTACCTTCCCCCCACACCCCAAACTGAGGATTTATATTTTGCTTTCACTACTAATATCAACAAAACAAGCGTGAGGTTTCAGAATCATACTCATAAATTCTGATCATCAAAATAACGAAAAACCGATGGATTCGGTCGAAAAACAGCATAAGAAAAACCCCGAAATGATATGTACCCTCTTTGCTGGACAACAGCAAGGAGGGTATTTATATGCGTTATTCGTATGAATTCAAAGTCAAATGCGTAAAAATGTATAAGAGAGGCGTGTATCCAGATACACCACAAGGTATATCAAAATCTGAGTTT
>JAILPW010000006.1:0-91403 GCA_024699245.1 Clostridia bacterium | reverse complement strand
TTCTCTCCAATATGAAAGTACTCAGCTGCTTCACGGATCGTCAGTGTGTATTTCTCCCAGAAAGGCATCTCTGTCATTATCATCACTCCTTCCATAATTCTGTTTTTATGTTCACAGCTTCATTAAGCCGCTCTGTATCATACATCATTTTATTTGATATATTCATGATCTTCGAAAGAGACCTTCCAAAGCCGCCATTCGGATTACTCGTAAGTATGATCACTTCTTTCTTTTTACGTTTAGGAGAAGCCTTACGAATCTCCTTCGGGAGCATATTACAGAAAGCACACGGAACAAACATCCAAAGAAGTGCAACTGTCAGGTTGAAAGCCAGACATAGCATTATACCGTCCATTATCATTCTGGGAACATTCATAGATTTCATCCTCTGTAACAGAATCGTGTTAGCATAGGCTAACCACAAAAAAAAACAATATCATCTGTTCCCATTACTGTCAAACAGCTTTCTTATTCCCTATTCTCCTTGAGACTTTCAGCCATATCCACGTTCTTTACTTTGCGTCCCAAAAGGATCATTGACAGAATATAGGAGCCAAGAGTAATCGCCACGCATATGATTATTGATTTAACAGACACATAAGATTCAATGAATGAATTATACTTGGCCGCCTGGCTATCAAAATTGGCCTTGTTGAGCCATACACCGGCAGCTATACCAAGTGCTATTCCAATAGGAAGCAGCGCATGATAGATATTGGTTACTACACTGTTTATCTCACCATCCCTGTAACCCAACACTTTGAGCATCGATACAACAGTAACACTCTCGTTAAGCAGAATGTTGACCATCAGATAAGTCGTAATAACCGAGATAATGATCGCGATTATAGATATCGGCAACAGCATGTCATGCATTCCCTGATTAATGGTCTTATCCAGAGATTCCGCCAGTGATTTCTTACTTACTTCACGGAGAAGTTCCGAGTCACTGTAATCAAGCTTTTCCTTGCTCATCACTATATTATATGAACCTTCCGGCAACCCAAGGAGATCATTAACCGTATCTCTGTCGGATACGATCAGCGACTGCGATCCATTTACGAAGATACCTGCTATCTCAATCTCATATTCATCAAGGTTAGAATTATTCAAGAGTGTGATCTTGTCTCCTTCTTTAAGCCCGTATGCATACGAACTCATCTGAGAGATATAATACTTACCGTCAAGATCTATTGTGTTTCCATCCTCGTCTTCGATCTTCAATAATCTATCTTCGTCTACTCCCATCATCGTGATAAGATCAGCATTGCCCTTAACCTCAAATGAAGCACCTGTAACAGAAGAACCATCACTTGGTGTCTCGGTTTCTATTGATTTAAGAAAATACTCGTATTCAAAATCTCCCGTTGCATTTACACTTTCATTTACAAAACGCTCTATCGAATCAACACAAGCAAAAGTAAATGCTACCAAAATACCTCCCAACGCGATTCCGAACACTACCAGGAGAGTCCTTGGGAAGTGTCCGAAGATCGCACGGATCTTATACTTTGTCTTGAAGTTCATCTTTGATTTACGCAGACCATGCCTCTTCTTTTTGTTTTTGGAGAGTCCTTTGATCATATCGATACTGCTTCCTCGCATATTGATCATCGCCGTAATAAATACTGCAATCGAATATGTAATAACAGGAAGAACTATTGCGATAACTGCCGACATTGGTCTGATGCTTGTTACTTCGTAGAAAACTTCCATCTTATCTTCGATAAGAACATCAGACAGATAACCGAGCAGCGGATAAGCAGATATTGTACCGAGCACACCACCAACCAAAGCAGGGATCGCACCAAACAGACTGTAATGCAAAGCAAGCTCAGAGCGCTTATATCCTAGAGCATTGAGTACACCGATCATTTTTCTCTCATTCTTGATCTTTCGGCCGAGAACAACAGATATCAGTATGACCATAAAAATCATACAACACGGAAGTATAGTGTTGACCGTAAAGCCCAGTTCATTAAACTGATCTATCGGACTTTGAACTCTGGTATTGTTATCAATGGACAGATAAGAGAGCATACCGTAGTCTTCATTCACTTTTTTTCGAAAAACAGTAACATCCGTATCATCACCGTATCTTACGGCATATACGGTTGCCTTATCTTTTTCGTCATATTCATCGAAAACTTTTTTTTGAACTACACCGATTCCGAATCTGTCACTGTCTGAAAAAGTATCAGTAACATTCTTGAGACAGAACAGATAATCTGTTCTGATTACCTTTCCGCAGACATTGTATTCTTTACCTTCTATCTTGATCCTGTCACCGATTTTGATACCTTGACGATCCATAAAAAGACCGCTTAAAAGAATATCATCTGCAGAGGAAAGGTTCTTTCCTTCCTGAACCCTTATCTTGTTTATTTCATTGTCATCACCAAATAGTCTGACCTCAGCTTCTGAACCGTCGAGATCAAGATCAATATAATCCTGTCTCTCAACGTCAACGTTATACTCCTCAGACAGATCAGAAAAATCATCGATTTGTTTCATAGTAACAAATTCAGCATCTTCCAGCTTCGCTTCTTCTAAAAGTTCAGCAAAGCTCTTTTGCTGAACACCATAAGATGAATCAAAAGCGACATGCATGCAGGTAACAAGTGCTGTCAAAAGGATTATGCTTATGTAAAATGAAAGATTTGATCCAACACTTCTTTTGTATCGTTTATTCAATGTCATCTCGGATCACCTCAGATCTCAAGAGCTTCAACAGGCTTTTTTTCTCTGTTGATCTCGTTTTGGATTATCCTGCCGTCATGTATCCTTATGATCCTATCGGCCATTTTAGCTATTCCCTCATTATGCGTGATGATTATGATAGTGGTTTCATACTCTTTATTAACCTTCGAGAGCATCCTCAAGACATCCCTCGAAGATTTTGAATCCAAAGCTCCTGTAAGTTCATCACAAAGAAGGATATCGGGATTTTTGACAAGTGCTCTTGCAATAGCACATCTCTGCTGCTGTCCACCTGACAATTCTTTTGGAAATTTATACTTGTGTTTTGTCAATTCAAGAGTATCCAGAAGCATATCAATATCCAGAGGCTCTTTAGAAATATCAGAAACGACTTCAACATTTTCGCGAACTGTAAGATCAGGTATGAGGTTATAAGATTGGAAAACAAAACCCACAAATCGTCTTCTATAATCCGTCAAACCTTTTTTCTTAAGATCTGTTATCACAGTATTTCCTACTTTTATTGTTCCTAAATCCAGACTGTCAATCCCTCCTATCATATTAAGGAGCGTTGATTTACCTGATCCCGAAGGACCGAGAATAACTGTTATCTCACCCTTCTCAGTGCCGAAATCCACGTTATCCATGGCTCTTATGAGACTTTCACCTTCACCATATTCCTTGACTGCATTTTTAACTTCTACAAACATGTCTACCTCCAAAAAAGTGCACATTAATCCCGACCCCAACATTGTCAGGATCTAAAAAAACAATTTATTATCAGTTACGAATTAAGTCGTCTATATTCACTCGGCGTAACGCCGTAAGTCTTTTTAAACAACGAACAGAACTTGCTCTGATTAAGATATCCGGCCTCATAGGCTATATCCGCAATTGGTCTTTTGGTATCTTTTAAGTACTCTCCGGCCTTCTTCATCCTAACATCCTGAAGGAATGTATACATCGGAACTCCATAGACCTTTCGAAAATATTTCTTAAGTGTCGGAGCTGAACAATTCAATTTGAGCGCAATATCCTCAGCGGTAAGGTGGACGCCGGTATTCTCCAGGATCATCTTCTCTGCTTCAGCAGCCAGTCTTCTTTGACCTGCTGTAGTATATTCACTCTGGCGAAGCGGAATAACGTCATCATTGAGGAGAAGATAAACAAGCCTGGTGACCTGGATCCTCGCAAATTCCATATCCAGCGATCTGTCATCAATACTTGTTACAATACTATCGACTATTGATTTGAACTCTGAAGAAGCATTTCCCACAAAACAGGTTTCATCCCTGTCTATGAGCATTTCTGATTTTTCTTTCGTAATACCGAATGAACATAAAATCATCCTCTCTTCTTCACTCATGATATCGAAATTGAAATACAGACCAAATCCTCTGTAATTTTCCTTTGAAAAGGACAAGATCGTTTTTGCGTCGTTCCTGTCAAAAGCAACCATACCCTCTTCGAGAAAAGCGTACTTTCCCTTTCCCCTCATAAAAACTTCTACTCTGCCGTTAAGACAATAATTCAATTTGAAGAAACGTATCTGCTTCATTACAAGCATGCTTTTTGGCAAATTATCCATAGACATCAGTTCCTTCTTAGGAACGCCAAAATAAAAGATACCCATTCCGCTATAAGGCATAACGATATTGGCAACCAAAGAAGACTCACCGGCATTCATCTCCGTTATGCAATCTGAAATCCGTTTAAAACGGATTCCTTCTAACGTTGAATTCGCCGTGAGTTTTTTTATGATATTCGGGAAATAATTCATTTCTATGCTTTTCATGAGTTCAGTTTATCACACAAGTTAGCATATGGTTACTCCAAATGTTGCAATTTACTCCAAAAGAAACGGGCTAATTGTTGCATATCATTATGGATCAACATAGAAAAGGACTGCAGAAGCAGTCCCTATATTGTTATGCTGTAATAGTTTTTGTTCTGTTAGGTTCTTTCAATCCGTTCAGGTAGTTTAATACCAGATCATTGAACTCGTGATATTTCTCAATGCTGCAGACGTGTCCGCATTTCTCGATAAAACTGAATGAAGCTTCGCTTATCTTCTTATGAGCTCTCTTTACACTGTTAACAAAGAAGTAATCCTCGTTTCCCGTGATAAAGAATACCGGTACATTGCTGCTCTTAATGACATTCAGGTATTCATTCAACTTGAACTGAGTCCTGAACAATTCGCTGAGCCATCTTCTGAATGCAACCGATTTCATCTTAACTGATTCCCTGATAAAGAAATCTCTGGACTTCTTATGGTTCTTATGAGGCATCATGATGTTCGCGAACAAAGGATAAAAGAGTTTCTTCGGAACGAGATATTTGATTCCTTCGACTATAGCAAGTAATGATTTATATCCTAATCCCATGTTCAGAACGAACCCTGCAAGGATAATGGAGTTTACTTTTTCTGTGTAAAGATATGCAAATTCCATAGCAACCAGAGTTCCAAGCGACAAGGCAATGACATTAACTTTATGGATATTCTCTTTTTCAAGAATGCTGTTGATGTCTGAAGCTGATCTCGTAAGAAGTCTCTTACGCTTCTCAAATGCCGAACCGCCATGACCTTCAAGGTCCACTGCGATGACATTATAATCGTGAAGATCCTCGATCTGGTATTTCCAGGTCCTGATGCTTCCTCCTAAGCCGTGGATCAGAAGGACCCACTCTGTCGAATTATTATCATAGATCTTATAATTCATATTTATCTCCGATCTGCTTTGAACCTAGTGTTCGAAAGCAAGTAACACTTCAAATTTATTTGTCTTTCTGTCCTCATCTTATTCCTTTATCGAAAAAGAAATACGGCAAATTTAGGTAAATATGAGGTAATATTTTGATAATCAAAGTAATTTACAATCTATTTACAAATAAGAAAAGCGGCCATAAAGGCCGCTGAGATAGACTATTCCAATTACAGTACTGTCATTTCACCATAAGAACGATATTATTAGTCAAGCAGTTTCTCCATGGAAACCACACGTCCGTTCTTTATATAAAGCTCGTAATCACAACACTGTTCTATAAGTTCAGGATCATGGGTAGATACCAATACCGTTTTTCCGGAAACAGCCAATTCATGTAACAGATCTCCAACTTTCTCCATGTGCGAGAGATCAAGACCTGATGTTGGCTCATCAAACAATAGTATCTCGGCCCCTGCTGCTATAGCCGAGGCAATCGCTACTCTTTGTTTTTGTCCTCCGGATAGCGCCATGGGATGCGTATCCTTATACTTTAAAAGTCCAAGATCCTCCAATATCTTAGAGCATTTCTCCTCATCTTTCTCCTTCATCGACAGAAGCACTTCAGCTTCGACACTGTCGGTAAATAACTGATGATTGACATCCTGCATAACCATGTAAGAAAGATTCAGGCGCTTCTTCCCTTTATACTCTTTTCCATCGAGAACAATCTTTCCTGTGCAATCTTTTTCGAGACCACACAGGCAGCGCAGAAACGTTGATTTTCCTGTACCGTTACTTCCAAGGACACCGATCACCTTTCCTTTAGGAAGAGTAAGGCTCGGGATACAAAGACTAAGAAGTTCTCCGTCAGATTCAGAATATTTCTTCTTTTTGAGAACATATGGTTTTCGATGATAGGAAAAATAGAAATCCTTAAGCTCGACAGTATCGGAATTCTTTACCTTGGCAATACTTCCCTTCTTGCATTCAGAACTGAACATTTCTGAATAGTGTTTCTTGATCCTTGTCGGACGGAGCTTTAATTTGTCGGTATCTTCCTCACTAAGATCTTTAAACTCATTACCGGACCACTCATTTTTAATGCGGCCGTCTTCCATATAGATTACCCTGTCGACCAGGTCTCTGACGTACCATAGTCTGTGCTCGGAAATAACGATAGTTTTTCCTTGTTCCTTCCATTCACTTACGATATCACGAAGCCTCTCTATCGACGTAAAGTCAAGGTTAGATGACGGCTCATCCAAAAGCATGATCTTCGGCATAAGAGCCGCTACAGAAGCGCACGCTATCCTTTGCTTCTCGCCTCCGGACAGTTCAAAAAGACTCCTGCCAAGAAGTTCCTGAAGCTTCATCTGTTTAACAACTTCATCTTTTCTGAATCTTATTTGTTCTGGATCAAGACCAATATTTTCGGGCCCGAAAACTATTTCACCGTCGGTATCGATTGAAAAAAACTGACTTCTGGGATTCTGGAACACAGTACCGACGATCCCTGCCAGATCGTATAGCTCCGTTTTCGATACATCAAGACCGTCAACACAGACTTCACCTGTCAATTCACCTTTATAGTAATGAGGTATAAGACCATTAATGAGTCTTATCACGGATGTCTTACCTGAACCTGAGGCTCCGCATATAAGGACGGTCTCTCCTTCTTTTATCGATAAAGACACATGATCGAGATTATCCTGACCCGCTCCTTTGTAACGATGGGTTACATCTTTTATATCAACAATTGTATTATTCATCATATGTATTTAAAGAATACAAAGATAGAAGCGACAGCCGTAAAGACTATCATAAGAAGAACGTCTTTTACTCCCATCTTCAGTGTCTCGACACTGGTTCTTTTCACCTTTCCTCCGAGTCCTCTTGTTATTGCAGCTGCGGATAGTTCGTCTCCGATATTCACACACGAGAACAAGAGGGGGATCATTCTATACTCAACCATCTTAGATATACTTCCCTGACCTAAGACGATCCCGCGCATCTTCATGGCATCACATATTGCCATGTATTCTTCCTTGATCGTCGGAAAGAATCTCATGACAACGGCAAGAGATATCGTTATTCCATCAGGCATATGCATCTTCTGCATGGCTGATACAAATTCGTTGATCTTAGTAGTTTTTACGACATACCATGCTGTTATCATTGCAGGCATGAACTGAACGACGATACTACAGTAACCGACAAGAAACGCCATTAGAATGCCCTCAGATTTTTCGGAAAGACAAGTGAAATTTATCACCAGTGCGATCGAATACAAGATCAGAAATCTAAAGGCTGATGCATAATGCTTCTCCATGATAAGAAGTGTAATAGGAATAAGGGTCATGATGATCCTTACAGCCCACAAAAAAGGGGTTGTAGCGCTCATCATGACCACTGCTGATACAACAAGTATCATGTATAATTTTGTTCTTGGATCAAGCCTCAGACTCATCAGACTATACCGGCCTTCTCAAAATGCTTCTTTACAACAGCCTTACCTATTACTGCACCTACGCAACCAAATACAAAGCAGAGGATCAAAAGAACTCCTATTGTCTTATAGTTGATGGCACGGAACAAGTTGTCACAGTATTCTGTTGAGTAACCGCCATCAATGAGGTCCTTACGATAATCTTCAGCAGTTACAACAACCGGAAAATAGTTGGCACATATCCAGAGACTGAATATACCGTAACTTATCATGGTCTTCTTAAAGCTCTTATACTTACCGGACCTGGCAACAAAATCTGCTACAACACCTGCGGTAATGATAAGCGGAGCACCCAGATAACCCATTCCGGTTACGAACATTATTATTGCCATCAAAACTGACATTATGCTGATCATTCCGAACTTCTCTATTTTGGTATAAAAAAGCATCATCGGGATCGAACCTACGATCGGGATCATTACTACATACGAAGCTACGATGTACGGATGAAAGAATCCGAGCATTCCGCATGCAAATTCCACTACAAAAAGTATCGCTGTGAAGATTCCTATAGTAATAAAGTCTTTAGCCTGAAGTTTTTTCTTTTCCATTTTTGATACTCCTTATGAGATTTTCCAGCTAACTGCCTGTTTTCTGCCGGTAATAAAGTTCTTATAGATTCCATCCTGTCTCATTAGCTCATCATGCTTACCCTTCTGAACGATCCTGCCTTTATCTACAACTATGATCTGGTCAGCATTTCTTACAGTCTTTAATCTGTGAGCGATCATGATGATGGTCTTCTGCTTAGTAAGATTCTCGATAGCCATGGTAAGTTCCTTCTCATTTTCCGGATCCACGTTGGCAGTTGCTTCGTCGAGAATAATGATCGGAGCATCTTTCAATATTGCACGCGCGATGGCAATTCTTTGTTTCTCTCCTCCCGACAAAGTCGCTCCGCCTTCACCGATCATCGTATCGTAGCCATCAGGAAGAGACATGATAAAGTCATGGCATGATGCTTTCTTGGCAGCATCTATTACATCGCCCATGGAAGCATCAGGTTTACCGAACTTGATATTATTCGCAATCGTATCTTCGAAAAGGTAAACCCGCTGGAAAACAAAGCTGAAGTTCTGCATGAGACTATCAAAACTAAAGTCCTTAACATCTCTTCCGCCCAAAGTAACCTTACCTTCCTGAACATCCCAAAATCGAGCGATAAGTGATGTGATCGTGGTCTTACCTCCGCCGGAAGGTCCAACGATCGCTGTTGTAGTGTTTTCCTTTATGTTCAAAGATACATTATCGATGATCTTTCTGTTCTCATATGCGAAACTGACATTTTCAAGACTGATATCTCTGTTCGACGGTTTAATGTCTTCGCCCTCGATATCCATTTGTTCGATGTCAAGGATCTCATTAGCAAGATCAACACCTTTTCCGATAATCTTCAAAAGTGCAGTGTATGTTCCTGCCAGATCAAGAGATTCAAATATCATGAATGAACAAAGGAGCATTGTAATCGTGTGTGTAAGTTCCATGGTACCGTTGAAGAAGAACCACAACGTTGCGCCTGCGATAAATACGCCTATAAGCTTTGAAAACAGATTCTGTACACCGACTGCAGGAATAGCTGCGATCTCTGCTTTGATATCTGCTTTCTTCTTTCTATCGATAGCTCTTTGAACTCTGGATTGATTCTGTCCTATAATGTTGTAATTTCTGATCTCCGCGATTCCCTGAATATACTCAAGGATAACGCCTACCATATCTTTATCAGAATCAAGTTTCTCGTCGGCAACCTTCTCTACACTTCTGTTTGTCCACTGATTTATGAGAAGGAAGATTCCTATACCTGCAAGAGATATCAATCCTATCCTTATATCGAAAGCAAACATAAGAAGTGCAACAACGACCGTCGTTATACCGCCCTGAAGCACCATCATGATGGCTCTTGTAGCAATATCACCTGTCTGTTCCATTGTATTTGTAGTAACAGAAGTAATGTGACCGAGACTCGTGTCATTGAAATATCCCATCGGGAGGTAACGCAGATGTTCACCGATCTCAATTCTCTTCATGGCACAGGTATCATATCCGGCTTCAGTCTGAAGCATTGATGAAAATCTGTTGATAACGGTCTTTCCTACTGTGCTTAACAGCATGAATCCGATAACGATAAGTATCGAGTAGATATCTACCTTATTCTCGAGCACTGCTTTGATGGCAAAAAAAGCAGCTGGTATCTTCATCGCTGTGAACATAGCCTCAAGCACACCAAAGAATACTGACTTATAAAATTTCTTTCTGTCTTCTTTACTGCAAAAAGCAAAGAATTTCCTTACCATCTTAAGCATGAGCCACCTCCAGACCGGAAGCAGATACTAAGTCAGCATCTTTTGCCATACTGTGTGCCTCCCACATTTTTCTGTATAATTCACAATTCTTAAGAAGATCATCCTGGGTTCCGCAAGCTTCAAGATTGCCGTTATTGATGACGAATATCTTATCGGCATCGACTATTGTAGAAAGACGGTGTGCGATAACAATAAGCGTTCTTCCCTGAACCAGTTTGGCTACACTGGACTGAACCAATGCTTCGTTTTCAGGATCCGTATATGCAGTTGCCTCATCAAGGATAACGACAGGAGAATCCTTAAGCATTGCTCTCGCGATACATATCCTCTGCCTCTCACCGCCTGACAGGTGTCCGCCTGCACCTCCAACGATCGTGTCGTAACCATTTTCGAGACCAAGGATAAAATCATGACAACCGGTAGCCTTGGCAGCATTTATGACATCCTCATCAGTTGCTCCAGCCTTACCGAGTCTGATGTTCTCCATGACTGAGAGATCGAACAGATAATTATCCTGAGCAACGTAAGCAATCTGGCTCATGTAATATTCAAGTGGAAGGTCTTTTATATTGACTCCTCCGTAAGAAATGGATCCTGAATCAACATCCCACAAGGAATCTATAAGACGCGCTATCGTACTCTTTCCCGAGCCCGAAGGACCGACGATCGCAGCTACTTCACCCTGCTTTATCTCCATATTGATGCCGTGAAGAACTTCACTGTCTTTATATGTGAATCTGACATCCTTCAAGGTAATATCAGAACCATTCGGCTTTGTCTTAATCGTTGAAGGTCTTTCCATATCTTTACGATCGATGATTTCAGTAACTTCGCCGAATATCGTTCCCATCTTCAAAAGATCATCCGTATACGAAAAAGCAACTACCAGCGGAGTGATGAGACCCGCTGAAAGGATTATTCCGGTAATAAAATTCTCAGGTGTCAGCGAGCCGTTTCTTACGAGCAAAAGACCAATTGGAAGAACGCCCAAAAATGTCGCAGGAAGAAATGACATGGTACCTGCCTGAGGCCAGATACATCTTCTCATCCAATCGATAAATACATCGGCACCTTCTCTGGCTGCCACAACAAACTTCTCATATGAGGATCCCGTTTTACCGAAAGCCTTTATGACTTCGATTCCGTTAATGTATTCAACAGCTGTATCATTAAGCTTCTTAGTCTTAATGACAGAGAGTTCATAGCCTCCCTTGCTCTTCATCATCATGATCGCCATGAATATAAGGCCTATAGCAGCACCTACCAAGTTAGCTAATCCAAGTCTCCAGTCGATCACTAAAAGATAAATAAACATAACGATCGGCAACAATAAATTTGCCGTAAACTCAGGAACAATATGAGCAAGAGTAGTTTCCATAGAATCTACTCGCTCAACTATTATATTTTTGTAGCTTCCGCTGTTATCATCAAGAACGGATCCAAGCGGTATGGTTGAAAGCTTCTCACAAAGCTGTTTTCTGATAGTTCCCAATACCGTGAACGTCGCTATATGCGAAAGCGAAGTCGAAAATGAATGGAGAGTCATTCTTACTACCCAACTTATTCCCATAAGAACAACCATCAAAAGGTAATCTCTCCATTCTCTGTTTCCGGCCAGTAACTGTTCCACAATTCTGGCAATGATCAAATACGGAACAAACGATGCCGCAACACCAAGTATTGCCAAGACAACGCTTCCACCGAAGTACGCGCGCTTTCTTCCTGCGAACTCAAGCACCCAGGATAATAGCCCCCTTTTCTTCATCTTCTGTTTTTCCTCCATATTTTTTAATAAGCTATTTATATTATTAGTTAGCAGTGGCTAACCAATGGGCATTTATAAAGGGAAATGCTGTCGCGCACTCCCCCAGATCATTCCAGTATCCTAACCGTTAAACTATATTCCAAATAAAGCCTTCCACGCCGGAAGGTAAAACAATTCCAGTGTTTGAGCATAATGCATCGCTTCTTCTCTCGTAAAGTCATGGATGACGGCCTGAAAGACAGCTTCAATACTTGCTGTAACAAGCAGATGAAACTCCTTCTCATCAACCTTTTTTACACGGATCTTACGCTTTTTCAATGCTTTCATATATCGCACAGTTGCTTCTTCTTCAAGTTTGGCAAGATCATGAGTAAAACTCTCATATCTCGTTCCCTGAGATTTACATATAAGCAGCTTAAACTCATCAAAATGCTCGTATATGTACATCATGGACTTAACTGGTTCACTCTGATCTTTCCACATACCATCAGATTCAACTCGATCGAGTTCACTTATATAGTCATCTTCAATTCCCTGCATACATCCTAAAAGACCGTCTATAACGGGATCGACCAAAGAAGCAAACATCTCTTCCTTATTTGCAAAATGCTTATAAATACCACTAACCTGAATATCAGCACCGGATGCTATCCTTCTTAACGATGCATCAGCAAAACCGTATTCAAGGAATTCCTTCTTTGCGGCATCAACAATCCTGTTATGACTTTGAGTCTTATCTCTCGGCATTTTTTCTCCTTACCAAATAGAAGAACAGTGTTCTCTAACATTCATCAGAGTACACTGTTCTCTTTCGTCCGTCAAGTATCTTTTTTTGAGAAAGGATAACGAACCAAATATTGAAGTATAGTATAGTATAATACTCGGGAAATGAGAAAAAAGGGAGGGATTTTTATGCCACATAGCGGAGGCGGAGGATCATCAGGCGGAGGCTCACATGGTGGCGGCGGATCATCAGGCGGAGGCGGAAGCAGAACATCAACGGAGTATTTCCCGGGTTCAAGAAGATATTGCCGTCACTATCATGACGGAAGACCTGATGAATATTTTTACTCAGATTCAGTTCCACGCAAATCAGGATTAATGACCATCATTATCGGTCTTCTCTTCTTTGGCATGATTTTTTCCATGTTTATACCCGGTATCGTTAAAAACATACCCAGGAAACTCAGGGAGAACTACACCAGGCCTGAGACAAGGATCTTTGATAATGTCGGCATAATCGATAACGATGCCGAAGTGGAAAGTGTTTTCGAGGATTTCAATGACTTGACGGGAATCTGTCCTGTCATCTATACGATGTATGTTGAAGACTACAAGGGCAGTTTTTCCTCCCTGGAGAATTTCGCATATCACAAATATCTCGACGAATTTGATGACGAGCGTCATTTTCTGTTCGTATATGCTATTCCGAAAGATCAGGCAGCACAGTATATCAACGGAGAACTTGAAAGACCGCAATTCGAATGGGAAAGCATGATCGGTGATGATACTGATGCTCTTTATCAGGAAACCGATTTTGTTAATGATGTGCAGAATGGTCTAAGCCAAGGTCGAAATCCCGGTAGAGTATTCGCAGATGCAGTAAAGCATATGGAAGAAACAGATAAGACTCTTCTGTCTAAGAACTTTTTATTTTCCGGTTCAATGATGCCTGCTTATGTCGTCATAGTGATCTTTATATTTGTTATAATTTCTATGGGCAGATCCGTATTCAGGGAAAGGCAGTTCGATTACCGTGAAGTTCCGCTTCAAGATGGTGACGGAGCATATGATGGTGTACGAGGATATGTTTCGGGTCAGGACGAAGAAAAAAAGACAAGTATCGGCTCGATCATAATTATGGCACCGTTTTTCCTGATAGGCATCGTCTTACTTATCATAGGATTGGTAAATAAATCCTTACCGATGATCATGTTTGGAGCATTCTGGTCGGCAATCATAGCTGTTTCCATATCAGGCAAGTTTATAAAAAACAGAAAGAAAGATGATGATGACGATGACTACAGAAGATACGATGATGACGATTAATCTCTGCCGTCTAAGGAACATATCCTCATCTTGTCATTAACAGTTAAAACACCCCAGGCTTTCTTGTTTGCAGGAGATGCCGGAGGGATAAAAGCAGCTTCAGCAATGGTGCTGCTTTTAATTTTGCCGAGATTAGTTATGCAATACCCTTCACGGGCTTCAAATCCGAACATCCTGCTACCGACAAACCTGCCGGCATTACTTGAAAATCCGCCCAAAGTTGATATGGCAACTGCATCCAGTAGTTCAGGATCCATAGTAAAATAGCATGACAATACAAGCATCTCTTTTTGAGGAGATCGAAGTATCTTTCTGACTTCATCTCTGACCACCTTAGAAAGCTCCATAATATCGGTTTGCCTTTTCTTTATGACTACGCTAAAAGCAGATGCATAATTGCCTAACGAGCCTTCATTGTAATTTCTAAACTTAGATCTGATATCCGAAGCGATGATTATCTTTTGAGTTTTTTCTTCGATCATCATCTTGGCAATAAGATAATCATTGACTGATACTTCATTATCTTTACAAGAGGTTACGATCTCTTCAAGAGAAGGGCCGTCAAAGCTCATGATATTACGGACGATGTTCTGCTTTGTATTGAAGTCTTTCTCAAACTTGAGATACTCGTCATAACTAACCTTATGTCCCTCTTTGCCCCACTTCTTATTCGCATCCTTGATCACGATCTTACTCATAAATCCGAGATCGCTTCCCGAAGGAAGATCACTTATGTTTTCTATTAACCTTTCCTCGGAAAACTTAGGCTTTACACCATCTGAATAACAATCAGCAAACTCCTCAATTAACTGTAAAAGTCCTCTTCCGTCACACAGAAGATGATGAGAGATAAAAAGTATCTTGAAACTATCAGTCTGAGGATAAACAAAAACCTTTAACAGAGCTTCCTTTTGTGCATTCCACCCTGCTTTTGACACGTTATCATAGTCGGCTTGCCAATCACTTCCAACCTCGATCGGAATATTTATATCATCCTTCTTGTCATAGAATATCTTACCCGTTTCTTTTTCTTCAGATACCATGCTCATGAGCAGAGGATGCGCCTCTTCCAGAGCTTTGATACTCTCCTTAAGACGCCCTTCATCAAACTCTTTTCGGATATCCGCGATTATTCCGAAATGCATATTAGGACACATATAATGAGCTCGTTCAGTATAGATATATTTCTTTGCTGCCATATTATAAGTCTCCTTTTATAGCCAGATCAGATAGTTCAATGATCTTCTCATTTATCTCATCATGAAGTTCATGGTTAATAGCATGTCCCGCGTCTTTATAAAAGATCGCATCCATCTTGTTTTCGATAAGAAGTTCCCTTCCGCCAAGCTTCTGAAACGGATCTTCTTCACCTACCAGATATGTGATCTTACCTCTGATCTTATCGACTTGCTCAGGAGAAAAACCTTCTACCTTATGGTAGCCCATAGCCGCGTTGTTAAAACCCTTGAGCACACTCTTAAAATGTTCCATGACAACCGGGTTTCCGGAGAATTCGTTATAGTGGCTTCCACATAATTTCTTGACCAGTTTGACCATGTTTTTATCTGACGGGAATAATGCTTCAGGCATAAAGATCTTCATGATAGCAAACATTGCTTTTTTCTTACCGCCAACCGCTACTGATCCTGCAATACATATACCCTTTATCACCTTCTCTGGACGATTAAGAGTATATGCCTGAACCAGATATGCTCCGTTAGAAACGCCTGCGATTATAGCCTTATCAATACCAAGACCATTAAAAACTTCATCGATGCATTTCACATCATCGAAATCCTTGTTGTAGTTCTCGTTAGGTATACTTTTTCCGGGACCACCCATGGTATCGATCGCATACACCCTATATTTCTCGCCAAGTCTTTTGGCGTTATATACCCACATCAACGCTGCATCATCACCCACACCGTGAAACAGTACCATTGGTGTTCCGTCTTCCTTACCTGTCTCGATTACATGCATTGTTCCGTATGTCGTATCAATGTCATGTTCTTTAATATCACAGCCCCATATCTTAAGAAGCTGATCATAAGTCTGAAGAATCTTCACTCCCGCTTTTTTACTTCTGTATTTTTTGACCATATCTTTATCTTCCTTCGAAAACTCTCTTATAAAATGATGTCAGCGAATCTTCAAGTCTTTTAATATCATCCGTAAAGTATCCCAGCATGACTATTCCATGGTATTCAGCTGCAAGTTTATCCGCTTCCTTACCTCTGATGATCCCGGCCTCATAAAGCGTCTTAAAGACCAATTTCTCATGCTCGATAGGAGCATCAAAGAGCATCTTCTTCCAAAGATCATTTGCTTTACTGTCATGAAATCTCTCATTCTCCAGCATCTGGATAAGAGGACTGATATTCTCATTATGAAGATAACCGGTAACAAAAGCTTTTCCTGCTAACACAAAACTCTCACACTTTACTTCTGTCGAATTATCAAGAGCCTTAAAGAACATTCCCTTAAGTTCACTAGTCAGCAGATCAGCTCTTTGTACGATCGCATCGAAGATATCCTGCTTACCCTTGAAGTAATAATATATTGAACTGGCTCTTATCCCGACAGCTCCCGATATATCTCTCATGGAGACAGCTGAATAGCCTTTTTTCGAAAACATGTCGAGAGCAGTTTTCATGATCAATTCTTTAGTCTCATCTGATCCCATACATTTCTCCTCATCTACCGAACGTTCGTTAGATAAAATATATCACACTTTTTGACTAAATCCAACCGGAAATGTACAATTTTAAAAAAAGACCCGTCAGAATTATCAAGGAAGATCATAAGGGGTAATATCTATGAAGAAAACGACCAAAACAGCATTGATGGCTGCCGCTTTTGCCGCTGCCGCAACAGGAGTTGCAATTGCAGGTGCAGTCGGTTTAAAAAAGTATCACGATGATGCGATTACAGCTGCCTCAAAGCTCCAAACACACTATGGTTCTCCATATTATGATAAAGAAACTGATGTAGTATATGAGAATTATTTCTAATAAATAAGCCACGACATGATCTGTCGCGGCTTATTCAGTAATCTATGACTTCTTTATCAGTTATATATTCTTCGTATCGTTATGATCGGTGATCTGTCGATGCTGCAGTAAACAACACCCCACTGCTTGCCTCGTGCTTCAACGCACTGTCCGTTTCCTACGTAGATACCAACGTGTCCGCAAACACCGTTACCGTTGTTATCCCAGCAGACGATATCACCTACCTGGACTTCATCTCTTGAAACTCCAACACCGACACTACATAGTGATACCGAGTAATGCGGTAATGTCAGATCTGCAACTTCCGAATAGCAGTAGCAGACAAGTCCTGAGCAGTCAACTGCACTTGCTGATGCAGCACCGTATACATAAGGAACTCCGATCATTGCCTCTGCAAGAGCTCCGATAGATTCCGGGTTACTACCTGTGATGATAGTAGACGGATCAACAACCTTGCTGTAATCGATGCTCGAAGAAGACGAACTCGAACTGGAGGATCCACCTCCGCCTCCTCCACCGCCTCCGCCGTTATTGCCGGAGTTCGTGGCAGGCCTTGGTGTCGGAGTTGGTGTAGGTGTCGGCGGTGCCTGAGTCGTTGTGTAGGACAGATAAACATATCCTGTCTCGCCTTCCAAAGGACCGTTAGCAACTACGACCTCATACCACTTTGCTGATACACCTATACATCTAAGTTTAGTTTCATCCAAAAGTGTACCCAATACTTCGCTGTCAACGGAAGGTTCTTTACGAAGTGTAAGACTTCCGGTATCAACCCATACAATTCGGTCGATCGCTTCAAATACCATCTCATAGGACAAAGTGTTAGTAAGAACAAAACCTTCAGCTCCGTCTTCCGTCCTGATCTTCGACCATGTATCACCGATACCGATACGGGTAACCTGCTGAGTAACAAACAATGTCTGTAATGTTGTAGAACTCATATCAGGATATTCCTTTAAGATAGAATCAGCAGCCTTGATATAGTATGTCGTCTCATCAGGCGTAAAGTACATAGGATCGATCTGCTCGATAGGAAGACCTGCTTCATCAAACTTCTGATAAACATAGAATGTAGGAACATCCTTGAACTTTGTATCTTCTGAAGGAGGTGCATAGCCCTCGTTATAGGTTGCTTTGATAGTTCCGCCATTAAGGATGAACTCATCAACTTCACCTTCTGTTCTGTCATTGTTCTCCTCATCTTCCTCAACTTCCAGATCTTCCGGGAAAGTTGCGGCGTATGCTTTTCGAACGGTAAATGCAGGAGTATGTCCCTTACCAAGTCCCAAAGGAAGGCATACGATAGTTGGGGTTACAATGACTGAAACCAATATAGATATTAGATATTTTACGTAGTTATTTGTTTTTTTCATAAATTCACCTATTACCAATTCTAACACGCAAATGTAAACCGCATATTAAAGTTTCATTACGGTTAGGCTCGTTTTCGGTGTCCTACCTTGCGTGGATTATAGCAAAGCAACCCTTTATCTTTGAGGGATTTTATACGTAATTTAGTGGCAATCCTCAGATGTAGAAGAAGCCTGCATAGTCGAACTTATATAGTCCAACCTTATGTCCGAACAGGTCAACTTCAACACTTTTTGCAGTACCTGCCTTAACTTCTTTAGCGCCTTCGATGAGCTTAGGAATAAGATCGGGTGTAACCGGAAATGATCCATGCATCGGATAGATCGTATCGTATGTACCGTCATATATAGAAAGATGCTTCAAGCTTTCAATAAAATCGTCGATATTTCTCTTTTCACCGAACATGTAGATATCGCTGTTCTGGACCGAATCACCGCTTACAAGGATTCTATTCTTCTCATCAAGGATCGCGATACTTCCCGGAGTATGACCCGGGATATCAATGATCTTAAGAGGACGGTTGCCGAGGTCGATGACGTCTCCTTCTTTGACAGGTAAGATCTTATTCTGCCCTCCGGCATTTCTGTAATTATTCTCTTCTCTCGGACTCATGTATACTTCATCAAATGCTCCGTTACCTGCGACATGGTCACGGTCAGCGTGAGTGTTGATGATCATCAAAGGGAGGCTTGTAAGGCTCTCTGCGATCTCTCTGGCATTGGTCGTTGAAACTCCTGAATCTATAAGGAGAGCTTTCTCGGATCCGCAGAAAAGAAAGAAACGGACGAAGTCGTCCTCGATACGCCAAGTGTTGTCATTGATCTTTATTACTTCTGCCATTTTGTATACCTCCATTCTGCTCAAAGTATATCATAGCAAAAAAGTTTATCGGGGGGTCTTCTCAAAAACGGTCAATGGGTGTTTATTAGTATTAACCGGGTTGGTCAACAGGTAGAAAACATATCAGCGGAGGCATCATCAATGAACGAGAAATTCTATGCACTTCCAAAGGAAAAGCAGGACAGGATCATCAATGCGGGATATAAAGTTTTCGCGAAGAATTCGTATAAGAAAAGTCCCGTTAATGAGATAGCTCTGGAAGCCGATATCAGTAAGGCTCTGCTGTTCTTCTACTTCAAGAACAAAAAGGAACTCTATCTGTTTTTGCTCAAGACTGCTGAAGAAACGACGAGTAAGGTTTTGATGGAGTCCGGTGCTTATAACGGAGATGACATTTTCGATATCATGTATAAGGGATTGATAACGAAGACAAAGCTCATGAAGCAGTATCCGAATATGAGCAAGTTCTCGATAAAGGCATATTACGAGAAAGATCCGGATGTGGCGAAGGAAGTGTTGAAGATAATCGCACCCTATAAGAAAGTCGAGACATATAACGCACTCCCTCCACTGGATCCGTCAAAATTCAAAGACGGATTGGATCTCGGAATGATGTATCAGGATATGTTTCTGGCATCTGAAGGTTATCTTTGGAGATTGGAACAATCGGACAAGATCGACGTGGATAAGATAGTCAAAGACTACGAGAAGATCATAGATTTCTGGAAGAGCATATATCTAAAGTAACAGAGGAAAAAAGATGAAAGTAATAGAAACAAAAAACTTAACAAAAACGTACGGCAAAGCCCGCGGAATAGATGAATTGAACCTGTCGGTCGAACAGGGTGATTTCTTCGGATTCATAGGTCCAAACGGAGCCGGTAAATCAACTACTATAAGGACACTTCTGGGACTAATTAGTCCTACCGGAGGAAGCGCTAAAGTCCTGGGATATGACATCGTAACCGACTCGAAAAAGATACTTCAAAACACAGGATATCTTCCTTCCGAGATCAATTTTTATAACGGCATGAAGGTTAAGGATGTCATTAAATATTCTGCTGATCTGAGGGGTGCCAAATGCGCAGATAAAGCTATGTCTCTGGCAAAAAGACTTGACCTCGACATGAATAAGAAAGTCAGTGAACTGTCACTCGGAAACAGAAAGAAAGTAGGCATCGTATGCGCGGTTCAGCACAGCCCTTCCCTTCTTATCCTGGACGAACCGACATCAGGTCTTGACCCGCTCATGCAAAGAGAATTCTTCAGTATCCTTAATGAGGAAAATCAGCGCGGCGCGACAATATTCTTCTCATCTCACATCCTTATGGAAGTACAGACATATTGTAAGTCTGCAGCCTTTATAAAAGACGGAAAGATCATCATCTCCGACAAGGTCGAGAAGCTGGAAGAGACAGGCGCCAAGAAAGTATCCGTTAAGACTTCCGAAGGTACAAACGAATATCTCTTCAAGGGTGATATCAAGGAGCTTCTTAAGGATATCTCATCTAAAGATCCGATCGATGTGACCATCACGGAGCCGAGCCTTGAAGACATCTTCATGAATTATTACGAATAAGGGGAAACGATATGTATATTTTCAGACAAGAGATCAGATCTCAGAAATTACCGATATTAATCTGGAGTCTTTCCATAGGACTTCTTATAGCAATGTGCGTCCTCATGTTTCCGGACATGAAGTCGCAGATGGATGACGTTAACGAGATGTTCTCAAAAATGGGAAACTTCACTTCAGCCTTCGGAATGGATCAGCTGAACTTCGGGACACTAACAGGTTTTTACGCGGTCGAAGGAGGAAACATCCTTGCCATAGGCGGCGCATTCTTCGCGGCTATTACAGGGATCTCCGCCCTTCTTAAAGAAGAAAAGGACAGAACGGCAGAGTTTCTTCTGACTCACCCGGTCTCACGAGTAAGAGTAGTAGCCGAGAAACTTCTGAGTGTTATCGCTATCATCACTATACTTAACATTATCGTCTTCGTCTGCTCTGTCGGCTCTATCTTCATCATCGGCGAAAAATTCGATTGGAAGATAATAGCCCTGTTCCACCTTGCTTATCTTCTCATGCAGTATGAGATCGCAGGTATCTGCTTCGGTATCTCTGCCTTCCTTCGAAAAAGCGGGCTCGGTATCGGCATAGGAATCGCCTCAGTATTATACTTCCTTAACATCGTGGCAAACATCTCAGACGATGCAAAAGTACTTAAGTACATTACTCCTTTCGGATATACGGAAGGATCGGACATCATCAACAACAAGGCGCTGGAGACAAAGTATCTTATACCGGGAATGGTGTTGATGCTCGTTGGTATGATCGTAGCTTTTATCTACTATAGAAAGAAAGATATTAACTCCTGAAAGCATTTTCGAGAGGCCTCAGAAAAAATGTTCTACATTTGTAGAAAAATGTATTGACAAAACTTTTCTACATTTGTAGAATGACGGTAAGTTAAGGAGATACAAGATCTTCTGAAGTAATGGAGGCTAATAAAATGAAGGGAAATAAAACAAAGATCGCATCGATGATACTTGCAGCTTCCGTAGCATTTATGGCAAGTGCCTGCACGGTAAAATTTTCTGATGGCGATAGAACAAACACCACGGAACAGGTATCAGAGGAAGCATCTGAGGCCACAGCCGAAACAAAGTCCACCACGGAAGTTTCAGAGAGCACCGAAGAAGAGCAGACGAAAACAAAAGATATTCCTGCACCATATGTTGAAGTATTGGATTATCTGTATGACGGTCTCCAATCAGAAGAGATCAAAAATACTGATTTTGATAATCTGGAGTATGACATGGGACCTGGCATAAGTGAAACCGCTTTTTATAGTGAAGATCCGATGAATAGTCTTTGGTATGTTCTTCTTGATCTTGATGACAATGGTACAGACGAACTGCTCATAGTGAAAACTTATGAGTATGAAGATATCGGCTCGTCCGATGAGATCCAGGAGTTATATACGATCACAGATGGTCAGCTGGATCACGTTTTCTCAGGCTGGGGTCGCAGCAGGTATTTTCTCAAAGCCGATAAGAGCTTATTTTATGACGGCAACGGCGGGTATGCTTACATTTCATGGGAATATGTACGCTTAGACGGCAACCAGTTGGTCGTAACAGATTCATATTACTCAACGAACGAGATCAACGGAGAAATGCAGGATGAAGTCTATGTATTCCACGTGACCGGCACAGGCGAAGATGAATTAATAGGTATCAGGGACGACGATACAACACCGCCTATCGGCGATACCTATTTATATAGCGATAAGACATACATGGCCGACTACAAATAATCCGGATCAGACAGCACTCGCGAGGGTGCTGTTTTTTTGTCCGAACAGTTCAGCACAGGCGGGGATTCCTAAATCTATCTTTTAAGATCTGTCCTCATATACAACGAAATCAGCACTTACCGCCTCACCGTTTTCTATTACCAGAGGTTCAGTCCATATGTACATGCCGTAACCGCCTGTTTCGAATGTTTGTATAGCGCCGTCTTCTTTTACGATATCCAATGCCATCGCCTGCTCAAGTGTGAGACCTTCTTCAACCGAATAATTCTCTGACTCATATCCTTCGAGGATCTTTACATTACATACAAGATCATCGGAGACAGGGATCTTCACGAATTTACTGAATTCATCATACTGATCCGGACTGGTATACATAGTAATATCGACCCAAACGTCATCAATGATCTCATAAGTCATGAATCCGTTTTCAAGTTTTATCTTGTCATCGGTAATGTCGAGGATCTTATACTTGTTAAGTGCATCAAAAGCATATGTATCTCCAACCTTGACATTCTCGAATTCGTCCAGATACATACCAAATCCCATTACGTTAGAAACAGTCGCATAGATATACTTACGATCAGCTGACATTGCATATATCCCGGAATAATATACCCCGTCCGGAAGCGGATTCAGATAAGCAGCGGTATCGATCTGCCCTCCGTCCATACAGAATATATAACTGAAATCAGTTAAAGCAGGATAATCCTCAAATAACTCCATCGTAAGAAGACAATCCCTGTATATATCGATATTTTCAAGATCATACTCTGCCAGATATCCGCAGTTGTTTTTGTATGCTTTCAACCCGTCAGCGGTATCATAGGCGATCAGAACATAATTGTAGTTCAGATCCGGAGCCATAGCATAACCGAGCATCACCTGTCTGTCCTTATCGGAACAGAGTGTTTTGGCTGCTTCCTTAAAGAAAACATAATCATCTTCCCAATCTTCAAAATAGAATTCAGAGGAAGATGCTTCTTCAGACTCAGCAGATTCCTCTTCTTCCTTTTCGATTACCGGGACTTCAACTGTGATAGTAGTTTCTTCATTATCATTATCAGCCTCTTCCTCCGGTTTCTTATCACAACCCGAGATCATTCCAAGGCAAAGTGAACCGGCCAGCAACAATACCGGTATACGTTTAAATCTCATCTTCATATTCTCCCAAAAATAAAACTTGAACTAATTATAAATATCATTTGACATGATATTCAATAGTTCAAGTCTTTATATTACAAAACTGTTAGATACCCTGTTACGGCTCTTTTGGCTTACTGACCTTTATCAGATAATCGCATCCTTCATTTCCTTAACGAATGCTCCTACATAAGACGGCGCGTCCTTACCTTTTTCGGCAAGTATCTTTATGATCGCAGATCCAACGATAACACCGTCTGCGATCTTGGACATATTAGCGGCCTGTTCAGGATTTGAGATACCGAATCCGATAGCACACGGAACATCCGTTACTTCGCGTATCTTTGCCGTAACGGAAGAAATATCATTCGCAAATGATGATCTAACGCCCGTTACACCCATGCTGGACACAACATAGATAAAACCCTTTGCTTCCTTGGCGATCATAGTCACGCGGTCTTCAGAAGTCGGTGCGACCATAGAGATAAGATCTACGTCATACTTCTCGCAGTATGGCTCGAACTCTTCCTTCTCCTCATAAGGGATATCAGGAATGATAAGTCCGTCGATACCGATCTCGCTGCATGTCTTGATAAACTTATCTGAGCCGTATGAGAATACGACATTTGCATAGGTCATGAATACCAGCGGGATCGTTACTTCTTTTCTTAATCTTTTTACGAGCTCGAAAACTTTATCCGTCGTAATACCACCTGCAAGTGCTCTTATATTGGCACCCTGGATTACAGGACCTTCAGCAGTAGGATCAGAAAACGGGATACCGAGCTCGATAAGATCAGCACCGTTTTTTACAGCTTCCAAAACAACATTATATGTGGTCTCGATATCAGGATCACCGCATGTGATGAACGGAATAAAAGCCTTACCGTTCTTGAATGCTTCTTTTATCTTACTCATAGATATTCTCTCCTCTGTATCTCGCGATTGCAGCGCAGTCCTTGTCACCTCTTCCGGAGACAGTTACAACGATGATCTTATCCTTATCCATCGTAGGAGCGATCTTCATTGCATGTGCGATGGCATGTGAAGACTCGATGGCAGGAATGATACCTTCAGTCCTTGAAAGATACTCAAATGCATTAACTGCCTCATCATCCGTGATCGGCACGTAAGAAGCTCTTCCGATATCGTGGAGATATGCGTGCTCAGGACCGACACCCGGATAATCAAGACCCGCTGAGATCGAATAAACAGGAGCGATCTGGCCGTACTCATCCTGGCAGAAATAAGACTTCATGCCGTGAAAGATACCGAGTCTTCCGGTATTAACAGTTGCAGCTGTCTCGAATGTATCGATTCCTCTTCCCGCTGCCTCGCAGCCGATAAGCTGAACATCCTTATCTCCGATGAAGTGATAGAAAGTACCGATAGCGTTCGAACCGCCTCCGACACAAGCCATTACAACATCCGGAAGTCTTCCCTCTTTTTCGATGATCTGTTCCTTGATCTCCTTAGAGATAACAGCCTGGAAATCACGAACGATCGTCGGGAACGGATGAGGTCCCATAACCGAACCTAAGCAGTAGTGAGTATCTTCGACTCTTGTTGTCCACTCACGCATTGCCTCCGATACGGCGTCCTTGAGAGTCTTGGTTCCCGTAGTTACAGGAATGACCGTCGCACCCAAAAGTCTCATACGATATACGTTAAGAGCCTGACGCTTTGTATCCTCTTCGCCCATAAAGACTACGCACTCCATTCCCATGAGAGCTGCTGCGGTCGCAGTAGCGACACCATGCTGTCCTGCGCCTGTCTCAGCGATGAGACGGGTCTTACCCATCTTCTTGGCAAGAAGTGCCTGACCCAAAACGTTATTAACTTTGTGAGCGCCTGTATGGTTAAGGTCTTCTCTCTTAAGATAGATCTTTGCTCCGCCCAGGTCCTTGGTCATCTTCTCAGCATAATAGAGAAGCGACGGTCTGTTAGCATAGTTATTAAACAGATCAGAAAGTTCCTTTTGGAACTCCGGATCGTTCTTATAGAACTCATAAGCCTTGGTAAGCTCATTGATCGCATTCATCAAAGTCTCGGGGATATACTGTCCGCCGTGAACACCAAATCTGCCTTCTTTTGCCACTTTCATTGTCCTTTCTTTATCAGAGCCATAAAAACTCTCATCTTATCGATATCCTTGAACCCGTCTGTCTCGATACCGGAACTTACGTCTACTCCGTAAGGATCGAGAGTTTCTACGGCTTCTTCTATGTTATCCGCATTAAGCCCTCCTGCGAGGATATACGGACGCTTTATTCTATTTAGCAAAGTCCAATCAAAAGATGAACCCGTTCCGCCACCCGGAGAATCGACTATCACGAGATCGGCATGTGATCTCTCGACCTTATCGATATCAGACTCGTTTCGTATCCCGAAAGCCTTGATAACAGTGGCTCCCGTCCTGTTTCTGACCTCATCGATGTAGTCATCCGACTCATCTCCGTGAAGTTGCGCGATATCTATAATACCATCTTCAAGGAGTTTTAGCACAACAGAAATGTCTTCGTTTACAAAAACTCCCACTGTCTTGATATCCGGGTCCAGTCCCTTACGAAGAGATGATATTACCTCGGGGGAGACATATCTTTTACGTGAAGGATCCAGTATAAAGCCGATAAGATCAGGTCTTATCCCGTTAACGGCCTTTATATCCTCTTCTCTTCGCATGCCGCAGAACTTGACGATCATAAGTTACCTCTTAGACTCTGAAGCATAGCTTTCTTGTCAGGAGCTCTCATAAGAGTCTCACCGACGAGGACAGCATCTACACCTATCTTACGAAGGCTTTCCACATCCTCAGGCGTCTTGATGCCGCTTTCTGCGATAAAGAGGACATTGGAAGGCACCAGTTTTCGAAGATTGGCACTGTTATTGGTATCCACACTGAAATCCTTGAGGTTTCTGTTATTGACACCGATCACTCTGGCTTTGGCTGCGATCGCCTCATATACTTCATTCTCATTATGAGTCTCGACGATGGCAGTAAGCCCCAGGCTGTCGCTTACTTCGATATATTCCTTAAGCTGCTGAGGGCTTAATATCGAACAAATAAGAAGGACAGCGGATGCTCCGAGGGTCTTTGCTTCGTAGATCATATACTCGTCTACCGTGAAATCCTTACGAAGACACGGGATTCTTACTTCCGAAGATATCTTTCTTAAGTAATCGTCGGAACCCAGGAACCACTTAGGCTCGGTAAGCACGGATATACAATCCGCACCTGCAGCCTCGTATTCCTTCGCTATCTGAAGATACGGGAAATCCTCTGCGATGATACCCTTTGACGGAGAGGCCTTCTTGCACTCGCAGATAAACGATACTCCTTCTTTTTCCAGGGCCTTCTCGAAAACAAACCCTGAAGAGCTCATCTTTTCCGCATCATCTCTCAATGCCTGAAGGGATACCTTCTCCTTATTAATCCTTGTACGTTCCTTGGCATAAGAAGCCAGTTCGTCCAAAATGGTCATATCAGATCTCCTCGTTGCTGACCTTGATCAACTTCTCAAGCGTCTCTGTTACCTTACCCGAATCGATAAGGGATCCTGCGAGCATTATACCCTCACCGAACGTATCTGCCTTACCGGCAAGATACAAAGCTGCTCCCGCATTAAGAAGGACTGTATTTCTCTTATGACCCTTCTGTCCTGCGAGGATATCACGAACGATCTGAGCATTCTCCTCAGGTGTTCCTCCGACGAGATCCTCCTTGGTGCAGCGCTCGAATCCGAATCTTTCAGGAGTTATATCGTAGACCTTGTACCAGCCGTCCTTGAACTCACAGATCTTTGTAGGAGCGCTAAGAGAGATCTCATCGAGCTTATCCTTACCGTATACGACCATACCTCTCTTTACACCGAGAGATATAAGAACTCTTGCCAGAGGTTCGATAAGATACTCGTCATATACACCGAGAAGCTGCATCTTAGGGCTAGCAGGGTTAGTGAGAGGTCCGAGGATATTAAATACTGTCCTGAATCCCAGTTCCTTTCTGATTGGTCCAACATACTTCATGGATGTGTGATACTTCTGAGCGAAGAAGAAGCACATACCGACTTCCTTAAGGAGCTTCTTACACATCTCAGGGCTCTGATCGATATTTACTCCCAGTGCCTCAAGACAGTCAGCCGTTCCGCACTTTGAGGATGCTGCGCGGTTACCGTGCTTTGCGACCTTGACTCCGCCTGCTGCACAAACGAGAGCAGAGATAGTAGAGATATTGAAGCTGTGAGCTCCGTCTCCGCCTGTTCCTACGATCTCGAGAACATCCATTCCCGTATCTACCGTAGTAGCATGGTCTCTCATGGCCTTTGCGCAGCCTGCGATCTCATCTGTTGTCTCTGCCTTTGCGCTCTTTGTGGAAAGAGCTGCGAGGAAAGCCGCATTCTGAGTAGGAGTCGTCTCACCGCTCATTATCTCGTTCATTACTGTATATGCCTCATCATATGTGAGATCTTCCTTACTTACTATCTTTACGATTGCTTCCTTGATCATGTTCTTGTCACTCCTTTATGAAATTATTAAGTATTGTCTTGCCTTCAGGTGTCAGTATTGATTCCGGATGAAACTGCAGTCCGTATATCGGGTATTCTTTATGAGTAACCGCCATTATCTCGCCTTCGTCTGTTACGGCCGTTACCTTAAGTTCTTCAGGTATCGTTGAAGGATCAGCTATAAGCGAATGATATCTTGCTACTTTGATCCTTTCCGGAAGTCCTTTGAATATCTTGTCTTCCGTATCGATCTTAACTTCGGACTGTTTACCGTGCATGAGCCTTGGTGCGTATGTTACCGTTGCTCCGAAAACCATTGAGATAGCCTGATGTCCGAGACATACACCGAGGATCGGGAACTTGCCCTTGAGCTTCTCGATGACTTCAGGAACAACTCCTGCGTTCTCAGGTCTTCCCGGACCCGGCGAGAGGATTATCCTTGAAGGATTCAACGCCTCTATCTGTTCTACTGTCATCTCATCGTTTCTTATAACTTTGATATCGGGATCGATGCTTCCGACCATCTGATAAAGGTTATAAGAGAAACTGTCGTAATTATCGATCAAAAGTATCATACGTCATCCTCCTGTGCTGCCTTGAGAGCATTGATCACAGCCTTGGCCTTGTTGATCGTCTCTATGTATTCTTTCTCAGGATCGGAATCTGCTACGATTCCTGCTCCGCTTCTTACGAAGACTTTTCCGTTTTTCTTATATGCGATCCTTATTGCGATACAGGTATCCATGTTACCCGAGAAGTCTATATAACCGATCGCTCCACCGTAGATTCCTCTCTTATTGTTTTCGAGCTGTCCTATGAGCTGACATGCTCTGATCTTCGGTGCTCCGGAAAGTGTACCTGCAGGAAGTACTGCCTGGATTGCATCAAGAGCATCCTTATCTTCTCTGATCTCGCCTCTTACCGTTGAACCGATATGCATGACGTGTGAGAATCTCTCGATGGAGTGAAGCTTTTCTACTTCAACTGTTCCGAACTTACTTACCTTGCCCAGATCATTTCTTCCGAGATCCACGAGCATGTTATGTTCTGCAAGTTCTTTCTCATCTCTTAAAAGGTCTCTCTCAAGAGCTTTATCTTCTGCTTCCGTTCTTCCCCTCGGTCTTGTACCTGCAAGAGGGAATGTGTGGAGCACGCCGTTCTTAAGGCTTACGAGTGTCTCAGGTGAAGCTCCTGCAACCTCTACATCAGTTCCTGAGAAATAGAACATGTACGGCGAAGGATTGATCGTTCTTAAGTATCTGTATGTATCAAGAAGGCTTCCCTCAAATGGTGCAGACAGGCGGTTCGAAAGAACGATCTGGAAGATATCTCCTTCGTGGATATAGTACTTACCCTTCTCGACCATCTCCATGAATCTTTCCTTATCGAAAAGTGCTGTCGGTTCAGCAAGAAGCTTTCCTTTGTGTTCACCTTCAGCCTTGCCGTTAACGATAAGATCTTTGATCCTCTTGATCTCCATGATCGCTTTGTTGTAGCCGACCTCGATATCGTTCAGGGACATATTGGCGATGATGATGATCTTCTGTGCGTAGTTATCAAATGCAATTACTTTATCGAAGAGCATCAGATCCACATCCTTGAAGCCTTCCTCGTCAACTGTATCGACCTTTACCTTGGGCTCGCTGTAGCAAAGATAATCATATGAGAAATATCCCACAAGTCCGCCTGTAAAAGGAGGAAGATAGTTAAATCTCGGGCTCTTATGTTCACCTAAGATCTGTCTTAAGTATTTGTTGGGATCATTAGTCTCGATGCTTACGTCACCGATCCTCATCTTGCCTTCGTTAACTGTAACGGAAGTCTTAGGATCAAATCCGAGGAATGTGTATCTTCCCCACTTCTCGTTCTCCGCTACCGACTCGAGCATGTAGCAGTGAGTAGAGATACTCTTAAGTATCTTCATCGTCTCGATCGGAGTCCTTACGTCCGACAGTATCTCAGTACTGATCGGAACAATGTTGTAACGTCCTGTCTGTGCGATCTTCTTGACGTCTTCCAATTCAGGTAAGATCTTCATGTTGTTTCCTCCTTTTCTTGTTCCGGAGGAAACAAAAAATCCTCGACAGAACAATCATTAAGTTCTGTCAAGGACGAATAAATTCGCGGTGCCACCTTGATTCACGATTATAACATCGTGCGCTTAGCGAGATACCATCATATCCCCGGCAAGTAACGTATGCCCTCACGTTGCAGAATACTTTGCACTAATGCATTTGACTGCACCCTCAGCGGTCCATTTGATGATTTGTTTTCCGCCGGATTCTCAGCATCGCCGGCTCTCTGTGGGAGCATCATCACCGTTATCTCCGCGTCAACGGTTTGATTTATATGGGAGGATATTAGCATTGCAGAAATGATTTGTAAAGTATTTTTCGCTTATTCTGCGCTGCGGATCAGATTAAAGTAAATTACCTTTCCGTCTTTGATCTCTATCGGCCTGACAATCGAGTCTATCATCTCAAAACCGCCGTTCTCATACGATGTGATTATGGTCTTCCCCTCGTCATTTACTATGCCGGAATTATCAGAGATCATTTCTCCTGCCTTATCTACACTCAGATCTTTCTCGCTTAAGATCAATGATTCTCCGTTTACTTCTCCGTGAACAAGATACAGATCGAACTTACATTCCTCAGAGATCGGGATCATCACAAAGGAATATGAATCAGTGTAATATGGGTGTTCAAATTTAGTCAGAATGTATTC
The DNA here is from genome assembly GCA_024699245.1 of Clostridia bacterium. Classification (GTDB taxonomy): domain Bacteria; phylum Bacillota; class Clostridia; order Saccharofermentanales; family Saccharofermentanaceae; genus Saccharofermentans. The sequence goes on along the minus strand of JAILPW010000006.1, from coordinate 60,461 downwards.
TCTCTCATCCTCAGTATCATTTTTGTCGAACATGAACCAGCAGTAATCATCGACCTCAATACGGATAGTCTCGCCATAATCATCGACATCAGTTACGGTAACGTAGTCATGAGCATCTCCGTCAACCTCGATAATGTCTCCCTTTTTCATGAACGCACAATCTGTCTTGGAAAGAGTAAACGCATATACCTGACCAACCAAAGCGATCGCATAATCCATATCGGCTGAAAAACCTATAACCGTACCCGTATACTTTCCGTCTCCGAGAACAGAATTACAAGTCTCGATCATCAATTCATCCGGATGGATGGAATACTGATCGAAAAGGCACGGAATACCATAGAACTGATTAAACGTCAGCAGATGCTCCACGTCATACATCTCAGATGGAAAGTACTTAATGATATTTCCGTCCTGATACTTAAATTCCATCAGATTATCATTATCGTCATAAACAAAAAGAGCATATTCCGAATTCTCGTTAACATAACCGTTCAGATACTCTTTCCCGAATCCGTACAGGTAGTCCTTGCCGTCACTTACATAGATCTGCTTGGCTATATCCCTGTATTTGTCATAAAGTTCATTCTCGGACAATCCTTCACCGACGGATTCGATGATCTCCTCATCCTCTTCATCTTCTTCCGCTTCAGTTTCTTCCGAGCTTTCTTCGCTTTTTGGTGACTCGACCGTTTCTTCAACAGGTCTTCTGTCACATCCTGAAGCAAACGCCGTCAAAAACGCGAACAGCAATACGCCGGCCGTTATGCCCTTTCTGTTTTTCATCATGATCTTCCTTTTGTTTTCTCGAAAAACATCTTATCACAACTGACCCAAGACATGCTTTGCAGCAATAAGGCCATATGCATAACATCTTCCCAGTGAAAGGCCTGTCTGGTGGAACGGATAGTCGCTTCCGCCGTAGAATGGTCCACCGAGATTACCGACACAGTATAATCCGCTTATCGGAGCATCGTTTGAATCAAGTGCCTGACCAAACTCATTGATCCTTATACCGGATACACCTGCGGATACGCGGATATGTTTTCGAGCACCCCAGAAAGGAGCCTTAACGATCTTATGCATGTACTTGGCCGGTTTACCGAAATCCTTGTCACAGCCTTCATCACAGAGCTCGTTATAACGGTCGACTGTCTTTTTGAGATTCTCGTACGGAACGTCGAGTTCACCCGCAAGTTCCTCCAGCGTATCACATCTGTGAAGATCGATGAGGTTCTTAAATACTCCCGTCGGGTTCTCGACGGCGCCAGGAATAAATTTCTCCATTACCTGAGGCGGTATCATACCCTGAACGAACTCGTCCTTAGGCCAGTTAACATAGTCACTGTCGTAGATCGTGCAGTACCAGCCCTTGGAACCGTCGGTGTGCTCTTTATCGAGCATCGAACCCTTGTATGAAGGCTGGAACTTAAGAAGATTTCCCATGTAGACGAAGCCCGTATATTCGTTGGTAAATCTCTCACCGTTCATGTTAACGTAGAGGAACGGCTCCTCATACATGAGCGCTGAGTCAAAGTCATGCATCATCTTCGTATGACCGAGATTTTCCATCTTAGCGCCTGCCGTCATCGCCATGATGTGACCGTCACCAGTCTTATTGAACTGCTTCTTGTCAAACTCTGCGATATCAGGACACCAGCGGTCTACCATCGCGCAGTTATTAGTGTAGTCACCTGTTGCAAGGATCACTGCTTTTGATGCATTGAACTGAATATATTCACCGTCGTTAGTTTTACCGATAACTCCGTTTACTTTCTCACCGTCGAAAAGGAGCTTAACAGCAGGAGTTGAGAAAAAAGTCTCAAGGTTGGGATTCTTTTCCTTAACGTTCTCAAGTGCCTTACGAAGAGCACTTCCGACATTTAACGGCTTAGGACCTACCCAAGGAGCGAAGAAATAACACTTGTCATCCCCGTAATCGTATGTCTTTTCCCTGTCCTTCCAGACACCCGTGAAAAGTCCGCTGGTACTCATAAACGCACGAAGATCGGCGCCGTCATTAAGAAGCGTAGCGCAGTCTTTGTTGCTGTCTACCTTGCTTCCGTCACCGTACTCGGTCTCTTTGGTCATTCCGGATCTGTTAAGGACCCACATCATCGATTCTTCGGAATGATCCGCATAAGCACGAAGCTGCTTAGTATCAGCTCTCCAATCGCAAAGGCTGTTCGTATGGTGGATCCACTTCGCGATACCTGCTTCCGTGGAGCGTGACTTGATGATCGCAGATGCACAGTTACCCTGTGATACTACGTTAGGTTCTTTCTGAAGAAGTGCAACCTTTACGCCGCCCTCTGCTGCTATTCCGGCAGCCGGAACGCCTGCGGCACCGGCACCTACGACTACTACATCAAAATCCAATATCTTAGACGGAGTAATGTCTCCGAGTTCACAACATGAATCATTTATTTCCTTATCCGTTATTCCGTTTCTGAAATTTTCCATTTCCCTATCCTTTCAATTAGCAAAGATTTTTTATCACACCAAATCATTATAATGTTTAAAATCCGTTTTTCAAACCAAATATCCCGGCCCGAATATAGTCTTCATAATGTAATAGACGTTTACTCGGTTATGATATACTTTTCTTGGGTGTAAAAATGAGGAGGTAACGATAATGAGACTTACCAATCTTAATTGTCCTCAGTGCGACGGTCAGTTGTATCAGCAGCAGGACAAGTTCTACTGTTCAAGCTGCGGTTCCGCTTTCAATATTGATTACGATAAAGATGATGTGGAATACGCTAAGCTCATCACTCAGGCCGAGAGGACCAGGCTCCTGATGGAAGCTAACCAGACAGTCCTTGCCAAAGATCAGGAACTTCGAAGGGCCTTTGAGACAAACGAATCACGTGAGAACATCAAGCAGAGGGTTAAGGATCAGGGCACCGCCCTTATCGGATCCGTGATCTTGAATGCTGCGGTCGGAGTACTTACGCTGATAATCTTCATCGTTACCATGGGCGTCATAATGAGTAATGTTGCCGAGAGCAGCCGCAAGGAAAAAGCAAGACGTCAGAAAGCCGAGGAAGCCAAGATCGAGCGATTGACCTCTTTATCTGCCGAAGATATCGAGGAAGACGGAAACTTCATCGACAATGCCGTCGGAGCAGGCGCAAGTTACGAGGCTTCGGAAAGGATCGGAACCGTTGACGGCAATTTAAGACTTTCCGGCATCCCTCAGGCTGTTTCCTGTTACTTCTCCAAAAAGGACACTGATATCAGCTTATACGTCATCTACAAGATGTCTTACGCTTCTGACGATACCGAAGATACGAAGGATATATATTCGTGCATCCTTTTCGAGAAACTGGAGCAGGATGAGACAGGACACATCAAGTGTGATCTTAATTCCTGCAAGCGCCTCCAGGCCGAAGGTTACGATAATGACCTGAAGGGCTATGACAGCGAAGACCAGATCAAAGACAATCTCATTCCCGCTGACGCAGACGAAGTAGATCTTCCGGAAGGAGGCGAATCATAATGAAGTTAAGAACACTTAATTGTAAGAATTGTGACGCTCCTTTGAGACAGGAAAACAACAAACTGGTATGTCAATTCTGCGGAAGCACATTCGACATCCCGATGGATTCCAACGACATAGAGTATGACAGGATCATCAACGCCGAGGACTATATAAGACTTTCCCTTGCCAAGAACATTCTGGGATTGGAGAAAAAATACTCGGATCAGGCTTTGCTTAACCAGATCAAACGTGAAAGAGATTCAAAGATGAGACGCGAACGCATGATCAAAGGCCTGACGAAAGCTTTTATCTCAATGGCAGCCGTTATGCTCGTAATGCTCGTGATAACCGTTGTCGTATTGAAAGTCTCCAACAACAATAAAGAACGCAAAAAGGAGCAGGCACAGGTGGTCGAAGTATGGAATCCGGGCTACAGGATCACACCGAGCGATCTTCGTGCGGATAAAGAATTCAAGGAGCTTATCGACGGCGGCATGATCGCTGACGAGAGATCAGGATACGACGATCGAGGTGCGATCATCTTCTCTTCCGACGAGATCTGGAACATAAGCAAAGACCCTGAGATCATCGGAAGATATCTCATAACAGAAGAAGGCTCCAATATGCTGATCACCGTCTATAAGATCACTTTCGAGACAAATGACGGAAGGGTCAAAGAGATGTACGACTGTCAGGCATACGAGAACCTGACGATCGACGAGAACGGCAAGATCGTATATAGCCGTAAGGATGGCAAGAACACTGATGATTACGACTTCAGATTCCACGCCGATCCCGAACTCGAACCTATAATGGAACAATACATTGATTGCAACTTTAATGTACGCAGCATATACATATTCGAATTCTGATAACTAATAATGAGGCGGTTCACATAAGTGAGCCGCCTCATATTTTTCCAATTTACTTTTCGATCAGAGATCGTCAGGCATCGGAAGTCCGACTTTATCAATAAAATCCTTAACCTGCTCTTTTCCCTCTTCTGTATAACACTCGACAGTGATCAGATAGCAATTACTTACGAACATTCCGCCGCAGATGAATTCAGGATCTTCTGTCTGTCCGAAGAAATATCCTGTGCCGTCTGTAAAGCTATCCGGATATCTGCTGTTTACGTCGTTATAATACGACCATAGATAAGTCATAGCGTTAGCCCTGAAATTAAACTTATCATATATAACGCAGAACTCATCGGAAGAATAAGCGTATGATTCGATAACGTCTACAGTTAGCGGTACCTCCTCGAAATCAGATGCATCACAACCAAAAACTGATGCTGCGGTATCAATAAGATCTTCCATATCAGAACCGTTTTCAGTAGTTCTCTCTATATCCGGATTTCCGCCAAGTATGTTATATGGTGTATAAAATCCCAGAACACCTATCATGCCGTTCAAAGTCCACATCTTCTCAAGATCGGTATCATTACAAGCAAAGTAGTAGAAATAATAACCGTCAACTGCAGCTGTTGCATACACGTAATGAGATGATCCGTCGGGCATTGTCAGATAGTCATCAAGATATACGGCATCATCTTCTACCTTGGTCCTGGAGTCACTGTTAAGTTCTGCAATATCCTTATATGTATCGAGCATTGCCTCAGCTTCATCTTCAGTTTCAAATTCGATGTAAGTAAGCTCGTAATCCTTGTTATGAGATACGCTTGCTACTACTCCGTCAATTCCGAAGAGAGGACCAAATCCGTTATCCGGCACATCCAACAAAGTTTCTGCCATCTGTACAAATAATGAGAAGGTATCTGCGTCGTAATCACGCTTTGGAGTAGTATCCTCGGTATCTTCGACTTCTTCAGTCAATTCGATATCTACTTCCTCCTCTTCATCCTCATCATCTTCATCTTCTTCATCATTGGTACTTATCTTTTTGTTCTTATCTTTTTTCCCGGATGACTTTTTCTTATCACAACCGGTTATCGGGAAAGCAAGAACTGATGCACAAAGAAGAACTGATAAAACTGCGATGAACTTATTGTTTTTCATTGTTTTCCTCCTCCTTAAATAAACATCAAACAACATCCACCTATACTTTCGATGATAACAGGTAAAATATTTTTATCAACGTATAAAAAAGGCGATTCAGTATTCCTAAATCGCCTTTCAGATATAATCAGTGATCTTTTACGGCAAAACCGTCTGACCTTTTCTTAAGTACCTGTCGCACTCTCTTGCAGCGCCTCTGCCCTCAGTCATAGCCCATACTACAAGGGACTGTCCGCGGCGCATGTCGCCTGCTGCAAATACCCCTTCAACATTAGTCTTGAAGTCGCCGAACTCTGCACTTATATTGCTTCTTCCGTCACGGCTAAGCTTAAGCTCGTCAGCGATAAGATCCTCAGGTCCCAAAAAGCCCATCGCAAGGATTACAAGATCAGCCTTGATGTTCTTTCTTGTTCCCTCGATCGGAACAGGCTTACCGTTTTGCCACGATACTTGTGTAACCTGTAACTCTTTTACATTACCCTTACTGTCACCTATGAATTTCTCGGTAGACATGAAGTAATTTCTGGGATCAGCACCGAACAGTTCTTCTGCTTCTTCCTGACCGTAGTCGTTCTTCTTAATGAACGGATATTCAGGCCAAGGGTTATTCTCGGATCTTTCATCCGGCAATGGTCCCGTTATCTCAAGTTGCGTTACGTTCTTTGCGCCTTGTCTTACGGCAGTTGCAACACAGTCCGTACCTGTATCACCGCCTCCGATGATCACAACATTCTTACCCTTGGCGGATATCTTAAGAGAAGGAGCAGGACCGCTCTTCTTGAAATGATCATCTGCAAACAAAGCCTTTGTATTTCCTCTCAGGAAATCAACGGCAAAGTGGATTCCCTTAAGATCTCTTCCCTCTACCTTGAGATCCCTAGGCTTAGTGGATCCGCAGCATAATACAACTGCATCAAAGGTACTCTTTATCTCCTTAGCGCTGATATCGTGGCCGATCTCAACACCGAGCTTAAATGTGATCCCTTCTTCCTCCATGATCTTGATCCTTCGAAGGATAACACTCTTATCAAGCTTCATGTTCGGGATACCGTACATAAGAAGTCCGCCGGGTCTGTCAGCCCTCTCGAAAACAGTTACCGTATGACCCGCTTTATTAAGCTGATCTGCACACGCAAGACCTGATGGACCGGATCCGATAACCGCTACTTTCTTGCCTGTTCTCTTCGTTGGCGGCTGAGCCTTCACATTTCCTTCTTGCCAAGCCCTCTCGGAAATATACCACTCGTTGTTACGAACCGATACTGCTTCAAAGTTATTACCGCATGTACAAGCACCTTCACAAAGAGCCGGACATACACGACCTGTAAACTCCGGGAATCCGTTTGTCTTACGAAGTCTTTGATAAGCTTCCTTGAATTCACCTTTATAAACAAGATCGTTAGTTTCAGGGATCAAGTTAGCCAGTGGACAACCTGTTGCTGCTCTTCCAAGAAACATACCCGTCTGACAGAACGGAATACCGCAATCCATACAACGTGCACCTTGAGTTTTGCAACTGTCCTCATCTTGATATATCCTGTGTACTTCAAGATAATCCTTAACTCTTTCCTTGATATCACGATCAGGACCTATCGCCCTGTCATAATCCAGAAAACCCGTGTTCTTACCCATGAGTCTTCCCTCCTTTACCGGTTGCTCTCTCGAAAGCTTCCATGAGTGCATCGTCACCCTCAAGGCCTTCTTCCTTAACCTGTGCAAGGTTCTCGTTGAATCTTGCATAGTCATGAGGCAATACTTTTACGAATCTTCCGATGAGATCATCAAAGTTTGCAAGAATATGTTCTGCATAGATACTTTCAGTATTCTTTACGTGCTTAGCTATCGTGCTTCTTACGAACTCGATCTCTTCAGCATCTGTAAGTCTTTGAAGAGAAACAAGTTCCTTGTTGCAGCGCTGATCAAAATCTCCGTTGGCATCGTATACATATGCGATACCGCCTGACATACCTGCTGCGAAGTTTCTTCCCGTAGCACCGAGAACGATTACGCGTCCGCCTGTCATGTACTCACATCCGTGATCACCGACACCTTCAACTACTGCAGTAGCACCGCTGTTACGTACGCAGAATCTCTCACCTGCAATACCGCTGATGTATGCTTCACCTGATGTGGCACCATAAAGAGCAACATTACCGATGATCGTATTTTCTTCGGAACGGAATGTTGATTTTCTGTCCTTATGAACGACGATCTTACCACCTGACAAACCTTTACCGAGGTAGTCATTTGAATCACCCTCAAGTCTTAATGTAAGACCCTTAGGAATGAATGCACCAAAGCTTTGTCCTGCTGATCCTCTTAAGTGGATATCAACTGTATCTTCAGGAAGTCCGTTGATACCGTGAGCTCTTGTAATAGCACTACCAAGCTGCGTACCTGCTGCTCTGTCGGTGTTATGGATCTCAAGAGACATATTTACTTTACGAGACTCGTTGATAGCAGGCTCAGCAAGTGGGATCAATACCTTGTAGTCAAGTGTATCTTCGAGCTTATGATCCTGTTCGATGATATGGTGTGTCAGAACAGTTGAATCAAGCTGAGGTCTGTAAAGGATCGAAGAAAGATCGATGCCTGTTGCTTTCCAAAACTTGATAGCCTTATTGGCACGGAGCATATCAGATCTTCCGACCATCTCATCGATCGTTCTGAAACCGAGCTGAGCCATGATCTCACGAAGTTCTTCAGCGATGAAACGCATGAAGTTGATTACATACTCAGGCTTACCTTCGAACTTAGCACGGAGCTTCGGATTCTGAGTTGCAACACCAAACGGGCAAGTATCCAAGTTACAAACTCTCATCATTGCACAGCCGAGTGCTACCAAAGGTCCAGTAGCAAAACCGAATTCCTCTGCACCGAGGAGACATGCGATAGCAACGTCTCTACCTGTTAAAAGTTTACCGTCTGCCTCGACTGTAATTCTCGAGCGCAGGTCATTCAGGAGGAGTGTCTGGTGCGCTTCAGCAACACCAAGTTCCCAAGGAAGTCCGGCATTTCTGATGGATGTCCTTGGAGCCGCACCAGTTCCTCCGTCATAACCGCTTATGAGGACGACATCTGCACGCGCCTTGGCAACGCCTGCGGCAACTGTTCCTACTCCGACTTCGGAAACAAGCTTTACGTTGATCCTTGCAAATCTGTTCGCATTCTTAAGGTCATGAATGAGCTCAGCCAGATCCTCGATCGAATAGATATCGTGATGCGGAGGCGGCGAGATAAGACCAACACCCGGTGTAGAGTGACGGGTCTTAGCGATCCAAGGATAAACCTTACCTGCAGGAAGTTGTCCTCCCTCACCAGGCTTAGCACCCTGCGCCATCTTGATTTGGATCTCTCTGGCGTGTACGAGGTAATCGGATGTTACACCGAATCGACCTGATGCGACCTGCTTGATCGCACTCATCTTGGAATCACCGTTTGGCATTCTCTCGTATCTGGACGGATCCTCACCGCCTTCACCGGTATTACTCTTACCGCCGAGTCTGTTCATGGCTATTGCCAGTGCCTCATGTGCTTCCTTACTGATCGAACCGTAGGACATGGCACCTGTCTTAAATCTCTTGACGATGCTCTCTACAGATTCGACTTCGTAGATAGAGATAGGTTCCTTCGAAGGAACAAATTCCAAAAGACCTCGTATGGTACAAAGTCTGGTATTTTCTTCATTAAGTGTTCTGCTGAACTGTTTGAACAGATCATAGTCACCTTTTCTGACAGCATTTTGAAGCATGTAGACTGTCTTAGGATTGAACATGTGATACTCACCGTCTTTACGCCATTGATAAAGACCGCCGGTCTCAAGACCTTTCTGTGTATCGTTGGTTCTATAAGCTGCCTGCATTCTCATATCGGCTTCTTTTGCGATCTCATCAAGACCAATACCGCCGATCCTGGATGCTGTTGAAGTAAAGTATTCGTTTATAACATCTTCGCCGATACCGAGAGCCTCAAAGATCTGAGCACCCTGGTAACTCTTTACTGCAGAGATACCCATCTTGGAAAGGATCTTAACGATACCGTGTCTTGCTGCTTCAATGTAGTTATCGATAGCTTCTGTTTCAGTGATGTTAAGTCTTCCGCTTTGTGCTTCACCTGCGATAGTTGCATAAGCCATATAAGGGTTAATAGCAGATGCACCGTAACCAACGAGAAGAGCGAAGTGATGTACTTCTCTCGGATCACCTGATTCAAGGACGATACTTGTCATGTGACGCTGTCCTTTTCGAACAAGATGCTGATGAAGTCCTGCTACAGCCAGAAGTGCCGGGATAGGACAGTTGTCGCCGTCTGCGTCACGGTCGCTTAAGATAAGGATGTTATTACCTTCTTCAACTGCCTTTGAAGCAGCCTCACAAAGATCATCCATGGCTTTCTTAAGAGCTTTACCGTCTCCGCCTGCCTCGAACAGGATAGGCAATACTTTGGACTTGAATCCGTCTTTCTTTATTGTCTTCAAAGCAGCAAGTTCGTGGTCCTTAAGGATCGGTGATTCAAGAGCGATGTGTCTTGCATCGGATGCCTTTGGATCGATGATGTTACCTTCATTTCCGAGGTACATGCGCTCCATTATAACGATATCTTCTCTTATTGAATCGATAGGAGGATTCGTTACCTGTGCAAAGAGCTGCTTGAAGTATGCATAAAGAAGCTGAGGCTTGTCTGAAAGTACGGCAAGAGGGCTGTCGTTACCCATTGCACCAATGGCTTCATTTCCGTTTATCGCCATAGGAAGGATCATCTTCCTGATGTCTTCGTATGTATAGCCGAACATCTTCTGTTTCTGTTCGATATCTGAAGGAACATCGATCGGCTTTTCTTTCTTGCAGACTGAAGAAAGCTTAACGATATTATCGTCGACCCACTTCTTGTACGGGTGCTTTGAAGCGATGCTCTTCTTGATTTCTTCGTTAGTGATGATACGACCTTCTTCAGTATCGATAACGAGCATCTTACCCGGCTTAAGTCTGTTCTTGGATGCGATGGTCTCCTCAGGAACATCAAGTACGCCAGCCTCTGATGAAAGGATAACGTTACCGTCTGTAGTTACATAATAACGTGCAGGTCTTAAACCGTTTCTGTCGAGAGTAGCAACGATCTGCTTACCGTTCGTAAATGCGAGAGCTGCAGGACCGTCCCATGGTTCCATGAGCATGCTGTTGTACTCGTAGAAAGCCTTCAGGTTCTCGTCCATCTGATCGTGCTTGATCCATGGCTCAGGAACCATCATCATTGCTGTCTCAGGAAGACTTCTTCCGCAAAGTGTCAGGAACTCCAATGTGTTATCGAACATGGCGGAGTCACTGCCGTTATTGTTGATGATCGGCATTACCTTATCGATATCCTTGCCGAAAGCATCTGTCTTGATAGATGAACTTCTCGCGTACATCGCATTGATGTTACCGCGGAGTGTATTGATCTCACCGTTATGGATCAAATATCTATATGGATGAGCTCTCTCCCAGCTCGGGAATGTGTTCGTACTGTATCTTGAGTGTACGAGTGCGAGAGCTGACTCAAATGCAAGATCTTTAAGATCGAGATAGAAAGCATCCATCTGCTCAGGTGTAAGCATTCCTTTGTATACGATGGTGCTTGAAGAAAGGCTTGCAAAATAAAAATATCTTGGATCTGTCTCAGCAAGACCCATCGTCTTTGCTTCGAGTACCTTTCTGATGATATAGAGCTTACGCTCGAATTCGATCCCTGCTTTAACGTCACTGCTCTTTCCGATAAAGATCTGAGCGATATACGGTCTGTTCTCCTTGGATGTCTTTCCCAAAGAAACTTCGTTTACAGGTGTATCACGCCAGCCCAAAACCTTTTGGCCTTCAGCTTCGATAGCCTTGTCGATGGTCTTCATGCACTTAGCTCTGGCATCCGATTGTCTCGGAAGGAAAACCATACCAACACCGTACTCACCTTGAGAAGGAAGTTCTATTCCTTCGTCTGGACATACTTTTCGAAAAAAAGCGTCAGGGATTTGCAAAAGGATACCTGCACCGTCACCTGTTTCCTCTTCACTGCCTGCTCCGCCTCGGTGAGCAAGATTTGCAAGAATAGTAAGACCGTCTTTCACCGTCTTGTGAGTTTTTTTGCCGTGTACATTAACAACAAAACCGATACCGCACGCGTCGTGCTCGTATTCCGGCGAATAAAGACCTTGCTTTTTCATTGAGGTTCCTCCTCTTTATTTTTCTGAGAGGATAGTACCATTATGCAAGTTTTCATTCAATAACTTGCAACAACAAGGATAAAAAACGATAATTTTCGTGTGTGTTAATGACGATTTTGCAAGAAACGTTCATGTTTTATGCAATCGGATACAACTCATTATCATAGGAAATGTTATCGATCCCGCCGTCAAAATATACGAAATCTCCGTCAGGATAATGCCATATTGCCTTGAAGACAGATGGATATTTTATGCCGTTATCAGACATTTTATAATCTTCACAGACAGCTGACCAAGGAACAGTTCCCTCTTCTTCCGAGACCGCTCTGTCATTTGTACTGAATTCAATATATTCATACTGCTCATTGAATCTGAAGATACCGCTGACAGTTTGACCTTTATATGTGATCGTCGCTTCTACTTCATAGTCATTTATTTCTTTCCAGGTGATCAGATCACTTAGAAGAATAGCCGGAGCAAACGGACTTTCGGCCAAATATGTAACAAGACATGCTCGATCCATCTCAGGTCCGGTAGTATCAAATATCGTGATCGATTTAACGATCACGCCCTTCATACCGCCAACACCATCTGTGTAGTAATCGTAACCTTGAAACGGAATACCGATCATACTGCTGTCAATAAAAGCAGCTCTAGCCGGCTCATTAACAAAATCATACTGATAATAATCGATCACTAGATCAGGACCGTCTCTTCCCTGTTTAAAAGATACATCGTGATATTCCATCATCAGACAATCCATCTTCGGTGTTCCTATATATCCGCAGGACCTGATGTATCTTTGTACAGGTTCAGGAAGATACTCTATGTCTTCATCTCGAAAAAGATCATCGTCGTAAGAAGTCTCTTTCATTAGTCTTTCAATATCGTTGTTAAAAGCTCTTTTTAATGGAGAAAAAGGTATCTTAAACCAGATGATAATTCCGCAATAACTATTAGGATCACCGAAAGAACAATGATCCACACACGCTTTCTGCTTCTTTTCATTTTATGCTGCCTTCAGATAGTCTAGTAACGGTTCGATATACGACTTATCTGTCCAGTCTCCTGCTTCATCTTCAGCAACTTCCATTAGAGCTTTCTCCCATACCTCATAGTCCTTTGGATCCTTTTTGCCGACAGCTTTACGGAGTATCTTACATAATGTCCTGTCGGCAAAAGACATGTTCTTCATATCAAAACCGCCTCGTCCGTAAAAAACTGGTATATCAGAAAGCTCATCTTTCATGTTCTTAGCAACAAGTTCATTAAAGAAAACCTCATCATACGGCGATGCAGCACAGGTAAAAACTGCAACCTTCTTTCCCTCGATTTTATTAATGATCTTTTTCAAGAAAGAAGTGCAGGAAATGCCTGTTGCGTAAACGCCTCCGGTTACTATTACTGTGTCATATTTATCCAATGAATCAACCTTAAATCCGTCAACGGAGAAACAATCAAATCCTGTAGATTCAGAGATCCACTCTGCATACTTTTTGGATGATCCGTATTTTGATCTATAGATAACAACGCCTGTCACTTTACACTACCTCCGTCAGATTCTTCTCTATCCTTGTTATCGTACTGATGGTTGCCTTAATGTCTTTCTCAGAAATTCCGGCGAACATCTTTTCCATGATCTTTATACTCATGTCATTATTCTTCTCGCAAAACTTACGACACTTATCTGTAAGTATTATCCTTTGTTTTCGCTTGTCATTCTCGTCTGTACGAAATTCCGTAAATCCCTTACTCTCAAGTTTTAAAAGTATCTGCTTTACATTCTGGTGTGAACTACCTAAAACTTCAGATAGTTCCCTTAACGTTGGAGGTTCCTTGCATAATGAAATACAAATGATCGCAAAAAACTGTTTCCAACTGATCTCCTTCATGGTACTATCTGCCATCGCTTGAAAACGGTTCTCAAAGGCACTCAAAAGGCCCAGCAGATAATAACTTGACGGTATCCCTTCAAAATCTAAACAATCGCTATTAACAGCATCCTGAATATGCATGATCGCCTCCAGATTAGGTAAGATATTACTCTTTTAAGGTAACATATTACCTTTTTCTTGTAAATACTCTTTTCCCGATTCCGATGAATATACCGAATAGTCTTTCCAAAAAAGAGGATGGAAACACGACAAAGTGGTCCATCCTCTTTAGTTAAGTAATTGCTGTCAATTATCTGTCGATTGCGTAGTTCACACAGATACCATTAAATTCAGGTGAATCAGCGAAACTATTGAACAGTTGATCCTTGGTCATTCCGTTATCCATGTTCTTAACCCAGAATGCAAGTCCCTCACTGTCTGCTTCTCTTCCGAGAAGTGTCTTGTACATCTTTGTCACGAGTTCCGTGTTACTCAAGTTGAAGCTGTTAAACTCTGCCGAATAAAAGAACTCATGAGCAGCTTCTGTTCCTGTTATATCAAGATTTGTAAGTGCAAGGCTCCAGAACTTAAGACCGTCTTCGTCAGGCTCTCTTTCGAGACATTCCGTGTAAAGTCTTGTAGCAAACTCTGTTGCGTTCTTAGATGCTACTGTTGCCTTTGCTTTTGTAGCTCCTGACTTAACTCCGTATGCAGCACATACGTTGCACCATTCTGTAGAGTTAATGAATCCGTCTACTACGCTTTCTCTTCCGACAGTCTTAAGACTATCCATCCAGAAGTTGAATCCGTCCGGATCATCTTTGGCATCTCTGTCGAAGAGTGCTTTGTAAAGAACAGTTACAAACTCTTCGTCACTTAAGTTTCTGTTATTGAACTCTTCACTTAACAGGAATTGTTTAATGCAGTCAGCACCTGTGAGATTTCCTTTTACAACCTGATTTGCCCAATAAGCTTTTCCGTCAGGATCTGACTCACGGCCAAGAGCTACTTCATAAAGTCTTTCTACGAAAGCCTCAAAAGAAGCGACTACTTCAGGGTTTGGTGTAGGTTCCGGTGTCACGATAGGTGTCGGATCCGGGGTTGGGGTTGGAGGAATCACTTTCTCATTTGCATCAAACTTGGCAGTATATGTAGCATCTTCGGTTACCTTTGTTAATTCCGGTGTCCAACCTGCGAATGTATAAGTGAATTTATCATCTGCCGATTTGGTTGGTGTACCGTTAAAGGAAGGAGTTGTGCCGTATTCATACTTGCATGATTGAAGTTCTGTTCCGTCCTCATCCAGGAACGTGATCTCATACGAGTTTGTTGTCGGTTCGAAGACGGCAGTGTATGTTACAGTATCAGAAACAGCAGGAAGCTCCTTATCCTTTTCGTAAAATTCCTTTCCGTCAGTCCAGCCTATGAAGGTATATGTATATTGATCTGTTGGTTCTTTTGTCGGGACATTTCCTTTATATACTGGATTTGCACCTACATCGCAAGGACCCTCCTGAAGAACTGTGGTTTTACCGTCGTCCGAGATACAGAAAATAACATTTTTCGGAAACAGCTTGAAATATGCCTTGAACGTGACAGGACCGACACCCGGCATCTTGTATGAATAATTGCCGTTCTCGTCAGGCAAGATAGCAACTTCTTTATTATCGTGATCGATGATCGTTACCTTATCGATCATATAACCGTCTTCAGGCTCGACAGACAGATTAATGACATCATTGATATTGGTTCTTGTTTTTCCCGAGATCATTCCGTTACCTTCACTTACGTAATTGACATCGTAGAAGTAATAGATGACATCGTCCGATATATCAATGAAAGCAGTAAGAGGATAAATATCATCAATGAGAACAATACAACTCAGATTGGGGCAATCGCCTACGATCAAAACCTGACATATAAGATCTTTATTATCCGGGAATCTGAGATAACTGAGATCAATGCAGTATGCAAAAGCACCCTCGCCGATCAAAGAGACGCTGTCAGGAATAGAAAGATTCTCAAGGCTTTCGCAATAAAAGAATGAATGCTTACCGATCGAAGTGACACTGTCGGGAATAGTTATCTCCTCAAGATTTTTGCAATAAACAAAAGCCTGATTACCGATAGTCGTAACACCGTCTTTAATGATCACTTTTTTAATATTTGATCTTTCCTCATACCAAGGCGGGTAGGAGTCGGTTGCAACCCTCCAGTCATCCATCTTTCCTGTTCCGGATATTGTCAATACTCCTTCATCATCCAATACCCACGTCAGGCCCTCGCCGCAAGAACCTCCCGGAACGAACGTTGCTTTGAAAGTAACGGGGACCTCTGAATCAGGCATCTCGAAAAGGTATTTACCGTTATCCTTCGGATCGATCGGTTTTTCTATATTATCGGAACCGATAAAGGTCACTTTATCGACGATATGGTTACGCGAAGGAGTGATCTCAAGTTCCAAAACATCGCCGATATAAGATCGTGTTTTTCCCGTGACTGTTCCCGAACCTTCGCTTAAGTAACAGACATCGTAGAAATAATAGAGGACATCTTCCGAGCAAAAATAGAAAGCATTATCATCGTATTTAGCTTCCTTGTTAATGATCACATGCTTCAGATTGAAGTCTTCGGCAAGGACTTCTTCTCCGACCACAAGATCTTTATTATCCGGGAATACTATTCTTTCCAAGTTCTCGCAGCTTCGAAAAGCATACTTGCCGATCGAAGTAACGCTGTCGGGAACAGTTATGTCCTTAAGTCCCGTGCAACCGTAAAAAGCATAACTGCCGATCGAAGTAACGCTGTCAGGAATAGTTACGTTCTTAAGTCCTGTGCACTCCGAAAAAGTACTGACGCCGATCGAAGTAATGCCGTTGGGAATAGTTACCTCCGTAAGGCCTGAGCAGTAACAAAAAGCACTCGGTCCGATCCAAGTAACATTTTCGGAAACAGGTATTTCCTTAAGACTCTCGCAGTGATTAAAGGCATTCTCGCCGATCGAAGTAACGCTATCCGGTATAGTTACCTTTTCAAGATTTGTGCAGTAGTAAAAAGCACTCATACCTATATTCGTTACACCATCTTCGATGACCACCTGTTTGATATCCTCGCTTACATCATACCAAGACAGGAAAGGGTTAGAAAGAACGTCCCTGTCCTCCATCGCTCCTGTTCCTGAGATAGTCAGAGTTCCTTCGCTGTCCAGTTTCCATGTCACGTTCTCACCGCAAGAACCTCCCGGAATGAATGTTGCTTCGATAGTAACTTTATCTTTTGAATCAGGCATTATTTTGCATAAGTATTTACCGTTATTGTCAGGCTCGACAGGTGTTCTGTTTTCATTAGAATCGATGAGGAATACCGTATCGACATAATAGCCCTCTTCAGGAGTGATCTCCAATTCCAATTCATCTTTTTTATAGGACCTGTTTTTACCCGTTACGGTTCCGTGTCCTTTATTGACATAAACAACATCGTAGTAGCTATATAGGTAAGGCGAAAAACGATCAAAAAAGTCTTGTGAGTACGTAGCTTTCGGATTATAAACAATATATCCTAAACCGTAACATCTAAAAGCATCGATACCCACATTAAGTTGAGCATTATCCGGAAGCTTTAATTTCTTAAGGTTCTGGCAATGATCAAAAGCTAAGCTGCATATAGAAGTAACACTATCAGGGAAAAACACATCCTTAAGGCCTGTGCAGTCGCAGAAAGCATCATTATAAATAGTCGTAACACCGTCAGGGATATATACCTCCTTAAGCTTCTCACACTGCTGAAAAGCACAAATGCCAATAGACGTGACACCTTTCGGGATGGTCACTTTTTCAAGGTTTGTGCAAAGGATGAAAGCATTATTACCAATAGTCGTGACACCCTCTTTGATCCTTACTTCTTTAATATCCGTATTTTTAAACCAAGGAGAAGTATCTCCTACAATATATTCCCAATTCTTCATTGGTCCTGTTCCGGATATTGTCAATACTCCTTCAACATCCAACTCCCACGTCAAATCGTATCCATCGGCACCGCATTTACCGGAGTCAACTATGTCAGCATTTATCTTTAAACTTGGGAAAACTGCTATAACAAAAAGTACGGAAAGCAAAAAAGTGATGATAGTAAAACTGTTTTTTCTCATAAAGCACCCCCTAAAAGACTATATTTATTAATCGACTTTTAGGGGGAATTTACTCACTACAATCAAAAATATTTTTGAAGTATAAGAATATTATTGAAACACCTCTTTGATCCTTCTCATAGCCTCCATGGTGTTGCCGTGTGTATTGAATGATGTAAGTCTTAAGTAACCTTCACCGCTCGGACCAAAACCCGCACCCGGAGTTCCGACAACATTTGCCTTCTGAAGAAGTTCGTCAAAGAACTCCCAGGATGAAAGTCCATTAGGGCATCTTACCCAGATGTACGGAGAATTCTTACCGCCTGTGTACGGCCATCCGAGTTCGTCAAATGTTGATGTCATGACATCTGCGTTGTATTTGTAATACTCTAGATTAGCAGCGATCTCTTCAAGGCCTGTTTTACTGAGGCAGGCTGTAGCTGCACACTGGACAGGATATGATACGCCGTTGAACTTTGTTGTCTGTCTTCTGAGCCACATCTTCTGAAGTTTCATTCCTTCGCGGACAAGATCGTTAGGAACTACGGTGTAACCGCATCTTGTGCCTGTGAAACCGGCTGTTTTCGAGAAGGAACAGAATTCTATTGCGCATTCCTTTGCTCCCTCTACGGCAAAGATGGACCTTGGTACCTTGGGATCGGTTACAAAAGCTTCGTATGCGCAATCGAAAAGGATCACGGCATCACGTGACAGGGCATAATCGATCCAAACCTTAAGTTGGTCTTTGGTGTAAGCGGCGCCTGTCGGGTTATTAGGAGAACAAAGATAGATGATGTCAGCCTCCAGGTCAGGCGTAGGCATAGGAAGGAATCCGTTATCCTTGTTAGCAGGAAGAAAAACGATCTTACGACCTGCCATCGTATTTGTATCAACATATACCGGATATACAGGATCAGTAACAGCCACAACATTATCATCCGAGAAGATATCAAGGATGTTACCAAGATCGCTCTTGGCTCCGTCTGAGACAAAGATCTCATCAAGTTCCAGAGCAACTCCGGAGGTAGTCTTATAGTAATCAGCCAGAGCCTGTTTCAGGAAATCGTAGCCCTGCTCAGGACCGTAGCCTTTGAAGCCTTCTTTGGTACCCATCTCATCAGCTGCCTTCTTCATGGCATTAACGGCTGAACTGCAAAGAGGTCTTGTTACATCACCGATGCCCATCCTGATTATCTGGGCATCATGATTTTGTTCCGAGAACTTCTTGACTCTCTGGGCAATCTCAGAAAAGAGATACGTTTCAGAGATATTCTTGTAATTACTGTTTATGTGCATATATATTTCCTCCGATCAGATATCGATTACACCTGTAAATGATGTTACGCAAGGTCCCGTCATGAGGACTCTCTCGTCAGTATAGTTAATGACGAGTTTCCCTCCGTTAAGCTGAACCTCAACATCTTCACCCTTGTTGCAATAGCCGTTAAGGCAGGCTGCGACAACTGTCGCACACGTACCCGTTCCGCAGGCCCATGTCTCGCCTGAGCCTCTCTCCCATACTCTCATCCTCAGATGATTCTTATCGATCACCTTTACGAATTCGGTATTGGTACGCTGTGGGAAGATCTTGTTATTCTCGAACTTTGGACCTATAGTCTCAAGCGGAAGATCCTCTACATCATCTTCGAAAACAACACAGTGCGGATTACCCATTGATACGCATGTAATGCCGTATTCCTTACCGTCTATATCAACTTTCTTATTGACTATCATGTCTCCGTCAAGAGTTACCGGAATATCAGAAGGCTTAAGGATCGCTTTACCCATATCTACTGTTGCTGCGACTGCCTCACCGTTTTCGACCTTCATGTTGAGAGTCTTGACACCACACAGAGTCTCTATGGTAAGAACGTCTTTTTTTATTCCCTTTATGTCGTAGAGAAACTTACCTACGCAGCGGATTCCGTTACCGCACATCTGACTTTGAGATCCGTCAAGGTTGAACATTATCATTTGACCGTCTGCTACTTTTGACGGAGCAACAAGGATCAAGCCGTCACTTCCTATTCCAAAGTGTCTGTCCGATATCTTTACGGACAAAGCACCCGGATCTTTAATATCGTACTTAAATGCATC
This sequence comes from Clostridia bacterium, assembly GCA_024699245.1. Taxonomy (GTDB): domain Bacteria; phylum Bacillota; class Clostridia; order Saccharofermentanales; family Saccharofermentanaceae; genus Saccharofermentans. The sequence continues at coordinate 40,666 of JAILPW010000006.1, read as the reverse complement.
GATGTATACGTAATCGTTTCCGCAACCCTGCATCTTAACAAATTCGTATTTCATCTGTTTCCTCCTATTGATTATCGTATGTTCTTAAGATCTCATAAGCCACATCTATCTTTTTCTGTCCGCTGTTCATAGCTTCTTTCTCGATATACTTATGAGCTTCGTCTTCGCTTAAGCTCAGTGTCCTCATCAAGATCAGTTTGCTTCTGGCAAGGACCCTTTCTTCCTCAACCTTTTTTCGAAGCTTACATAGTCTAATATGAGCCATGTCGGCAGAATTGACTGCCACCAGGAATGAATTCTTGCTTAAGGGTTTTACAAGAAGTATCGCTCCGATATCAAGAAGCCTTTCTCTTGCTTCTTTATCTTCATTGCTCGAAAAATCCGTCTCATCTGCAATATGCATAATGGAAGCTGTCGGATGGATCGATGCAAGTTTGGCAGCCTTGAGCGCCATTTCGTTCTTTATATCGGATACTATAATAAGAAGACCGTAATCACCTTCTCTTACGAGTTTAAGTCCTTTATCGTCCAAACCGGATTCATTGACACTTGTGGCGTGCTTAAGCCCCTGGACAACGAGAGTTACCAGAAGCTTACTCTTCACTTTATTTTCATTTAGAATCAATACCTTATCTATTCCAGTTGAACTCAAGGATATTCACCCTTTCTTATCTTTCTGACATTAATCTACTCTTAAACTGGCAATTTTGCAATTTCTTAACATAGAAAATTCATTTTGTGTGAAAAATCATTCATTTTTCGAAATGGATATACATCATATTGCAAGTTCGTCAATCTTTTTATTCATTTTGTGTTGACAATCAAAATATGTAGACGTAGTATAGCGACATAAAGCAAAGGCGCTTAGATCTTAGTGGTCTAAGTGCCTAAATTTTTTGGAGGTAAAATACTATGACAAACGTACCAGAGATTTTTGGAACAATGGTCTTTAACGAGCAGATCATGAAGGCTCGCCTTCCTAAGGAAACTTACAAGGCCATGAAGAAGACAATCGAAGAAGGCCTTCCACTAAATATTGAGATCGCTAATGTAGTAGCTAATGCAATGAAGGATTGGGCGGTCGAGAAAGGAGCTACACACTTCACTCACTGGTTCCAACCACTTACAGGTATCACAGCCGAGAAGCACGACAGTTTCATCTGTCCTACAAAAGAAGGCAGCGTAATAATGGAGTTCTCCGGTAAGGAGCTCGTACAAGGTGAACCTGATGCTTCTTCCTTCCCTTCCGGCGGATTGAGAGCAACATTCGAGGCAAGAGGCTATACGGCATGGGATCCGACAAGCTTCGCATTTATCAAAGATAATACACTTTGCATCCCGACAGCTTTCTGTTCATATAGCGGTGAGGCACTTGATAAGAAAACACCACTCCTTAGGTCAATGGAAGTTATCAGCAAGCAAGCAGTCAGGATCTTGAGACTCTTTGGTAATGAAAATCCGCATCTTACGGTTAAGACAACAGTCGGACCTGAGCAAGAGTACTTCCTCATTCCTGTAGAGCTCTACAATCAAAGAAAAGATCTTATCTATACAGGAAGAACACTTTTCGGAGCTAAGCCTCCTAAGGGACAAGAGCTTGAGGATCACTACTTCGGAGCTATCAAGCCAAGAGTTTCAGCTTACATGAAGGATCTTGACGAAGAACTTTGGAAGCTCGGTGTTCTTGCTAAGACAAAGCATAACGAGGTTGCTCCTGCACAGCACGAGCTCGCTCCTATCTTTACAACAACAAACATCGCAACTGATCACAACCAGTTGATGATGGAGATCATGCAAAAGGTTGCTAAGAAGCACGGTCTCGTTTGCCTCTTGCACGAGAAGCCATTCGCAGGAGTTAACGGTTCAGGTAAGCACAACAACTGGTCCATCTCCACAAGCACAGGCGTTAACCTTTTGGAGCCAGGTGATACACCTTCCGAGAACGCACAGTTCCTGTTGTTCCTCGCAGCTGTTATAAGAGCAGTAGATGTTCACCAAGACCTCTTGAGAATCTCTGTAGCTACAGCAGGTAACGATCACAGACTCGGCGCTAACGAAGCACCTCCGGCAGTTGTTTCAATGTTCCTTGGTGATGAGCTCAATGAGATCATCGAGTCCATCGTAAGCGGTAAGTCAGTACATAAGAAGTCCAAGGTACAAATGGAGATCGGTGTTGACGTTCTTCCTAAGTTCCCTAAGGATTCTACAGACCGTAACAGAACTTCACCGTTCGCATTTACAGGAAACAAGTTCGAATTCAGAATGCTCGGTTCAGCTAACTCCATTGCTTGTGCAAACATCATGCTCAACACAGCAGTTGCAGATTCCCTCTGTGAATTCGCTGACAAGCTCGAGAAAGTTAAGAAGAAGGATTTCCAAACTGCTCTTGCTAAGCTTATCAAGGAGACCATTACGGCTCATAAGAGGATCATCTTCAACGGTAACGGTTATGACGAGAACTGGATCAAGGAAGCAGTTGATGACAGAGGTCTCCTGAACCTCAGAAGCACACCTGAAGCAATGGATCGTTTCCTCGATCAGAAGAACAAGGACGTATTCTTGAAGTTTGGTGTATTCAGTTTGGCAGAGATGCAGTCAAGACACGATATCCTTTTGGAGAATTATTCCAAGACGATCAACATCGAAGCTTTGACAATGATCGACATGGCAAGAAAGGATATCCTCCCTGCTATCACTTCTTACATCAAGGAGTTGTCCGATACGGCAGTTTCAGTTTCTAACGCAGCAGGCGTAGACGCTGTTTTCGAGAAGAACCTTATTACAAAGCTTGTTAAGATCCAGGCTTCCATCTCAGATAAGATCGACATCCTCGAGAATGCAGTCGTATCAGTACACGAGATTTCAGATATTTCAAAGCAGTCCTATGCTTACAGAGATTCCGTATTCGTAGCAATGCAGGATCTGAGAGCATCAGTAGACAAAGCAGAATCACTCTGTGCCGCTAAGTATTGGCCATTCCCTTCATATGGCGAATTACTCTTCGGCGTCAGATAACAAAGGAGTATATTTTTATGGATTTAGAAATTTTGGAATATATAGACGGCACCATATTTGGTATATGGTTTTTGATAGGTGCCGCGTTAGTTTTCTTCATGCAGGCCGGCTTTGCAATGCTCGAGACAGGTTTCTGCCGTTACAAGAACGCAGGTAACATCCTGATGAAGAACTTGATGGACTTCTGTATCGGTACAGTTTGTTTCATCTTCTTGGGATTCGGACTCATGATGAGTGAAGATATGATAATGGGTTTCGTTGGTGTTCCTAACCTTAGTATCTTTACTGACTTTACCGGATTCATGCAGACCAACGCATCAAGTTTCGTATTCAACCTCGTCTTCTGTGCTACGGCAGCTACTATCGTATCCGGTGCCGTTGCAGAGAGAATCAAGTTCAGCACATATTGTGTATATTCAGCAATTCTTTCATTAGTCGTATACCCTATCGAAGCAGGCTGGGTATGGAACCCTAACGGTTGGCTCGCAAAGCTCGGATTCATCGATTTCGCTGGTTCCGCAGCTATCCACACAGTCGGTGGTGTATCCGCTCTTATCGGTGCTATCGTTCTCGGACCTCGTATCGGTAAGTATGTAAAAGATAAGGCAGGTAAAGTTGTAAAAGTAAACGCTATTCAGGGTCATAACATCCCGTTAGGTGCTCTCGGTTGCTTCATCCTCTGGTTCGGTTGGTATGGTTTTAACGGTGCAGCAGCAACATCTTCAGAGCAGCTCGCAGCTATCTTCCTTACAACCACTATCGCTCCTGCAGTCGCAACCGTAACAGCTCTTATCTACACTTGGGTCAAGAACGGTAAACCTGATGTATCAATGTGTATCAACGCTTCACTTGCAGGTCTCGTATGTGTAACAGCAGGTTGTCACTGTATCGATGCAGCAGGTGCTATCGTTGAAGGTATCATCTCAGGTATTGCAGTAATCATTGTTATCGAAGTACTTGACCTCAAGCTCCACATCGATGATCCGGTTGGTGCAGTCGGCGTACATATGGCAAACGGTATCATCGGTACGATTCTTGCAGGTGCTCTTGCAACAAACACATCTTCACTTGGTGTTGACGGTCCTATCTACGCTTTGATCCACGGCACGAGCTTTGCAGACGGTATGAAAGTATTGGGAGTACAGTTCTTGGGTATCGGTGCCATCATCGTTTGGACAGCTATCCTCATGGGTGCTACATTCGTTATCATCAAGAAGACAGTCGGTCTTCGTGCTTCCAGAGAAGACGAGATCGAAGGTATGGATATCTCCGAGCATGGTCTTACAACAGCTTATGCAGGATTTAAGTTCGCACCGCAGGCTATCGTTGAAGGTGCTGACGAGCCGGTAGTTGTAACAGGTGACGTGCCTGAAGCTGAGGCAGTTGAAGTTAAGTCAGTTCCTGTTTATGAAGCTAAGGCCGACAAAGACGGTCACATCTACACCAAGATCGACATCGTATGTAAAGAAGCTAAGCTCGATAAACTTAAAAACGCACTTATGGCTATCGGTATTACCGGTATGACAGTAACTCACGTAATGGGTTGCGGCGCACAGAAAGGAAGACAGGAGTTCTACCGTGGTGTTCCTGTTGAAGCATCACTCCTCCCTAAGATCCAGATCTCTGTGGTAGTTGTCGCAGTACCTGTACAGAAAGTAATCGATGTAGCTAAGAAGACACTTTATACAGGTCACATCGGTGACGGTAAGATCTTCGTAAGCAACATCCAGGAAGTTGTCAAAGTAAGAACCGGTGAAACCGGATACGACGCCTTACAGGACGTTGAATAAAATATCATACGCCTTTGGGGAGTCTTGTTAATTCAAGGCTCCCTAAGGCATTTATAAGTTTGAAGGAGAAGTTTTAGGATATGTGTTCAATAATGTTTTATATGAGTCCTCTCATAACGGAAGAGGAATTCAAAAAAGGCTTCGATGCCACGATCTCCAGAGGTCCTGATCAATCAAGGATAGTTCCTCTCGGAGACGGAATAATGGGATTTCATCGTCTCTCCATCATGGGCCTTACAGAGGAAGGCATGCAGCCATTCTCTCTCGGCTCGAAAACATTGGTATGTAACGGAGAGATCTACGGATTTGAAAAATTAAGAGACGAACTTTCAAAAGACTACAGCTTTAAGAGCGATTCCGATTGCGAGATACTTCTTCCTCTTTTCGAAAAGTATGGTAAAGAAATGTTCAAGATGCTTGATGCGGAATATGCTCTTATCATGTATGACAAGGATACAAAAGAGGTCATCGCAGCAAGAGATCCGATCGGTATCAGACCGCTTTACTACGGCTATGACAAAGACGGATACATCGTACTTGCAAGTGAGCCGAAAAACCTTACTGCATTCTGCGAGAAGATCCTACCGTTTCCTCCGGGACATTATCTCAAGGACGGAAAGTTCGTATGCTATAACGATATAACAAAAGTTAAAAAAGTAATCGATGATGATCTTGAGACAGTATGTGCAAACATCAAGGACAAGCTCATCAAAGGCGTTGAGAAAAGACTGGTTTCCGATTCTAAAGTCGGTTTCCTCCTAAGCGGCGGTCTCGACTCTTCCCTCGTATGCGCTATTGCAGCAAAGAAAGCAAGCGCTCCGATTAAGACATTCGCTATCGGTATGAACGAAGATGCTATCGACCTTAAGTATGCTAAGCAGGTTGCTGATTATATCGGAAGCGATCATACAGAAGTTATCATCACAAGAGATGACGTAATCAACAGTCTTGATGAAGTCATAAAGATACTTGGAACTTATGATATTACAACTATCAGAGCTTCCATGGGTATGTATCTTTTGTGCAAGAAGATCCATGAGATCTCAGATATCAGAGTACTCCTCACAGGTGAGATCTCAGATGAAATCTTCGGATATAAGTATACTGATTATGCACCATCTCCGGAGGCTTTCCAGGAAGAGTCAGAAAAGCGTGTACGAGAGCTTCATATGTATGATGTTCTTCGTGCTGACAGATGTATCTCAGTTAACTCTCTCGAGGCAAGAGTACCATTCGGTGATCTTGACTTCGTTAAATATGTAATGGCAGTTGACCCTAAGAAAAAGGTCAACGTATATAACAAGGGTAAGTATCTTTTGAGACATGCTTTCGAAGGAGACTACCTCCCTCACGATATCCTCTTCAGAGAAAAAGCAGCATTTTCAGATGCAGTAGGTCACTCAATGGTCGACCACCTGAAGGAATATGCTAACGACTTCTATACGGATGAAGAATATGAAGAACTCATCAAGAAGTATGATCATTCCCGTCCGTTTACAAAAGAGTCCCTCCTTTACAGAGAGATCTTCGAGAAGTACTACAAAGGCAACTCTGCTATGGTCGTTGATTTCTGGATGCCTAACAAGTCATGGGAAGGCTGTGATGTAAACGATCCATCTGCAAGAGTACTTAAGAACTACGGCGAGAGCGGAAAGTGAGGAAGTTTCTATGACAAAGTATATTTTTGTAACAGGCGGTGTTGTTTCAGGATTAGGCAAAGGCATTACGGCAGCTTCCCTCGGACGTCTTCTCAAGTCCAGAGGTCTTAAGGTTGCTTCTCAGAAATTGGATCCTTATATCAACGTTGATCCGGGTACCATGAGTCCTTATCAGCACGGTGAAGTTTATGTAACTGAAGACGGTGCTGAGACTGACCTCGACTTAGGTCATTATGAGCGTTTTATCGACGAGGATCTTAACAGATATTCAAACCTTACAACCGGTAAAGTTTATGAGACCGTAATCTCCAAGGAGCGTCGCGGCGAGTACTTAGGAAGCACGGTACAGACTATTCCTCACGTCACAAATGAGATCAAGGAATTTATCTATAAAGTCGGTCAGACATCCAGCGCTGATGTTGTTATTACTGAGATCGGCGGTACCATCGGTGATATCGAAGGACAGCCGTTTATCGAGGCTATAAGACAAGTCGGACGCGAGCAGGGTCCTAATAATTCCCTCTACATCCACGTTGTCCTCGTCCCTTACCTCAAGGCTTCAGGCGAGCATAAATCCAAGCCTGCCCAGCACTCCGTTAAGGAACTTCAAGGAATGGGTGTCTCACCTGACATCATCGTACTTCGTACAGACGAGCCGATCGAAGATGATTCTATCTTTAAGAAGATCGCCATGTTCTGCAACGTATGTCCTGACTGCGTAATCGAGAACACAACTATGAAGTCTCTTTACGAGGCACCTCTGATGCTCGAGAAGAGTCATTTCTCTGATGTAGTTCTTAGAAAACTTCAGATCGATGCACCTCCTTGTGATCTCGCATCATGGGAGCATCTGTGTGACAAGATCCACAACTGCGATAAGACATGCACCATTGGTCTTGTTGGTAAATACGTACAACTTCACGATGCATATCTCTCAGTTGCAGAAGCTCTTCACCATGCTGGTTATGAGTTCGGCTGTAACGTTAATATCGATTGGATCGACTCAGAGCACATCACAAAAGATAACGTTGACGAAGTCCTCGGAAAAGTCGACGGTATCCTCGTTCCTGGCGGCTTCGGTGATCGCGGTATCGAAGGCATGATCATCGCTGCTGAGTTTGCCAGAACAAAGAATATTCCTTACCTTGGCATCTGCCTTGGTATGCAGATAGCTGTTATTGAGTTTGCCCGTAACGTGGTCGGATTTGCTGACGCGAACTCCCGTGAGTTCGACGAGGAATCCGCTCACCGCGTTATCGATTTCATGCCGGGCCAGACAAACGACATCGACAAGGGCGGCACGCTCCGTCTCGGAAGCTACCCTTGCAGGATAATCCACGGTTCCGTAATGGAAAAGTACTACGGCAGCGAAGTCATCAACGAGAGACATCGTCACCGTTACGAAGTCAACAACGACTTCAGAGAAGACCTTGAAAGAAATGGTCTCACATTAAGCGGAACCAGCCCAGACAACAAGCTCGTTGAAGCAGTGGAGCTTTCCGACCACAAGTACTATGTCGGCGTTCAGTTCCATCCTGAATTCAAGAGCAGACCTGATAAGCCTCATCCTCTTTTCATGGGTCTTATCGAAAACAGTATCAGCCAATAAACGTTATTTCACCTTCAAACTTGCAAAGGGAGCCCGTTGCGAAAGCAGCGGACTCCCTTTGACTATCTCGCGAGAAAATAATTATCCGTTATTTACGATCTTTTCATTCTCGAAAAGTTTACCTACGATGATAACAAATATCGTCGCAAATAAAATATTGATAAAACATATCGGGACAATGTAATTGATAGAGAATTTCATCGACATGATATCCTGCATAAACTTTATGGAATTCCACACAGGAATAAAGTAATTTTTTGAACCGAATCTGTTGATGAGATTAGAGAAGCCGTCAGTCGATGAAAGAAGCGAAGGTATCATGAAAAGGAATAGGAAGATAGGCGCAATAGTCGTTGCCTGCTTAACATCCTTTGATATCGTCGATGCAATAAGAAGAAGTGATGACAATACCAGGATCGCCGTTACAACACTTAAGAAAAGCGCTATATAAGCTGACGGACCGTAGTTCGTAAATCCGTCGAGTCCAAATGACTTTGCGATCTTTTTTAGGGATAATGCCATACCGAGGAAAGCCGACATACTGGATAGGATCGACACAACCAGAATGGTAAGTGATTTACCCGCAGCCAGATCACGACGTTTTATCGGAGTAACGAGAAGCGTATTAAGAAAACCATGTTCCTTATCACCTGCTATAGAGTTGGCAGCAAGGTTCATGCAGACCATGTAAACAGCCATGAATACGATCGTAGGTATTATTCCTCCGAGCATCTTTCCGATCTCGGAATCAACGTCCGCCATGTTATAGTCTTCAGTCTGGACAACATTATTGACCGTAAATATCTTTGGCTGAAGAGCATCGAAAACGTCATCAAGGAACGTAAAAGCCATATAAGATTTTGAGTTTGACGAATTGTAAAAGATCTCGATATTTGAGAGATCCTCAGCACCCGGTTCAGATATCTTAAAATCTTCAGGGAATACTACCAGGATATCGAGTTCTTTGTTCTTGACCTGTGTTTTATATTTCTCGAGCGTCTCTTCATCTGTTTTCGGCGCTTCCTCCATACCCAGCGTTTCAAAAGCTACAAGGAAGTATTCCGGTGAATTGACATAGTATCCGTTCGTCTTCTCATCTTTATTATCAGTATTTATAGGCTCAGCAAGAACCGAGAACAAAGAACAGTAGCCGAACACGATGAGAAACGGCAATACAAAGATCTGGATCAGCAAAACTTTGTCAGTAAAGAACGCTCGAAGTTCTTTTTTTGCAACCGTCATTATATCTCTCATGCGTTACCTCCCTTCATATCGACATAAATATCGTAGAAGGCATCCTCAAGAGATTTACCGTTCGTAAGGTTTTCCAGGGTATCGTTAACAACGATCTTTCCGTCCATGATCATAGCCGCACGGTCGCACACCTTCTCAACAAGATCAAACAGATGCGTTGAGATAATGACGCACTTCCCTTCAGCCTTCATATCCATAATGAAGTTTCTTACCTCACGGGCAGCAATGATATCAAGTCCGTTCGTCGGCTCATCGAAAATAATGAACTTCGGATCATGCAAAACGGAAATTACCAGGGACACCTTCTGCCTTTGTCCCTGTGAAAGCTTCGATATGATACTGTCGGCAAATTCATTTATACCGAACTTCTCGAAAAGAACAGTTTTTCTTTCTGAAGCAACATCAGCCGGAATATGGTAAAGTTCTGAGAAAAAGTCAAACATCTGTCTCGGAGTAGCCTTCATGTCGAGCCTGAGATCCGTCGTCAGAAAAGCAAGTTCAGAACGCACCTTCTCTGGATTCTTGACACAGCTTACGTCATTATAAAGCGCATCACCGCTGTCAGGTTTGATCATGGTAGCAAGAACTCGCATGGTAGTGGTCTTACCTGCTCCGTTAGGTCCGATAAGACCGAACACTTCCCCGGACCTTGCCGTGAAACTTACGCCATCTACAGCTCTTTTACGCCTCTCGGAAACGCCAAGAGATTTTCTCTGTTTCTCACTGATGGCAAATGTCTTTACTATATCCTTAACCGTTAACACTTCCATATGATCTATATCTCCATACCAAACTAGGAGATATTATACCATATATGTAAAAATATTTTATTTATTCGAAAACACTCGGCCACTCATCTTCAGCAGCATCTATCATCAGTCTTATCTCGTTTTCGTGTTCCTTAAGAAGTTCCTCATAATGATCAGAGATCTCCTTAGGTTCCTTTCTGTCAGGAATATACTCGGAATCCCGATTGATAGGGATCTGCCAATAACCGTCCTCAGCCAATACAGATACATACATCTGTGCAGGACCGAAAACCTGAGGCATGATCATGAGATCCACGTAAGGATCACCGTCATAATACTGGATACCGCTCTCATTAATAGTCATGATCGGATCATACTTAGGCTTGATCTTAAGAAAACCCGATTCAAATCTCAGATAATCCGGCATCTCGACCTTAAAGTCATAGTCAGTTCCCAGATTGATCCTTTCCTTAGGAGAACCCTCAACAGTATCAAATTCGCAGGAACATTTCTGATACGGATACCATTTGCCGATAAAATACAGGATATTGATCCCCATGAAGCCGATCATACAAATAAGAAATAATGCGGCAAAAACTTCAAAGCTACGCTTACGCATAACATTACCTTCCCTTCGTATATTCCGATTGTTTTCTCATCCCCCATTTGAAGGTAACACAACAAAGCCGTATATTTCAACGGCTTTGTGGAAAATTAAGAAGTTCTTAATGTATTTTTATGTAATTTGTAAGGTGTTTTTCGAAAACTTACTTCTCATTGATGGTCGAGATACCCGGTATTGTCTCTTCAAGAACATCAAGGAGGATCTTGACCGTATCAAGTGAAGTAAAGATCGTAACACCGTTTTGGATAGCACACCTTCTTATCGCGACACCGTCTTCAAAGTGCACACCTGAAAGTATTGCACGTGTGTTGATGATATAACTTACGTATCCCGCGCGAATGGAATCAAGTATCTCTTCGCTTCCTTCGCTGAGCTTGCCTCTTACACGAGTTCTGATGCCGTGCTTTTTAAGGAAGTTAGCAGTACCTATGGTAGCTTCGATATTGAATCCCAGTTCGTAGAATCTTCTTATGAGAGGAAGTGCTTCTTCCTTATCCTCATCAGCAAGCGTAACGATTACGGTTCCGTAGTCTTTCATCTTGATGCCGGAAGCCTGCAAAGCCTTATAGAAAGCTCTGTTAAGCCTTGTATCGTAACCTATGGCCTCACCTGTCGACTTCATTTCAGGCGACAGATAAGAATCCATTCCGTCGAGTTTCTGGAATGAGAATGCCGGTGCTTTTACATACCATCTGTTCTCGGATTCAACAGGTTTCAGATCAGTAATGCCCTGATCTTTAAGTGATACGCCGAGCATAACTTTTGTAGCGATGGTAACAAGGTTTCTGTCTGTTGACTTGGAAAGGAACGGAACACTTCTTGAAGCTCTCGGGTTAACCTCGATAACATATACGCTGTCATCCTTATCAACGATGAACTGGATATTGAAAAGACCTACGATACCGATTCCGAGACCAAGTCTTGTTGTATAATCGCAGATAGTTTCCTTGACCTTGTCAGATATAGAGAACGGAGGATATACGCTCGTACTGTCACCGGAGTGGACACCCGTTCTTTCAACGAGTTCCATGATACCGGGAATAAATACTTCCTTACCGTCACAGATAGCATCGACCTCTACTTCTTTTCCGACAAGATATTTATCGATCAATACAGGCTTATCCTCATCAACTTCTACGGCGTTTTTAAGGTACTTAACGAGCATCGTCTCATTAGCAACGATCTCCATTGCACGGCCGCCCAATACGAACGAAGGACGAACGAGAACAGGGTAACCGATCTTTTCGGCTACTTTGATACCCGTCGGGATATCAGTAACAGCCTCACCCTTAGGGTTAGGGATCTCAAGGGACTTGATAACTGCATCGAATGCATCTCTGTTCTCAGCTTTCTCGATAGCTTCACAGTCAGTACCGATGATCTTAACGCCTCTTCTGGTAAGAGAATCAGCAAGGTTGACTGCCGTCTGACCTCCGAGCGTAGCGATTACACCCTCAGGCTTTTCAAGGTTGATGATGTTCATTACGTCTTCCGTCGTCAGCGGTTCAAAATAGAGCTTATCAGCAGTCGTATAGTCAGTAGAAACTGTCTCAGGGTTATTGTTGATAACGATCGCCTCATAACCCATCTCGCGGATCGTCCTTACCGCATGAACTGTTGAATAGTCGAACTCAACGCCCTGGCCGATCCTTATAGGACCTGAACCCAATACGATGATCTTCTTATTATTCGTAACTATGGACTCGTTTTCAGATGCATATGTGGAGTAGAAATACGGAACATAGCTTTCAAACTCCGAAGCACAAGTATCGATCATCTTATAGATAGGAGCGATATTGTTATCAAGACGGATCTTATATACATCATCTTCTGTCATACCCCAAAGTTCAGCTACATAGGAATCCGAGAATCCCATTCTCTTAGCTTCGATGAGGTGCTCCATCGAGTTCTTGTTCTCTTCCATCTCTTTTTCGAAATCAACGATCTTCTTGATCTTGTCGAGGAAGAACATGTCGATTCCTGTGATATCGCAGATAAGCGAGATATCAACACCGAGCCACATAAGCTGTGAGATGGCATAGATACGGTCATCAGTTCCCTCTTTGATGTAATCGAGAAGGTCTTCCACGCTCATATGCTCGGAATCGAACTTCGTCATATGGATGTGGTTCTTGCTGTCTTCGAGAGAGCGGATAGCCTTAAGGAGACTCTCCTCAAATGTACGGCCGACGCTCATTACTTCGCCTGTTGCCTTCATCTGAGTAGAGAGTTTATTCATTGCTGCCGGGAACTTATCGAACGGGAATCTCGGCATCTTTGTCACCACATAGTCGAGTGCCGGTTCAAAGCATGCAGGTGTATTAGCAAGCTGTATCTCGTCAAGGTTCATACCGACCGCGATCTTAGCTGATACTCTCGCGATAGGATAACCGCTGGCCTTGGAAGCAAGCGCGGAAGATCTTGATACACGAGGGTTAACTTCGATTACATAGTATTTGAATGAGTGAGGATCAAGAGCGAACTGGCAGTTGCATCCTCCCTTTACTCCGAGAGCTCTGATGATCTTCAGGGCACTGTCACGGAGCATGTGATATTCCTTATTTGTAAGTGTCTGAGAAGGAGCTACAACGATGGAGTCACCTGTGTGGATACCTACAGGATCCAGGTTCTCCATGTTACATACCGTAATAGCCGTATCGTTGGCGTCGCGGATCACCTCATACTCGATCTCTTTATAACCCTTGATACTCTTCTCAATAAGTACCTGATGCACAGGAGAAAGAGCAAGGGCATTTTTCATCATAACCTTAAGTTCTTCCGGATCATTTGCAAATCCGCCACCTGTACCGCCAAGCGTGAATGCCGGTCTTAAGATTACAGGATAGCCGATCTCATCAGCAGCCTTTAATGCTTCTTCGATGCTGTATGTGATCTGAGAAGGAACAACAGGTTCACCGATCTTCTCGCATAATTCCTTGAACAGTTCACGGTCTTCTGCACACTCGATACTCTTTGCATCAGTTCCGAGAAGCTCGATCTCGCACTCTTCGAGAACACCCTTTTTCGCGAGCTGCATGGCAAGGTTAAGACCTGTCTGTCCGCCGATACCCGGAACTATGGCGTCAGGTCTTTCGAGACGGCAGATACGAGCCAGATAACGAAGTGTCAAAGGCTCCATATAAACCTTATCGGCGATAGAAGTATCCGTCATGATGGTCGCAGGGTTGGAGTTTGCAAGGATAACTTCGTATCCTTCTTCTTTAAGAGCGAGGCAAGCCTGTGTTCCTGCGTAATCGAACTCGGCAGCCTGACCGATGACTATAGGTCCCGAACCGATGACCAGAACCTTCTTAATATCAGTTCTCTTAGGCATTTTCGGATACCTCCTTCATCATCTTAGTAAACTTCTCAAAAAGGTATGTGCTGTCCTGCGGCCCCGGTGCACTTTCAGGATGGTACTGAACGGAGAATACGTTATCCTCAACGCACTCCACACCTTCGATCGTGTTATCGAGAAGATTTATGTGTGTAGCCTTAAGTTTAGTATCCTTGAGGCTGTCCATGTTAACTGCGTAACTGTGGTTCTGGGATGTGATCTCGATCTTTCCTGTCTCAAGATTTTTGACAGGATGATTTCCGCCTCTGTGACCGAACTTGAGCTTATATGTTGTTGCACCATATGCAAGAGAGATCATCTGATGGCCGAGGCAGATACCGAATATCGGATATTTACCCTTCAAAGCTTTGACCGTATTTATGACCGGTGTAACATCCTCAGGATCTCCGGGGCCGTTAGAAAGGAATATTCCGTCCGGCTTCATGAACTCTATCTCTTCAGCGGATGTATCGTATGGAACTACTGTAACATTACAGCCGTAGCTGTTGAGTTTACGGATGATGTTGAGCTTGATGCCGCAGTCGATGGCTACTACATTAAACTTCGGGTTCGGAGTTCTTGAATACCATCTCTTCTTGCAGCTTACGCGGCTTACCTGATCATGCGGTACAGGAGTCTCAGCTATCTTTTTCAGAGCTTCCTCTTTTGTGGTATTGATATCGGTGATGATGACTCTTCTTGAACCGATATCTCTGATGCTTCTGGTGATCTCTCTGGTATCGACTCCGCTTATCCCCGGAATGCCGTTATCCTCGAGTTCCTCCGACAAAGTCTTGGTATATCTGAAGTTCGAAGGCATATCGTTATAGTCACTTACTATAAGGCCTCCGATGCTCGGGTTCTTTGTCTCATAGTCATCGTCCGTAACACCATAGTTGCCTATCAAAGGATATGTCATAACGACCATCTGATCCGTGTATGAAGGATCAGAGATGATCTCCTGATAGCCGACCATAGAAGTGTTAAAAACGATCTCACAAACTCTCTCGACTTTAGCGCCGAAACCGAAGCCGACGTACTCTTTGCCGTCTTCCAGAACAATTTTACGATCAGGTTTTAACATAAATCACACTCCCAAGAAAAAAGACGTCCCCTTAAGGGCGAACTTCGCCTTAAGTGAACGCCATTGCCCATCTTTAATATGTGATTATAACAATCGGTATTCGAATTTCAACCAAACATTATAATAAATAATTATTGTTTTCTGATTTATGCTTTTGTCATTAATTACAGGGTCAATCCGTGAGCAACTCTCTCTTGTTAAGATCCAAGGTAAACTTAGTTCCCTTCGACAGCTCGCTTTCTACGCTTATAGGCACTTTGATCTTATCAGCCGCCTTCTTACTCAGGTAAAGTCCAAGCCCGCTGGAATTCATTCCGAGCCTTCCGTTACTACCCGTATATCCCTTCTCGAAAACACGCGGCAGATCCTCAGGTCTTATGCCGATACCGTTATCCTCTACGATAAGTTTGTTGTCATCGGTTACCTTGATCTCTACTTTTCCTTCAGGCGCATATTTAACGGCGTTTGACAGGAGCTGCTCGATTATGACAGAGAGCCATTTTCGATCAGTAACAACTTCCTTGTCGGTGCCAGAATACTCGAGTTTGACCTTAGAAGAAATAAACTGGGACGCATACTTACGGATACACTCCCTGATGATATCATCGAGAGGATATTCCCCGATGACAAGATCATTGGTATTCGAATCAAGTCTTACATATTGAAGGACCATGTCAACATATCTCTCGATCCTGAAAAGTTCTCCCAAAAGGACTCTGTTCTCTTCCGTGTCATTACTCTTAAGTCCAAGACGCATAACAGATATCGGAGTCTTGATCTGGTGGACCCAGTTGGTGTAATAATCGAGCATATTCTGCTTCTCGGTCTCATTAGCCAGATCATATTCCGTAAACTTCTTAAGGACGGTCTTAAGCATCTCGCAGTAGTCTTCTTCCGCAAGTGTCTTAGGAGCAAGATTGTTGATCCACTCACGTTCATCCGTGTTCTTAAGAAGCTCCCTGTCAGAATCATTCCGGAGGTTTATCAAAAAATGCATTACAAAAAGGACCAGAAGGAATGCAATACAGATCAAAGAAGCATAAAAAAGCGGTTCAAAGATCGAATTATATAGCCAAAACACGACCGCATCGACTATGGTAATTATCAGGAATACCATAAACGCGATCGTGAATTGTTTAAATGTATCTTTTAAGACTTGGACGGTTCTACTCATGAGATTATATAACCTGCCCTCGGTTTGGTAGCGATGAGATCTTTAAGACCGAGATCTTCCATCTTTTTACGAAGCCTTGCAACATTAACGGTAAGGGTATTTTCCTCTACGTAGCAGTCATCCTGCCAAAGGGCTGTCATGAGAGAATCACGACTTACGATCTTACCCCTGTTTTCGAGAAGGACACGAAGGATACGAAACTCGTTTTTTGTAAGTTCGATCTTCTGACCGTCAAAGGATACCGTACCGTCATTGAGGTTAAGCGAAGCTCCTTCAAATTCGATCTCAGACATCGACGCTTTGATCTCGTAGTTTCTTCGAAGGATCGCCTGGATCTTGGCAGTTAATACCATAGGGTCTACGGGCTTGGGGATGAAATCATCCCCGCCCATATTCATTGCCATTACTATGTTCATGTTATCGGATGCGGATGACAGGAAGATGATCGGTACGTTCGATCCTTTTCTGATGGTCTCACACCAGTGATATCCGTTAAAGAACGGGAGCATAATGTCCAGTAAAACGAGGTGCGGGTCATACTCATTAAACTCCGGCATTATGTCTTTGAAATCACTTATGAGGTGCACATCATTACCCCAGTTTTCTATCTGGGTCTTCATGGCCGAAGCCAGGTTTTTATCATCTTCAACTAATAAGATCCGGTACATCAACAATCTCCAAAAATCATCACTTTACGATATTATAATACGTTTTCGATGTTCCTGAATAGATAAGAGCATAAATGGCAGCGAAAACCACAAAGACCACCAAAGCGCAGATCAGATAATGAGAAACGTTAGTCATCATAAGAAGTCGCAAAAGCTTAAGAAGGATCGGAGAAGCAAACAGCGTATGTATCGCCGCTACTACAAGCGGCAGGAAGAACACGAGAAGGATCTGGGTTCTTATGGTGCGCTTAACTTCGGATGAGCTCATTCCGATCTTTTCCATGATGACAAATCTGTCTCTGTCCTCATAGCCTTCTGAGATCTGCTTATAGTAAATTATAAGTGCCGTAGCAAACATAAAGATGATACCGAGGACAAGACCAAGGAACAGAAGCGTTCCGAATAAGCCAAGCAATTCCTTGTTCGCTTCCCAGATGCTGTCAACATAAAAATACGCATTGATATCATTCTTTTCGAAGTAATCATTCATCTCACGATGGAGAACTTCTTCAAATTCAAAACCGTCTTTTATGGCTTTGCTTCTGTCGCTGAACGTTATCGCAGCGAATCTGTCATAATCTGATGCATAGTCGGCGTAAACTTCTTTTTGCTTATCATAGAGCTTCGTCATCGTATCTTTGGTTACAACGATTCCGTACACATCACAGATGGACACATAAGATGAAGTTACAGGAAAGGTATCAACCTCGGAAACTTTATTATAATCTTCTCCATTGATAACAAACTTTCCCGGAAAATCCTTTACGGCTGTGATCGGACAATATATAAGTTCATTGTCATTAAGCTTAATATCTTTTCCTGTAAGTGTATTATAGGTATCAATGTCAACGATAGTGAGAATAGATGCTAAACTAATATCTCCCTCACCGGATTCAACAAAATCGAATCTGTCACCATCTCTTAAGGTTGTGACTTCAAGAAGCTCCTGACACTCGATATTCTTGATCTTAAATCCGGTTTCATCAGCTGCTTTATATGCCAGATCGGATATATCATCATAGTTCAAATAAACCTGTTCTCCATTACCGTCGTAACAAGCCAATTTAACTTTACAATGAGCCTGAAATGCATCATCTAATGTTTTGTACATACCAGTATAAAGACTTAATGTAGTTGATATCATTACAAGGATACAAGTCGCAAGAATAGCGATCGAAGCAAGTCCTACGGCATTTTGCTTCATCCTGTAAAGAAGCCCCGAGACAGACGGCATGCGCCTTGCCGTGTAATAGAACTTCTCGTTCTTTTTAAGGACTTTCAAAACAAAGATGGAACCAGCTACAAAAAGGAAATACGTTCCGAAGATAACAAGTAATACAGCAAGGAAGAAAAGTTCCAAAGCAGCTACCGGATTTTTAACCGTAAGTGCAATATAGTAACCTGCACCGATACAAAGCAATCCGAGAACGAGCAAAGGCCATTTGACCTTCGGTTCCTTTTCTCCTTTTCGACCACTTGATATGAGATCGATAGGTCTCATTCTCGCGATACTGATCCTGTTAAAGATAAAAGTCAGAAGATCAATAACGACGAAAACAAGTATCGGCGGGATAACCGAAGCAGGCTTAATATAGTAAAAGCCGGTTACAGGTTCTGTACCTATAAGTTTACAAACAAGAAGCGTACTTAACTTGTATGCGATGATACCGAAAACAATACCTGAAACAAGAGAGATAACACTGCTCATCAAACTCTCATAAAAAAGGACTTTTCCGACATGTCTTTTCTCCATACCAAGGCAGTGATAAAGACCAAACTCCGGCTTTCTCTGCTTCATAAGGAAACTGTTGGAATAGACCATCAGGATAAACGAAAGAATAAAAAGGACTATAGTTCCCATTATCATGATGGTCGGAAGATACGCACCGCCGGTCGAATTTGAAAGTTCCTTGTCGATGGTAAGCGTAAACATGATGAAGAAGCATCCGAGAAGTCCCATCTCAGTCAATATCCTCGGGATATAAAACCTGTAGTTCTTCTTAAGATTACTCTTCGCAATATTTCTATAGATATTGCTCATCCGTTCTCACCACCTTTGCGAAGCATGGTAAGGGTATCGGATATCTTTTTATATAATACTTCGTCAGTGGATTCGCCTCTGTAGATCTGGTGGTATACTACACCGTCCTTGATAAAGAGGACTCTGTTGGAATGTGATGCAGCCGCTACAGAGTGTGTAACCATAAGTATGGTCTGACCGTTCTTGTTGATCCTCTCGAAAACACGAAGCAACTCATCAGATGACTGTGAATCCAATGCACCTGTCGGCTCGTCTGCAAGTATCATCTTAGGCTCGGTTATAAGAGCTCTGGCAACAGCTACTCTCTGTTTCTGACCGCCTGATACTTCATAAGGATATTTCTTCATCAAATCATCGATACCGATGTCCTTTGCGATGGCATTAAGCTTATCCTTATAATCTTTAACATTCTTTCCGCTCAATACTATCGGAAGAAGGATATTATCCTTAATGCTCAACGTATCGAGGAGATTAAAATCCTGGAATACAAAACCCAGATTATTTCTTCTATATGATGCAAGTGCATTGTCATTAAGTGTAACGAGCTCCTTGCCGTCAATGGTTATCGTTCCGGATGTCGGCTTGTCGAAAGCTGCCAGAAGATTCAATAGCGTAGTCTTACCGGAACCGGACTCACCCATGATCGCTACAAAATCTCCTGACTCGACATCGAAGTTCACCTCTTTGAGAGCGTGAACGTGATTGTTACCGAATCTGGTTGTGTAAGTTTTCTTAATGCCTTTAACTTCAAGTAAAGCCATGTTGTATCCTCCGTTTGTTGTTTTACCGTATGATACATTTCAATATTTTACTTCAAAATCTAATCCCGTGACGAACTTGTGACAGTTTTGTCACAAAACCAAAAAGAAGGAGCCATTAAGGCTCCCCCTCGTTAATTATTCGATCTTACGATCACATCCAGGAAATACCGCACTTCTCGCAGACACCCTTGAACTCAGGAGATCTGGCAAATCCCATGAATACTTCCTCACGTGACTCGACCTTCAGATCGTTAATCCAGAAGGCGAATCCTTCCGGCTCAGGTTCACGACCGAGCATCGTTCTATATAGTCGCGTGACAAACTCCTCATCACTTGTCTTAAATGACAGGAATTCAGCAGACCAGAAGAATTCTTTTGCGACCTGTGTGCCTGTCATCTTTTGATTGACAAGAGCATCGTTCCAGAACTTAAGTCCTTCCGAATCAGGATCTCTCTCGAGACAGCATGTATAAAGTCTTCTGGCGAAATCAAGGATATCCGAAGGATCATTGATCGGGAAACGAGCACCGGACTTGACTCCGTAAGAGTTACAGAAATCATCCCACTCTGTTGTATTGATGAAGTTGTTGATAACAGTATCTCTGGAAACATCCTTCAGCGAATCTACCCAGAACTTGGTCTCGTCCTTGCCCGGAACACGTCCGAAGAAGATGCTGTAGAGTTTGATAACGAAATCCTCATCATTAAGATCTTTTCCGTTGAACTCAGGACTAGCCAGGAACTCCTTAATAACATCAGCACCTGTAGCACCGTTATTGATCCTGTCTACCCAATACTTCAGACCGCCCTCATCAGCATCACGGCCGAATACTTCCTCGTAAAGTCTCTTAACGAAAGCCTCTACATTTTTCTCATCCTTGTCGACCTCACCGCCGTTGCCTTCGTTTTCATTACCTTGATTGTTGTTTTCTTCCTGGTTATTGTTTTCTTCCTGGTTGTTGTTTTCTTCCTGGTTGTTGTTTTCCTCTTCCTTTTTCTCTTCATACTCCAAGGTAACGTCAAACTCACTGTGGAGAGATACTCCAGGAGTTGAAAGAGGGATAGCTACGTAATATACCTTGCCTCCTTCAAGAGAAGCTTCCATGACCAATTCATCCTCAGATGCTCCTGCGCCGTCATGAGCTTCATAAAAATCGATCGTATAATCCAGGAATTCCTCGGAATCATATCCGATTATCTTATCGATCAGGGAATAATCCGATCCGAAAAGAACTGCTGCAGGAAGTCCGTCCTCAACATTTGTAATGCTGATCTTTACTTTTCCGTCATTCTCCGGAGTAAAGGAATAGAGCAGCTGACATATGGACTCTTCTTCCCCTTCTTCTTCAAGAGGAACAGGATAATCCTCTTTTTCCATCATGGAGATTCCTACAAAATCATTATCGATATGAACGGTCTGCCCGGATTCGAGGGTACCGTCGACCGCCTCTCCCATAACAAAGATATCATAGTATTTGATCGCCGGTTCGAACCCTAACGTCTTCAGCAGATCATAATAAGAATGATTTAATTCGGAATACAATAGACTATATCTGATCCATGTATTATCCTCAACGCCTTCCTTGAAATGGAGGCCTGCCGCGTCAGCAGTATAGAATTCAGACTCAAGAATGATGCCGTTATCATCAGGAACTACATCTTTGTTGGACTCTTCGTACAACGTGAATTCCTGCCCCGGATCAACAAGGATAAAGTCAACCGGATCCGTTTCCCCTGCAAATACGATATCAAAAGCCGAAGCCAGAGTAACCTCATATTTCATAGGTGTTTCAGTATAGTTCTTGAATTTGAGATAATATGTCACTCCCTTTTCGAATTTCGAAATCAGGAAGAAATTATACCCGTAATAATTGTCATCCGCACCGAATTCTGAGTCATCATTATCGTCTTCAGGAACCTCAAGATACACGTCAACCACAGGGTCATTATATATATATTCCTTTCCTTTGTAGGTAATCTTATCGTTATCGTCTTTCACTACCTTTTCCACATAGGCGTAGCCCTGATCGCAATCAGAGTACAGATAATATATTCCGGTCTCTTCCGGAGTAAAAGTATATATCTCCTTTACTGATTCATCTTCTTCCCCGCCGGCCGTGACCTCGATGGTCTGTCCTGCCGAGATAGTCGGATAAGCAGTATCTCCGTCGCCGGCCATTACGGTTACACCTCCGGCAAGGAAAGTCATAACAAGTGCCAATGCTGTTGCCAGTAATTCGTGTTTTTTGAGCATAGTTTTTACCTCCTTCATCATAAGAATATGATATTAAAAACCTTAACCCAAATCAATCAACAACAATGATTTTAGAACGATTTCAAAACATGTCCCTTCAGGACAAAAACACCCTATCCGTTGGGAGTTTTGGCACTTTGACCCAACAAAAAAACGGGGTTGCCCCCGTTACGTTTTTTGCGATAAAAATCATCATTCTTATCTTAAGAAACCGTTAATGATCTCTTCTTCAGCTTCCTGCTCAGTAAGTCCAAGGGTCATAAGCTTGGTAAGCTGTTCTCCTGCGATCTTACCGATAGCTGCTTCATGGAACATCTCTGCGTCAACGTTATTAGCCTTAAGTGCAGGAACAGCTAAGATGATGCCTTCATCCATGATGATGGAATCACATTCGGAATGTCCTCTGCAAGGAGCATTACCTGCGATAACAGCATTAAACTCCTGATATGAACGGTCACGCGCAACCGCACGGGATACGACATCAGCAACTCCGCCTTCTCCGTTGATATCTACGTTGTAATTACTTATAGCTCTCTGATCACCGTGAGTCATGAGCCTCTCACCTACAAGAAGCTTAGCACCTGATTTAAGTTCAGCCTTGGTCGTTCTGACTGTATCATCTACACCTTTGATCTGGACCATCTCCATCTCACAGGTACTGCCTTCATCCATATAAACTTCAGTAACTGGATTAAGGATCCTCTTACCTGATCCCTCACCTGAACCGTAGTGTTTCTCAACATACTTAACACGGGCATTCTTTTCGATAAAGAATCTGTGGATACCGTCATGCTGAGAATCCTGTGAACCGCAGTTATCAATACCGCATCCTGCAACGATCAGGACATCGGCACCTTCACCGATATAGAAGTCGTTATATACGCTTTCCTTAAGTCCGCTCTGCGAAATAACTACAGGGATATGAACACTCTCGTTCTTTGTTCCCGGCTTGATCCTGATATCGATTCCGCTGACATCCTTTTTTGGAATGATCTCAATGTTGGCTGTGGAATTACGTCCGACTGACTCTCCGTTTGCACGGATATTAAATGCACCTACAGGAGTCTTATGAAGATCTGCTACCTCGGCAAGTACCTGTTTTTGAATATCTGTAAGTTCCATCAGTTATTTCCCTCCTTCCAAAGATCGACGATACCGCAGCTCTTTACTGCAGAATCCGTTCCTGAAAGTTTAGGAAGGATCTCATCACATGTTCCTTTTTCAGCGATCATTCCGTCTTTTACCATGATGATCTCATCTGCGATCCTTAAGATCCTTTCCTGGTGGGAAATGATCAATATGGAACTTCCCTCAATGTGCTTTCTCATACTCTCGAAAACTTCGATGAGGTTCTGGAAGCTCCAAAGATCGATACCTGCCTCAGGCTCATCGAAAACAGAAAGGTCAGAGCGCTTTGCAATAAGCGTAGCGATCTCGATACGCTTTAACTCACCGCCTGAAAGGCTTCCGTTAACTTCGCGGTTGATATAATCTTTGGCACAAAGTCCGACTGCCGCAAGATATCTGCAGGCATCTTTTGAACTCAAGGACTTCTCGCCTTTTGCAAGTCTTATAAGGTCAACTACTCTTATACCCTTGAACTTTACCGGCTGCTGGAAAGCAAAACCTATGCCCTTCCTGGCACGATCGGTAATGGACATATCGGTAATGTCCTCACCTTTGTAGAAGATCTTTCCTGACGTAGGCTTCTCTACACCTGCTATGATCCTGGCAAGTGTAGATTTACCGCCGCCGTTCGGACCTGTGATTACTGTAAGTTTTCCTGCATCGATAGTAAGACTTACATCTTTCAGTATGCCCTTCTGACCGAGTTCGTCATCAACTTCAAATGAGACATTCTTAAGTTCTAGCACGAGTTTATCCCCTTATAATTTATTCAACTGCCGTATTCTATCACGTCTGAGGGTTTAAACTGTGTCATATGTGACAAAACGGTCTATTAAAATGCACAATAAGAAACTCTTATTTAGCCAATTCCTTTTCTACCTCAGCTTTAACCTCATCCATCTCCATGGTTGGTTCAAATCTGGCAATTACTTTTCCTTCGCGATCAACGAGGAATTTTGTGAAGTTCCATCCGATATATGCCTTATCTCCGAATTCCTTATTGTTCATATCCGCAAACTTCTTCAATGCAGCATTCTTAAGGCCCTTACCAAAACCTTCAAAAGGCTTCTCTGTAGCAAGAAAAACGAACAACGGATCAGCATTATCACCGTTAACATCTATCTTACCGAATTGAGGGAATTCAGTGCCGAACTTCAGTGTGCAGAACTGATGGATCTCTTCTTCACTTCCCGGAGCCTGATTAGCAAACTGATTGCACGGGAAATCAAGGATCTCAAAGCCATTATCCTTGAACTCTTTGTACATGGCTTCCAGTGGCTCGTAGTGAGGAGTGAAGCCGCATCCCGTAGCTGTATTGACGATCAGGAGCACCTTACCCTGATACTGTGAAAGACTTACTTCATTTCCTTTTCTGTCTTTAACGATAAAATCATAAACTGTCTTCATTTTTACTTCTCCTTTGAATATTTAATGTTCCCTGTCCTTAGTGTTCTCAAGAAGTTCGTAAAGAAGTGAATAGAGCATCTTCGCTTTCTCCGGTGGAAGATCCACACATCCTGCTACATTTCTCGGAACATCCTTTGCTCTTTCCTGCAATGCTTTTCCTTCGTCAGTCAAGGTGATCAGGACGATCCTGTCATCATCTTTACTGCGTGTTCTCTCGATATAACCAGACTGCTGCATCTTCTTTAAAAGAGGAGACAAAGTACCGTTATCCAGCTTCAGTCTGTTACCGATCTCACCTACCGTGATACCGTCTTTTTCCCAGAGAACGAGAAAAACAATGTACTGGGTATATGTAAGATCCAGTTGTTTAAGATACGGAGTATAAAGACTTACAACACATCTGGATGCCGCATAAAGCGGAAAGCAGAGTTGATTTGAAAGTTTCATAGCTTCGCGGTAATCGTATTCCATAAGGTATCTCCTCAATTTATATTTGATACAACTATATTTTATCAAACATATTCTCGAAGTCAATAACTCTTTGCTAAATAATTTAAAGAAAAAACGGGCGAACTAAAGAAATTACATTCTCCAAATAACACTCGGATCGATATCAGTCGGATCCTTGGATGATGTACGGAGCATCATTGCTGCGAGTTCATTAGTCATTTTCGAGAGGACCTCGGAAACACCTTCTGCACCATCATGCTTAAGAGGATCCATGAGTTTCTTGCCGACTGTAACAAGATCTGCTCCCAAAGCCAATGCCTTGAAGCAGTCAAACCCGGTCTCAAAGCCGCCATCAGCTATTACTATAAGATCGTCACCTACTGCGTCCCTGATATCAGGAAGGAGCATTACAGGCGGAACCGCACATCTCATAAGACCATTATGGTGGCTTAAGATAATACCCTTACAGCCAAGGTCCCTTGCAGCGACAGCATCGTGAACGCTGAGCGCACCCTTGATAAAGAACGGAAGACCTGTATATCCTATATATTCCTTAAGATCGTCGATGGTCGGAAGCTTCATCTGAAGACCAACTACTACGGAATCCTCAGGATCATTGACATTTACTGAATGCTCGATGTCCATACCGACTGCGAAAGCACCGTTTTCTTCGGCACACTTAAGACGGGACAGGATCTCATCCTTATCTGCATAAGGCTTGATGATCTTCATTACTTTGGCACCCGTGTTAAGGACCTTCTTCATCTCTTCATTGTCGCCCATTCCTATACTTACAAGAGCACCGACATTATTGGCGCCGATCGCCATGTTTTCGAGGTCAATGTGACTCAGAGCCGCAGTCATGATAGGAGTATCAAATTCTTCTCCGAGAATGTTTACCTTTGTTGACGGATGAACCGCTCCGATCATCCTGCTTTCTACCAGAAGACTATCCAGGTAATCTCTGGCGATCTTAATTGAATCTTCGTTCATTTCTTATACCTCCACATTTGCCTTTAAAGCTGCCTCATAGACATATTCATAGGCCTTTTCATATTCTTCGAATGTATTCATGTGCTCTAGAAGGATCGCACCGTTCTCAGGCAGGTATCTCTCGAGTATCTTAAGGACCTTCGGATAATCGAGCATACCCTGTCCCGGAGGACACTCATCAACGTGAGTCGTGTAAGCCGTAAGATCCATCTTACTGTCCTTTATGTGAGTACTCTTGATACTCGGACCGAGCTTACTCATGCACTCTTCGATGAATTCCAATGAACAGAGAAATCTTCTCGGAGAATTGATCATGTTAACGAAATCCATATGGACTGCAAACTGTTTTCGATCGATATCCTTAATAAGCTTAAGATAGGCATCAGGTCCGTCAGGAAGCATCCACGGCATAGGCTCCAGACAATAAAATGATCTGGTCGGATCTACATCATCTATGATCGAACGGACAGAGTCCACGATCATGTCGTAGGTATCCTTTGTATAGTTGCTGTAATCGGCTGCATCCCATGAAAGAGAACTGAGCGTACCTGCGATATTAACGCAGCACCCGATGCCCAGTTCATCAGCCAGGCGAAGCTGTCCTTTGGCATATTCGAGATTCTCGGGAATAAGCGTATTACGCCATACGCCGATCTCACTTATGAGAACGTCGTTTTTCTTACAGACCCTAACCAGTGAATCGATGCTTTCTTTGCTGTCCAGATAAGTAAAAGGTGCAGTTACAGCACGAAATCTTGACTTAATAAGAAGTTTCTCAAACTCTTCCGGAGTATTAAACTCCCCTACTATCGTACCGCCTAATCTCATACGCTTTTCCAGAAGCCGTGAAGATTGCAGTATGCATAAGCAGCGATAACTTCAACGCCCGGGATCATCGCGAAAACAGCCTTAGGATCATCACCCGGATGAAGCTCTGCGATAAAGACTCCCGCGGTAGTCTCAAGGATAACATGTGAGATGTAGTGCTCTTCAGCCATCGGATGCTCAACTGAACCAATAGTTACATATGTATATCCGTTCTCGGAAGAAATAACAGGAACGTGCTTTTCCCGGGAAGCGTCAACTGAACCCGGAATGAGTTCTTCCATCTTTTCTCCGCAGCACATGACAGGTACTTTTTTGTCGATCATCTTGATGATGATATTGCCGCAATGTTTGCATTTATAAAGTTTTACTTCCATAGAAAAGGACCTCCTCGATAATGATATTTAGATGATATCATTTTGAGAACGTCCTGTATGTCAATATGAGGCTTTTCTTTTCGAAAAAGAAGACTAAAAGATCACTCCATGGATACTTCCAGACCAAGTTTTCTAAACTCATACAAAATGTATTCGGAAGACGAACGATCGCTTGTCAGAGTAATGACACGGTTTTCATTGATCCTGATGAAACTTCCGTTAACGACCTGACCCTTGGGAGTCGTTCTCGAACGAAGATAATCGACACTTTTGATATCCGATATCCTTCCGACGTAGCAGAAGTCCTTACAGTAGACCACGAAGTAACTTTGACCTATTACCAGGATCCCCCTGCCGATCGCATGATATGTACCCATCATAAAGTCGGTATTTACGCGCATCTGATCATAGCCCTTACTTTGGATCTCACTTCTTACTTCATCAACACTTGTAAACCCGAAATCCTTTCTTCCGCTTATAGCAAAGCTAATGCCTGCTAAGGCTACGGCAATAAGCGCAGCTGCCCATACCGGAATCTCAATACCCGCATAGTATCTCGGACCTATAAAAGACAAAATAAAACAGATAATGACGACGATAATTACCACACCGATATTCTTCATCGTATTCTTTCTTTTGTAGTTTCTGAGAACATCAAACATATCACCTTCTTTTCTGCCGTATACAGAATCTCTTTTAAGATCCTTATTGGTGATATAATCCTCTCCGAACTTGGCCGGTTCAGCATACTTTTTCCGATAATCACTGATGACAAATACCGTTACAAAGATCATGGCAACATCAAACATAGCCATTCCGACGGTCGAGGCGTTAAGACCTTCAGAAAAGAACATATAGATCGTACCGGCGATCAACAAGGGATATATGATGAGCCATATTATGATCAGAAGTAATCTCTTCTTCCTTTCCTTTTCCATCGTTACTCCCATCTGTATTCAACAAAGTAAGCTTCTCCGCTTACCTCGTAACTGTCTTTTACCTTCCTGCCGTCCGCATCATACGTACTTACGACCGTCTCATCATCAGATACTGTCTTTATCAGGTTTCCGGAAGCATCATACTCATAGGTCTCTTCTTCATCAGATTTTCCCTCATATGAAGTGGTCTTCCTGATAAGCCTGCCTTCTTCATCATATTCGAAAAAGATCTCGCACTCCAAAGCTTCCTCAGTATTCGTTCCGCTCGAGTAAACCGTCGTTTTGATCAACTGACCTTGCTCATCATATTCATATTCTTCATGAGAAGTCACGGTATACGTATCAGCCTCATAATCAGTCTGACTTCTGAAAAGTCTTACGAGCACACCGTTCTCATACTCATACTCAACATATCCCTCCGAGTCATATGACGGTCGTGTCGTGTCTGAACAATCATAGTGAGCTGTAAATGTTTCTTTCAACAGATTACCGGTTTCATCATATTGAAAAGAAGATTCAAGAGTTCCGTAAAAGAATCCATCGAGCTCTACCCGGCGTCTTCTGAGTATTCCCTCTTCGTCATACGCGCTCAGAGTCGTGTAATCGTTGTTTCCAACATTATAATCCACGCGTTTAACGACATTTCCGTTATCATCATATTCTTCACTATACAAGATCACATCTGATCCGTCCGGATCCACGCGATGCGCTTCCATAACAGTTACCCCGGCTTGAAACTCATACGTTTCAGCTGTTGTCTCTGAAGTAACTTCAGCTGACGTCATACTAACGGCAGTCTCGCTTGTAGTCGTTTCTTCAGTTGTTTCCTCGACTCTTATGGTCTCATAAGAGAAACAACCCGTAAGAATGCCTGTTACCAGTAAAATACCAGCCGCTAAGCACACTTTGTTTTTCATCTGAATATCCTCCAACTTGTGTAATGACACCAATAATATAATAATTTAATCATTATCTAAAAATAATCAATAAAAAAAGAGATATTATGATAAAATCCCCTTATGGATTACAGTATGTCATTGTTTTATATCGAATCGAATATGGTATGTCTCGTATTCTTCCTGCTTCTTTTGATAAGAAGTTTGAAGGGTGTGGACAGACAGGAAAAGCGTCGTGTCTTCGACGTTGTTATCGTGTGCCATGTTTTTTACTTCATAAGTGACATCCTTTGGGCAATATTTATTTCCGGAATAGTAGAAGGTTCTCCGTTCATCATTATCCTTCTGAATATACTTAATCACATCATACTCGGGGCATTGGCCTGCTTCTGGTTTATCTATATCGAGATCGAGCAGGGTGCTCAGTACATCAATCAATCCAGCAAGAGATATTGGGTTATCGTCCCGGTATTCATCTCAACATTCATCATGATCGGGATCTATCTTTTCAAACACGAACTGTTTATGAATCCGGACAGATCTGCAACCGGATTTTATAACTTCGTGTTCCTTGCAGTCCCTGTATCATACGTTCTTCTGGCATCTTTCCGTTCAACATATCGTGCTTTCCTTAAAGGCAATTACGCGAACAGGTACCTGTATCTCATTTATGCGGCATATCCGCTTATGGTCGCTATGCTGGGCGCCTGCCAGATGATCTGGCTTAAGATCCCTATCTTCTGCTTCGGATGCACGATAACCATGTTCTATATCTATCTGATCTCTATGGATACTCTGGTCTCTATGGATCCTCTCACAGGACTTAATAACAGAGCTCAGCTTAAAAGGTATGTTTCCAGCGAAGCATCTGACAGACAGGATTACTACATCCTCATGCTCGATCTGAATAACTTCAAATACATAAACGATAAGTTCGGCCACGTTGAAGGCGACGCAGCGATAAAGATGGCAGCTCAGGCGATCAAGCGTGCCTGTACGGATGATACTTTAAGACCTTTTGCAGCCAGATACGGAGGAGATGAATTTATTGTCATCGTAAAGACAGGCGATGAAGAAAAGGCTCTCGAATTCAAATCAAAGATACTCTGGTTCCTGAGTACTCTTAATCAGAAAGCCAATTCACCGTATGAAGTAACCACGGCGATCGGTTACGCCAAGTATAACGGTGATGTATCCACATTTGAAAAAGCCCTCAGCGAAGCAGACCATAAACTCTACGACGAGAAGGCTGAGATCAAAAACGCTACTAAATAAGCATTAATCCTGATATGAAGGCTTATATGCCTTAGTATCCAATCCAAAGACTGTCTTCTCGGTATTCTCACCCGGAGCCATATCCTTATAGATCTTCTTGAACATATCGAGCTTAGCATCTGCGTCATCAAGAGAATGGATAAGAACTGCCTCAGGAATGCATGGCTTGGTAACCGCACCATATTCAAGCTCTCCGTGATGAGAAGCGATAATGTGCTTTAAAAGCTCCACTCTCTCTTTATTGTAATTGCCGGTCTTGGCATATTCGTCTATTAGTTCGATACCGTAGATCATATGTCCCAATCCCTGACCTAACGGGCTATAAGTAGCATATCCCAGCTCATCGGTGTTATATTCCTTGATCTTACCGATATCGTGAAGGGCTGCTCCGCATACCAGGAGCTCACCATCCAGTTCCTTATACAGTTTCAGCATGAGAAGTGCAGCACATGATACGTTAAAGGAATGAAGGACCAATCCTCCCTCCTGCTCGTGGTGCATGGATATTGCCGCGGAAGACCTGACGAAATCATCCTTGATGCCATTTAATATCTTAAGTGACAGGTCTGCGAGAGTATCCTCTCCGTACGAAGTATTCCTTACAGACTCGATGGCTGTAACTATCTTGGCATAAAGAGCCTCCGCATCCTGCTGGATCCTCTGGCCGAAATCCGATACTCTGATATCAGGATCATTACAAGGCATCGGGTCGCCTTCGATATTTACAAAACCTCTGTCGTTCTTTATGAATTTACAGTAGTATACCTTCTTCTCGACTACTCCTCTGTTCTGAAGCACCTCTGCGGTAATATCGAAAACATTCACTCTGACAGTCGTATATCCGTCATAAGCATGGATCGCGACGCAGGTCTTACCGTTGGTAGAAGTAAAATTCTCCACCTTCTTAAAGTAGACCGGTCTCGCCAGCGGGCGTGCCGCAGTTAATTCTGATAGCTTAGGATATTCACTGTTCTTCATGATAAACCTCCAAAAGATTCATTACCTTAAAAGGATATCACAAAACAGCGTTCAAAAAACGGACATACGTTACCAAATATTAACGGAACCCATATCTTCTCCGTTAATTACGTAGTAAGCCTTACCCTCGTCTGTCTTAACGGTAATGTCCAGATCCTTGATCTTATCTTTGTAGGAAGAGGTGATCTTCTTAACGACTGCAGCGTAAGTAAACTTCTTCTTTCCGACCTGAACGGTAAAGACATCAGGAACTGCAGTCTTTGTGCTTGTCTTAGATGAAGATGATGAGGTTTTCTTTGTGGCAGTACTCTTCTTGGCTGTCGTCTTTTTAGAGACAGTAGTCTTTTTGGCCGTTGAAGTTTTCTTGGCAGTGGTCTTCTTCGCAGTTGTTTTCTTGGAAGACGCGGTCTTTTTCGAGCTTGTTTCAGAAGGAGACAAGATCTCACCGATTACCGGAATGATCGAATCAAGGATGCTGTCATTTTTCTTAGCCATACTTACCTCCGAAAAATAATGCCTAGCGTGCCATCGGGAATCCAGTCCACTCTTTGTTATCTGCTCCTCTGTAGATTCCGTACGGATTTACATAATCAGCGCAGAACTTGGCGGAAAGGCCTCTCCTGTAATTATTTATCTGATCTGATATCAATGCCTGTTTAAGGATCGTCGTCTCAAATGCCGGCTCAGGAACGTTCTCTTCAGGGCCGCCGAATAACGTAGCTTTACGGCTTCTGAACATAAGTCCCATGATGGACTGAGCTTCGATCTCATTACTCTTATCTACAAATAACTGGCCTATTGTCTCTTTTTCAGTCACCATCCTGAGAAGTCTGCCTGCAGAATGAACATCTGTGGATATAGCCGGAGTTACTACCAGCAGGAGCTGAAGGATAGTAGCATCGAAGGCATCATAAGCCAAAAAAGCTTCCTTCATCTTATTGGAGTTCATTACGAAAGCATTCAGGAACTGAATTGCCATATGATAGAGCTTCTCACGCTCAAAATCGTATTCATCAGTGATCCAAGGGCTTGGAAGATACGGAGAACCGGCGAAGAACTTATCTAGGAAATCGTGGTCGACAAACGAAGTCTTGCCTTCGAACTGGTCAAGCGTATCAAGGCTTGCTCTGTAGTTCTTGACGCTTAAGTAGCGCTTATTCTTCTTCTCGCGGTCTTCCTTAAGAACGTCCAGTCTCTTAGAGCGCTCATCGATAAGTGCCTGCTTTGTCTCTTCTGCACGCTTATTGAAAAAGAGCGGCTTTTTCTGGCTGCTGATATTAATGATCTCATTCTCGAGTTCGCAGATCTGATTATCAAGAGAATCAACTTCCGACTTAAGTCTCGGCAAGATATTAAGCTCTTCCTCGATCCTGTCACGAGGATAATCAGGAAGATTTTTCTGCGCCTTACAAAGTGAACCTAAAGATGCTCTCATATTACGTACGAGTTTACACTGTGCCAGGAAATCTGCACGGATAGAATGATAATCAGGCTTATTCGGCTCATCGAAAACAGGAAGTACCTTCTCGGCGATATAAGCATCAACATCCGTTCTGTCAGTAAACCTGATCTCGCCTTCGGCTTCCTCGTCACTGATGATCAAAATACCGTAATCGTTGATCTTGTCATTAAGGAATCTGTAGTTGTTATCAAAAGCATCGTCCGGATGCTCATTTTGAGCCATTTGCTCAGCCTTACGGACTACGTATGCCGCAACGACTTCATCAATAACGAATTCCTGATCCTTGCCTCCGAATGAATCAACGGAGAAAAGCGGGATCATGGCACTCTCGTCAGTTATGAGGTTAATTGCCACCTGGCTTAAGCAAGGAACCTTCTCATCACAAGGAAGTGTTCCGAGCGGAGTCTTCTTGATATCAAGAGCATATTCAAAGAACTTACGCATTGCCTGTCTGTCCTCATTAGGAGAGATGGATGTTCTCTCCGAGAAAGGCCTGCCGTGCGTATTCTGATATGCTGAAAGCACGTATTCACCGAGCTTTTTTCCGAACGCGGTCTTATCGGTTATCGTGTTATTGGCAAATCCGTCTGTGAACATCGTAAGATCCTTCGAATAGGTTCCGTAACTGAAACCTGCCTTCTTGGTGGTTCTGTCATGTTCAAGACTGTCTAAGCTGTTATAACGTACATATTTAAGGATACCTGCCTGCTCCTCATTCTCGAAATCAGCGCGGAGGTATTTATCTTCTATCTCAAGATAAACTTCATGGAGGAATTCTGAAACGTTCTTTCCCTGAAGCTTATACTCAAACTGACGGATTATCGAATCATAAGTGGATTTGTTAAGTCTGTAGCTGAGGTTCTGGATACTGCCTTCAGTTCTCTCGTTGATCGCCCAGAGGATCGGTGACAATCTGAAACTGAAGTTAATGTAGTTACCATTTATGTCTGTCTTAAATGTGAACCATGCTATAGCAGTTCCTTCCGGGTAAATATCCCCTGTAACTCCCTCGGATGCTGTGGTTCCCATGTATTTTTTCAGATAGTTGCAAAGTAAGTTACGGTCGATCTTACCCATACAAAATGTGATCTCGTCACCTGAGAACTCAAAACTGTTATAAGCCTTGTCGTCCTCCTCGAGCATTTTCGCCGCATCAAGATCAGGACTTTCCAAAGTCCTATATACTTCAATTCTCTTTTCTTTGATATCGTTGCCTTTTAAGACTTCTTCTCTGAGTTTTTTATTATCTTCTGATTCACTGATCAGGTCATTTTGACCCAACAACTCAACGAATTTCCAATACTCTAAAATCTCCAAAGCATTTCTCTTTGAAATCAGATCCATAGCTGCCCCTAAAAAAGAATGGTTTCCCTCATGGACAAACTCCATAAAACCACGAGAGATAATTTATTATACCACGTTTGACATTATCAATAGCTAATCACGATTGTAACAAATACGTGTTTCAAAATCCACTTATATAAGGCAATCTGCTTCAAAGAATCGACAAATTCTTTTTATTTATCTGAAAATCAAGAAAAATATACTTATATTCCTTCTCGAAAAATCACACTTCCGGGAATGTCAATTCTATTTGAAAACCTCCATTTTCAGAAGGTTTTGCCTCGATCCCGATCTTGTTGTTCTCTGCGATCTTGGAAGCGAGATAAAGACCCATTCCGGTTGCCTTTCCTCTTAATTCTCCCGTGTCTCCGGTAAAGCCCTTCTCAAATACGAACGGCAGGTCCGCAGGTTTAACGCCTATTCCGTTGTCGGATATCACGAGTTTATTGTTTTCGAAAGAAAAAATGAGTTCAGGATCTTCCTTGGCATACTTGATCGAGTTACTGACAAACTGGCCGAGCATATATTTCATTGCCCTTCTGTCTGCAGTAACGACCTCTTCTCTTACCTTGTTGATCGTCAGAAAATCCTTCTCGCTCAGCAAAGGCTCATAGTCCTGGACAACTTCATTGATGACATCCTTCAGCTTCAGCTTCTCGAAAAGGTAATCCTTTCTGGTACTCTTGATCCTGGCATACTGAAGCATCTGCTCGACTGATTCGTTAAGTCTGCATCTTATATACTCCATCTTATACTTAAGATCCGGTTCGAAATCATGATTATCCAAAAGGAGCGTCATGAGAGATATCGGAGTCTTGATCTCGTGAGCCCAGGACTCGGTGTACTCCTCATGATCTTCAAGACTTGCAGCAAGACTTGATACGGTTCCGTTATACTCGGTCAGCATGATGTACAATCTGTCGATAGTCTCATCGTATGAATGGCCTGTCTCAGCCTTAAGACTATCCAGGTTCTCTTTGCTCGGGTAATCGAGAAACAAGGTAAACGACTTCTTAAGCTTGTTTTCCCTGTACACGGAATAGATGCACGCGACCGCAAATATGATCAGCGAGAAAAGTATCGTAGCCAATGATATCTTCTTCATGGCCGCAGCATCCGTCGCCCACATGTTCACGACAAAGAATGCATCGATGAGAACAAGGATGATCAGCCAGACGATATTGTTTTTTACCGCATAGAGAAAAGTCTTCATCTTTCCTCCGTCTCGACGATCTTGTAGCCGACGCCCCTTACTGCCTGCACCGTACACGGCATGTTAAGACCGGCCATTGTCTTTTTAAGTCTTGTCAGATTAACCTGGAGAGCATTCTCATCTATGAACTCAGATGTTCCCCAGACCTTATCGGATATTTCCTGACGGCTTACTTCCTCGTCTCTGTTCTGAAGCAGAACTTCCAATATCTTTCCCTGGTTTTTCGGAAGGATGACTGATGTGCCGTCAATGTAAAGCGTATATGTGAGTTTATCCAGAAGGAACCCCGGGCCTTCGATAAGGTTGGATCTTCCCTCGTATCTTTTAAGGACATTGGATATCCTAAGAAGCAGTCGTTCCTTACGGTATGGTTTTGTCATGAACTCGTCGGCGCCCAATTCCAGAGCGTTAAGTTCATCCTTCAGGTCATCTCTGGATGTAAGGATAACGACAGGCACGGAGCTCTTGTTCTTAAGTTCCCTGCATATCTGGAATCCGCTCATATTCGGCAGATTGATATCCAGAAGGACCAGATCGGGTTCATGTTTCAGTATTTCAGAAGGAACGTCATCGAAGTTATCGATGACGCCGACTGAATATCCGTTATTTTCGAGCATTGAAGCGAGCTCGGTCCTTACCAAAGGTTCGTCTTCAACTACGCAGATACGTTTCAAGATCATTCCTCCCTCTCAGGGTTCATGAGAGTCTTCAGATATTTGAAGCTGGCTCTCTTGACCACCAAGATATAGATACATTCTATCAAAACAAAAGCAATTATAACAATCGCAGTAGTGATCATCATTTCAGATATGCTCGTCTTGGTCCTGGATGACAGGATTCCCGAGAAAAGACCTCTTACACCGAATATGCTGCTCATAGAGGCAACCGCGATCGGGATACCGAAATACCAGTTGATCTGCTTGGCGGAACTCTTACAAAGTGTCTTATGACCAGCTCCGAGCTTAATAAGTGTCTTATACCTCTTGCTGCTCTTTTTCTGGTTCATCAGGAACTGAACTCCGAGGATCGTGTTGGCGATAACAAGGAATACCAATGCCAGATAGATAGTTACATAACTTGTAGCCACAAGATAGAACAACTGTCTTCCCATATTGTTCATATATGACTCATACTCAAGATACTGAGACTTTGTGCTGTCTATAGCATCATTGACCGCGCTTAATGTCTGGAAGATGTTACCGTTTGTATATTTATCTTCATCCAGTCTGGCATTAAGATAAGCGGTGTAATTATTCTGAGCAAGTTCTTCGAACTTATCGTCAGGAATGATAAGACAAAATGCCGGTGACATCAGATAATCCGTTACGATCGAAGTCGTATAAACTTCTCCTACAAGAACATAATCTTCACCTACTAAACTCACCTGAGGTCTCTCTTTAAGGACTTTATTGAAATTATCCACGATCTCCACATTAGAGATATCTCCGTCCATGTAGACACCCAGTTCTCCAGCACCGAGTACTATAGGCTCCTTTCCGTCTAGTTCAAGGATCTTGTTATAATCTCCCAAACTTATTAAGTAAGGATTCTTATCGTAGATCCTACCCGTATAGAAGGTTTCACCATTATTCTTTTCCAGTATATCCATGGCATTGTCCATATTATAGACATCCATGTTATCCGCTTCTCTAGGAAGTTTGACATGACCGATCCTCAATACATCTATAAACGAGAATTTTTCCGTCACTCCGATTCCCTTAAGATACTCCATTACACCTTCCTGAGTTTGAAGCTTTGGCTCTTCACCATAAAGCTCTTTGTATTCTTCGATCTCTTCTTCGGTAAGAGGAGCATTGCATCTGAATGTGTAATCTATTACGTGTCCCCTATATAGATCGTACGAAGTAAAAACGCTGATTCCTGCGCCCATGCATACGAAAGAAGTAAGCACGAGCAATGAACACAATGCCATAGTACCCGATCTGAAGATCACGGTATCTTCGATCTGTCTGAACGTAAAAGCATGAAGTTTTTTACTGCTGTTTCTTCTCGCGATAAGACCAATAAAGAATCGGATTCCCCAAAACAGCATAAATGTACCGGCAAGGCCAACCATGACCGTCAAGAGCATAAATTTGAGATCCATCCAGGAATAACCCATGATCACGAGATAGTATGCTGCTACCAACAAGCCTAAACCGATGACCGTTGATGCAAGATAAAGAGCCGGCATTCTTCTCTTTTTGATGTTATTTGGCGCATCCGAAAGAAGTGCTCCGACTTCTTTTCGAAAAAGAGAAAAGCTTATAAGGAAAAACGATACCAATTTGATCGCAATAAAACCAAGGAGCGTGAGTCCCAAAGCTCTGGCATCAAAAGTCGACTGGTGTTCCAAAAATCCCACTCCGACGCATTTGACTGTTATAAGGCTCATAAGTTCCGAGAACAAAAGCGCAACCGGAAGTCCGATAACCAAAGCGATGCCTGAACTTGCAATATCTTCAGCTAGAAGCATAAAGAACATCTTCGAGCGCTTCATTCCCATCATGAGATAAACACCCAACTCGTGACTTCGCCTCTCTATCTGATACTTACTGGCGTAGTAGATCAGGAAGAAAAGCACTACCAGAGTAAACACATAAAGAGCCGTAACCATCGAAAGAAGTTTATTGATGGCATCACTTTCCAGCGCCTGAATGTATCTTACGACATCCTGATTCTTAATCGAAAGGACAACATAAAAAGCAATAATAGAAATTACGAGCGAACTCATAAAAAGAAGGTTTTCTTTCTGACTTCGCTTCGTATTACGTAATACGAGCTTAGAGAACATTTGCAGAACCTCCTCCAAGCTGTGCCATGACACTCAGGATCCTCTCGTAAAAGCTCTGTCTTGTCTCATTTTCCCTATCTTTCCTGAGTTCATGGAATATCTTGCCGTCCTGGATAAACATTATCCTGCTGCAGAAACTAGCCGCATTTGAATCATGTGTAACCATAAGTATCGTTGCGTTTTCATCTTTATTAAGTCCCTCGAGTTTAGTCATAAGAGACTTCGCATTCTTTGAATCAAGAGCACCCGTCGGCTCATCAGCAAGAATGATCTTAGGATTAAGGATCAGAGCCCTTGCAGCCGCAACTCTCTGCTTCTCACCACCCGACATCTGCGACGGGAACTTATCCACGATATCTCCGATCTCGAGATAGTTTATGAGCTTTTGCATTCTTTCATCAGTATTCTCATTATTCTTATGTAGGGAGATTGGAAGCATAATGTTTTCTCTTCCCGTAAGATTATCAACCAGTTCGAAATTCTGGAACAGATAACCCATATCTTTTCCTCTATATTGAGCGAGCTTAGCTCCCCTGAGCTTGGATATCTCCTGTCCGTTCAACTCGATCGTTCCGCTGGTCGGCTTAATTACAGTTGCGATACAGTTAAGCAAAGTTGACTTTCCCGAACCGCTCGCTCCCATGATTCCAAGGAACTCGCCTTCCATGACATTAATGTCTATTCCGTCGATAGCTCTGGTCAGGTTATCCTGCTTTCCGTAATACTTTTTCAATGATTCAATCTTCAATATCGGTTTCATGAATTATCCTCCGTTCTTGTACAAATAAATCTTAGTACAACAACATTGGTATTTGAACTTACACCTGATGTAAGGTTTTATCCTTCTCGAAAAATCCCACATAAAAAAGCCGTTCTCCTTAGAGAACGGCTCTTCACATAAATTATTACTTATTAGCTTTCCAGGAATCGTTTCCTGTAGAGAATAAGTGTTACAGCTACCAGCATGAGAACTGCAGCAATCTGGATCAATACCTCTCGTGAGCTCTCACCTGTTGCAACAACTCCGCTTGTCGATGTCACTTTGTTTCCACTGTTATTGTTCGTCTTAGAAACCTCAAATTCAGTGGTTAATGTAGATCCATCACTAAACGAAGTAACCATTGTATGTTTACCGCCCGACAAACCGTTAACATAATCCGTAGTCAGATGAACCTTACCACTATCATCTACATAATACGCATTGTCACTGATCTCTGCTCCGTCAACAGTAACTTCAACAACCTTCACATCTGTCGGTGTAGGTGTAGGAGCCTGTGTGATGGCAGGTGTCGGAGTAACATCACTAGTCGGTGTAGGCGTTACGTCAGTTGTTGGTGTCGGTGTCGGAGACGTCGTAGGTGTATCTGTCGGCGTACCCGTTGGAGTTTCGGTAGGCTTATCAGTCGGTGTCGGGTTATCCGTCGTCGGTGTTGGACTATCCGTTATCTCCGTATAGGTATTTACAATAGCTACACTTCCCGTATTACCGGAATCAGTAAGAGTTACACTCGTCTTGTCATAAGTTGTATCCAATGTATATCCGCCTATATTGGCATCAATTTCAGTTACAACATATGTTCCGGAACTTGGAACAGGTACATTAACGGTATCACCGGCAGCAATCGTAAATACGTATTCATCATCCTGAACATCACCTGAACCGTTTACATACTTCTCACCACTCTTAACCGTGAACTTATAAGAAGTTACAGTTGAAGGAGCTCCATTTGCTTCTTTGCTTACATCAATGCTGTAAGATATAGCACTATATGTATTGAAGATCTTAATACCAGCCGAAGGATTAGTATCGTCAATAGTTACGCTATCGTTATCATAAGATACATCCAACTTATAACCCGATACTTCTCCGCCTTCTTCAACAACGCTATAGATTCCTGACTCATTCAGATTAATGGTAGTCTCTCCACCTGAAGTTACAGTAAACAACTGTTTATTGGTGCCCAAAGAGCCATCATTCTGAACATAACTGTCAGTTCCGACCTTCTTAACCGCAAATTCAAATGAACCGTTTACGCTGTTGATTCCGATTACTTCTTTACTAACCTTAAGTGAGTAATTAGTAGTTGTCATTTCAGTATAAGTGTTATAGATCTTTACAGAACCACTGTAATCAGTATCAGAGAGAATTACAGTGTTATCTGTTCCGGTACCATACGTGATCTCGAGGTTATAGTTATCTACACCGGCATTAACCTCAGTTACAGTATATGTTCCAGATTCAGGAACAGAAACTTCCTTTTCAGAGTTGTTTCCAACCTGGAACTTATACTCGCCAGTTTGGAACTTACCCTCATCGTTTACATACTGGTTACCCTTCATAACAGTAAATTCAAATGTATCCTTACCGGCTGGAGCACCAGTAGCTTCTTTACTTACCTTAATACTGTAATCGATCTTCGTGTAAGTGTTAGTAATGGTTGCTGTCGCATCCTTACTTGTATCGCTTACAGATACACTTGAACTCTGGTATGTAGTGTCAACGGTGTAGCCGGAGATAGCTGCACTATCTGCTTTCTCAACAATAGTGTATGTTCCTGCTTCACTTA
>JAILPW010000052.1:0-48869 GCA_024699245.1 Clostridia bacterium | reverse complement strand
TTGAACTATAAATTGCTTTGGCTTTTTGTACCAGCACCAACGCGTTGGTGCTGGTACAAATCATCTAATTGCAAAAGTAAACTCGATGTTTTTGGTGATATTCAGTTGTCAAAGTACAGTGTTAGTTTTTCAATCTACTTTGTCTTATGATCCAAGTCTATCAGACGAATAATGCCATTAATGGTACAATTGAAGAAAAAAGAACAAAAATTTGAAGAAATTATTCTCCTTTTGGGGGCATAAGTGGTAGGAGGGACCAACAAATCAACAAACATCGCCATTATGTGATAAAATCGTAGATACGGTGATAACCGCTAAAGAAGATAAATCAGATACTAAGGAAATAGATATGCCGGTATATAAATTAAAACCAACATGTAAGGATTACATTTGGGGAGGAACAAAACTTCGTGAGGAATACGGGATCAATGACCCGGGAGACAGAGTAGCAGAGGCGTGGGTCCTCTCGTGTCATCCTGACGGACCGTCCGTTATTACTTCCGGAAGATATGCCGGAGAGACTCTTATCAATTACATAAGCATGCGCGGTAAGAGAGTCCTCGGTACCAACTGCGATAATTATGATGATTTTCCGATCCTTACAAAACTCATCGATGCCAAGGAAGATCTTTCAGTTCAGGTTCATCCGAACAACACTTTTGCCATCACCAACGAAGGCCAGCTCGGTAAGACGGAGATGTGGTATGTCGTTGATGCGGAAGAAGGAAGCAAGATCTATTACGGTGTATCAAGGACCGTAGACGAGACTGAGATAAGAAGAAGGATCAAAGATAATACGATTACTGATATCCTTATGGCTGTTCCTGCAAAGAAGGGTGATGTATTCTACATTCCTGCCGGGACTTTGCATGCCATCTGTAAAGGAATGATCATCGCTGAAGTTCAGCAGAACTCGAATGTTACTTACCGTGTTTACGATTATGACAGAGTTGATAAGACAACAGGTCAAAAGAGAG
This sequence comes from Clostridia bacterium, assembly GCA_024699245.1. GTDB lineage: Bacteria > Bacillota > Clostridia > Saccharofermentanales > Saccharofermentanaceae > Saccharofermentans. The sequence continues at coordinate 47,892 of JAILPW010000052.1, read as the reverse complement.
AACTTCACGTTGATAAGGCTCTCAAGGTAACAAGGATGTATCCTAATTATTCAGATTACGACTTCGGTAATCATCTTGTAAGCTGCAAGTATTTTGTTGTTGATATGATCGAACATGAGACTTTGGATTTTGCATCCGAGAGAAGTTTTGTATCGCTTGTCGTTTTGAACGGAACAGGAAGGATAGATTTCGTGAATGATGATGGAGCCAACGACTTCCTAATGTTTTCGAAAGGAGAAAGTTTCTTTATCCCTGCAAATTCGGGAAGATTCGTTATCAAGGGCGAAAACTTAAGGATCCTGAGGACACAGATATGAATGTTGCTTTTTTTATGAAGCCGAAGTCTTCGGTTGCATTTCTTTTCGATGATTTTACCGTGCGTCAGGCTCTCGAAAAAATGAACTACCACGGCTACACTGCAATCCCTGTCTTGGACCGTGAAGGCCATTATGTGGGAACGGTCAGTGAGGGAGATTTTCTGTGGTTCATAGTCAAAGGTGAGGGTAATGAAGCGCACACGACGACAATAGAGAGTCTTGAAGATTTTAAGCTTAGCGAGATACCGTTTGATCCTTCTAAAAATCCGTCGGTACTCATTACTGCTTCTATCGATGAGCTTTTGATGCGGGCTATGAATCAGAACTTTATTCCTGTTGTTGATGACAGAAATCTCTTCATCGGAATCGTTACCAGAAGAGACGTTATAAGGCACTTTTATCAGACAAACTTCAGTGATATAGATGCGACATGATCATTGACATATCGAAGATCGAGTAGTAAGTTATACAAAAATCAATCGGAGGCAAAACGTGTTTAAGACCAAATCCTATACAGCATGTATTATTTATGCAGGTGTCATTTACGGACGTTATGGTTTGGTTGAAAGCAATAGCCTCGGGTAAGAGAAGTAGTAATCTTGTGGGCAATACCGTTTATCCGACGCTTCGGATAGACGGTTTTTTGTTTTATCAGGAGAAGATCAATGACCGCATGGATCTTGTGATGTACGAAAGGAGAGGACAGAAATGATCAGATTCAGACGAATTACAAAGGCCGACCTTGACAGGTTCATCGACATCAGGATCGGCCAGCTCAGAGAAGAAGGAGCAACTGAAAAGATAGATCTTAAGCCATACCTTCTTGATTACTACAACAGGCATATGAAAGACGGTACTTTCGTATCGTGGCTCGCGGTGGACGGCGATAAGATAGTCGGAACGAGCGGTATGTCATTTGTGGAGAAACCTCCGTATTTCTCCTGTCCTTCGGGAAAGATCGGCCTTCTGTCAAGCATGTACACAGATAAGGCCTACAGAAGACAGGGCATCGCGAAAAAGCTCTTGGGCCTGGTCGTTACTGATGCAAAAGAATACGGATGCGGATGTGTTCAGATAACGGCATCCGACATGGGCGTTCTTCTTTATACCGATTTCGGTTTTAAGAAAAACGGAAACTTCATGCAGCTTAATCTATGAAAGAAGGAAATTATCTATGTTATACGAAACTAAGGAATTTACATTAAAGGACGGCCGTAAGGCTTTGCTCTTGAACCCGGGAGATGAGGAAGCTCAGGGACTTGTTGATTATCTTCATAAGTCGTGCGGCGAGACGGATTTTCTCGCGAGGGTACCTTCCGAGTGTGACAGATATACAGTCGAGAAAGAAAAGGAACTTCTCAAGTATATGAAGGATTCCGAAAATGACCTTTTCTTAACCTGTACCGTTGACGGAAAAGTAGCAGGAAATTGTCATCTCATGATGAACGACAGGTTAAAGATGAAACACAGAGCAAATGTTGCTATAGCTCTTCTTAAGGATTACTGGGGACTCGGAATAGGAACAGTTATGTTCGAAGAGATGATCCGCGTAGCAAAAGAAACAAGACCTGATATGATGCAGCTGGAACTCGAGGTCGCAGCGCCAAACGAGCGTGCACAGGCGCTTTACAGAAAGATGGGCTTTGTGGAATACGGCAGGCGCGAGAATGCTCTTAAGTGTGCTTCGGGTGATTCATATATGGATGAGATCCTGATGATGAAGAAGCTCTAATGAATGGAAATAGGCTTTTCTAAATCTGCTAATTGCTATTTATATAAAATGGAGCAGATGATAAAATAAATTTGTTTGGTCGGGGACTGACTAAGTCATATGGGGGAAAAGTGAATGCCGGAGTTAAACGCAACACCAGTTACGTTTAAATGTAAGATTTGCGGGGGAGATATAGTGAATAACTTCCTTGTGGGTTCATGCGTCTGTGCGCACTGTGGCAACAGGTGGAATCTCGAAGATATGATCCCCGACTACAGCCAATATTCCAACATAATCGCAGATATCAACGAGGCTCATGAGGCCGTATCGAATAATCCTACTGTCATATCTCTTGAAAGGGCGAAGTCACTTCTTGCTTTCGCAGCTGATGAAAGCGACAAGCTTGACGGAGTAATAGCTTCGGATCTTGCCAAGATGAGCAGAGACGAGATCGAGAAGATAGATAAAATGCAAAGCTACATGAAGGGCGTGGCATTTTTCGAGAAGCAGAATTATCAGGGTGCTCTTACTGAGTTCGAGAAGGTTCCGGGATATAAGAATTCGGATGAATTCAAAGAGCAGTGCAAAGTATATGTCACGAAACAGAATAAGACGAACAGATTTATGGAAGTCTTTCTCGGAATGCTGTTTCCGGCGATGCTCTGCATAGTTCTGAAGATCGCTATGGATGTCTCGTTTACGGTACTTATACCGTTGTTCCTCGGATTATCAGTGGTACTCGGATTCCTGATCTACTTAGGAGGACTTCCGGGATCGATCGTTAAGCTCGTGTCGGTCTTAAGTGTAATACCTTTCCTGGGATTCATCATAATCAGGTACGATATTCATATAATGTTCTTCAAACTCTGTAAACTGATCATTTTATACATTATAGACATGATAAAATATGTTTTAGTTGATTCGAACAAATAACAGAGGAGTAAGTGGATGTCTGAAGTAAATGCAACACCTGTTACATTGAAATGTAAGATCTGCGGCGGAGATATCGTTAACGATTATCTTATCGGATCATGTGTCTGCGCGCACTGCGGAAACAAGTGGTCGCTCGAGGAACTGGTTCCTGACTACAGCCGGTATTCCGATATCGTCTCGAACATCAACAAGGCTAATGAGGCTTTGAGCGGAAACCTGTCCATCGTATCTCTTGAGCAGGCGAGACTTCTTTTTAAGAATGCGGCTGATGAGAGCAGCGGGAGTGTCGGTTCGATAGCTTCAGACCTTACGAGGATCAGTAATGAGGGACTTCAGAGAGTCGATCAGCTGAAGATCTATTTAAAGGGAAAGGACTTTTTCCATAAACAGAATTACAAAGGTGCTCTTAAGGAATTCAATAAGATCCCCGGAATTAAGGATACTGAAGAGTTAAGTGCGCAGTGCAGGGAAAATATCAATAAGGCAAAGAAAAAGAGGATACCGCTCGCGGCGATAGTCGGACTGATACTTCCTGCCGTGCTTTGCATTGTATTGAAGGAAGTGGCGGGATTTCCGCTTCCGGCAGTGATACCGATATTCCTTGTCACATCGGCGGGCGTGGGATTCCTGGTCTATAGAGGAGGAGTACCTGCGGTCATCATAGAAGTCTTCTCGGTTCTGTGTGCCGTACCGCTTCTGATATTTATGATATTGGCGTACGGTTTTCACGTAGACGTTTTACCTTCGGCGATAATAGCCGTCGGATTACCTGTAGCATTAGTAATATTATTTGGCATATTGGCAGAAAGGAAAAGTTAAATGGAAGTAATTAGTGTAATCAAGTACGAAGGCAGTAATGAAGTATTGGCTCACAAGCACAAGAACGAAGACTTCACCATCGGATCGCAGTTGATCGTACACGAGTCGCAGGAAGCACTCTTCATGCGTGACGGTAAGGCGATGGATCTGTTCACGGCAGGAAGACATACGCTCACGACGTATAACATTCCTCTTCTCCGTGACCTGATGAAGCTCGGCACAGGCGGAGAGAATGTTTTCCACGCTGAGGTCTACTTTATCAACATGACCACGATGATGGGCATCAGATGGGGTACTGACAGCAAGGTAAGACTTTTCGATCCTGCTTCGGGACTTCATATCGAGATCGGTGCCAGCGGAAACTTCAATATCAGAGTTAACGATTCGCGTAAGCTCGTCATCAAGCTCGTCGGTACGACTGAAGGACTTCTACAGAATGAACTTCTGGGCGAAGAAGGAGGTCTTTCTTACGGTACGGGTAAGTTCAGAGCCCTTGTAGTTAACCGTGTTAAGTCTAACCTTGCAAGGATCATCAAGGAGCAGAACATCAACATCCTTGAGATCGATGCTTATCTGGATGTCATTTCCGAGACACTCCAGAAAGAGATCAACGAGACGCTGGACGAGTACGGTCTTACGATGCCGGAGTTCTATGTAACGACTATCCAGACTCCTGACGATGATCCGAACTTCCGACATCTGAAGCAGCAGTTCGCTGATAAGACACTGAAGGTACGTGACGAGGAGATAAGACGCGCTGAGGCTGAGGCAGCTCAGAGCCGTAAGATCGTTGAGGCTCAGACAGAAGCTCAGCTCAAGATGGTCAATGCTCAGGGAGAAGCTGATGCACTTCTCATCAAGTCCAAGGCACAGGCAGATGCATATAAGATGCAGGCTGAGGCTGAGGCTGCAGAGATGAGGATGAAGGGCTATACATATCAGGACGAGACTGCAAGACAGGTTGGTATGGAAGCTATGCAGAACGGTATCACAGGCGGTTCAGGTTCAGGTGCCGGCGGCGGTATCGGAGATGTGGCAAGCCTCGGTGTTACTCTCGGAGCCATGGGCGGAGTCATCAACATGACTAAGGAAGCTATGAGCCCTATCATGGGTGAGTCCCAGAAGATGGGTCAGGGATTCGGCAATACCATAGCCGGAAATAACGGCGGAGCACAGGCTCCTGCAGGTCAGGCACCTGTTGCACCGGTCGCTTCTGTTCCTGAAGCTCCATGGAACTGCCCGGGCTGCGGTAAGACAGGCATTACGACGAAGTTCTGTCCTGACTGCGGTACTCCGAGAGTTCAGTAATAATATCGATACATAAGTGAAAACGATCACCTTCTTTTCGAGTAGTATAATTACTATCGGAAGAAGGTGGTTTTTTTGATCGAAGTAAAAAGGATGAAGTGCGGAACAGGTAACTGCTATCTTCTGGTAAACGGAAGAAAAGCGATATTGGTAGATACCTGTCGTAAACAATACGAGGAAAAGGTAAGGCTCGAGTGCAGCGACTATGATCTTAAGCTCATAGTACTTACGCATCCTCATGTGGATCATGCGGAAAATGCCGCGGCTCTGTCGAAGCAGTTCGAATGTCCGGTCGCCATGAACGGCAAGGATACCGAACTGATCTACAGTTTCTTGGCTCAGCCGCTCAAGTACGACACGATCTCCGGCAATGCCCTGTACAGAGCCTCCATTAAGTCTCTGGCCAATGACAAGGTGCCGGATTTTAAGAATAAGGTATTCATCGAAGAGGGTGACACTCTGGAAGAATACGGTTTCGATGTGAAAGTCCTGGCGTTTCCGGGTCACACATATGGTTCTATCGGCCTGGATGTGGAGGAACGTGACCTTATAGTGGGAGATGCCCTGATGAACTTCATTAAGCCTACGGAGTCTCTTATATGGCACGATAAGGATATGATGCGAGGGTCTGTCGAGAAGATCAAGAAGATCGGTCACAGGATGATCTGGTTCGGTCACGGCAATCCCGTCGACAGCAGCAAGATAATGAATCTCTAGATCAGGTTCTGTTTTGATGAATAATAGAAACTCAGGAGAAGGAATTATGAAGGATTACATAAGAGGCATCTTATCCGGCATCATGGCCGCGGCTGTCCTCATAACGGCGGTGCCCCTTACGGGATGCGGTAAGAAGGAAAGGACCAAGTTCAATGAACTGATCGAGGTTGCGGCTGACAGGCCCTGGTATACGGCTACGGTCAAGACCATCGATCCGGTAATAGATCCCAATGACTATATGTGGTATCGCTCAAATACCATCGGAATGATCGACGATAAGATCATAAACTGGGTCAGCGGAGCCAAGATGTGTGATATCGATCATGAAGCTACGGCAGATACCTACACCAATATCATAAGTGTATATGACAGTAATGCGGAGCATGTTTTCGATAAGGAACTGTCTGAGGCTGTGAAGGAATATGTTCCCGGGGCTGAAGAGGTCATGATCCAGAATGTCTACATAAAGCAGGGCATGGTCAAGTTCCAGGCTACCTGGATCGAGGGCGGAAATGCCAAGTATAAAGAGGTGACCTTTGATACGTCCGAACAGAAGGTGGTATCGTCGGAAGATATGGTATCCAAGGGCGGCTACGATCTTAAGGATTCATACAGTGTGAACTTCTGGACGGCAGACGGTTATTCGATAAACAGTTTCTATGCGATCTTCGAGCAGACCGGCATGCTCTATGACAGGAACTATCTCGAATTCACGCTGCCCTCTGGCGAGGAGAAGCTCATCTGCCTTGAAGATACACTTTCTTCGGATGACATACTGCAGGTATATGATTTCCTTTATCTCGAAAACGGCAGGTTCTGCTTCAAGTATGAGGGCCTGTCGGTAGAAAAGAACCTGTGCTATATAGATATCAACAGCGGAAAGGTATCGGATATATCTTCCGTGGCGGAATTCTCGTGGCTCGCAGATCTTCGGTCTGCCTGGGATTATTCTTACTTCGAAGGTGTGGGAAATGCGATAATCGATCAACACGGCGTGAAGAAACTGGATCTTAACGATCACTCGGAGACCGTATATTTCTCCTATGATGACTGCGATATCAACAGATTTGATACGGCAAACCTTGATCTTCTCAAGGCGACCGAAGATAAGATCATATTGGCCGGAATATCAAGAAGAGAGCAGTTCGGCAATTATTCCGTAAAGGATATACATGAAGACGACAACCTCATAGTGATCCTTCAAAAAGCCCCGTCCAATCCGAATGTGGGAAAGAAGATACTTAAGGCTGCGGGCTTCGAGCCGATCTCTTATTCAATGGCGGAAGCCATAAGACAATTCAACAACACGAATCCCGAAGCTTTCATAATGCTCGATCCGAGATACGATTATGAGGAGGTAGCCAAGACTATCCTGATGGCTGATAACCTTGATGAGACCACCTTCGATCTTCAGGTCAAGGCTGCGATGATGAATAAGCTTACAATGGATCTTCTGGCCGCCGAAGGCCCCGATCTTATACTCGGAACCATGAACTACACGTACCTGAACAACGAGGATCTTCTTCTTGATCTGTCAGGTGATGTGAACGTTCCGAATGTCTACAACAACATAATAAGCTCAGCCAAGACGGGGAAGGCGCTTTATCAGGTTCCTCTGGCCTTCGGCCTTGAGGGTATCCTCGTAGAAAAATCCGATGTCGATACGGATAAGGCGGGTTTTACCTTTGAAAGCTACAAGGAATACATAAGCGGACCTTGCAACGGAAAAGATCCGAACATGATGGATAGACTGGATTTCATGAGTACATGTATCTCGGAGGCCAGTTCCGCGTTCCGTGACGGTGAGAGTCTGGATTTTGATAATAAGGAGTTCTCCAAGACGGCTGAGTTCGTGAATGACCTGGTCCTTCCGACCGAGCAGGAGATAATGGATCAGAAGCTCATGCTCCGTACATCCACCATGGGGCAGGAATCTGCTTTTGTAAATATCACTTCAGGCATGGAGTTCTTACGTGTCACAGGCAATAACGTGGAAGAGATGACCATGATGGGCTTTCCTTCATACAAGGCCAGAGGTCTTATGATCAATGTTTCCCAGTCCGTCGGTGTGTCCGCCGCGACATCCTGTCCCGATGCCTGCAGGGAATTTATAAAGCTCCTTCTAAGCGACGACATCCAGTATCTGTTCGCCAGATATGACGGAATATCCATAAACAGTAACGCACAGGCTGATGCCTGCAGGATCTTCGCGGAAAGGACCAATGCATGTTATAAGGCGATGTCCGAAAACTACGATCAGTATATGCTCACGACACTCAAAACTTTCACGACAACGGTTGATGCTGATCTGCTCATCTCTCAGATGGACGGCTATATCAAGTCTGCCTCGGGCCTTCGTATAATCGATGCCGAGATCGATATCATCATAAGGGAAGAGATACAGGCTTACTTTGCGGGGCAGAAGAGCATCAAGGATGTAATGAAGACGATCCAGAACAGGGTCGGGGTATACGAGTCCGAGCGCGGATGACCATCCTGAAGCTTTGAGGTAATAGTGTAAAATTACACTATTTGTGTTGATAATAATCATCACGATTGTTATAATACCTCTCGAAAAAGATTGTTTTCGGGGGACAGAATGAGTATTATCACTGACCTTACCAGGATGTGGCTGACACGCTCTGCTAAGGCGTTCACGTTCACGAATGATTACGATAAAGTGCTGGAATATAAAGAAAGCGACAATCTCGGTCTTTATATCCACATTCCGTTCTGCCGTAAACTTTGTAATTTCTGCCCCTACTGTAAGACGGTCTATTCAGATGAAGCAGCGCAGAAGTACATTGACGCACTGATCCGCGAGATCCACATGGTCGGGAATATGATCGAAGGCAAAAAGACGGTTACTAGTCTTTATTTCGGAGGCGGAACGCCTGCTCTTATCGCAGACAGATTACAAGAGATAATTGATGCCGTTAACGAGCATTACGTAATAACCGAAGGGATCGGCCTGGAGCTTCACCCTGACAACGTAAAGCCCGATATCCTAAGGAAGATCAAGGCTGCGGGCGTAACGAAAATCAGCATCGGTATCCAGTCATTCGGAGAAAAGTATCAGGCTATACTCGGAAGAGGAGCGGTCGATAGGGAAGCCCTTAAAAGCGCACTGTCGGAAGTATCTTTTGAGACCGTATCCATGGATCTCATCTTCGCACTGCCGGGACAGACTTTTGAAGATCTGAAGGAAGATTCCGATATCGCATTTGAAACAGGTGCGAACCATGTCGCGATCTATCCGTTCATCGATTTCACGTTCACGTCAAGCAAGGTTACCGCGATGCCCAAGAAGATGAAGAAGGATCTTCTGGACAGGATAACCTGCTACTTTGATGAGAAGGGCTACAGGAGAGATTCCATCTGGACTTTCTCGAACGAGGAAGGGGCGAAGTATTCATCCATGACCCGCGAGAATTTCCTGGGGTTCGGATGCTCTGCCACGACGCTTTTGAAGGACAGTTTCAAGATCAACACGTTTTCGACGGAAGAATATATTAAAAGGATCGACGAAGGCATCATCCCAACATCTCTGACTATCAGGTTCACGCCAAGGCAGCGCATGGTCTACTGGCTGTTCTGGACGATGTACAGCACCAGGCTCGACAGCCGCGCTTTCGAGAAATTCTTCGGCGTTCCGCTTAAGAAGATGTACGGCATGGAGTTCAGGCTCGCGAAGCTCCTGGGATTCGCGGAGCAAAAGGACGGCATTTATTCGCTTACCACGAAGGGAGCGTTCTATTATCACTACTACGAGAACTACTACACCCTCGCTTATATCGACAAGATGTGGGGCATCATGAGGAAGGAAGCCTTCCCGGAATCCATCAAGCTATAAAAAAAGGTCATCCCGCATGAGATGACCTTTTTTAATGTGGAGCCTTCAACCGGGATCGAACCGGTGACCTCATCCTTACCATGGATGCGCTCTACCTACTGAGCTATGAAGGCAGTTGAAATTACTTTGGAAGTATAGCACAAAGAATTTATATTTTGAAGTCTTAATTATATTCCTCGAAAAAGCGCATAAAGAAAAGCCACAGAGACTGTGGCTTTTACAAAAGGAAGATATATGAAATGAGAAAACTGAACACTAGGTTCATATTTAATATAGTGCCTAAATGCAAAATGGTCAAGGTCTTTTTAGGCAATTTACATCTTATTAAGATACAATTTACAAATTATTAAAAAAACGTTTCGCGACAGGAATCACAGCAAAATTGTTAAAAAAACCTTATAGCGCTTGAGCGAGTAGTATTAAGGGATTTCAGTGTATGAGCATGAGAATAAAGTGACAACCCAGCGCTCCTGCAAATGCTCCAACCGCAACGATAAGAAGACTTCTTCCCCTGAAAGCCAGAATGATCGCGACGATCGTTCCCGCAGCCGCAGTTATAAGCGACCCGGTCGAGTAAAGTATCGACGGGAACGTCATTGCCGAGAGGACCGTGTACGGAATATAGTCGAAAAACGCCTTGACTCTGGGGTTTTCGATCTTCTTATTGAAGACGACAAACGGGATCATCCTTAAAAGATAAGTCGTCAGCGCCATTACTCCGAGATATAGGAAAAAGGTGGTACTAGGCATTAGCAGCATCCTCCTTTTTCGAAGATGGGAGGAAGATGGCGCCGATCAGGGCAGCAACGACTGCGCTGATGATGGCCGCGAAGCCTCCTGATATGAACGAGAAGAACTTGACGTAATACAGAATAAGCGAGATCGCGACGGCGATGGCGCTTACAATGGCGACGCGCTTGTCCTTACGGCAGACCGGAAGGACGATGGCGATGAACATGCCGTAGATACCGATGGACAGAGAGTCCACGAGGAACTGCGGAAGGACGCTGCCGATGACAGAACCAAGGAAAGTTCCGAGGACCCATGAGAATATAGGGAGGACCATAAGTCCCGTGAAATAGCGGCGGCCGAAGCTGTCGCCCGAACCTGAAGCCACGCCGAAGATCTCGTCGGTGATACCGAACGACAGCAGGAAACGTGACAGTCTGTTCACTGAACTGTCAGCCTTCTGGGACAATGATATGGACATGAGACTGTACCTGACATTGATGACCATCTGCGATACGGCCATCTCGAGAAGTCCGCCGCCTGCCGCCATGATGCCGATACCTGCGACCTGACCTGCGGATGTTACGTTAGTCAGCGATACCAGGACAGCCTGCCACCAGCTTAGTCCCATGCTGATCGCGAGGACACCAAAAGAAAACGACACGGGCAAATAGCCCATGCCGATCGGTAAACCGTGGATCAGTCCGGCCTTGAAACCGGGTGTCTTATTATCACTTGCCATATAGCTCCGTCAGATCGTTGAAAGACAGATAAAGATCCAATGTGTCGGCCTTATCTATCTGTTCGAGAGTCGAATCGTTCTCGTTAGCCTTGTAAAGTTTGTTGCCAACATAGAAATACTTCGTAACATCGCCGAGAGAACCGTCAGGAGGAACCGTTGTCCTCGCGATAAAGAGAGTAGACTTATCAACCGCAAAATACTCATCAACATGCTCGGAGCCATTGTCCTCAGTAACAAAGAGCGTGCATGATCTTATCGTATCTGCCTTGTTTGTTCCGTCAATATTCGCGACGTATGTGTATGCGCATGTATTTCCGAGCGGAGTATAACCTTCGCCATTAAGTACCCTAAGCTCATCCTGGTGATTATCCCAGTAATTTCCGTAGACTTTCTCGAAAACCTCTACCTTCTGGCTCAGCTCTTCAAAAGTCGGCTCATTAGAATTATCGAAAAAAGGTGTAGCCGGTTCTTCTTTGCAGGAAGCGATGGAAAAGATCATCAACACCGAAAGAAGCGAAACTACGAGTAATCTGAGTTTATTCTTCATTGGGAAATCTCCCTTAATAAAATTATTCGTGACGATTATATCATATAATGAATAATGAAGTTGACATTTTTATTGAAAGCAAGTAAAATCTTTTGGCAAGTTAAATTGCACGTCAATAGACAAATGGAGAAGTCGCCTAGCCTGGTCGAGGGCGCACGACTGGAAATCGTGTAAACCGCAAAACGGTTTCGAGAGTTCGAATCTCTCCTTCTCCGCCAGATCTCAAAGGCCTTGAAACACAGTAGTTTCGAGGCTTTTTTATTTCTTCGGAAAGCGCCTTGGTCTTTTTCGAACAAGGCATGGTGTATAATATGGGCATCGAAGCAAGTTTTTGCTCCCGACGAACTAAAAGGAATTATAAGGATGAATCTAAAAATGAAAAAGATAACAGTACTTTCAACTTTGCTCTGCCTGGCGCTCATAGCTTCGGGCTGTAACGGAAACAAGGAAACTCCGGCAAGTGAGACTAAAGCATCGGAAACTTCCGCTGCCACTTCGGAAGAGACAACAGAAGAAACAACAGAAGCTACTACTGAGGAAACAACTGGATCGACTGAAGCCGATAAGGCCGAAAGCAATACTTATGACATTAAGGTTGAAGATGTAAAAACTACTCTTTCTGATGACTACGGCGAGTATAACAGGATCCTTCCTAAACTCATCGTTAACGGAGAGGAAGTAACTGAGATCAATGATGAGATCAGCAGTTACATGGATGAGAATTACCCGCTGGATACCCCGTACGATAATCTGGAAGGTTTTGAGACCGACTATGCCTGGGGTGTTAAAGACAACACATTGTCCTTTGTCGTTTCTGCAAACTATATAAGCGAGGATTTCAGCGACAAAGTAATATTCAACTATGATCTCGACACACTTAAGCCTATAGAAGACAGTGAAGTTACCGTCCGTTTCGGCCTGACTGACGATGAACTGTTCAGCAAGACATCTGAGATCTACACAAAGTGCTTTGCCGACAGAGATTATATCGATCTCAACAAGAGCATTGAAATGATCGGCTACGACAAGATCACGCCTTTCGTTACTCCTGACGGCAATATCGGTGTTGCAGGAGCCATCCTGAGTGGCGACGGTTCACAGTTTGCAGGCTCGGAATCCATGTGCTGTTTTGATCTGACCACAATGGACTTCGTCATTTTCAACTGGTATATACAAGAATGACTAACCTAAAGGCCGCCGTCAGGCGGTCTTTTCTTTGGGGTAAATTTCATTTCACGCCCGTCATTTGTACCGTTCTATAGGACTGTATATTTCACGGGAAAAGCTGTCTTTTTACCGTCATTTGTACAGTAAGGAACTGTACATTTTACGGGAATTACTGCCTTTTTCCCGTCATGTGTACAGTCCTATAAGACTGTACATTTTACGAGAATTTCTGCTTTTTTACCGTCATTTGTACAGTCACCGGACGGTACATATAGAAGGTTGTTTCAGCGATCTGCCGAAAGACGGGACCGTTTTAAGAGAGATTTAAGAAATATCTAAGTCTTCCATAAAGGATTCTCCTTCTCGAAAACATAGAATACAGACATGAAAAGCGAAAAGGAGAGATCAAAAATGAATAATGGTCAGGTAAAGGAAAACACAAAAAGAGAATTCGGAAGATCGATGCTTTGGTATTGGATCAGCTACTTCGTAGTTACCATGATCGGTGTGGGACATACATTCTTTAACATCCTGGTGCTTCACATGGGCTCCATGGCGCAGGGCCCGGGCCTTGGTGAAGGATATGAGATGACGAAGCCTTGGCACCCGCTTTATAACATCATCTTTTTTACCATATTCGCACTTATCTATCTTAAGGGAATGAAGCAGCCGACATTTAAGAAGGCATTTACCACAGGTGCTTTGTGGTCAGGCTTGAGCATCGTTTTGGATCTTGTCGGATGGGTTTTGATCCCGCACCCGCTGAGCCTTACTTTTAAGCAGTTCTATATCGAATATCAGCCATGGATCACACTTGTTTATCTTGCGATGCTTATTGCTCCTGTTATTGCCTATCTGTTGATAAGAAAGAAGAAATAAAAAGACATGTTTTGCCTGTCAGTAGTGTTATACTTAAAGGGTGTTTGTGTGACACAAACTTGATCAGGGGGGAACAGGAAATAATGAAAAAAGTAATCATTGTCGGAGCAGGAATCTCCGGAATGGCTGCCGGTATCGTTCTGCAGAAATCGGGCTTTGAGACCGAGATCTATGAGAAGAACCCGGTCCCGGGCGGCGAGCTGACAGGCTGGAAGCGCGAGGGTGTCTACATCGATAACTGTATCGACTATCTCATGTGCAGTAAAAAAGGCAGTGACATGAACGGCTTCTGGCACGACATCGGAATGCTCAAAGACGGCCTTAAGATGTACAGCAAGGACGTGTTCTTCACATACAAGGGACACGGCGGTGAGATAACCTTCAGAAGAGACAAGGAAAGGACCAAGAGCGACATGCTCAAGTTGTCTCCTGATGACAAGGAAGCTATCGATAAGTTCTTCGAAAACGTTACAAGAGCGGAGAGTATGATAATGCCTCTTTCAAAGCCTATGGATAAGATGGGCCTTCGAGATTTCATGAAGCTCGGTGACTTCGCCAAGAATGTTCCTGCAGCTCAGAAAGCATACAAAGGCGTAAGCGTTAAGGATCTTTCCGACAGTTTCAAAAGTCCGGTCCTTAAGAGCGCCGTATTGATGACACACCCTGAGCAGACTCAGGCATACTCCTTCATTATGTCTTACGCAATGTGTACTTCGGGAAGCGGTGACATTCCTGAGGGCGGATCTTTGGCAGCAGCTACGAGGATCGCCGACAGATATAAGGAACTCGGCGGCAAGATCCACCTTAGCGCACCTGTAAAGAACGTTAAGATCAACGGCAAGATCGCTGAAGGGATCGTTCTTGAGGACGGAACGGAAGTTAAAGCCGACTATGTTATCTGCGCGACAGATGCCAACCACACATTTACGCATCTTCTTCCTTCTGAGTACATGCCTAAGAAGCTTAAGAAGTGTTTTGACGATAAGGAACATTTCTCCGTATTCAGTAAGTTCCACGCAGCATTCCTGGTAGACTGCAAGACCGGCATCCCTGCTGACACTTCATTCTGGGAGAGTGAGGGCATCAAGGTATGGGACAAGGTGCACAAGGATATCGGAATGATCTGCTATGACTATGATCCTACGATTACACCTGAGGGCAAGACCATCCTTCAGATGAAACTGTTCCAGTATGCCGACGATGTTGATAAGTGGTTTGAACTTGCTAAGGACCGCGAAGCTTATGAAGCAAAGAAGAACGAGATCGCTTCCGACATGATAAAGCTCATCGAGAAGCAGTATCCTGAGACAGAAGGCAAGATCCATGTTCTTGATACCTGGACACCTGTATCCTACGCGAAAAAGTGCAACGCATACAGAGGTGCTTACATGGCATTTGTTGCAGATAAGGACACGAAGACAGTTACCACACCTGGTGTTATCAAGCAGCTCAAGAATGTCTTCCTTGCGGGACAGTGGCTCATGGGTTCAGGCGGACTTCCGCCGGCAACAGCCCAGGGAAGATACGCAGCATGGCGTATCTGCAAAAAAGAAGGTGTTGAGTGTAAATAATCGATTTCAACAAGGGCCGTCTCATAGTTTTGAGATGGCCCTTTTCTCTGTAACAAAACTGATGTCTGAGAATCCAGTAATTCGTCCCTGTTGATAGGGAGCAAATACCGGATTATGGGCTTAAATACAGTTGAGAATCCCTATGACTAGGGAGCGATTACCGGATTTTAGGCAGAAATCCAGTGTGCAATCCCCTATGACTAGGGATTTAGAACTAGACTTTCTGAGTGCCTATATTAAAAAAGCGTACAGCTCTTTCACATGCTCGTGATAAAATGTGAGACAGGAATAAGGTTTAAGGATGGATAACAGTATGAATATCAGAGTAGAGAATTTCGATGAACTGGTTAAGCAAGAGTGGAACTATCCTGTTTTGGACGGGAATAAAAGCGGAACTCAATTGAGTGTCTGTGCTGCTGATGCTGATGTTGCAGGATCGGTCAGATATACCTATGACATAGACAGGATCAAAGATTTCCCCGATGCCAGATCGGTAAGTGTTTTCGGACTGGATCAGGAGACATTTGAGTACTTCATAAAAAAATACGGAAAGCAGTTCCGTTATATAAGGTTTTTCAGAAATAAGTGTGTTGAGGATTGGTCGCTTCTTGGGACGCTTCCGGATCTGGAATGCGTTTACTGGTATGTCAATCAAAAGATCTCAAACCTCTGGGATATGAGCAACAATAAAGCTTTGAAGGCTGTAGTGCTAGATGATTTTACGAAGTTACATGATATATCGGGCATCGAGAAAGCGCCTTCTTTGGAGTGGTTCGGCTTCGGCAATGCTGTTTGGAACTCAGCTGAGATCGACAGTTTAAGACCGTTTGTCGGAACGGATATAAGACGCATCGACTTTTTCGGAAAGAAGATAAAGGATATGGATATCTCGTTAATTCCGGAACTTAAGAAACTGGAGGTGTTCGGGTTCCCGACGAATCTTTTTACTACGGAAGAAGTTGCTTGGCTGAAGGCGAAGTGCCCCGAGCTAGGCGGGTATTCCATGAAGCCTTATATCGAGTTTGAGACTTTTAACGAGGAGACAAAGAGGACCGATGTTCCGGCAGTCATAATCACGGGCAAGAGAAAGCCGGTGCTCATCGTTGAAGGAAATGAGAAGAAGATAGAAGACTTTGTAAGGAAGTTTGACCTGCTGGTCGAAAAATACCGTAACGAGTAACCTATATCGTTTCCGGATCTTTCTTCCTTTTGCGAAGTTTCCTGTTAAGTTTTTTGGTCTCCTTTATTTCCTGCTTGACCGGCGCGAAATCCTTGAGGTCCAAGAGCTCCGTGAGCATCTCGATCTCAGGCTTGTAGCGGTTGGACATGACAAGTTCGAGATTCCTGTCTTCCGTTCTCAGCCTCAGAAATCTCGCGCACTGCTCGAGATAGACGATCTTATAATCGTGCTGATTGCGAAGCTCATTCCAGGAGATGACATAAGGCTTTCTTATAAAACGCTTGTACACCAAGTCGACCTTGTCACCCTCCCTGATAAGCCACACGCGCGAACGCTTGGCAAGTCTCGCGAAGCCGTGGAAAGTATAGACCGACATGGCGATCTCGCATTCAGGATACATCCTTTTTATCCTTCTCGAAAACTTTTTCTCGACTCTCGGCACAGGTTCATTACGCTTAAATATCCTTCGAAGGATTGTGAACACATAAACGTCCTTGTAGTACTGAGCATTCCTCTTTAAGATCCTGAAAAGGAACAGCGCCGCGACTGCCACATGAACGCAGATGATAAAGCAGATCAACGGTGCGAAGATGAGCAATATGAGAAGTATGAAGTGGATGAGTGCTTTTGCTATCTGCCACAAAAGGCTCGTGCCTTTCACAGGGAAAGCCGCCACGATAGTCTCCCAGTTATTGATGCATGAGCGCACCATGTTGGACAAAAACGTGATCGCGATAAAAGTGATGATCGCGAGGACGTACGTGTACCACGGATTATCCAGGAACTTAGGAACGCCGATCCTTAAGAAGACAGGCTGAACTATCAAAGAGACGCCTTTTGAACCAGGAGGATCTTTCTCGAGAGCTTCATTAGTCACCAGCGGCAGAAGAGAGACGGCAACGTTTCCCAGGTTAAGCGCGATCGTATCGATCTTATCAAGAGATATCTTTTTCGAGACGAGGTCGGATACGGCGGTGGAGTGGATCACGATAAAGATCGCGGCGATGATCGACAGGAAAACGGCCGCATAAGGATTTGAGATCGGAAGTTTTCCTGCTTCCCTTATGATCGGGACGCCGTTCAAAAAATCGGCGATGCTGTTGAAGAAGGCCGAATCCGGTGAATAGATCGCAGCGTTTTCGATGGAACCCAGGATAGAAAGGACCGCGAGCGTCGCAGTAGGGTTTACGGATGTGATCACGCTTGTGGAAAACACTCCGGCATAGGCAGCCAGAGCATAGGTGTAGTCTGTCGTGTCGGACTTCTTTCCGGCGGCCAAACTGACCACAGGCATGAGCGCGACGCACATCAACGCGACCAGTGTGATCACGGCTAGTCTTGAACGGGTTTTACTTATATCTATACGCATCTTTTCCCCCTTACAAATAACTCCTTACTCAATTAGCATAATACCCTAAAAAAGGTCGATCATTCAATCGGGGTATTTCAGGTTACTTGAGAATATAGTATAAGGATTGTTTGTTTCAGGTCCGAAAAAATGCAAGGATTTTTTTTATAGGCGGACAAACTTCACAAAATGAACCGATAAATACAAGTGTACTTTGCAAATGCCTTGTAGACTGAGGATTCGAACTGTTAAACTTGTTAAGTAAACAACAAGAAAACAAGGAGGATGTTTATGAAAAAGAAGATCATTTCATCGATCGTCTTAACTTCGATCCTTTTGTGCGGTTGCGCTTCTAAAGAAGCAAAGTTCACGGAAAAGGAAGAAGACGAGGAAGTAAAGACAGAAGAGACTGAAGCTTCCGAAGAGACCGAAGAGACTGAAGTTCCCGAAGAACCGTCTGATACAACTGAGGGTACCCAGGATACTGAACCGACAGAACCTGAACCTGATGTATCGGTAGGCTTCTGGATCGACAGTAACTTAAACTTCGGATATGACAAGGACGATGTATATTGCATCAACATGGATCAGGTGTCAATGAAGGATTACTTCGCTAAGCTTGAAGAAGATGAGGTTTTCAGAAGTTCGGCATCCTTCTCGAAGATCGTATCATCTCCTCTTTCATTTTTTGATGATGAAGTTCCTGCTTCAGAATGTGACTACATAACAACCACTCAGATCGAACTGGAATCGCCTGGCGTTGAAGTCGGAGCAGTATCCACCGATAATGTAAGGATCGATGAAGAGAATTGCATGACATATTACACAGTTGATATTCCTCAGATAGATCTTGGTACTTCCGATTGTGAAAAGGCAAATAAGGAGATAGTCGAGTTCGTTGAAGGTTATGATTGGTGGTATGGAATGCCAACGGTCCGTTACAGATTTTTTGAGCATGAAGACGGATCTAAGACATTCGTTATCTTCTACGGAGACGGATCTGATGACAGTATGTTCAAGTCATTCACTTTCGATTCCAACGGAAAGAGAATGAGTACAGACGATATCATCAAGAGTGCAGGATGGGAACCTTCTGAGTTTGAGGATAAGGCCCTTTCTCTCATTAAGACAGATCTGGCATATGCCAACGATTTTGATGTTTATGTGATGTATGGAATCGTAAATTCTACTTTGATCGATTCCGTTAAGAATGATCCTGATGTTTTCGTTAATGAGAACGGTGATCTTGTTGTCATAACAAAAGTGGATTTCTTTGACATTAACGGTTTCTACATGATCCCGTATGCACTTGATACCGACATAGATACTTCAGATGGCGATTCGATCCCGGTATCCGATCTTCTCGCAGAGCAGGGCTGGAGGATAGAGTTTTATAAGGGACTGATCAGCGAGAGGTTGACAGACCCTGTTCCTGAATTCGAAGTCGTTACACTGGATGATATCGATGTCAGCAATGTACCGGATAGTTTATATGGTGCCTCAGAGACATATGGAGCGCTTTACTTCAGCGGCGGTTGCGGATATACGTTCGGTGACGATGTTGCTAAGACAATGCCTGCATCGATAATCGCTTATCTCAATGAACGTGTTTATGAAGATTCAGAATACAAGTACGAGGTCTACCTTGAAGGGGAACTCATCAAAACCGATACGATCAAAGCAGAGGCAACACCGTTCTTCAGACAGATAAGTACTGAATTTGAATTGGATAGGGTAACAGATAAAGTCTATTGTATCGTTCTCTACGATGCGAATGGTTCAGAAAATATCCTTGGTGTAATCTGGCATGTGGAAATTGATTACTGATAAACAAACATGAACTAAGGGCTGTCTCAATGAGGCAGCCCTTAATCCTTGTGCGGATATTGAAGTGTTTTTCGGGAAGAAAAAAGAGACTTCTATTTCAGATGTAATGCGATAAAAACTTAAAAAATGTCTATGATATAATTATCTCGGAAACCTGATAACAAAGGGGGTAATTGTTATGAAGTTACAGAGCATGAACTGTCCTAATTGCGGCGGTGATCTTAAGAAAGAGGGGAACGTTCTCGCATGTGAGAACTGCGGATCAACATTCGCCATCGATTACGACGATGCTGATGTCGAGTATGAGAAACTCAGCACCGAGGACGAGCGTAACAGACAACAGTATGAGCATGAAAAAGAGATGCTCGAGACACAATATCGCCTTCAGGAAGAAGCAAGGCTTAAGCAGCTCAAGTTTGAGAAGTCCGAGCTTCGTAAGAAGAGGATCTCCAACTCGATAAGAAGCCTTATCTCGGTGATCATCGTATTCTCGGTAATCGGCGGAATCGTCTATTTCACATACAGATATATGGACAAGAACGGTCTTCTCGATGAAGCAAAGAAGAGCATGATGCCGACGACGACAGAGACAACTGCTGATCCGTACGATATCACCAAAGAGGATATCCTCGCTGACAGTGAGTTCCTGGAAAATGCCAAGGCTTCGATCCTTTCTTCATATCATTCTGACAGAGACGGTGACACAGCTTCGACATATGACGGCGGATGGCTCGAATATACTATCTCTGAAGGTGATCCTGAGATCTACGACACTTATTACCTTGTCAGCAATAAGGATTACGGTGATAAGAACAGACTTTATTACCTTATTAAGTTCTCATTTATCAATGATGAGACAGGAGAGGTAACCGAAGTATATGATGCGCTTTATCTTCGCGATCTGAAGGTTAATGCCAACGGCAAGATCACATGTGATTTTTCAGTATGTGGTGACAGAGGAAGCGGAGCTACAGACTGGACATTCGATGCAGCAACTGATTCAGATCAGCTCTACAGATCAGCGATCCTCGGTCAGGACGAATTCACATATGAGAAGATCGAGATCCCGAACCTGGCAGCTGAGCCTGAGACCGAAGAAGCAGAGGGCGAATCTTCTGAGGAAGAAGTCGAGGAAGATGAGACAGAGGAAGCTTGATGCTAACCGTCTTCCTTCGGTAATTTTCTAAAATAACGAATAGCAAAAAACAAAGTAGGCACGATCGACAGCACAAAAGCCAGAGGTTGTGCCTCTTGTATTCCCGCGAAACCTCTGACCTGTGACAGGATCAAAAGAGCAGGAATGAAGATGATTCCGCTTCTTATCGCGGATGTAGTGGCAGCTTCCCATTTCTTGCCGGTACTCTGTAAGAGCACCTCGGTACACATTCCGAATGCCATGACCATTCCCGCGATGCTCTGAAGCTTGAGAGCTCTGACGCCGTAGTGAACGACCATGAGATCCTGACGGAACATGTAGATGATCCTTCCCGCGTTCATGTGAACGATAGTGCCAAGAACAACAAGAATGGACGTAGCGAAGATAACGGTGAAGAGGTAGCCTTTTCTGACGCGGCTATACTTCTTTGCACCGTAGTTATAACCGCTAACAGGCTGGAAGCCCTGACCTACGCCGAGTGCAATGGCGAAGGTGAAGAAATAGACACGGGATACGATGGACATAGCAGCGATAGCCTCATCTCCGTAGACTCCCGACAGGGAATTAAGAAGAATGGTCGCGACACTGCTCAAGCCTTGACGAAGAAGGCTCGGGAAGCCAGTTGCCATTATGTCGCCGATATGGGAGAACTTAAGATCGACCCGCTTGAGAGATATCTTGCACTGTGTCTTTCCTCGAAAAAACGGAATGAGAAGTATGGCAAAACTGATGGTCTGGGAGATAGCCGTGGAAAGACCTGCACCAGTGATACCCATCTTGAGAACGAACATGAAGAGAGCGTCGCCGCCGATGTTAAGACCCGCACCGACCAGAAGTCCGATCATGCCGAAGTATGCTTTGCCCTCGTACCTGAGGATATTGTTCAGCGTAAAAGTCGCGACGACAAACGGTGCCGTCAGCAAGATAAAGAATATGTATTTGTGAGCATAGGGAGCGATGGTCTCCGTGCTTCCCAGGAACATGATAAGAGGATCCAGGAAGATAAAACATACGATGCTCGTGATTATTCCGAGAGAAAGTGAGAGAAAGAAACCTGTGGATGCGGTCCTCGATGCGCCCTCCGGATCTTTGTTGCCGAGCTTACGCGACAGGATAGATCCCGCGCCCTGACCGAAGAGAAATCCGACGGCCTGAATGATGGTCATGAAACCGAAGACGATACCGACCGCACCGCTGGCGCTATTGCCGAGAGTTCCTACGAATGCGGTGTCGACGAGATTATAGATGTTCGTGACGAGCATGCTTATGATGGTCGGCACGCTAAAAAGAAGGACCAGTTTGCTGACGGATCCTTGGGTCATTTTCTTATAGTATTTGTCTGAAGCTTTATCATTCATATTGTGAGATTATAGCATTTTCGAGAGGACATATTGCAAAAAGCACTGAATAAAATAGAATAATTGTATATCTGATATGAGGGGGATATCTTATGGACGCCAACATCACCAAAAGGAACGAACTTCTTGCTCAAAAGACCATCGAAGGCCTTAAGTCCCGCAACATGGAAGGCTACTATGCATCAAGCAAAGAGAAGGCTCTGAAGATCGCGCTGGAACTGATCCCTGAGGGAAGTTCCGTATCAATGGGCGGTGCTATGAGCGTTCATGAGATCGGCCTTTCGGAGGCTCTCAAAGAAGGCGACTATAACTTCATCGACCGCGACGCATATGAGGACAAGAGGCAGGCAATGCTCATGGCTTATGACGCTGACTTTTTCCTGTCGAGCTGCAACGCCATGACCGATGACGGTATCCTCGTAAATATCGACGGCAACGCTAACAGAGTTTCCGCCATCGCTCAGGGACCTAAGCACGTCATCTTCATCGTCGGCATGAACAAGGTCTGCAGTGACATCGATTCCGCCATGAAGCGTGCCAGAAGCGTGGCTGCACCTACTAATGCACAGCGTTTTGGCCTTGATACTCCTTGCTCGAAAAAGGGAACCTGCTTTAACTGCAAGTCCCCTGATACTATCTGCTGTCAGATCCTTATTACCCGTTTCTCGAGACATAAGGGAAGGATAAGCGTTATCCTCGTAAACGACGATCTCGGATATTGATCAACCCCACAAAGCGGTAAGCATCGGAATGATCTGCTTTTTACGGCTCATGACGCCCGGAAGGTAGAGCTCGTTGTCATGCGGCTCGGCCGAGAAGGCGTATCTTATGGTGTCGTCGCTTCCGATGTAGAAGAGGTACGAACCTTCGATCAAGACATCGGTGAGCATCAAAAGGATCATGTCGTAACCGTTCTGCTTCTTGAGCATGGACATGGTATCTAAGAATTCCGGTTTTCTCTGAAGCATCGACTTCGAATCGACACAGATGATCTGGCTTACGCCCAAAGTCTGTCCTGCGATATGGAATTCCTTGAAGTCCGTCTTGATGAGATGCTCTGCGGAACTGTCTGTATTTCTGGAAGCATCGAAAAGTTCCTTGCCGATCTCCTCGATACTTACGCCTGCGATCCTTGATAGTCTCTCAGCAAAGATCTTGTCGCGCTCGGTGCATGTCGGTGACTTAAACATAACAGTATCCGACAGGATAGCTGATACCATAAGTCCCGCCATCATAGGAGCAGGCGTTACGCCGCTTTCCTGATACATCTCAGCGACGATGGTCGTCGTACTTCCGACAGGCTCGTTACGGACTTTGATCGGCTGAGTTGTCTGTATATCCGCAAGCCTATGGTGGTCGATGATCTCGATGAGCTCTGCCTGATCAAGACCCGGAACGGACTGAGCGGACTCGTTATGATCTACCAGAACGATATTCTTTCTTCTCGGACGGAGGAGGTGAAATCTGGAAAGTGTTCCTACGACCTTATCTTCTTCATCCAATACAGGATAACTTCTGAAACGGCTCTTTAAGATCGTCTCACGAACATCATCCAGGTAATCGGTCGTATGGAAGCATACGATATCCTCAGTAGCGCATACGCGGCTTATAGGCATCGACTGGCTGATGAGCTGCGATGTCTTCATCGCGTCAAACGGAGTGTAGATGACAGTCGTCGTGCTGTCAGGGAACTCATCAAGAAGCGCTTTGTCCGGAGTAACTCCGCAAAGGATGATAGCTTCGGTATTATTCGTAAGTGCGTATGAGATCATATCCTTCTGGTCACCGCAAAGAACTATCCTGTCCGTGCCTGAGAAGGACGGCGTATTACCGTTAGAAGGAAGAGCGATCACGATCTCGCCCGTGATCTCATCCTTGGAATTCTTATCCTTGATGATCTGTCCCTCGATAACACCCAGCAGGTTAAAAAGCGGAAGGTTAGTTACCTTCGGATCCGTGATCGTATCGAGCGTATATGAAGCGATGTCGCCTGCGGAAAGTGTACCGAACAATGTGCCGTTGGAATTTACGACAGGGATGGATGTGACCTGACCTTCGTTCATTGTCTTCCATGCGCGGTCGAGCGTAGCCGAAGGTTCCAATACAGGCGGCTTATCGTAATCGATATCGCTTACCTGCGTTCTCATATCCTTGACTCTCATAGGCTGCGAGAATCCGAACTTGGCGAGCATCCTTTTTGTCTCATCACTTAAGTGATCGAGGCGGCAAGCGACATAATCCCTGTCGCCCGTGGCATTACGGAGCGCCGCATATGACATCGCGGATACGACTGCATCGGTATCCGGATTTCTGTGTCCTACAACATAAACTTGGCTCATATGAATATCTCCATTGATCTTTATGGCAACAATCTAACACAGGTCCATGCTTTTATGTAGTGTACTGATTGTAGTTTTTTTGTTCGAAAACACACTTAGTTTTCGCGTCTTGCAACAACTTTATTTCTGCCTGTCTCCTTAGCCTCATAAAGATTATTATCGGCGATCTCGATATTCTTCTCGATCGTCAGATCAGGGTCATAAGTATGGCAGCCGAAGCTCATGGTCTTATGTATCTTCTCAGTTCCCAGATCGTACTCGTACTCCATGATCTTAAGTCTGATCTTCTCGGCTGTTTCAACGCACTCGTTAAGATCTTTATCCGGCATCAGCATGATGAATTCTTCGCCGCCCCATCTGTATGCGCACTCGTTTTCTTCGCAGAAGCCTGCCAGGAGCTCGGCTGTTTTCGCGAGGACGATATCGCCTGCATTATGGCCCCAGGTGTCATTTACGAGCTTGAACTTATCGATGTCGCAGATGAAAAGGCTCATCGTCTTGCCGTTACCCTTATCCAGATACTCGCTGTAGTTACGGGCGAGGTCGCTATGAAAGCCCATGCGGTTCTTAAGGCCAGTCAGTTTGTCGTGCTGAGCATCGTCTAGGAAAGTGTCTGATTCGAGCGCCAGGCCGCAGATGATCGCAGCGAGTGACAGCTTACGCGCGTCCTCTTTCTCGTCGAATTCGCCGTCCAGTTTATTGATGAGCTGGAAGGCTCCTATATAATCGCCGTTAACGTTCGCGACAGGGAGGACCAGGATCGACTTCGTGATATATCCCGTGGTCTTATCAACGTTGCTGTTAAAGTCAGGGTCGTTATACGGGTCATTGGTAACAATGACCTTCTCGTTATGAAGCGCCTTACCGACAAGACCCGAATCGTCAGGGATGATTATCATGTCAACATCGGTAGCGGAAGTCGTCCATATCTTGTGCCTTCTTTTATCCCAGCGCCAGAAGCTCGCTCTGTCGGCACCGACCAGGCTTCTGCCGAGTTTGGTGAGCTTATCGAAGAGGTGGATGTGATCAGGGTTTTTGTTGGTGAACGATTCTCTGTAGATGCTGTCGCTTAAGTCGAAGATGTCGTCCAGATCCGCATTCTCATCATAAAGCGGAGCAGGGAAAGCCCCTGACCCTTCCATAGTCTTAAGGATCTCATCCTCAAGATCCATGTGCATGAGATACACTTCCGCACCCTCAGATGTCAGGTGCGTAACAGTATCCTTGATATCATCTGCGAAAAGGTGTACTCCCGTACTGAAAGCTGATACCTCCGTATAGAGGATGCAGTCTCTCTTAACGTACGGAATGAACGGATCCAGCGTGCCCGTATCTCCCGTATATACCACGTTCTTGCCGTCAACGTTCAAAGAGTAGCCGAAGCATTTTCCCTCGAGTGTGAGGGTGTGCTTTGTCGGTATCGCATTTCCGAAGAAATCCTTCCTGAATTCGGAGGCATCGACCAGCTCATACCAGTCGTCGGAACAGCCTTCTATGTTCGACAGATAGAACTTAAGATCTTCCTTGACGCGTGAAGAAGGAGCGACAACGGTAACAGGGATCTTGCCGATGAAGACCTCGAAATCGATGAGCATTCCGATGCCGGCGATATGGTCACCGTGGGTGTGGGTGACGAGGATATAGATGTGCTCGACTCCGTACATGACCATCTTCTTTATCCTCTGGTAAGCCCCCATGGAGCAGTCCAGAAGGACCATATCCGTCCCGTCGAAAAAGAATGCACTGTTGTGTTCGTCCGAAAATGCCGAACCCCTTCCGAAAAACTTAAGCATCTTGCGCCTCCTTTAAACTGTCTAATGTAAGTACTTCAAAACCTTCGGATTTTCCCTTGAGCTTTACGGAATCACCGAGAGAAGTGAACGTTGCTCTGCCTTCGAGTTTGTCCGCTACTGCGCGGCTTATGTATATCGTTCCTTTCGGAGCGTTCGATTCAAGTCTTGATGCTGTGTTGACCGTGTCGCCGATAGCAGTGTAATCCATACGATGCACCGATCCCATATTTCCGACGACGGCAGGTCCGTAGTGGATCCCGACGCCGACGTTAAGGTCCATGTTAAGTTCATTCTTGAGGTCTTCGGAGATCTTTTTCGAGCCCTCTACAATAGCGACTGCTGCCTTGGCTGCAAGGTAAACGGAATCTTCCTGAGGAACGGGAGCTCCCCAGAATGCCATGGCCGCATCGCCGATGAACTTGTCCAGTGTACCCTCGTTGGCGGTGATACAGTCGCTCGCCATCGACAGGTAACGGTTAAGGATAGTAACGACTTCCTGAGGCTCCATGTTCTCGGACATTGAAGTAAAGCCTCTGATGTCCACGAACAAAACGGCGATATCGGTGAGCTTGCCACCCAAAGCGAGCTGTCCTGCGCCTTCCTTGAGGATCTCGCCGACAACGTTTGGAGCGACGTATCTCTGGAAAGTATTGACCACTGACTTCCTCTCGGCAGAGGTCCGGTATGATTTAACAGAGACCGCAGTTATAAATGTCGGGATGTATTGGTTTAAAGACCACAACGGATGGGTGACGAATCCTTTGTCATAAATGAGTATGGACAGCTCCAAAGACGCTAAGACCAGGACGACTGCCAAGATGGCTGCGATAGGGAATTTTGACTTAAGATACAGGAAGCACATAAGAGCGCTCATTAAAAACGTGCAGATCAGAAGCGGCACATCGCTTATTTCTGTCTTATAGTTTCCTTCCAGAAAACACTGGACGAAGTTGGCCTGTATCTCGACACCGTACGTCTGTAAAGTTCTGTCTATGGGAGTGTAGAAAGCATACTGAAGTCCGGTTGCATATGGTCCGATAAGGACGATCTTACCTGCATAGTATTCAGGCGGTACCTCGCCGTTAATAAGGTCGATGATGGAAACGTTGTCATAGTAGTCTCCGGATCTTCCGTAATAAGGAACATAGAACTGTCCCTTCGAATCCGTAGAAGGGTAGGTCGGCATATGTCCCTGCTTTTTCAGATACATCGAAGCGGTCTCAAAGGCGAAAGAATACGCTCTTACATTGTTTCCGGGCTCGACGTAGAGCAATGAATGTCTCATGACGCCGTCCGTGTCCACAGTGGCATTTGTATGTCCCTGAATAGTGTATTCCTTAAGTCCCTCGTAAGGTTCCTTGAATTCGGTTATCGAACGATCTATGTCACCCTGAATCTTGCTTCCGTAGGAAACACGGTTTGCGGTTACGGTAGTGAGCTTACGGGCTGCGTCGACAAGAGCCTTGTCCGAAGCAGGATCAGTCTCTTCTTCATATGGGATATCAATGGCAACTACTGAAGGTCTGTAAGCCGGATCACTCGATAAGACATTAAGGGCAGAAGCCATGATGCTCCTGTCCCAACTGTCGTAGGGTCCGAGTTCCTTCAGCGCCTTGTCATCGATACCGATGATAACTATGTCATCAGATACGATATCGCTGGTCGGAGTCTGGAAAAGAAAGTCCTGAAGCCACCTGTCCGGATAACGCAAAATCCCTGACCACGCGATCAACGTAATCAGCGTCGCCGTGATCAGGGATATTATGATGTCATTTCTTAGATTTTTCTTCATCTGAAAAAGTGGATATTAATCGTTACCGTTGTTTTCACCGCCGCCGGACTCGCCACCACCGGATTCACCGCCGCCGGACTCGCCGCCACCGGATTCACCACCGCCGGACTCGCCGCCACCGGATTCACCGCCGCCGGACTCGCCGCCACCGGACTCGCCGCCACCGGATTCACCACCGCCGGACTCACCGCCACCGGACTCGCCACCGCCAGGTGTACTAGTAGGTGGTGTAGTAGTTGTCGGTGTTGTAGTAGGTGGTGTTGTAGCAGGTGTTGTTGAAGTAGCTGGTGTTGGAGAAGTCGGCTTAGGCGTACTTGAAGTTGGAGCCGGAGTTGTTGTAGCCGGCTTAGGTGTATTTGTCGACGGCTTAGGAGAATTCGTCGGAGCCTTAGTCTGTGACGGACTATTCGTTGGCTTAGAAGTATTCGTCGGAGCCTTAGTCTGTGTCGGCTTAGGTGTAGCTGTTGCCTGTGGTTT
This sequence comes from Clostridia bacterium, assembly GCA_024699245.1. Lineage (GTDB taxonomy): Bacteria > Bacillota > Clostridia > Saccharofermentanales > Saccharofermentanaceae > Saccharofermentans. The sequence continues at coordinate 19,329 of JAILPW010000052.1, read as the reverse complement.
AGGCGTAGCCGTCGGATCCGGGTCGTCATTTCCGGAATCAGGCTCCTGTGCACTTGGTGCAGTTGTAGGAGTCTTTGTTGCCTTTGGCTTCTTTGTAGGAGTCGGAGTAGCTTCCTCAGAAGTTGTTGTCTCCTCTTCCGTTACTTCTTCTGTAGCCTCAGTTGTCGTAGTAGTTGTTGTTTCTTCCTCTTCGCCCATTGTCTCTTCTACGACTTCCTCAACCTGCTGCATGTAGCCGGTGGTTCCGTTCAGGACATGGAGGAGAGCGTTGCTATCCCAACCGTTCTCGTTACAAACACTGTTCATGAGAGCGAGTTCTTTTGTGATCATTGTAACTGCGAGAGGAGGGAGCTGCTCTACAGTGACATTCTCACGGAGGAATACGAGTGTATCTGTTTCTCTGTCGTTGAAGTAGAGGATAGAAAGTCTCTCACCGGAAACTACATCTATCTCCTTTGTCTCACCTGTATCAGGGTTTGTAGCTGTAACGTTTACTGTTCCCTGTGTAACTACCAAAGTAGGCTCACCCTGTCTGTCTATACAGAAATAACCGTTACCGCCTGTAATGTTGACGGACATGTTGTCGATATAGACTTCCATCTTCTCATCAGCGGTCAAAGGCTGCTTGATGTTGTAGAAAAGACCGCCTGTGATGAGCTTGAGCTTAAGTTCGTTGTTTTCTTCGTCAAAACGGACTTTGCTGTTCTCTTCGAGTGTAACGAATTTGTAGTTGTCGATAGCAACAGTAGCAAGGCTGCTTTCCTTGGTGCAAAGTGTATCGCCAATAAAGAAACGTTTGTCTTTGTGAAGGACCTTAGTCTTACCTTTGGAGTTAAGGGATTCGGCAGATCCGATGATTCTTATGATCTTATAGGACTCAGCGGTATATTTCTTGTAGATGAAATAACCTGCCACAGAACCAATGACCAATACCGCAAGAATTACTGCAAGTACGATGACCCTTGTCTTTGTAACGACCTTCTTTTCTTCAGGTCTGTTCAAATATGTAATGTTTTCAACGTTATTACTCACTGTACCCTCCGCTTATAATTATATAAATTAAAACGTACACACATTTTACAATGGTACGACAACGTTAATCAAGTGCAAAAAATCTTGATAAGCACGAAAAAAGGGGCTTGATCTGCCACTTTTTTGGAGATTTTATTCGCAGTCATGATATAATTACACGGTATCTTTTTCGAAAAAGGGAGGGGTTATCATGACACAGCAGCAACTGGAAGCAATCCTCGAGTGGCTTAAGAGAAACGAGAACCGACCGATATCTTTTATCGAAAAGGAAGTTCTGAAATCATCGGTTGACAGCGCTTACACGGTGGGCGATCTCGTCCGCAACCTGTCTAACCTGGCGAATCTTCGCTAACGAAAACTACGGAGGACAATTTTAATGGATGTAGTCTGCCTGGATATGGAAGGTGTTCTTGTACCTGAGATCTGGATCGCTTTTTCCGAGACGTCCGGAATACCTGAACTTAAGAGGACAACAAGAGACGAACCTGATTACGACAAGCTCATGCGTTGGAGACTCGGGATCCTTAAGGAGCACGGTCTCGGCATCAAAGAGATACAGGATGTTATCGCTACGATAGATCCGCTTCCGGGAGCAAAGGAATTCCTGGACAGATTAAGAAGCGAGGCACAGGTCATAATCCTGAGTGATACATTCACCCAGTTTGCCATGCCTTTGATGAAGAAGCTCGGTTATCCTACTCTCTTCTGCAATACCCTGGAGATCGCTCCTTCCGGCGAGATCACGGGATTCAAGATGAGGATCGAGAACTCGAAGCTTACGACAGTCAAGGCTTTGCAGTCCATGGGTTTTGACACCATCGCTGCAGGTGACAGCTATAACGACCTTGCCATGATCAGGGCAAGCCGCGCGGGCTTCCTTTTCAGGAGCACAGATAAGATCAAGGCCGATAATCCTGACCTTCCTGCCTTCGAGGAATTCGATGATTTCCTTAAGGCTATCGAAAACGCTCTGAACAACTGAGTTTAGATAATCTACTGATATCAAAAAGAGGGTGTCCCATTCGTGAGACACCCTCTTAAGTTATAAGCTTTTATGATCGATGATCAATCATCATCGTCGTCATCGTCTTTGTCTTTTTTGTCCTTCTTGTCGGACTTGCCCTTAAGACCGTCCTTCAAAGCATCTGTAGGATCTGTGATGCCGAAGTACTCAGCGATATCACTGATAGCGCTCTTTTCGTTAACGGCGAGGCAGAAGAGAACGTCAGCGCCCTGCTGATACATAGCGATAGACAATGTCGTACTATAACGCTCGAACATACCGAAGAGCTCGCCTTCTGTCTCGTCAGCGATCGCCCAGTTGGAGCATGTGTCACAGAGATCATCGTCCCAGAAATCCACTGTATCTTCGAGGAAACTTCCAGCCTTCTTCTCATCCTTGAATGTGAGATAGACGTAGATGGTAGCCTTTTCCTTCTCTTCGTTGAATGCCAAGTATGTCTTTGCCGTATCGATCTTTTCCGGCTCGGCTACGAGTTCTCCGAGATCGAGCTCGTCTGCGAAGACATCCTCAAAGTCGCCGTCGTCCATCTCGCAATAGATGCCGTCTTCGAGATCTTCGAGATCGCCGTCTTCAAAGCAATCAACGATATCGTCTGCATCCATATCATCAGGGTCTAATTCTTCTTTTACAAACTTGTCAAATTTCTTGGCACTGATCTTGGAACCTCCAAAAGCAGAACAACCAGCCAATGAAATCAACATGAATGAAGCTAAAAATAATGAAACTACTTTCTTCATATATATGTACCTCCGCTTAAGTTGTCTGCTACATTATGTCACAGTAACCTTGTTAAATCAATTAATCCGCCTGTTGTAAAAATATTTTTATTAATGCAACATAAGAGTGGTATCATTCGTCAGAATATCACAAGGGGAATGGGAATAGGGACAGTTACAAATCTTGAAAATGGTGGTTGAATGGTAAGAAGAGTTTTGGGAATCGTATGTGTGGCAGCATTATCTGTCATGCTCATATCGTGCGCTAAAGCAGCCGAGCCTTCGGGAGTCGGTAATACCATTATTGTTGTCGAAGAAGATCCCCACGTAAAGAATTCACCGCCGACAGAGGCCAAAGAGGAAGCGGTAGACGTTAATATCGATTCCTCAATAGAAACGGAAGAAGAAGTCCTGGTCATCGAAAGCGTTGATGCTGTCAGTAAGGACGATGTCTTGATCGATGAATCCGAACCTGAGCTTGACGGCCTCGATGATTATGATCCAGCATATATGAAAACGACTCCGGAAATGATCCAGGGTGTGGAGGTTTTGCTGGGAGATACTTCCTACAGAGACAATCTGGAAGATGATTGTCTGGTGGAGCTGGCTGATTCCTATTTTGACGAAGGCTATTATGTTGTTGATGCGGATACTCTCGCTTTGAACGGGGCAACGTTTTCGATAGACGGAAACAGGCATTATTTTTACAGAGGATTTATGGCTGCCTATAATACCGATACCCAGGCGGAGATCAGGTATTATTTCATCATGACTGAGGAGCAGCTGTTCGCTTTTATCGATCAATATGACAGTTTTACTTCCGGATATACGGACAACGGCTCCGTGATAGAGTTCTCCTTCAGGGATGCGGGAATGACCCTGAAATACTACAAAGACACGGAACTTATGGAGTATGTCATGAGTTATTCGAACTGAGTGTTTTCGAAGAAACGAGAAAAATTTATCGAAAAACAATAAAAAATGATTGCATCTCAATAATCTGTGTGCTATTATCCTATCACAGCAAGGATTGTTGGAGGTGACAACATGAGCGTAAATGAGAAAAGGGATAAGAATATCAAGTCAGTTCTTCAGCTGACAAAGCTCGGAACGATCGTAATGATGTTTTGCTGCTTGCTGGCTGTGATCTTCGGCTATTACATTTGCTACTACACATGGGATATCGGTGTTATCGGCGAGAACAGCCTGACGGGATTCGGAAGCGATACGGTCGCATTTGTTCTTTATACTTTGGACTTTTACATCTGCGTTTGTTTCGCGGTAGTGATCCTCATTGGTGTCTGGAAACTTGTCAGCAACCTTGAGGCGAACGAAGTATTTGTAAGAGCCAACACCAGGCTATTGAACATAATCACATTCGGATGCGGAGGTATTACGGCTTTCTGCTTTATCGGAGGAATAGTCTCACTTTCGACTATTCTGATCGGTGTGGTCGCTCTTTTCATGGGTCTTATAGTTCAGTGCGTCAAGGTCCTCATAGATAAGGCGATCGATATCAAAGAAGAAATGGATCTTACGATTTGAGGTGATCTTATGGCTATTGTTGTAAATATAGATGTTATGATGGCGAAGCGTAAGATCTCAGCAGGCGATCTTGCGAATCAGATTGGAATTACTCCTGCCAACCTGTCGATACTCAAAAATCAGAAGGCGAAGGCAGTACGATTCAGTACTTTAAATGACATTTGCAGAGTGCTCCAGTGCCAACCGGGCGACATTCTGGAATATGTTGAGGATTAAGATTTTCTAACGGAGACAATTAAAAATGGACACAAAGATCAAAACGGCTGACAGCCTTAAGCTTGTCTGCCTGGGATTAAGTTACGTTTTTTCATTCGCTTATGTTTACATGTTCATGTTAAATCTTGAACAGGGACCGATGACTATCTACTTCACGGTATTGTCAGTCGCAGCCATAATCTGGCTCGAACTTACGATCAGACAGAAGATCCTTCTGGGCGATCTCGAGAAGAATACCAAACGAACGATCGAGACCAGATTCTGGGAAGTAATAATCGTATGTCTGTCACTTAATATCTACTTCGGACTCGGACAAGAGTATCCGATCTATGCCGCGCTGTTCCTTCACGCATCCATAGTATATGCAGTACTTTGCGGAACAGGACATCTGTTCAGGGACGGCTCCAGCGTCTTCATGCCGGGTGACCTGATCAACGGATTTGCCAGGATCCCGTTTGCCAATTTCCCGGGAAGGATCATCGCGATTGTCGAGAGTATCATGCTTAGGAAAAAGGATAAAGGAGAGGTCGAAAACGGCGTTGAGAGAAAGTCTTCGAGTAACACTCCCAAGGTCATTCTCGGTGCCGGGATCGCAGTCGTTTGTTTCATCACTTTGATCGTGGCATTCAATAACCTCGCTAATGTCGACAGTAACTTCGCAAATGCAAGAAGCTCCATCGAGAAGTTCCTCATGAACATCAAGATCGACGAGACACTGATCGCTACATTTATCCTTTCTATTCCTGTAGGAATGTATCTTTTCGGACTTTTCCAGGGATCCGTCAGGATGAAGAACCATTTTGAAAAGAGGGTAGAGGCCAATATCACAAGGGGCATCTCCAAGGCGAAGATCATCTCTAAGATATTGTTTTCGATAATACTTATCATATTTATAGGAGTTTACCTGGCCTTCTTCATTTCCCAGGCAAGCTACATGTTCAGCGGCTTCTTCGGAATCCTTCCGGAGGAATTTACCGCATCCGAGTACGCAGTAAGCGGCTTTTACGAGCTCATCAGGGTCGTTGTCATCAACTTCTTCCTGCTGGCGCTCATCAGGGCTTTCTCCGTGGAAAGTAAGCTCATCAGGATCCTTACCGTGATCCTTATGGCCGAGAGCACGATCTTCTCGACGATCTCTGCTTCCAAGATAATCCTATACATGTCCAGATTCGGATATACGGAAGCAAGGACGCTGGGCCTTTGGGGAACTGCCGTGGTATTTGTCGGAACGATCCTCGCGATCATGAACCTTACGACCAGTTACAAGAAGGTCTTTGCTCCTTGGCTCTGGTTCTCCGCCGCAAGCTACGTGGTAATGAACTTCATCGCATATAACTTCAGATAACCATACCCGCACATGGAATAAGGTTAGAAAGGATGTTTCATTGGAGACATCCTTTTTTGTGAGACCATGTAAATCCAGTTGAAAATCCCTATAGCTAGAGACTGAACACCGGATTTTCAAGAAAAATCCAGTTGATAATCCCTGTTAATAGGGCATAAAGTACTGGATTTTTTATAAAGGCAGTAGTTGAGTTTTTGTATTAGGAATCCCGGCAGAGCAAAAAGCGGTTGCCAAAACTCTCATTTGGTGTAAAATTACACCAAGGGGAAAGAAAGGGATATAATCATGAAAAGAAAGATGACAGCGATCATAGCAGCACTGATGATAGGGATAATGCTGGTCTCAGGTTGTGGAGTAAACCTTTATCCCTGGCAGATGAATTGGGACGATAAACTGAGTGAAGCTTATGATGATGAGTTTACTTTCAAATTTCACCATAGTATTGCTCCGGATTACTTTGATATAGATATGAATACATGTCATTACACCAGCGAGAAATGTAAAGACCGGGTCATAACGGTCATAAAGAGGCATGGGCAGCTGAGATCGGACTATATGACGATCCGCTACAGTGATGAACTGGAAGATTATATGAAGGAATATTATGACGGCATGTTCGAATGCGACAGATACGAATTCGTAACGCCCTATGCCAATATTCTTTATCCCGTAGAGAAGATGACTTTCGAGGAATTCGTGGAGAATGAGTTCTATATTACTTGCGAGTTCGAACTTTATTATGATGAAGAAGCTCCGTCTGATGATGAAGTGATCGAGATGCTTGAAGAATATGCACGCAAAGAGAAGAGAAACTTCTCACTGACCGTGGATATTAAAGAAGCAGGGAAGTACGCGGTCGCATATACTATTCATAAAGACAGAGAAGACCATATCGAAAGCATCGGAAAGAGGGAAATAATGTTAGGGCATGACGAGTATACTGTCCTCGTGAATGACCTGGATATTTGACCGTACCAGTCTTTTAAATTCTCAAAAAACAGGGGCAAAAATCAGGCAAACGTATAAAATAGTTTGACAATCAAAGTATTGCAAATATACTTGGGGTAAAGGGAAGATCTCTCGTAATATGATTTTGGGGGAGGTTAGAGCATGGAATTTTTATACGGATTATTATTTCAGTACGCGATCGGTATAACGGTCGGCTTCATTATTGCGATGGTATCAAGAAAGAATTACCAAAGGCAGAATGAAGAACTCAAGCAGCAGATCAATAACATGAATCAGTATTCTGCGCCTGTCAACCGGGTTCAGCAGCCGGTTCAGCAGATGCCGCAGGTTCAGGCCCCTCAGCCTGTTCAGGCTTTTCAGCCGGTGCCTCAGGTACAGCCGTCTCAGATGGGTATGCAGAAGGCTCCTGTTCCTTCATATGTTCAGGCAGCGGCTCCTGCTCCTCAGAAAGCGGTTGCTCCGTCACCTGCACCTGCTTCACGTCCGGTACCTTCTTACGAACCGCAGAAGTCAAAGATCAGTGCAGTCGGTATCGCTTTCGCAGTCGGCGTACTTCTTCTCATCGTAAGTGCGGCAGTATTCCTGACGGCTTCATGGCAGACATTGGCACCGATCGCCAAGTGCGCGGTATTAGGTGCCGTAACATTGGTCGTTTTCGGAATGTCGGCTGTCTTTAAGAAAGTCCTTAAGCTCGAGAAGACCAGCTCCGCTTTCTATAGTCTCGGATGCCTTTTGGTACCGGTAACGCTCCTGGCGGGCTATTGGTCGTTTGATTTCAGCGAAGTATTTATATTACTCATACTATGTGCGCTGTCACTCGCGGTAACCGGATTCATCGGTTATAAGATATTCGATTCGAAGCTTCACTGCGCCATAAGTTATCTCGGAATAATCTGGGTCGTAGTATTTATCTGCGGTCAGGTCATCGGTGACATAAACGGATTCATTTTCGGTATGGCTCTGGCCTGCCTTGTAGCGGGAATCGTCGGATTCTTCATTAAGAACAAACTCATAAGCAACATATCCGAAGTAATCTCTTATGTTGCAGTTTTGGTATTCTTCCTGGCTTTTGCCACCCAGCTTCCTTGGCAGATGCTCACGATGATCGCTTCTGCAGCGGCATTTACGCTCTGCTTCAAAAAGCGAAAGTTTATTCTTAATATCGCGCCCGTTCTTTTTGTCATCATGGCGATCACGGCTTTGTTCCACTTCTACAACAAAGTCGAGCTCGAGGACATGTACCTCGCGATCTGCGGATTTATCATCTGCCTGGTATTTGCGATCGCTTATCTCGTGGCTATGAAGCTTCTTAAGCTCAGCAGTCCGTTCACGAACGCCTATCTTCTGGCAGGTACACTGGTTGCGGCCGTATTTACCGTGGCCATGGTGGACAGCTTAGATGAGCTCGTGATCATCCCGTCACTTATTGCCTGTCTCGGGATCATCATCCTTTCTAAGAACAATATCGAGAAGATGGTCTACTGGCCGATCCTCGCGATCATCACGCTTATTGAGGTCATGGTCCTTCCGATCACTTGGCCTCAGGGATTGATCGCCCTTGGCATATTTGCAGTAGTCTACGTATACTCTCTCTTCTCGAAAAATTGGATCGCGAACATCTCCTTTGCGATCTCTGCGATCATCGTTTACTGTGCGAACGCAGCCTTTTATGAAGGTTACTTCTTCCTCGGAGTTCCGGTCGTACTGTACCTCGCGACTATTGTTTTCGAGAAGAAAAGGCCGTTTGAGGTTCTTGAGTATGCCGTGTTCAGAGGAAGTCTGTCGGTAATCCTGGCGGTTACATCATTTGACATGATCGATAGTCTTTATAAGCATCCGGATGCTTTGATCGCAGTGATCATCGCGGCTTCGGTACTGTTCCTGGCAGTGAGCATCTTCGACCCGAAGGACAAGTTCGCGGGCGTTGTGCCTTCTCTCATTATTCCGGTATCGTTCTGCTGGCTTTACTACAGCATCACCGAAGATTACCTGATCGATAAGCCGTTCGCATACGCTTTGTATATCGCGTTCATCTTGATCTTTGCGGTAGCGGGAAGGCTCATCTACAGGTCCCTTTTCTCGAGAAAGCACTTCGACTTCCTTATGCTCTTTACCCTTACCTTTGTGGTATTCGGATACATGGCAAGACTTAACATATTCGTACTTCTTTCTGTATTCTTCCTGTGCCTTATCGGCGGCTTCGGAACGGAAGGTCAGACTGTAAAAGAAAAGATAATGACATATATAAAGCCGATCCTGTCGCTCTTTACACTGAGCGTGGCGCTGGCCTTTATCAATACCGATATAAACGCGCTCGATAAGGCGGTCCTTTATCAGTTAAGGCTCCTGGCTTTCGCCATCGCAGCATTCATTATCTGCTTCGTTATAAAGCTTCAAGGCAGAAAGTGGCTCTGGTTCACCTCGATCGTTATCGTCTTGCAGATCGATCTCATCATCGCTCTCGTTACCAAGGATCTCATCCCTCTGTCAGTCGTATTTGCCATCGCCATCGCGGTCAGCATCTACTCCTTCATCGCAAAGAGGAAGGCGTACCTTCTTCTCGGCGTCGTCTCGTTTATCGAGAGTGTTGTCGGATTGTCGACAGTATACTGGCAGAACAGGTTCTGGTGGATCTACCTCCTGATCGCAGGTGTCGCCCTTATCGGTATGGCATCCGCCAACGAGTACAAGAGGCGTAAGGCCATCGAGGCCGGGGAAGAGAACAAGAAGATAATGCTCTTCGAAAACTGGTCGTGGTAATTCTGTGGCAATGACATACCTCAGGTTGACTTAACCCTTTTGTTATGTTAATACTTTGATAGTCAAAATATTCTACAATCAAACAAGAGGACTAGTTAATGATAGGAAAGATTATTGGGTTGGGATCTTACCTACCTTCGAAAGTCTTGAGCAACAAAGATCTCGAAGAAATGGTTGAGACCTCTGATGAATGGATCGTTGAGCGTACAGGCATACGCGAGAGACACATCTCAGATCCGTATACCGAATCTGTATCACAGATGGCGGTAAATGCAGCCAAGAGTGCGATCGAAGACGCAGGCATTGACCCTGAGGAGATCGATATCATCATTCTTGCAAGTACGACGAGCAACATGATCGTTCCGTCGTCTTCATGCGTAGTACAAAAGGAAGTAGGCGCCAAGAATGCCTGCTGCTTCGACTTAAACTCCGCATGTACAGGATTTCTCACGGCATATAACACAGCACAGAGCTTCATCGAGTCAGGTCACTACAAGACCGCTCTCGTTATCGGAAGCGAATGCACCAGTAACTACGTTGACTGGACGGACAGAGGCACATGCATCCTTTTCGGTGATGCAGCAGGTGCAGCTGTCCTTCGTGCTGACGAAAGCGACAAGAAGAACATGTTCGTTCTCCATGCCGACGGCAAAAAGGGAGACTGCCTCTACGCAGAGAACATGAAGCAGAGAAAGGACGCTGAAGAGCTCCTTCCTAAGACATTCTTCCTCATGGACGGAAAAGAAGTATTCAAGTTCGCAGTAACTGCAGTTCCTGCGATCATCAACGAGCTTTGCGAGAAATATTCGATCAACAAAGACGACGTTGACCTCTTTGTACTCCATCAGGCAAACAGCAGGATCATCGAGGCCGTCAGCAAGCGCCTTGATGTCCCTCTCGAAAAATTCCCTATGAACATCGCGAGCATGGGAAACACATCATCCGCAAGTATCCCTTCTTTGCTCACAGAGCTTAAGAAGGCAGGTAAACTCAAGCCGGGTACAAAGATCATCGCTTCCGGATTCGGAGCAGGTCTGACCTGGGGCGCAAGTTATATAGAATTCTAATAAGGAGACCAGCTATGAAAACTGAAATCACAGAACTTTTGGGAATCGAATATCCTATCATCCAGGGCGGTATGGCATGGGTCGCTGACTATCATCTCGCAGCTGCGGTTTCTGAGGCTGGCGGCCTCGGTATCATCGGTGCAGGCGGAATGGATGCCGAGATGGTAAGAAACCAGGTAAGAGAAGTAAAGAAGCTCACAAATAAGCCATTCGGCGTAAACGTAATGCTCATGAACCCACACGCTCCGGAGATCGCAAAGATGCTCGTTGAAGAGGACGTTAAGGTTGTAACAACAGGTGCAGGTTCACCTGAAAAGTTCATGCCTATGTGGAAAGAAGCAGGCATCAAGGTTATCCCTGTAATCGCTTCCGTAGCATACGCAAAGAGAATGGAAAAGGTCGGCGCTGACGCAGTAGTTGCAGAAGGTACAGAGTCCGGCGGACATATCGGTGAAGCAACAACGATGACACTCGTTCCTCAGGTCGTAGATGCAGTTAATATCCCTGTTATCGCAGCAGGCGGTATCGCTGACGGCAGAGGATTTGCTGCAGCATTCATGCTGGGCGCTAAGGCAGTTCAGATGGGAACAGTCTTCATCTGTGCAGAGGAGACAAACGTTCACCAGAACTACAAGGACTTCGTTATGAAGGCTAAGGACATCGACTCCAAGGTAACGGGCAGAAGCACAGGTCACCCTGTAAGGATCCTCAGAAACCAGATGGTTACAGAGTACCTGAAGCTCGAGTCTGAGGGTGCTTCATTGGATGAGCTCGAGCAGCTCACACTCGGCGCACTCCGTAAGGCAGTTGTTGACGGTGACACAAAGATGGGAAGCGTAATGGCAGGTCAGATCTCAGGTCTTGTTAAAGAGCAGAGGACCTGTAAGCAGATCATCGAAGATATCATGACAGAAGGAGAAAAGTTACTTAAGGTATGAGTAAGATAGCATTTGTTTATCCCGGACAGGGAGTTCAGGCAGTAGGAATGGGAAAGGACTTTTTCGATAACTTCGAAGAAGCAAGAGAGCAGATCAAGCTCGCTTCCAAGGAATCGGGAATTGACCTTGAGAAGATCCTTTTCGAGGAGAATGAACTTATCAATCAGACAGAATATACACAGCTTTCCATCGTGGCTACATGTGCTGCCATGACAAAGGTTGTAGAGAAGATGGGTGTTAAGGCTTCCTGTGCGGCAGGTCTTTCACTCGGTGAGTATGCGGCTTTGATCGCCAACAAGGCTTTGAAGCCTGAGGATGCATATAAGCTCATCTACCAGAGAGGCAAGTTCATGCAGAACAGCTGCCCGGGTGTTGAGGGCGGTATGAGTGCCATCATCGGCCTTGGAAGAGAGCCTGTTCAGGAAGTATGCGACAGCATCGAGGGTGCTTGCGTAGCTAACTTAAATTGCCCTGGTCAGATCGTTATCTCAGGTGAGAAGGAAGCTGTTACAAAGGCAGGCGAGATCCTCAAGGAGGAAAAGGGCGCTAAGAGAGTAGTACCTTTGAACGTATCAGGTGCTTTCCACTCCACACTTATGTGCGAGGCAGCCGAGAAGCTCGAGAAGGTAATGGAAGACGTTACGGTCAACGATATGGAATTCCCTTATGTTGCTAATGTTAATGCTAAGATAGTAACAGATAAGAATGAAGTAAAAGACAATCTTATCAAGCAGGTCTATTCGCCTGTAAGGTGGGAAGACAGTGTAAGGACTATGATCGCTGACGGTGTCGATCTCTTTATCGAGATCGGCCCGGGCAAGACGATCGCAGGTTTCATGAAGAAGATCGATCCGGAGGCGGTAGTCATCAACATCGCAACTGTCGAAGATCTTGAGAAACTTAAGGAAATAGTTTAACGGAGGGACTTTATGGGTAAAGCAGCAATCGTAACCGGCGGCTCCAGAGGAATCGGCGCAGCTATCGTAAAAAGCCTCGCAGCAGACGGTTTTGACGTAGCGATCATCTATCAGGGATCCAAAGAGCGTGCAGAAAGTCTCGCTGAAGAGATCAAGGCAACGGGAAGAAGTGCCATCGCAGTTCAGTGCGACGTATCTTCACTCGAGCAGGTAGAGAAGATGACGGCTGAGGTATTGGAAAAGCTCGGAAGCGTTGACGTTCTCGTTAATAACGCAGGTAAGACAAAAGACGGTCTTATCATGAGAATGACGGAAGAGGACTTTGATTCCATCATCAATACAAATCTTAAGGGTGCTTTCAACTGCACCAAGGCAGTTACTCCGATCATGATGAAGGCAAGAAGCGGCCGCATCGTTAACATAAGTTCCGTAGTCGGTGTAACGGGTAACGCAGGTCAGGCTAACTACGCTGCTTCCAAGGCAGGCATCATCGGCCTTACAAAGTCCGCAGCAAAAGAGCTCGCTACAAGAGGCATCACGGTTAACAGCGTAGCACCGGGTTACGTTAAGACAGACATGACGGAAGTATTGAGCGATAAGGTCAAGGAGGCTATCCTTGCCCAGATCCCTATGAAGAAATGTGCAGAGCCGGAAGACATCGCCAATGTCGTATCTTTCCTTTGTTCAGACAAGGCAAGCTACGTAACAGGTCAGGTGATCAACGTCGACGGCGGAATGGTAATGTGAGGTAATTAACATGAACGGAAGAAAAGTAGTAATCACAGGTCTTGGTGCTATCACACCGATCGGTAATGACGTAAATACATATTGGGAAAACCTTAAGGCAGGCAAGTGTGGTATCGGACCTATCACAAAGTTCGACACGACTGACTATAAGGTCAAGCTCGCTGCAGAAGTAAAAGACTTCAACGCAACGGACTACATGGACTTCAAGACAGCCAAGAGAGCAGAGCTCTTCTCACAGTACGCTATGGCAGCAGCATGCCAGGCTATGAAGGACTCAGGTCTTGATATGGAGAAAGAGGATGCTTTCAGAGTCGGATGTATCGTTGGTTCAGGCGTCGGTTCAATGCAGGCTAACGAGAGAGAGTACGGAAAGCTCATCAATCCTAAGTTCGGCCCTTCAAAGGTCGCTCCTATGTACATCCCTATGATGATCTCCAACATGGCTGCAGGTAACGTTGCTATCCTTTTGGGACTCAAGGGTAAGAATATCGATGTAGTAACGGCATGCGCAACAGGTACAAACTGTATCGGTGAGGCTTTCAGATCCATCGCATATGGCGAAGCTGACGTTATCTTTGCAGGCGGTACTGAGGCAGCTATCTGTCCTCTGGGCGTTGCAGGATTTACATCCCTTACGGCTCTTTCAACCAACGAAGATCCGGATACGGCTTCAAGACCGTTCGATGCTGAGCGTGACGGCTTTGTTATCGGTGAGGGTGCAGGTATCCTCGTACTCGAGGAAGAAGAGCACGCCAAGGCAAGAGGCGCTAAGATCTACGCTGAGGTCGTAGGTTACGGTGCTACATGTGACGCATTCCACATCACTTCACCTGCTGAAGACGGAAGCGGCGCAGGAATGGCTATGAAGTATGCTATGCAGGATGCGGGCATCGAGCCGAGCCAGGTCGACTATATCAACGCTCACGGAACATCCACACACCATAACGACCTTTTTGAGACAAGGGCGATCAAGTTCGCTATGGGCGATGATGCTTATAAGACACACATCAACTCCACAAAGTCCATGACAGGACATCTCCTCGGAGGCGCAGGAGCTATCGAGGCCATCGATGTGGTTAAGTCCATCGAAGAGGGCTACATCCACGTAACGGCAGGATCCAAGACACCGGGCGAAGAGTGCGACCTCAACTACTGCTTCGGTGAGGGCGTTAAGAAGGACATCACATACGCAATGTCCAACTCACTCGGATTCGGAGGCCATAACGCGGTTATCGTACTTAAGAAGTACGAAGGATAAGGAGGAGCACCATGGCTAATTCTCTCAATATCGAACAGATCAAGGATATCCTCCCGCACAGAAGTCCGTTCCTTCTTATCGACAGGATCGAAGACTTCGAGCCGGGTCAGTATGCGATCGGAAAAAAGTGCGTGAGCTTCAATGAGCCTTTCTTTGCAGGACACTTCCCGCAGATGGCCATCATGCCGGGCGTTCTTATCGTAGAGGCTCTCGCTCAGACGGGCGCAGTCGCTATCCTTTGCAAAGAGGAGAACAAGGGCAAGATCGCCGTGTTCACCGGCATCGACAACTGCAAGTTCAAAAAGCCTGTAGTTCCGGGCGATGTGCTCACTCTCGAGACAAAGATCACCCAGGTCAGAGGACCTATGGGTATCGGTGAAGCAAAAGCCACCGTGGACGGCGAGCTCAAGTGCAGCTGCACCATCAAGTTCGCGGTCATCGACAACTAAATAAGCGGTTTACGAAGTGTGTAAAGCACCTCGTTTATAACTGATAACGGAAACGAAGTCCCGACGGGAACCACAAAGCCAAACATGCCTGTACACAACCCATGGCCAAGTGGAACCCGGGGACTTCATTTTTTTCGAGGATAAAAACAACCTGTAAATAGTACAGTCCTATAGAACTGTATTTATGACGGTAAATTGTGCGAAATTCCCGCTAAAAGTACAGTTCCTAAGAACGGTACAAATGACGGTAAAAAGTGCAAAAATCCCGTTGAATGTACAGTTCTTTAAGAACGGTACACATGACTGTATTTTTGCGGGCTTGTGAAAATGCCGATCCTATAAGATAGAGAAGAGCTTTTTGAGCCTTTTCGAAAAGCAAATGAAATTTCTTTTGGCTTATTTAAAAGAAAAAATCGAAAAAAATGAAAATTTGCTCAGGTTTGACGCAAATCCGTTCTTTTATAAAAAGAGGGATGAATGTATAATCGGAAAGGATGGCGCGAATTGTGCCAAAACTATAAAAATTCACAGGAGTGATCTACATATGGCAATGGTTCAAAAGAAAAATGTTGAAGATTTAAATGTTGCCGGAAAAAGAGTTATAGTCCGTGTTGACTTTAACGTTCCGCTCGACAAAGAGACAGGCGCTATCACAGACGATAAGCGTATCAAGGGTGCTCTCCCTACTATCAAATATCTCGTAGATAACAATGCTAAAGTTATCCTCGTTTCACACCTCGGACGTCCGAAGAACGGTCCTGAGGCTAAGTTCTCCATGAAGCCTGCAGCAGACAGACTTGCTGAGCTCATCGGAAAGCCTGTTACACTCGCAGCTGACGTTATCGGCGAAGATGCTAAGGCTAAGGCAGCAGCTCTTCAGGATGGCGAGATCTTGATGCTCGAGAACGTTCGTTTCCACAAGGAAGAGACAAAGAACGACCCTAAGTTCGCAGCTGAGCTCGCTTCCATGGCTGACCTTTATGTAAACGATGCTTTCGGTACAGCTCACCGTGCACACGCTTCTACAGCTGGTCTTGCTAACTATCTCCCATCCGCTTCCGGATACCTCATCGAGAAGGAGATCAAGTTCATCGGCGGTGCTCTCGCAGATCCTAAGCGTCCATTCGTAGCTATCCTTGGCGGTGCTAAGGTTTCCGATAAGATCGGTGTTATCACAAACCTCATGGACAAGGCTGACACTATCATCATCGGTGGTGGTATGGCTTATACATTTATCGCAGCTCAGGGCGGTACGATCGGTAACTCCCTTTTCGAGGCTGACAAGGTTGAGCTCGCAAAAGAGCTCCTTGCTAAGGCACAGGAGAAGGGCGTTAAGCTCCTCCTTCCTACAGATACGGTTGTTGCTACAGAGTTCGCAGCTGATGCTGAGAGCAAGGTAGTTCCTTCAATGGAGATCCCTGACGGATGGGAAGGTCTCGACATCGGTCCTAAGACTATCGAGGAATTCTCCGCTGAGATCAAGGGCGCTAAGACAGTTATCTGGAACGGTCCTGCAGGCGTATTCGAGTTCGAGAAGTTCGCAGTCGGTACAAAGGCTCTCGCAGCTGCTATCGCTGAGTCTGAGGCAATCTCCATCATCGGTGGCGGTGACTCCGCTGCTGCTATCGAGAAGCTCGGCTTCGCTGATAAGGTAACACACATCTCCACAGGTGGTGGTGCTTCTCTCGAGTTCATCGAGGGTAAGGTTCTCCCGGGTATCGATTGCCTTAACGACAAGGAGATCGGCAGAACATTCGCAGCTGGTAACTGGAAGATGAACTGCGGTATCCCTGCAGATGCAGTTAAGCTCATCGAAGAGCTCAAGCCGCTCGTAAAGGATGCTACATCCAAGATCGCTTTGGGCGTTCCTGCTACAGCTCTCGCAGCTGCAGTTGAGGCTGCTGCTTACACAAACATCAAGATCGCTGCTCAGAACTGCCACTTCGAAGAGAAGGGTGCATTCACAGGCGAGATCTCTCCACTCTGGCTCGCTAAGATGGGTGTTACATACTGTATCATCGGTCACTCCGAGCGTCGTGAGTACAATGCTGAGACAGACGAGACAGTTAACAAGAAGGCTCTCGCACTTCTTAAGTATGGTGTTAAGCCTATCATCTGCTGCGGTGAGTCCCTCGCACAGCGTGAAGCAGGCGAGACATTTGACTGGATCAAGGGTCAGATCGTCGGAGCTTTCAAGGATATCCCTGCTAACAAGCTCTGCCAGATCACTATCGCTTATGAGCCGATCTGGGCTATCGGAACAGGTAAGACAGCTACAGACGAGCAGGCTGAGGAAGTTTGTAAGTTCATCCGTGGCGTTATCGCTGAGCTCTACTGCGACAAGTGCGCTGAGGCTATGACGATCCAGTACGGCGGATCCTGCAATGCTAAGAACGCTGCAGGCCTCTTCGCTCAGAAGGACATCAACGGCGGTCTCGTTGGCGGTGCTTCCCTCAAGGCTGAGGATTTCTCCATTATCTGCAACGCTTGATTCTGAAATAACAGATTAGTTTATCAGGGGATCGCATCCGGAAGGGTGCGATCCTTTTTCTTTTGCGGTTAATTCTTTGTTGATAGCTTAATAGAGGGACTTCTTTTTCGATATGATGTGAAAAAGTGAAAAGATCACGTGCTATAATGCAAATAATTACTGAAATGGAGCTTAAGACTACAAACATGAACAACGGAATGATCAATGATCAGTTTTCAGCAGTTTTGTTCAGTTACAGGAGTTCACGGAGATCTGCGCTAACTATGCAATAGGCAGATAGAATACAGAAAGGGGAGGTTAAATGTTAAAGAAATTAGTATGCATCATCCTTTCAGCAATGATGGTTATGGCAATGCCTGTTATGATTGCTTCTGCAAATGAAGAAAACGTCATTGTATTTGATGAGAAAGGTTTTTTCGAAACGGAAGTAAAGGCGGGCGAGACAGTCTTTACCATGTATGTAGAAAAACAATCGAGTTGTTATCTGACTTTGGATGAATTAGAAGGATCCAATATTGAGCTTGTTCAAATCTATGAAGGATATTATGGTACATATTATGAGAATAAGTATAGTCTGTCCCCGGATGTGTATGGTTGTTATCAAGTCATTAATGAAGATTCCAAAATCATAATCACTGTTAACTGCACAAAAGATACAACATTTAAGATACTTAAGATAGACGGATATATTGTGAAAAAGACGGATGATCTGGAGGAAACGATAAGGACCACTGTTTTGCCAGACTTTATGGATAATGAGGCTGCAATTCAAAAGGACGAAACAGTTAAGATATGTTACAAATCCAATAACAGTAAGCAAAGTGTCAAGATGATCTATGGGGATCAGGTTGTTGACAGTTTTGATCTTAAAGCAGGCGAGGAAAAGCAGTTTTCATTAGATGTAGAAGGATATAAGTTTACATATACGATGAAAGGTCTGTTAGATGCCAATCCGAGATTCGATTGTGAAAGGATGAGAAATTATCTTATTGAGTCAGGAACGGATTTTTCCGTGCCTTTTCCGAATTCAAATGACAATCCGCAAGTCAAAAGCTGTAATTTTGTTCATAAAGTGGGTATTAAATATGATTATGATCCGGTTACAGTTAATATATCAAATGTTACCAATAGCAGAATGATCAATATGAGTATCTTTTACCATAATTCCAAATACACTTCTGCGGATGTAGAGGCAAAGGCAGCAGTATTTGTGAAAACTGATCCGGGTTCAAACATTTTGACCCTTGATAAGGAAGAAGAGATATATTGTCCGTTTAAATTTGAAGAATTTGAGAATGTATGTTATTCATTTACTCCGGATAAAGACGGAATCTACACATGCACTTCAAGAAGCGGAGATGAGAATAACCCATACGTTGCAGTATTTGATGCTAACGATAAATGTATAGGGTGGTATGATAACAAAATAAACAAGGTGGAGTGTAAAGACAATAATGAGTATGAACGAAGAATAGCGGCTGAGGGTGTGGACTATCAGCTGAATCTTAAGATAGATCTTAAAGCAGGTCAGACGTATTATTTTTACTTCATGAATCCTGCGGATTATGTTTCATCTATTCCATATGGGTCACCCAAAGATTATTTTACGGTTAAGCTTACATATGAGCCTTATCCGCCAAAACCGGATCCGGTTCAACCTGATCCTACCATCACTCCCGAACCTGCTAAGGGCGGCGGATTTGAGGATTTCGTAGAGAGACTTTACACTGTAGCTCTCGGTCGTGCATCCGAACCTGAAGGAAAAGCCTTCTGGTGTGAGCACGTAGGAAACGGTGATCTTAACGGTGCCCAGTGCGCAAACGAGTTCTTATTGAGCAAAGAGTTCAAAGACAGA